>NZ_QLTK01000001.1 GCF_003269035.1 Paraburkholderia bryophila | reverse complement strand
GAGTTAGGGCGAGGTTACTCGGGCACCGCCAGACGAAAGGGGCGGCAACAGACAAACCGAACCTACTGCCACCGCGCCACATCTCGACTCTACCGAACAGACCCGATCGCGTCGGGCGGGGTGTGGCCACTACGCACTACGGCGGACATTCAAACGTCGATTCCGCGCCAGACAACGGACGTGCGCGGATTATGTCAGTCGCGTCGGCTATACCCGAAAGCATAGATATCGAGGTAACATAATCGTGCTGCCAGCGGGTTGGTCACCCCAAAACCGAACGCTTTCATCCTTCACTTCCAAGATTCCTATGGCTAAACCGACCGATCGAGATCGTCTTTTGTGGTTGCTAAATGAAGAAGGCGGCACATCGAATCAACAGGCAAAAACGATATTGAACGTCTCCGATCAACGATATGGCTTGTTGAAAGAAGAACTTCTCAGCGAAGCGTTGATTGAGAAATATCGCTGCCACTCAGGCGGCATAGCCTTAACCGCCAAGGGCGTAAAACATCTTGTTCCCTCACCAGAATCGGCCGTCGGGAAAGAGGCCGATCTCTATCAGGAGCTGATTAAGGTTATCGACAATGAAGCCTACGACAATGAAGAGAACGCGTTTGGCTTCGATATCGGATCGCTTCGCAATCGTGGCAAGTGGACTAATCCGGATGTTGTCAAATTTTCAGTCCGGAACTATCCGCGACAACGTATCGATAAGCTTATCGTGACGACTTACTTACGAAGTAAAGCAATGGCGAAGATGGAATGTAGAAGCTATCTATGAAGCAGCATCCCATCGCAAATTTGCACATGAGGCATATGTGGTACTTGAATGGGCAAAAGGGGCTGAGTTAGAGGGACTGGAAGCCATGGAGTCCGCCTGCAGCCGCTTCGGGGTCGGCCTCATAACGTTACATAAACACTACGGCGGTTTCCGAAAACTCATACAACTTGAGGCGGTACCGAATGTACCCTCAGAAGATGATGTCGAGGATTTTCTGGAGTATGTGCTTTCGCGGAAAGTTGATGCGGACAAGGCATTTGGAGATCTCTGGATAAAACGCGGAGTTGCCTGATCGAACCCCTAGAGGGAAGGAGATGACACTTCTTGCGAATTACGGAGCGTGGGGAATTCCAATGACGCGAATGGCACACGCGCTCGCTCACTTTCATGGTCTCGCAGCAGCGCTGGCACGGGCACCACAGCAGCTCTGCGTCGATCGCCGACCGTCATGTCAACTTTCAATTTGTTCTCTCGGCTACGTTTTCTTCATATAGCATTTCGGACATCCGCTACAGCTTTGCAATCCGCCCTTCCGGCGGGAGGTCATCCACAGGCAGCTTCGGGTTGCACTCGGCCGGTCGGACGCCTCAAGTCAAAACAGGAGGGCGATTTGCCCTCCTGTGTCCTTCATTAAAACGGCAACCCGTTGCCCTCATCTTCCGGTGGAAGATGAGCGGTTGGCTTACGGCTCGGCAGGGTGCCGATCGCGGTGGCGGTGAATTCGCCGGTTTCTATGCAGCGCCAGGTCCAGCATGACGGGGTGTCCAGTTCGGGCACCCTGCGCCAGCTGCCTGATCGATAGGGGCGAAACTGCCACCGTTCGCCGTGCCCGGTGTGAAATACCACCAGGCGCCCGACTTCGCCAACCTGCGCTGCACTGTTCTCCAGCCGGATAACGCGAACTTCTTCACCGAAATCGAACACCGCCTCATCGCGCACGATACAAAGCAATTCGACATCAAGAAAGAAATCGCACGCGACGTGCTTTGCGGATTGAGGGACGTTTTCCATTGCTCATTCTCCTGTTGCGCCGGGCCACGATGGGATTGGTGTTTGGCCTGACAGCGGGTGATGGCGAACGCGAATTGATAAAACGGGATCGGCCGAGTATGCGTACCCGTTACCCTGCCGCTCGACGAATATCCCTATAACAGGCGCGCGTATGGTGATTTCCGGAATTGCTGTTAGGATAACTATGCGATCTGTGAAAGGATCGGTGGTCTACACACTCTCCTGAATGTGCCGGGGCTGCCAATCCCAGACATGTTCGTGCACTTCTGTTTCAGTCGACTGCCAATCGATTGAAATTGACCGCTGAAGCGTGGTGCCCATAATCGGGCTCGCCACGTTACGCAGGGCGCTGGGGGCTGCAATGTCCCCTTCGACCCAATCCAGTTCTGCGGAGCGGGAAGTTGGGCGACACGGACACGGGGCCTCAGGTGACTGAGGTAACCCTGCCACGTGCGAATGGGTGGGAATCCCGACAACGGGCGGCCCGAGAGGGTTGGACGGTGTCCCGGGCGGTGGGCTGCTGAGGCGTCAGGAATGGCGCAGGGACGTGAGGAGAAATCTGGATCGTCTGGTACTTGTTGGCGCAAGCTAATGAGATCGCTGGATAGCTCAAGCCGTACGTTGCATCCGCAGAGGATGCATCCGGGTAAGTCGTGACAAGCCGCTGGCTGGTTCGCCGGGAGGTGGATCAGCTAGTCAGGGCGTGATGAAGCGTCAATGCAGTAAGGGAGGGGCTCTGGAACCTCGCCCCCCTGAAACCCGCCGCAAGGCGGGGTAGGCCCACAGGGCCAATCATTGATAGCAGAGCGCGGCGGCGTGTCATGTCGACGTACGTGACTAACGTGGGAATCACCGACATACCGATAGAGCCCGGGTGGCACCGGGCAAGGTAAAGGTGAGGGAGACTGGCTGATTAGCAGCGATGCGAGGGCAGACCTGACGGTTGTCCGGGCGGAGCGAAAGGCCGGGGCGGTATTTTGAAGTGTACGAGTGTGTTCTGAACCATGGCAGGGCGTGGCAGCCCTGCTCATTTTCACGGAGAAACGACGTAGTAAAAACATCAGACCGACGGCCGCATGGCCAAAGTCGTCACAGGACGTGGCGCACAACCGCTGCCGGGGTAGTTCAACCCGGCAGTTTTCCTTTCTGTTGCCGGTTCAGCGGGTATACCGATACAGGCGGGGTCTGCGCCAGGACCGCGTGCGATTACATTTCGCGGGCAGCGGCAAGCAACCGGCTTCGTCCCCGTTTCGATGCCTGTCCGTACAGCAGGATCAATTCCGCCAGTTCGTCGTCGTCTGTATAGAAGTAGGCCACGGGTACCGAAAGCTCAGCCGCCAGCCGGCAGGCGAACGGGTAATCCACCTTGTGGATATCCAGTTCATAGCGATTAATGCGCGTGCTGGCGACGAACGGATCAAGGCCGGCCGCGATGCCAAGCGATTTTTGCGACAGGCCGGCGCGAAGCCGGGCTTCTTTCAGCCGACTTCCAAAAACCGTATTTCCTGCTGCCGACATTGCGTAACCCTGTATCTTCCAAGGTTACGAATGTCGTAGTTAATGGATTTTCCAGATACTACGAAGATCGTAGTGTTGGTGCGCGATAATCCAGAGGGTGACAAGCCGGTCTCTGGTTGCGAACCGGTGCAAGGAAGCCTGTCGATGTCAGGAGCGTTCTATCGGCGTCGATCGAGAGTGGTGCCTCAGGCACCTGCCTACGCCTGCCGCTTCTCGTCGCGAGCTTTCTTCGCCTTCTCGGCTTCGAGTTGCTTCACTGCCAGCCAGAATGCGCCGATCACAATCGGGATGCCGACGGCAAGAATGTATAGGGTCAGCGCCAAGACTCGTATCAGGTCAGGGAAATCGGTATAGGACTCGGTCCGTGCCCGGTGATTCCCGATCAGCGCGAATCGTGGATACCACGATGGGAGCGGGCATTGGCGGGCTCTTCCGGGTCCCGACCGCATCGGCTGTCACCCACCTCCCGGCGAACCGCTTCAATTGCACCGGTGAGTGGCAGGAAGAATAGCCGTGGGGCCTCCCTGGCCGCCTTGATGAATTCGCGCATGAAAGCATTCATTGGAGATACTCCTTCGAGACGTGCGAAACCCGCGGGGAATAGTCAGCCCGCATGGTTTCACGACCGATGTGGATCGTCGTAGAAAATGTTTTCCGAAAACCACGAATAGCTGGGATCAGTGCGCCAGTCCGCGCCCGAGTCGAGACGTCCCGGCCAATCCCGTGAGTCGTCGTCGTGAAGCTTGGGGAAATCGAAGTCGTCGTGACGCAGGGCATGAGAAGTCACTTCATTTCCTCCATCGAATGGATCGTCACCGTCAAATCGCTGCGTTCTGCCTGACGGCACTCCATGAAATAGGGGGGCGAGAGAAGACAGCATGGGCGCAACCAGCAGACCGACGATGGGCGAGGCGACCACGTGCACGAAGCGGTCGGCGGTATACAGGTCGATGTGGAAATGCGTCCAGACAGCATCCAGCAAAACTTCGATCAGGACCGCCGTTGCAAACGTCAGCAGACCCACCAATGTCCGAATCATGAACGGTGCCCGGGCCAATCGGCTATAGGCCAGTATCAGCGACCTCATCTTGTTTCCCTTCTGTTGCGAGTCTCCGGGCTACTCCGCGGGAAGCGGATGCTCCACATGACATCGACTCGTCGGGATGGCTCCCTGGCATGATCAGGCTGTCAGTTGACATGCTACGAATATCGTAGCAACCTATTCAGGTAACAGCTACAAATAACGCAGCTCTCCGGTGGAAATTTGCGCCGGAAGAACAAGACAGCACCTCGGGGCCACAGAAATTGAGAAGTCAAAGTCGAAATACCTCGCCGTGACGCACCGAGCACGCGCCTGCCTGACCTAAATCGTTTTCAGGTTCCAGCTGCCTATCCATCTGGTTGTCATCCATGCCGTGGGCAGGATGCTGTCCACTGCTGCGCGTCGTTTTCTATTCGGGGATCAACAATGAAGAAGTTTCTGTTTGCCGCATCGCTCGCGGGTGTCATTGTGCTGTCTGGCTGCGCAGTCAGCACCGCACCGCTTACGCGGGACCAGGTCGCCGGGAAGGTCGCGGTCAGGACCGGATATCCCGGCTGCGACGGTTGTAATATGGTCCGGACGTATGCCGCACCGCAGCTTTACCGGCAGCAGTTCGTCAACGACCCGGATTTCCACGGCTGGCTCGATCTGAATCTGCAACTGGCCTTGACGAACTACAACACGGCCGGGCACGCACAGGCATACCGGATCGTCGCTGGCGTGATCGTGAACGGTGGCTTTGTCGATGCGTGGCGCACGAATCATCCGGAAGAGCGCTGCCCGACCGATAACGAGGTCGTGCATGGCTATCACGGTTTCCATGCGGGCCAGGGCATCGAGTTCTGGCTGGTGAAGAGCGACGGTACCTATGTGCCGCTCGGCCACGTCGCCGACATGAATGGCGAGACGATCAAGAACCTCGAATGCTTCAACAGCACCGGTAGCGGGGCCTCGTGGACCCAGATGATCGACCTGCCGGCCAGCGTGCTTGAGGATGCGTATCGCCAGAATCAGCCTGTCCGGATTTTCGCGGGCAAGACGCTGACGAAATATGAGTCGACGAGCGACGGCTACAAGCCGGTGACGGTCGCACACGAGGTTCGCAAGGGTTTGACGTTCGAATTCAGCCCGGATTACGTCGGCGGCTTCGTGGATGGTCTGAAGCGCCTGGGGGCTGACACACCAGCTGCGCGCTAAGGCCGCCATCGACAATGCCTCGACGCCGGGCGGAACCGGGCCGTATTTTGCGTTCTAGAATCAGGGAAGAGGATACACCATGTGTTGACGCTGTGCTTACTGATGATCAGCGTGGAGATTGACGATGGCAACCTGTACCGGCATCCCGGAAAGAAGGGCAAATGTCTCGCCGACTGAAAACCTTCTTTCTGACGCAAAAATTCTGGGCGTTGATGTCTCGAACGTGACAGAAGCGGAACTTGCCCGCGCCATGTCCGACAGGCGTGCCGAGCTTTGGCTGAAGGAAAACGCGGAGGCCATCGAGAGCTCCAACGCTTACGTTGAGCAACATGGGCTTCCGTTTAAAAAGTACCGGATGTTCTGATAGAACGATTCCGTGCCTGGGCTTTCTCCCCGTGGCATTGCCACGGGGCGTTGCGTCAATTAGTCGGATGAGTCAATGAGCCCCCAGTCGATCGCCAGTTGCTCAAAGCGTTTTGTACCAAGGCAAAAATATTGATCGATGCTGTGCGAGCAGGCTAGGGTGTCCATCTTAAGAACACGAAGTACGTCGTCGAAGCATTCCCGGTCGAGCATGCGCAGGTCGGTGAGCTGAAACGGGAAACGCTTCGAGTTGTACAGGCCGAGCAGGAACAGGGTAACGACATAGCTCGCTCCCGAGTCCTCGTGGGCGATGGCGAACAGCTGGCGCAGGGCAGGAACCCCATCGTCGACGAGGTCCTGGTTGGGCTGGTTATTGTGCAGGATCTGGTTGAGAAATTCCTGGAAGGGGTCGCGAGTCGACATGTGATGGCTCCGGTTGGTTGTCGTGGCACATCGTTATGTCGAACACGTGCCTATATACGAGTTCGGATACCGGGCTTGACCTAACGTAGAGAGTGGAGGACCCGATAATGGACGGAAGGATGATTGCGATCGCAGATCGCCTGTTTCCTCGCGCACAGGGCCGGGAAGTGGTCGTTGCATTGTCGGCGGTGATTTCCGGCGCGGTTGGATCGATCGCGCCCCTGGTCACCTGGCCATGTTGATTTGGGGACGCTGAAGCGTTACGTCTGATCAGTAACGCCGGGAAACGACCGTGTTTTCAGCCTGTTCGGGAAATGCGCACAGAAAGGCCTCGCGTCTTTCCGCATGCGTCAGTCCACTAATCACGGGCCGATCCGGCAGGAAACGGACATAAGCAAGGAAAGAACGTTTGGACAATTGCGGCCCACTGGCCGGCCGCAGGCGTTTCCAGTCGCGCCGTAGTTCGGCGACAAGCTTGCCGACCTGCCGACGCACGAGACGAAAACCCGGCTCAGCGTAAAGCCGGTCGAGCAGGATCTCGGCATCGGCATCCCGCAAGACGCCATCGATTTGGATCTGCCGGCGCCGATCCGGGGACAATGAAGCGATCCGATGAATGCGATCGAGGCACAGGTTGTAGCTGCGATGGGTTAATCGCCACGACCAGGATTTGCCGTCGTGGACCAGTTCGTGTTGCTGATCCGATGATTTCAGTCGCGAATGCGGATCGCGTAGATCCTGAAGCTGCTCGCGCTGGGTTACGAGGCCACGGCCTTCGCTTGCCAGTAATACCCAGTCGACAAACCGTTGTCCGTTTTCGCTCCGCGCAGTCAATCGTACGGCATGCAGGTAGGTGCTGGCCTCACCGGCCATTCGGCGTTTGTGCTTGGTCTGGCGACTGAGCTCCGTGCCGTAGGCTTCAGCGAATTTTTTTGCAAGTCGGTCGAAGCCCGCGAGGTCCGTTCGTCCCGACGTATAGAAGAAGTGCTGATGGGTCGCAGCCTGCTGGAGGCGCTGCATGTAGCGGATTTTGTCGGAATGGAGCATGGCGCATACACCGAGGATGATTCCCATCATTATAAATTAGTATAACTGATTAAATGGAATATAAATCTACTTTTACAATTATCAATACGTGTTATGGATGATCTGCGATGCCGAGTGCGTCCGCGCTTTGCTGATCGAATGTGCAATGCGATATGTGCACTGCGCACTGCGCACTGCGATATGTACAGTGTGCAGTGCACATACGCGGGGTGACAAGCCGGTCGATATGAGGTCAGCGAGGACAGCATAAAGAGACATCATATGCGTCACGAGGGTTTGCGGTCGTAAAAATGGGTCGCCGAAGGCGACGTAATTAATAGAGGTTCCTGTTTTGCGATTTCGATCGAGAAATCGCGCGAGCGGATGCTCGCCATGCGCAGACTATTACTTATAAATTAGAAAAAACTCGCGACCTCACCGATCAATGCAGCGGGAACATACGCACGCGTTACCGCAGTTATTCGATTTAGCCAGTCAAAGTCATGTGTGACGGAAAGCAGTCGCGCATGCCCACACCATGGTCCAGCTATGCACGTCTGTGCATGACAGCAGCGATGCTGGTGCTCGAACCGATCTTCGAAGCGGACCTTCCACCGGATCAGTACGCTTATCGTGCGGGCCGCAATGCCCAGCAGGCGGTGATCGAGGTGGAGGAACGGCTGCACCGAGGGCAAACGGACGTCGTTGACGCGGACCTGGCGGACTACTTTGGCAGTATTCCGCACGCCGACTTGATGTTGTCGCTCGCGCGACGCATCGTAGATCGGCGTGTGCTGCATCTGATCAGGATGTGGCTGGAATGCCCCGGGCGACGGCGGAACCTTGATAAACCACTCGGACAGACGGTCCCAATACGTCAGCATTCGCTACAGCCAACGGCTGGCCGAAGCGGGCATCGAACCGTCGGTCGGCAGCCGGGGCGACAGCTATGACAACGCCCTGGCTGAAACGATCAATGGCTTGTACAAGGCTGAACTGATTCTTCGCCGCACCTGGAAAACGCGGGAATCCGTTGAACTGGCAACGCTGCAGTGGGTAGCCTAGTTCATCATCATCGGTTGATGGAACCCCTCGGATATCCCGCCTGCCGAAGCTGAGGCAAATTACCATCGGCAACTTGAAACAGCTGCCGCTGATCCCGCATCAACTTAAACCAACCTGCCTCCACGATTCCCGAGGCGGTTCACAATATCTGCCAAGCCTAGGCTATAGGCTTGCAATGTGAACTTTGGTGGCAGCGCGACGACCAGGCCGATTTCGCTCAATCGGTCGACTGACAGACCCGTTGCGGAAACGTCAGCCAGCGTGAAACCAGCGTCCAATTCTCCGCTGCGTACGCGCTCCACCACTTCGCCCGACATGGCCTGGTGAAGCGTCACCCGGATGTTCGGATGGCGGTCTCAGCTTGAACGGTGATCCACGCCTATGGCGTGGCGATGGCGCCCCCATCCGTAGGATGGGTGATCCGGTGAAGGTTGCCGATGGCGTCGTTTTTTGCCGCCATCGGCGAGGACATTGACGATTAAAAAAGATTAGAAAAGATTAAATTCGATTAGGCATGCGAGGATGAGTCGCACGCACCCTTTCCGGCGCTGGGTTTGGCGCTCATTTTGTTGTGGCCAGTGTAGGCGCTGGAACGGTATCCGGCAGGCGCTGGAACGGTATCCGGCAGGTGCTGGAACGGTATCCGGCAGGTGCTAGAACGGCATCCGGCAGGCGCTGAAACGGCATCAGACATGAGGTTTCCGGGGAGCTTGAGTCCTCTTGGCCAAGTGCCGCTGCTGTGCCCCACGCACCGCTTTCTCCACACATACGAGCTGCCCACGCACGTTGATGCGGAATTTCAGGCCGTAAGCCTCGCTGGCATCGCTGACCACGCCCAATGCCCGGCGCAGCGTTTGTTGTGCGCTACGTGGATTGCCATCCTGACTGCCGCATAACTTGAGTAGCGTTTCCATGCGCAGCGGATACGGCTTGGCATGGCTGCAGTAGAAGCCATGCAACCATTGGGCCAGTGGCTTGCCATCTAGTTCGCGCCGCATGGCCCAGTCAACGTGCGTGAATTGATCACGGGCAAATAAGGCAAGTAGGCTGGGATTTAGCGTGATTAACCATTGCTGTGTTTCATCCTCCTTGAGTGCTTTACCGATCAGGCCGCCGGTGTAGCAAACCCCATTGTCTTGCTTGATTTCAACGGTGCCGCTTTGCAGTCGGGTCAGGCGTCTGTGAAGTGTCGCGCGGTTCTTGCCCGTGTCGCCTTTGCCCATTAGTTTGAGCAGCGCATACGAGGTTACCCGGCACTGCTCCCCCATTCTTTGGCCGCGCATGACGTGTAGAAGGCTCGCGTAGACGTCAAGATCGCCCTGGTCAAAAATCTGACCCGTAAAAAATATATGCACGCTGTCGAAGGTCGCGAGTTGCAGACGCTCGGCATAGTGCCGCTTGCCCTTCGCGATCGCGCCGAAGAGTGCAGACCGTAGAAAGATGTTCGGTACGCCACGGACTGAATCCGGCCAAGAAGCCATCTGAACCCGAACTGCGTTCTGGGGCAACGGTACATTCGGTCGTCGCACACATAGCGTATTCTGACGGGACTCTTCCTGAAGTTTTTGGGCGATTGTGAGTGCAGTCTTGGCTGGCGAGATCATCACTCACCTGCCTTTTTGTGCGAGCTCCTCGTGGCGCAGCCGGGCTAGCTGCGCCGCCTTCGTGGGTCTGCCGCGTGGACGGCGGAGGGGTTCCGGGTCGGGGCGATGCGAGTCGATCCAAGAGAGCACATCGTGCTCGTACCAGCAGAGCCGCCGCGAGTACGGCGTCTTGAACGGCTTTGGAATGAGATGCTGATACTTGGCGTTAGTTGCGCAGGTGCGGATGGTTGTCGGTGTTTTGCCGATGAGAATCGATAACTGTTCGACGAACAGGATTCTCGGAAGGTTGTCGACAATGACAACCTTGGGATGCAGTTTGGACATACGGGCTCACAAGCTAAGAGCGCTTGCGAGAGCCGGTTAGGGTTGGTAGCCAAGGCACGGGGCTGCGCTTGGTGGTACGCCCGGTACGGGTGTTTGACGCTTAGAGTAGGGTGGGAAAACGGCGTGCGCTTACCGGCTTCCCACTTGCTACCCTGTGCTTCTCAGTAGCGAGGGCTGTCTGGCTCTTTTGAAATCAGCATATCTCTCTTGGTTCGCTGACTCTCACCCACCTTCAGTTTTCAGGCGACGCAGATACTGCGCTCATCAGGAGACACGATAACCATAGACTCTCAGTGTCTACAGGCGGGAGTCATCGTGAACCTTGGAAATATCATACACGAAAAAAATGTCCCCAAACCGTCAAGTCTTGGGACATCCTTGGGGCACTGAAACCCATGGATGCTGCGGCAAGCTGGCCGCCATGGCCAGAGCTTATAGTGGAATCGGTTTGAGCAAAAACGGAGGGCAAATTAGCCCTCCTGTGTCCTGCGTTAGAAAGGCAGATGATTTGCATCATCTGGCGGCAGCGGGGTGCCCGGCCCACGGCCGGGTACAGTACCGATTGTCGTGGTGATGAGTTCGCCCGTTTCGATACAGTGCCATACCCAAGTGGTGGGGGTATCCTGATTCGGGACCCTGCGCCAGTTTGGGAAACGATATGGACGGAATTGCCACTGCGCTCCACGCTGGGTGTGAGACACCACAAGTCGCCCGACCGAGCCGACCGGCGCTTCAGTGCTGTCGAACCGGACAGTCAGCAATTCATCGTCGCAGTTGAAAATGGTCTGATTTCGGGTGGCATAGACGAGCATGGCATCCGGGATGAAGTCACAAGTGACCTGTTTGCCGATTTGTGGAATGTTTTCCATTAGAAACTCCTGTTATGTCAGAGCCCATGAAAGGAAAGGTTTTGGTCCTGGCGACTGATGATGGCAAACGCCGGGTGATAAAAGGGAATCGGCTGAATACGCATACCAAGCCAGTGCGATCCCGGAGAAAACCCGCGCCTTCCGTGGTAAAGTGAGCCTCAGTTACCTTGTCAATTCGACGCGCGTTTGACGTTGACGAATTACCGGGAAGGCCTTATTCCATGGTCGATACAGAGAGGTTCAAATCCTCTCGCCCCGACCACAAGAAATCAAGGCCTTACAAGCATCGCTTGTAGGGCCTTTTTCTATTCCGGCGCTGACCAGGGTTAAGCCTTCTGCGGGTCCAGCGATCGTGCGGCGGTCCGAACGTCCGCCAGTTTCTACCAGATTGCCCGATCTGTTTCCGCCACCGCCACCGCCATTCCAGGCACAACGACCGCTGACTTGCTACTCCCCCCGTCCGAGTGCGATAAACCGTTCGAGATGATGGTCCTCGTCGCCGAGTTGATGATCGATCATCACGAGGCGTTTCGCGTAGTGAGCGAGCGGCAGCTCCCACGTCATGCCGATGCCGCCGTGCAATTGGATACATTCTTCGGCAACCCTCGCACCGATTCTGCCGATGCTGTATTTCGCCGCCGCCAACGCCCGTTCGCGCGTCGTGCGCGGCGCACCCAGCGCGGCCGCTGCATTGATCACCGCCGAGCGCGCCTGCTCGATCTCGAGCAGCAGATCCGCCATGCGATGTTGCAAGGCCTGGAAACTGCCGATCGGCACGCCGAACTGCTTGCGCGTGCGCAGATAGTCGAGCGTGTGGTCTTTGGCGACATCCATTGCGCCCACGGCCTCCGCGCACAACGCGAGTACACCGCAGCCAATTGCATATTCGAGTGTCGCGAAACCTTCTCCGGCTGTGCCGAGCAAGGCGTCAAGGTCGAGCGTGACGTGATCGAAGGTCACTTCGGCGGCACCTCCGCCGTCGATCTTGCGATAGCCGCGCACGTTGACGCCGGGCGTATCGCGTGGCACCAGAAAGAGGCTGATACCTTCTTGCGCATCATCGGCGCCATGCGTGCGAGCCGAGACCAGAAACAGCCCAGCCTGCTCGCCGTGTTGAACCACCGCCTTGGAGCCGTTCAACTGCCACGAGCCGCCATCAGCATCGGCATGCCAATCACGCTGCGCACGTGTCTGAACACGTGCCAACTCATAATGCCCATCCGGCTCACCCTGTGCGAGCGCAACGATCCGCGAGCCGTCGATCAACCCTTCCAGCAACGCGCGCTGCGTGTCGTTCCCGCTGCGCGCCAGCGCTTGCCCCACCATCAGCGTGTCGAGAAACGGCTCGACCACGAGCCCGCGGCCGAGACATTCGAATACGACGGAAATATCGAACCCGCCGCCGCCGAACCCGCCGTTCGCTTCGTCGAACAACGCGCCGATCACGCCGAGTTCGGCAAAGCGTCCCCACAATTCGCTGCTGAAACCTTGCGCCGAGCGTGCGATCCGGTCACGCGTTTCGAAGCCGTACTGCTCGCTGACGAAGCGGTTCAGCGAGTCCGCCAGCATGCGGCGGTCTTCGGTGTGCTGGAAGTTCATGAGGTGCGCCCCTTACAGTCCCAGGATCATTTTGGAAATGATGTTCTTCTGGATTTCGTTCGAGCCGCCGAAGATCGACAGCTTGCGATTGTTGAAGTACAGCGACGCGGCGCTGGCTGCTTCGGCGGGGCCGACCGGCGTGCCATCGAAGCCATCGTGCAAGGCTTCCTCGACGAACGGCTGCGCATACGGTCCCATCGCACGACGCGTCAGCGACGAGATTTCCTGACGGATCTCGGTGCCGCGAATCTTCAGCATCGAGCTCTCCGCGCCCGGCACGCCGCCCCCCGCCACCGCCGCGATCACGCGCAGGTTGGTGGTTTTCATGTTTTCCAGATCGATCTCGACGCGCGCCATGCGTGCCGCGAATGACGCATCGTCGGCGAGCGGCCGGCCGTTGCGCTGCTGCTTCGCGGCGATCTTGCGCAGCCGGTTGAAGGCGGCCACGGAGAACCCGACGCCCGCAATATTGGTGCGCTCGTACGTGAGCAGATACTTCGCGTAGGTCCAGCCCTTGTTCTCTTCGCCGACGAGGTTCTCGACCGGCACACGCACGTCGGTGAAAAACACTTCGTTGACTTCGTGCTCGCCGTCGAGCGTGACGATCGGCCGGACTTCGATACCGGGTGTGTTCATGTCGATCAGCAGGAAGCTGATGCCGGCCTGTTTGCGCGCGTCGGTGTCGGTGCGCACCAGGCAGAAAATCATGTTGGCGAAGTGGCCGAGCGTGGTCCACGTTTTCTGGCCGTTGACCACGTAGTGCTCGCCTTGCGTATCCAGAGCGCGTAGCGCGCGCGTGTTGACCGCCGCGAGATCCGAGCCCGCGCCCGGCTCCGAATAACCCTGGCACCACCAGTCGGAGCCGTCGAGAATGCGCGGCAGCCAATGGCGTTTCTGCGCGTCGCTGCCGTATTTGATCAGCACCGGTCCCAGCATGTTGACGCCGAACGGCACCACGCGCGGCGCGCCGGCCAACGCGCATTCGTTTTCGAAAATGAATTTTTGCACCGCGTTCCAGCCGGGACCGCCGAACTCCTGCGGCCAGTGATTCGCGAGCCAGCCTTGCGCGTTGAGAATCGCATGCCATTGCGCCATGTCGTCGCGCGTCAGACGACGGCTGCCGTGCACCTTGTCGGCGAGACGCTGCGGCAGCTTATCGCGCAGGAACGTCTGCACGTCGGCGCGGAAGGCTTCTTCTTCAGGGGTGAAGTTGAGATCCATAGTGGCGTGTTCCGTGAAAAGTGGGCGGGGCGGGGCGGGGCGCTGTCGCGCGCCACCGGCCGTGCTGCATGACAGGCGCAAAAGAGCGGTCGCTTCAGGCCGTCTGGTTCAGACTCGCGAAGTCGGCGCCGCGTTCGACCAGCTCGACCAGCAGCGGCGACGCTTGCCAGAACAGCGGGTCGGCTTTGGCGAACTCGCGGATGTCGGCAAGAATCGCCGGCAGGCCCACCATGTCGGCGTATTTCATCGGACCGCCGCGATAGCGCGGAAAACCGTAGCCGTACAGGAAGGTCACGTCGACGTCCAGCGGCCGCAGCGCGATGCCTTCATGCACGACGTTCGCGCCTTCGTTGATCATCGCGGCCATGTAGCGGCGCACGATCTCTTCGTCGGTGAACGTGCGCGGTGTGATGCCGGCGCGTTCGCGCTCGGCGTCGATGATCGCTTCGACTTCGGGGTCGGGCTTACCGCTGCGTGAACCTTCGGCATACAGATAGAAACCGCGGCCGGTTTTCTGGCCGAACCAGCCGCGCTCGCACAGGCGGTCGCCGATCTGCACATAGCGAGCGGCGGGATTGCGGGTCGCCGCGCGCCGTTTGCGCGTAGCCCAGCCGATGTCGCCGCCCGCCAGATCGACCACCTGGAACGGTCCCATCGGAAAGCCGAAGGCGCGCACGGCGGCATCGATCTGATACGGCGACGCACCGTCTTCCATCATCGCGTCGGCGGCGCTGCGATACACGGCAAGTACGCGATTGCCGATGAAACCGTCGCACACGCCCGCGCGCACCGGTGTCTTGCGCAGCTTCTTCGCGAGTTCGAACGCGGTGGCCACCACGTCGGCGCTGACCTGCTTCGGCACCACCACTTCCAGCAACTTCATGATGTTCGCGGGCGAGAAGAAGTGCAGGCCGATGACGTCGGCGGGGCGCGAGATGCTCGACGCGATCGCGTCGATGTCGAGATACGACGTGTTGGTCGCGAGCACCGCGCCTTTTTTGCAGACGCGATCGAGTTCGGCGAACACGGCCTGTTTCACGGCCAGATCTTCGAATACGGCTTCGATCACGAGGTCGACGTTGGCGAGTGCATCGTACGACGTGCTGCCGCTCCAGCGTGCCATCACGGCGGTTTTTTTCTCCACGCTCAGGCGGCCTTTCGCGATCAGGCCGTCATAGACCTTTTCGATGTGCGCGCGGCCGCGCGCGAGCGACGCGTCGTCGCGTTCGATCATCGTCACCGGCAAGCCCGCGTCGAGCACCGCGACGGCGATGCCCGCGCCCATCGTGCCGCCGCCGACCACGCCGATGGCCTCGAGCGGGCGCGGTCTGGCGGAGCGCGTTTCAGGCGCCTTGAGTACTTCACGTTCGGCAAAGAACGCGTGAATCAACCCGGCACGTTGCGGACTGTCGAGGCATTCGAGGAACAGCTTGCGTTCGCTGCGAAGGCCTTCGTCGAAGGGCTGGTCGATGGCGGCTTCGACCGCGTCGACGATCTTGAGCGGCGAGAACAGACCGCGCGATTTCTTCGCGGTGTCCGCGCGTGCCGTGGCAACCGCGGCGAGACTCGCGGCGCGATCGGCGAGTGCCGTGGCCTCGCGCGTGCGGCGCACCGGCGCATGGGCCGTCAACAATTCTTGCGTGTAGGCGAGGCCTTCGGCAAGCAGATCGTCACTACTGCCGACACGGTCGACCAGACCCAGCGCCAGCGCTTCCTGCGCGCTCGCATGACGGCCGCTGAGCATCAGGTCGAGCGCGGCGGCGGCGCCGATCAGGCGCGGTGTGCGCTGCGTGCCGCCCGCGCCCGGCAGCAGGCCGAGTTGCACTTCGGGCAGGCCGAGCTTCGCACCGTCCACGGCGATCCGGTAGTGCGCGGCGAGCGCCACTTCCAGGCCGCCACCGAGCGCGGCGCCGTGAATCGCGGCCACCACCGGCCTGGTGCACGCTTCGATGCGGTTGCACACGTCCGGCAGCGAAGGCGGCACCGGCGGTTTGCCGAACTCGCGAATGTCCGCGCCGGCGATGAAGTTGCGCCCGGCGCCGACGATCAGCACCGCCTCCACGGCCGGATCGGCGTCGGCGGCGTCGATCGCGGCGGCGAGGCCGCGTCGCACGTCGGCGGAAAGGGCATTGACCGGCGCATGGTCGATGGTCACGAGCAGCACCTTGCCGCGCAGCGCGTGCGTGACGACATCGGTCGAAGGGGTGGGGGGCATGGGGTGTCTCCTGAACGGTTTATCTGTAGCGGCTTGCGGCTATGCCCGACGCCATGCCTGGCGGCACGCGCGGGCGGACCGCGTCTGGCGAATTCTGCGATTGTGCGGCGGTCAAGGTTTATTGACAATCACATGGGTGGTTGACAGACTGTCAAAATTATTTTGACAAAGGCGCCGCCGTGGACGTCAATTCGCTGACCTTGCTGGTGGACATTCTCGACGCGGGCAACCTGAGCGAGGCCGCGCGCCGGCTGAAAATGAGCCGCGCGAACGTGAGCTATCACCTGAACCAGCTGGAGCGCTCGATCGGTCTGCAACTGGTCAGGCGCACCACGCGGCGGGTCGAGCCGACCGAAATCGGCCTGCAACTCTACGAGCATGGCCGCGCGGTCCAGAACGCACTGCTGGCCGCCCGCGAATCGGTCGCCACGCTCGGCCAGAGCCTGCAGGGGCGGGTGCGGCTGAGCGTGCCGAGCGGCTACGGGCAACTGGTCATGTCCGACTGGCTGATCGCGTTCAAGCGGCTCTATCCGGGCATCGTGCTGGACGTGATGTTCGAAAACCGTGTCGAAGACCTGATGCGCGACGAAGTGGATATCGCCGTGCGGGTGATGTCCGAGCCACCGCAAAACCTGGTCGCGCGCGACATGGGGCCGGTGCGCTATGTCGCGTGCGCGTCGCCCGCGTTCGCCGGCAGCCGTGGCATGCCGACTCAGCTCGACGATCTGCGCACCGCGCCGTTGATCACGTCGGCGGTGGTCGGCCGGCAATTGCGCGTGGCCGCTTATTGGCGCGACGAGCGGCACGAAGTGCTGCTCGAGCCGACACTGATCTCCGAGAACTTTCTGTTTCTGCGCGACGCGGTGCTCGCGGGCTTGGGTGTCGGACTCGTGCCCGACTACGTGGTGCAGGACGATCTGAAACGCGGCGCGGTAGTGACCGCGCTCGACGAATGGCGTCTGAGCATCTTCGGCACGCACATGTACCTGCTCTATATGCCGAACCGGCATCACACGCGCGCGGCGGCGACGTTCATCGAGTTTATTTTGCAGCAGGCGCAAGGCAGCGGCAGGGGAGCGGGAGCGTAATCCGGGCAGTCCCGGATCGGGAAAGCCGCACATTGTTTTTGCCGCGTGCGCGGGTATGCTGGCTGTGAGGCGACGCTTGACTTCACAACCATTGGGACGCGGAGGTGTCAGATGAAATGGATCGTCCGGCTTCTGGCCGTGGTGGCCGCGCTCGCGTTGATCACGCTACTGATGTTCCGCCTGCCCAGCGAAGACGCCATTCGTTTCGCCGGCTACGCAGGCACCGCCGTTTTCGCGGGACTCATGGGTCTGCTGTTGCGCTGGCGCGCAAGCCGCGCGCAGCGCAACGACAAGCGTATGTGAGCGCCGTATCGGGCGTGCTGATCAGATGAACTGATCGGCAATCCGAACATGCGCATCGGTAATATGAAAACCCTGCTGCGCAATATCGTCGAGACATGCCGCTGAATCGACGCCAGGCGTGGCACGGTCCCGGTTCAGTTCAACCGACTTAAACGGCGCCCACGGGGCAAACTGTGCCGGCAGGTTCGCGCCGTTCGCGTCGGCGGTCAATCCGAACACGCGGCCGGGACCACGAAAGAGATGCAGCAGCATGGCTACCGTGCCGGCTGGTTAGTGCCCGGACAGCAGCACGTCGGCAATCACGCCGCTGGCCACGGCGGCGAGCACGTAATCTCCATTCACGCCGACCCATTGATAACCGCGCGGCGGTGCATGCAGCCCGTGTTCGTGCCAGTTGTCGACCACGTAACTGCGATCGCGATACTCGGACGGAAGCCGCTCGCCTTTATGCCAGTCGCTGTGCGGAATCGGGCCGCCCTCACGGCCGTTATCGGCTTCGCGCGGTGCGCCGTGTCCTCGCATGCCGTGAGGTGGCGGGCCGCCGTGTTGATCGTCGTGATGAGGTTGCTGAGCTAGCGCGGCAACCGATGTGCCGAGCAGGGAAACGATGACAAGCTGCGCGATGACTGGTTTCATGGCTACGCCTCGAAGAGAGTGTCACGAACTATCGGCTGTTCGACGCGGCCCAGGCTGCTTCGCCCAGAAGGCCAGCGCCGGCAAATAATCGCACAAATAGGGCGGCTCTGCCGAAATTGCGAGGGATCGATGCCGGGTGGTTCGCGCTTAACGTTCCCGCACCTTCAACCCGTCTCCTGCTCCTTGATTCGCTTGCGATGAGCGGCCACCTTCGCCCGGTTGCCGCACAGTGCCATGCTGCACCAGCGCCGCGCGTGTCCGCGTGTGTGATCGGCGAACAGCAGCGTGCATTTCGGCCCCTCGCACGCTTTCACATACGTGAAGTCTTCCTCGCAGACCAGTTTCGCCATGGCCTCGGCAATCGGCATCAGCAACGATTCGGCGCAGCGCCAGCGCCGCTGGTCACTCAATTCGAAAACGCTCGCGGCGCCGGCTACACCGGCGACGATCTCGCGATGCTGTTCGTCGCGCGCCAGCAGCCGGTTGAGCGGTTCCAGCTCGCGCAGATTTTTTGCGCTCAACGCGCGCCCCTTGCGCTTCTGCACAAAGCCCCTAAACCACTCGCGCAGTTCGCGCGCCTGCCCGGCGACCCGATCGAGTTCGGCGGCCGTCGAGCGCGCGCGAATCTCCGCCAGCGCGGCGAGCGGCACGAGCCCGGCCTGTTCCAGCCAGGCCAGCAAGCCTGCGCCGTCGCCGATCCAGTCGGCGGGCTCATCCACCGGTGTGGCGATGGAGTTCAGGAAGTCGAGGCCGGCCGCGTCGGCCACGAAGATCGCGGGAATCTCACGGTAGTCCATGTCTTCTGACGAATGCGAAAAAGTAATGCGTCAATCGTAACCACTAAAAATCGTCTTGACAAGTTACATGATGCGTTAGTAACCTTTAAATGACGATTTTAGTGGTTACAAGTAAATCGATGTCCTTTTCCATCCGAATGAATGGCGAGGGTGCGTCGTATCAGGTCGATCACACGCCGGTCGTCAGCCCCTTCTTTTTTCACAGGTGAAAACCATGTCCGCCATTTCCTATCGCACCGCCGACGTCGACGGTTTCAACGTGTTCTACCGCGAGGCCGGTCGGCCGGGCGCGCCGAAGTTGCTCCTGCTGCATGGCTTCCCGAGTTCGGGCCACATGTTCCGCGATCTGATTCCGAAGCTGGCCGACCGCTTCCATATCGTCGCGCCGGATCTGCCCAGTTTTGGGCAGTCGGATATGCCGGCCCGCGACACGTTCGCGTACACGTTCGATAACCTCGCCAACGTGATCGACCGCTTCACCGAAGTGATCGGTTTCGATCGCTACGCCGTCTATGTATTCGACTACGGCGCGCCGACCGGCTTTCGGCTCGCGCTCAGGCATCCCGAGCGAATCACGGCGATCATTTCGCAGAACGGCAACGCGTACGAAGAAGGCCTCAGCGACGGGTGGAATCCGATCCGCGCCTATTGGCAGGACGCTTCACCTGCCAACCGCGAAGCGCTGCGCGCGATGCTGACGCTCGAGACGACCCGCTGGCAATACACCCACGGCGTGCCCGATACGACGACTGTCTCGCCCGACGGCTATACGCTCGACGCGTTTTATCTGAACCGCCCAGGGGCCGACGAAATCCAGCTCGACCTGTTCGGCGACTATCGAAACAACGTTGCGTTGTACCCCGCGTTCCAGCAATATTTCCGCACGCATCAGCCGCCGTTCCTGGCGGTGTGGGGCCAGCACGATCCGTTCTTTTTGCCGCCCGGCGCTGAGGCATTCAAGCGCGATATGCCGCAAGCGGTGGTGCGCTTCTTCGATACGGGCCATTTCGCGCTGGAAACGCATGCTTCGGAAATCGCCGATGCGATCGGCGATTTCCTCATCCGTTGATGCGGCGGATCAATCCGCGAAATCGGTCGAGGCCGACAGCGTCCTCCACATGTCCATTTCCTCTGCCACGTAAGCGTTTTTTGCAGCGATCGCGGCGAGCGTGTCGTTGCCGAGCGGCAGCCGCAGCGGCGGCGTGGCGGCGTCGACCAGCGTGAGCATCGCGGCGGCGAGTTTCTTCGGGTCGCCGGGTTGGTTGTGATTCATTTGCATCGCCCGGCGGCGCACCGCGCCCGAGGTTTCGTCGTAATCGTCGATCACGTGGGGCGCCACGACCAATGACGACGCATCCAGAAAGTCGGTGCGGAAATAACCCGGCTCGACCACGGTGGCGTGAATGCCGAGCGGCTTCAGTTCGGCATGCATGGCTTCGGTGATGCCTTCCACGGCGAACTTGGTCGACGAGTACACGCCGAATCCCGCTGCGGCCCGATAGCCGCCGATCGACGAAATATTGATGACGTGTCCCGCGCGCTGCGCACGCATGACCGGCAGCACGGCGCGCGTGACGTTCAGCAGGCCGAACACGTTGGTGTCGTACATACGGCGGACGTCCTGGTCGGCGGATTCTTCCACCGCGCCCAGCAGGCCGAAGCCGGCGTTGTTGACCAGCACGTCGACGCGGCCGAATTTTTCCACTGCGGCCTGCACGGCGGCTTTGGCCTGCGCTTCGTCGGTGACGTCGAGCGCAACCGGCAACAGCGCGGGCGAGTCGCCCAACCGCTCGACGATCGCCGCGACGTTGCGCCCCGCGGCCACCACCGCGTTACCGTCCGCGAGCGCCGCCTCGGCGATCAGCGCGCCGATGCCGCGCGCGGCCCCGGTGATCAACCATACCCGCTTGAAAACGCCGCGTTGCGTGTCAGCCATGATGTTTCTCCTGCGTGTTGTGGCGTTGAAGTGAGGCCATGGTAAAAGCAGAGACTGACATTCACTAGCCGTCAATTGCTAGACTCATAATCAACGTTTATTTGCGAATCGGGAGCGCGGGCCATGAACGAAATCCGGGCGATCACGACCTTCGTGCGAGCCGCGGCGCTCGGCAGCCTGCGGCGCGCGGCCGTCGATCAGGGCATCTCGCCGCAGGCCGCGAGCCATGCGGTCATGCAACTGGAGAAGGAACTGGGCGTGCGGCTGTTTCACCGCACCACCCGCAAGCTGAGCCTGACGGAGGAGGGGCAGCGGCTGTTCGATAGCGTGCAACCGGCGCTGTCGATCCTCTCGTCCGCGCTCGGCGACGCAAGGCGTTCGAAACAGGAAGTGGATGGCCTGTTGCGCGTGAGCGCGCCGCGGGCCTTCGGCATGCCGGTGCTATGGCCGTACTTCGAGGAATTCCAGCGGCTTTATCCGCACGCGCGGCTCGAAGTCCAGTTCGACGACCACTTCACCGATCTCGTGACCGAGCGCGCCGATGTGGGCTTTCGCGGCGGGCCGCAGCCGGCGGGCGGGTCGATCGCGCGCCGGCTCGTGCCGATCCAGTTGATCGTGTGCGCGTCGCCGGCGTACATCGAGCGCAACGGCGCGCCGCGCAGCATCGACGAACTGGCGCAGCATCGCTGCACCGGCTATCGCCGCGCCAACACTGGCAAGCTCGCGCAATGGCAATTTCAGATTGGCGACGAGATCGTCTATCGCGACGTGCCGCCCACCATCTGCGTGAACGACACGGAGATGGAAACGCAGGCGGTGCTGTCGGGCCTCGGCATCGGGCAACTGGGCAGTTTCAACGCGGCGGTTCACATTCGCGCCGGCCGGCTCGTTCCGTTGCTCACGCAACATGTCACGGAGTACGGCGCGCTGTATATCTACTACGGGCATCGCACCGAGCAGCCGTTGCGCGTGCGGACCTTCATCGACTTCATGATCGAACGCATGGCCGACAACCGCGCTTTCTTTCTCGATGCGGCGGAGTTGCGCGCCGCGCGCTCGCCACGACGGGGCCGGGCCGCGAGCGCGCGAGCGTGACTAGTGCGACGGTGCGCGCGCGAGCAGCGGGTCGCCCTTGACGTCATAGGAAACGCTCAGCGTATCGAGCGCGGCGAGAAAATGCCTCGCGTCGAAAATCTCGCCGAGACTGACTACGCCGCCTTGACTCGTGGACCTGCCGCGAATCAAGCGCTCGGGGGCTCGACGACGATCGGCGCGGTCACGGCATAGATGTCGCGTCCGGTTGCAGTCGCGCGCCGCGTCGTTCCGTTCTGCGCGATCACGACATCGACGACGAACTGTTGGGTCGAGCGTCCCTGCTCGTCGTTGGGCTGGGGCGGCGGCGTATCCGGATTGCGAATGTCGCGCAGCGCGGCCGTCGCCAGCCACGAGTCCATTGTCCCGACCCGCAGATGGCGCGACACCGCGAGCCCCTCCGTGAACGGCAGCATCACCACTTCCGCGTCGCCGAGCGGGGCCGGGAACGACCACCGGCTTTCAGGCGCGGGCTGCGGCAATGGCGTTAGCCGGCCGTCCCGCTGGATCATCCGGGTCGCAAGGTCGCGGTGGCGCACAAACGGTAATGGCGGCATCGCCGGGCACGCCTTTGTGGTGCCGATGGTCCTTTATGCCGGCGTGGGCGCCGCCTTCTGCGGAGGAATCAACGTAATACCGAAGCGCGGCGCCGCGTCGCGCATTTTTTGTTTCGAGGCGTCGCTCGGCGGCGCCGTCTCGTAGGGCGCGGGCCGCACCTCGGCGCAGGTCTCGACGAATTCGTCGAAGCCGGCCGGCGCGCAGATGACCAGATAGCGTGCCGTTGCGTCCGAGCGGTTAATCAGTTGATGCGCGGTGCCGCGCTCCAGATACAGCGTCTCACCCGCGCGGAAGGTGTGCGTCGTGCCTTCGATATTGACGTCGAGTTCGCCTTCCAGCATATGGATCGTCTCGTCCTCATGCTGATGCCGGTGCGCCGGCGTGGCCCGGCCCGCCGGAGAAAAGATTTCGATCATGCAGTACGATCCGCCGGATTGCTTGCCGGAAACGAGCATCCGGGCGTGCGAGCCGCCGAAATCGTAGTCGACCGGTTTGATGTTCTGGAAAGACATGATGGGTTCCTTGGGTGTCGAGTTTGTCGATGCCCAATTTACCCGCCTATGCACCGTCGTTTGATCTCCCCACTGCCGTTTCATTGATGACAGATTGTCGGGAATAGCCTGAATGAAAAACCTGAGTCAGTTCCTCAATTTTGCCGCCGTCGCGAGGCATGGCAGCTTTGCGCGTGCCGCGCGGGAGTTGAGCCTTGCGCCTTCGTCGGTGGCGAAAAGCATTGCGCGGCTCGAACAGGAGCTTGGCGTGCGGCTGTTTAATCGGACGACGCGCTCCGTGCATCTGACCGAGGAAGGTCAGACGCTTTTTGCCAAGTGTTCGCGGCTGCTCGACGAGATCGACGCACTCGATCTGCGCAGCGTGTCCGACGCCGCCGAGCCGGCTGGCACGCTGTGCATCGGCGCGCCGATCGGCTACGGCACCCAGATCGTGTTGCCGGTCCTGACCGCTTTGCAGCGGCGTTATCCAGCGCTCGATTTCGATCTGCGGCTCTCGGACGAGCAGGTCAATGTGATTGGCGAGGGACTGGACGCGGTGATCCGTTTTGGCGCGTTGAACGATTCGAGCATGATCGCACGCCAATTCGATTCGCAGCCGCTAGTGTTGTGCGCGAGCCCGGCGTATCTTGCCGCTCACCCGAAAATCCGCGCGGTCGCCGATCTCGCGAACCATGCGGTTGTCGCTTTCAGAATGCCGACGAGCGGGCGGGAACGGTCGCTCGAATTCGTCGAGAAGGGGCAAGCCGTCACGCTTGCGCCAAAATCGCGTTTCCGGATCAGTCATGGCGAGGCGTTGATCGGCGCGGCGGTGCAGGGCGCGGGGCTCGTCCAGGTGCCGGAGTTCATGGCGCGCCGGCATCTGGATAGCGGGGCGCTGGACGAGTTGCTGCCGCACTGCCGTCCCGCGCCGCTGCCGGTCAACGTGATCGTGCCGGGCTCGCGAACGCGGCCCGTGCGGGTGGATGCGCTGATCGACGCGTTGACGAATATGCGGCCAGGCGCGGGCTACGCCGTCGGGGCCTGAGCGTCCGGGACCGTTCCGCCCGGGCGGGCCTGAACTTGCGCCGCTTGCCGACCCAGCTGCGAACCAGCTATTACAATCCCTTCTTCGAGACGACCTGCGTGAACGACGCCATGAAATTTCTTTTTGCCTCGGCCCTCGTGGCATCGATCGCCGCCGCCAGCACGGGCGCGATCGCCCAAACCTCGACCGGCAGCGACACCCCCAAACTGCAATGCGCAATTGGCTACGTCACCGGGGTTGGCGGCGCGGCGCAAAGTTTCCGCGAATATCTGGCCACGCCCGAGCGCGACAAATACCGCTACATCGCCGACAACCCGATTCAATGCAAGGTCTCCGACGAAGGCCGCGCGTCGGGCTGCACCGGCGTCACCAATCTTCGGCGCGAAGAGGTCAGCGTGTATGACGACATCGACGACACCACAATGGCCGTGGTTGCCCGGGTGGAACTCGAGCACGGCACCTATCCGGTCATCATCCAGGTGCGCAGGCAGGACGTGAAATGTGAGCAGTGAATGACATGACGCGACATGACGCGACGCGGCATTCGAACCGCCGCGTCGCGTCATTTTCGGCCTCGAACCCGCACCACGCTTCATTTGTACTTCGCACGCACGACTGTTTGTCCACGGCGGGTATTCGAAACCTGAGCCAATGCGCCTAGATTTCATACCCATCGGAGCCCGTGGCCCGATCAGCATCTGATCCCAAACATGTCATCCAGAGGTTCATCATGAGCACATCGCAAAAAGTCGTCGTCGTCACCGGCGCATCGCAGGGCATTGGCGCGGAACTCGTCAAGGCGTTCCGCAAGCTCGATTACCGGGTCGTCGCGACCGCGCGCTCGGTCGGTTCGTCGGACGATCCCAACGTGCTGACGGTTGCCGGCGACATCGCCGATCCGGCCACCGTGCAACGCGTGATCGCCGCAGCGGTCGAGCGCTTTGGCCGCGTCGATACGCTGGTCAACAACGCGGGCATCTTCATCGCCAAGCCGTTCACGCAGTATTCCGCGGAAGACTATGCGGCCGCCATCGGCGTGAACGTGTCCGGTTTCTTCCACATCACGCAACGGGCGATCGCCGAGATGGAAAAGCACGCAAGCGGCCACGTGGTCACGATCACGACGAGCCTGGTCGATCATGCGATCGACGGCGTGCCTTCGGTGCTGGCGTCGCTGACCAAGGGCGGCCTGAACGCGGCCACCAAATCCCTCGCCATCGAGTACGCGAAACGGGGCATCCGCGCCAACGCGGTCTCGCCGGGCATCATCAAATCGCCGATGCACGCCGAGCAAACGCACGCGGCGCTCGGCGCATTGCATCCGATGGGCCACATGGGCGAAATGAGCGATATCGTGAACGCCGTGCTGTATCTGGACGCCGCGCCGTTCGTGACGGGCGAAATCCTGCACGTGGACGGCGGCCAAAGCGCCGGCCACTGATCGATCCCGGGGCGCCGCAAGGGCGCCTTCGACTCGGCCGGCGCCAAGCCATCCAAGCCATCCAATCCATCATTACGGAGCACGACATGCCTATCGTCACGATCCAGGTGACCCGCGAGGGGTCCCAACCCGGCAACGATTCCGTTACCGCCGACGAAAAAGCCCGGCTTATCGCGGGCGTCAGCCAGGTGCTGCTCGACGTGCTGAACAAGCCGCTCGACTCGACCTTTGTCGTCATCGAAGAGGTGAACCTGCAGAACTGGGGGTGGGGCGGCATGCCGGTCGAGGCGTTTCGCAAGCAGCGGGCATTGAAGGCGGAGTGAACGCTGCGGCGACCCGCTTTGCCCGATAGTCCTGATATTCTGTGCGGATCCTGGTTGCGCACCGCAGGCGGCTTCGTTGGTCCGCGCTGCGCAACCTTAAGCGTCCAGTGTCGAGCGCTCGGCGTGCGGCCCTCCCGGACGCATTTTCGCCAGGCGACAACGCCGCCACCGAAGCTCGTCGGGAAGCCATGCAGCGTCAATTTGAAGATGTCCTTCTGGGCAGTATCGAACTGTTCTGCCTCGCAGCCGAACTGGAAAGCTTTACCGTGGCCGCGACCGCCGCGGGCGTCACGCCGGCGGCGGTGAGCCGCACAGTTTCGCGTCTCGAAGCGCGCCTCGGCGTGCGTCTGTTCGTGCGCACCACGCGGCAGATCCGGCTGACGGACGCGGGGCGCCGCTACTTCGAACAATGCCGCCAGGCGCTCGGTCAGCTTGCCGACGCCGAGCGTGAAGCCACCGGTCAGCAAAGCGCGCCGAGCGGCGTGCTGCGAATCAGCATGCCGACCCCGTACGGCCACTATCGGGTGCTGCCCTTGCTGGCGGAATTCCGCGCGCGTTATCCCGGCATCACGGTCGAGACCCACCTCAGCAACCGCAACATCGACTTCGCCGACGAAGGTTTCGATCTCGCGATTCGCGGCCGTGCGCCGAGCGATTCCGGTTTGATCGCGCGCAAGATCGAGGACGCGGAACTGGTGGTCGTCGCGTCGCCGGCGTATCTGCGCAACGCCGGCAAGCTCGAGACGCCCGACGATCTGCTCCTGCACGACTGCATTCAGTACGCGTTGCCCAGCACCGGCCGCAACATTCCGTGGCTCTTCAAACAGGAAGGCGATGCGCTCGAGATGATGACGCGCGGCGGCAACGTCTCGTCGGGCGACGTGCTGGCCGGCGTGACGTTGGCGCGGCACGGTGCGGGCCTGTTCCAGACCTATCGTTTCATCGTCGAGAAAGACATTGCGGATGGGACGCTGAAGGAATTGCTGATTCCTTATGGCGGATGCTCACGGCCCTTCGTGCTGCTTTATCCGCATGCCCGGCATCTGTCGTCGCGGGTGCGGAGCTTCGTCGACTTTCTGATGGCAAAGCTCGGGACGTGACGGTCATGCCTGCGGCGCGACCGCCGCACCCGCCGTACGCGCTCTAGATCGGCTTCACGCTCTCCCGCAACTCGTCGCCGAGGAAGTCGATAAACGTTCTGAGCTTGGCCGACAGGCTGTGCCGCTCCAGATAGATTGCGTGGATGTCCGCATTCGGCAGCGTCCAGTCGCTCAACACCGGTACCAGCTCGCCGCGCCGCACGTGTTCGCCGATTTCCCACGCCGAGCGCACGGTCATGCCGCGACCGTCGAGCGCCCATTTCAACACGACGCTGCCGTCGTTGCTGCTCAACGGGCCGTCTACCTTTACCGTCTCCGATTTCTTGCCGCGCGAAAAATGCCACGTGCCATACGCCGATTCGTTTTCGCGTAACACCAGGCACGCGTGGCGCGTGAGATCGTGCGGCATGAGCGGCGCACCATGCCGCTTCAGATAAGCCGGCGACGCGCACACCAGACGCTGGTTCTTCAACAGCAAACGCGCATTGATGCGCGCGTCCGGCACGTCGCCGAAACGAATGCCGAGATCGAAGCCTTCCTCCTGCAAGCTCAGCGGCCGGTCGGTCAGATGGAGTTGAATCTTCATCGACGCAAAGCGCTCGCTGAAGCGCGAAATGGCCGGCGCAATATGCGCGCGGCCGAAACCGAACGACGCGTTCACCCTCAACAGACCGGTCGGTTCGGCGCGGCTCTGCGTCACCAGCTGTTCGAGTTCGGCGAGATCGTCGAGGATGCGCGAGCCGTTCGTCAGATAGATCTCGCCCTCGGCCGTAAGACTGACGCGCCGCGTGGTGCGGTTGACCAGCCGCACGCCGAGGCGCTGTTCGAGTTGCGCGAGGCGTTTGCTGATGGACGGCGGCGTCACGCCGAGTTCGCGCGCGGCGGCGGCCAGATTGCGGTGGCGCGCGACCAGGGCGAACAGATTCAGGTCGGAAAAGCCGTCCATTGATTCGTTCCTAAAAGTTAATTCTGGATTGCCTGAAGAGAAACCACATCGCTGCAGGCATCAATTAGACTGCATTCACACACCGGAGGCAACGATGTTTGCAGACTTCATAGACGCGTCGGCCGAAGTCGACGGGATTCGGATCAACGCGATTCGCGGCGGCAGGGGGCCGGCTTTGCTGTTGCTGCACGGCCATCCGCAGACCCACGCGATCTGGCACAAGGTCGCGCCCGCGCTGGCGCGGCACTTCACGGTGATCGCCGCGGATTTGCGCGGTTACGGCGACAGCGGCAAACCGCCCGGCGCGCACGATCACAGCAATTATTCGAAACGCCGCATGGCCGCGGATCAGGTTGCGTTGATGCACGCGCAAGGCTTCAGCCAATTCGCCGTGATCGGTCACGATCGCGGCGGACGGGTCGCCGCGCGCATGGCGCTCGATCATCCGCACGCCGTGACGAAACTCGTGACGCTCGACGTCGCGCCGACGCTCGCGATGTACGAGCAAACCTCGTTTGCCTTCGCACGCGCTTACTGGCACTGGTTTTTTCTCGTGCGGCCCGCGCCGTTTCCCGAGACGCTGATTCGCGCGGACGCCGATCTGTATCTGAAGCAGACCATCGGCGCGCGCAGTGCCGGGCTCGCACCGTTCACCGGGCAGGCGTACGCGGAGTATCTGCGCTGTCTGAGCGACCCCGCGACCGCGCACGGCATCTGCGAGGACTATCGCGCGAGTATCTCGATCGACCTCGATCACGACCGCGCCTCGCTGGACGAAGGGCAAAAGATCGGCTGCGCGTTTCTCGCGTTATGGGGCGCGCAAGGCGTGATCGAACAGTGCTTCGAGCCGCTCGCCGAATGGCGGCAATGGTCGGCGCAGGTGAGCGGCGAGGCGTTGCCGTGCGGTCATTACATTCCCGAGGAAGCGCCCGAGTTGCTGCTCGAACGCGTGCTTCCGTTCTTGCAGGCTTAGGCGCGTGTCCACCATGTCATCTCCCTCTCTTACCTTCTATCAGAAGCTGGTCGATTCGCACGTCGTCAAACGGATCGATGCGCAGAACGTGCTGCTGTACGTCGATCTGCATCTGATGAACGAATACACCAGCCCGCAGGCATTCAGCGCGTTGAAGGACAAGGCCCGCCATGTACGCCGTCCGAAGCAGCAGCTTGCGGTGGTCAGCCATATCATCCCGACGCACGCGGAGTCGCCCCGCGTGATTCGCGACGCCGCCTCGCTATTGCAGGCGACTAACCTGGCGCGCAATTGCAGCGCGGCCGGAATTCAATTGCACGATGCCAACGATCCGCTGCAAGGCATCGAACATATCGTCGCACCGGAGCGCGGTCTGATCCGTCCCGGCATGGCCGTGCTGTGCGGCGACAGCCACACCACCACGTATGGCGCACTCGGTGCGCTTGGCTTCGGCATCGGCACGTCGGAGGTGGAGCATGTGCTTGCCACGCAGACGCTGGTGTACCGCATCGCGCAGACCATGCGGATCACGATCGACGGCGCGTTGCCGTACGGCACCTCGTCGAAGGATGTGATTCTGTGGATCATCAGCCGGATCGGCGCGCAAGGCGCGCGCGGTTATGCGGTGGAATTCGCTGGTTCGACGATTGCGTCGCTGTCGGCGGAAGCACGCATGACCTTGTGCAATATGACCGTCGAAGCGGGCGCGCGCGCCGCGCTGATCGCGCCCGATGCGACGACGTTCGAGTATGTCCGCGCCCATGCCGCGTCGCTCGACGACGCCGCCTGGAACGCCGCGCTGAACGACTGGCGCGAACTGAAATCGGACCCGGGCGCGCGCTTCGATATCGAACACCGTTTCGACGCGCACGACATCGCGCCGTTCGTCACGTGGGGCACGAGTCCCGATCAGGCCATCGCGGTCGACGCGCGAATTCCGTCGGCCACCGCCCAGGCCACGCCGGAAGCCGCCGCATCGTTGCGGCGTGCGCTCGACTATATCGGCCTCGATGCCGGGCAGCCGATTGCCGGCACGCCGATCGATCGCGTGTTTATCGGCTCCTGCACCAACGGACGGATCGAGGACTTGCGTATCGTCGCCGCCATCGTGGCGGGTCGCCATGTCGCCCAAGGCGTGCGCGCGATGGTCGTGCCGGGCTCGGGCAGCGTGCGTCGTCAGGCGGAAGCCGAAGGCGTGGCCGCGACGCTGCGCGAGGCGGGCTTCGAATGGCGCGAACCCGGCTGTTCGATGTGTCTGGCGATGAACGACGATTTTCTGACGGCCGGCGAGCGCTGCGCATCCACCACCAACCGCAATTTCGAAGGGCGCCAGGGGCGCGGCGGCCGCACGCATCTGATGAGCCCCGCGATGGCCGCAGCGGCCGCCTTGACTGGACGCATCACCGACGTCCGCACGCTGGAGACGCAATCATGAGCACGAATTCCACCCGCGTCACGAGATTGACGAGCATTCACGGCACGGCCGCGCCGTTGCCGATCGACAACCTCGACACCGATCAGATCATGCCGAAGCAGTTCCTGCGCATTATCGACAAGGCCGGGCTCAGCCAGGGTCTGCTGTACGACCTGCGTTTCGATGCGCAAGGCGCGCCGCGCGACGACTGCGTGCTCAATCAACCGGCTTTTCGCGGCGCACGTATTCTGCTGGGCGGCGCGAATTTTGGTTGCGGGTCGAGTCGCGAGCACGCGGTCTGGGGACTTCAGCAAGGCGGTTTCGACGCCATCATCGCGCCGAGTTTCGCGGAGATTTTCTATTCGAACGCGATGAATAACCGCTTGTTGCTGGTGCAACTGGCGCGCGAGCAGATCGACGTGCTGCTGCGCGACGCAAGCGCGTATCCCGCCGCGCAACTGCATATCGACATCGAGAAACAAACTGTGACGTCCGTCGGCGGCCTCGTCTTCCCGTTTCCGCTCGGCGCGCGGCATAGGCAGATGGTGATCGAAGGCATGGACACCATCGACCTCACGCTCGCCTCGCTGCCGGATATCGAAGCCTTCGAGTGCGCTCACCTCGCCCGGCACCCCTGGGCCGCCGTGTTGTAACCGTCAGTCAGGCGGCGTGCCGCGCCGTCGTTCAACCGCAACGCGTGACCCAATCCCCGCGAGAAGGGAAGGGTCGCGCTTTGCCCAAAATTTGCCTGAAGCAAATCGGAGGAGACATGAAACGCAAACCGCTTTACAAGGTGCTGTACATGCAGGTGATCGTCGCGATCGTGATCGGCGTGGCCTTCGGTCATTATTGGCCGAGCCACGCGGTGGCGATGAAGCCGCTCGGCGATGCCTTTATCAAACTCGTGCGCATGATCATCAGCCCGGTGATTTTCTGCACGGTCGTGACCGGCATTGCGAGCATGCACGACATGCGCAAGGTGGGCCGGGTCGGCGGCAAGGCGCTGCTGTATTTCGAGGTCGTGTCGACGCTGGCGCTGGCGATCGGTTTGCTGGCCGCGCATGTGCTGCAACCGGGCGCGGGCTTCAACGTCGACCCCGCCACGCTCGACGCCGGCGCGGTGTCGTCCTATACCGCGCAAGCCGCACATGGCGATGGGCTCACGGGCTTCTTCATGCATATCATTCCCGAGACGTTCGCCGGCGCGTTCACGCAGGGCGACATTCTGCCGGTGCTGCTGATCGCGATGCTGTTCGGCACCGCGCTGGCCGTGATGGGCGAGCCCGCGAAACCGCTGATCGGTTTGATCGAACTGCTGTCGAAAACCTTTTTCAGAATCGTGCGCATGATCACCAGCCTCGCGCCGCTCGGCGCGTTCGGCGCGATTGCGTTCACGATCGGCAAATACGGCATCGTCTCGCTGCTGCCGATGATGAAACTGATCGGCACGTTTTATCTGACCGCGTTCCTGTTCGTCTCATGCGGCCTCGGCCTGATTGCGCGCGCCTGCGGATTCAGTCTGTGGCGTTTCGTGGTCTACATCAAGGACGAACTGCTGATCGTGCTCGGCACGTCGACCTCCGAAGCCGCATTGCCGCAATTGATGGAAAAGCTCGAGCGGCTCGGCTGCTCGCGCGGGATCGTGGGGCTCGTGGTGCCGACCGGCTACTCGTTCAATCTGGACGGCACGAATATCTACATGACGCTGGCGGTGCTGTTTCTCGCTCAGGCCACCAATACGCATTTGACGCTCGCCCAGGAGATCACCTTGCTGGCGGTGACGATGCTCACCTCGAAGGGCTCGACGGGGGTGACGGGCGGGGGTTTTATCACGCTGGCCGCGAGTCTTTCCGTAGTGCCGACCGTACCGGTGACGGCGATGGTGCTGATACTCGGCATCGACCGTTTCATGTCCGAGTGCCGGGCGTTGACCAATACGATGGGCAACGGCGTGGCGTCGATCGTGATCGCGGCGTGGGAGAAGGAACTGGATCGCGATCGCATGAAGGCGGCATTGGCGAAGCCGGGGCCGGGGGTGCTGGTGGCGCCGGTGTCACAGGTGGAAGCGGCGGCCGCGCCGGGTAGCATGCCGGAGCGCGAAGAGGTGCCACGTTCCGCGTGATTGACCCATGTCGGCACGAGTACGCCGTGTTCGCGCGCTTAGCTAGCGTTGAACGTGTGGCGTGGCGTAGCGTGCCCCGGGAGACGCGCGCGTGTTTATTTCGACTCCGCCGCTTCGAATCGCCTTACCGCGCCCACAATATCGTTGCGCAATTGCCGCAACGCCGCCCGCCGCGTGTCGGGTGGCACCAGTCCTTGCCACAGCAGGTCGCTCAACGACGCGGCTGTCGCTTCGATGTCGACTTCCCTCTGTTTGCGCACGGCGTCCCATAGCACATGCTCCATCGGGCCGTATATGGCCGAACGCAACAGGCCGAGCGGCATGTCGTCCCGCACGTCGCCACTGGCAACACCCTCGGCAAGTACCCGCATCATCGGCGCCGTATAGCGGCGCTGTAGTTCGACGATGACGTCGCCGAACTTGTCGTCTTTCTCGCGGCCCTCGGAAAGAATCAGTGCGCACAAGCCGGTTCCGTCCACCGTTAATCGGTATAGATGCGTGCGCACCAGGTAGGCGAACCGGCTGCGCGTGCCGTCGATCAGCGGCAATTCGCTTTCCACCTGCGCGATGATTTCATCGTACCAATTGCCCAGCACGCGTACGCACAGATCCCGTTTGCTGGCGAAGTACGTGAAGATCGTCGCCTCCGATACACCCACTCGGCGCGCAATCTCCGTCATCGTGGCGGACGCATAGCCGACCTCGGAGAAGACGAGCCGTGCGGCCTCGAGAATAGCCCTGAGACGTTGCTCGGAACGCGCCTGCACAGGCACGCGACGGGATGCGGCGGAGACGGTCATTGTCGATAGAAGGAAAGTAGAAGTGTGTGAGTTGAGTCTAGCTCAAATGTATTTGAAGTGATAGTTTGGTATAGGTTCGAGCCAAAAACTGGCTCGACGCTGTGCGTTCATACAACTTGAGCTAAACTCAAAAATTGATATCGAGCAGATTGTGAAGGAGACACCCGAATGCCCACCGCTTCGCCGAGTACTTCGCCGTCGTTGAACGGCTACCGTTCTGTCTTCCGCGAAGGCCTGTTCGCAGGCAAGGTTATCGTCGTCACGGGGGCGGGGAGCGGGCTGGGCCGCTGTACGGCGCATGAACTCGCCGCGTTGGGCGCAACGATCGCATTGATCGGCCGTAGTCCGGACAAACTCGAAGCCGTGCAAGCCGAACTCGTCGCCGATCATCAAAACGTCAGCGGTCATCGCATCTACTCGTGCGATATCCGTAACGAACAGCAGGTGCGCGACACGGTTGCCGCCGTGGTTCAGAACCTCGGTCAGATCGACGGCCTTTTCAACTGCGCCGGCGGCCAATTCCCTGCGAAGCTGGAGACGATTTCGCTGAACGGCTGGGACGCCGTGGTACGCAACAATCTGCACGGTACCTTCCTGATGTCCCGCGAGTGCTACACGCAATGGATGCAGCACCACGGCGGCGCGATCGTCAATATGCTGGCCGACATCTGGGGCGGCATGCCCGGCATGGGCCACTCGGGCGCGGCGCGCGCAGGCGTGTGGAACTTCACGGAAACCGCCGCGTGCGAATGGGGGCACTCGGGCGTGAGGGTCAACGCGGTCGCGCCGGGCTGGATCGCTTCCGCCGGCATGGACAGCTATGACGAAAGCTATCGGACGCTGCTGCGTTCGCTGAAACACAAAGTGCCGCTGCAACGCTTCGGCACCGAGTCCGAACTGGCGAGCGCGGCCGTCTTTCTGCTGTCGGAGGCGTCGGCGTTTATCAACGGCACGGTGATTCGCGTGGATGGCGGCGTGCCGAACGCGCGCCATTCATGGCCGCTGCCCGCTGCCGGGCGTACGATCGAGTACAACGGTTTCCCACGCTATCAACCGCCGACCGGCTTGCAGGAGCAGACACCATGAATCTCGACGGCCAGACCTACGAGTCGCTGACGGCCCGCTTCGCGTGGCGGATTCCGCCGCGCTACAACATCGGCGTGGACGTCTGCGACAAATGGGCCGACGGTTCCGGACGTCTCGCGCTGATCTATGAAGATCCCGAAGGCCGCGCCACGCACTACACGTTCGACGAATTAAAGGCGCTGTCGGATCGTTTCGCCAACGCGCTGCGCGCAGCGGGTGCGCAACGCGGCGACCGTATCGGCATTTTCCTGTCGCAGTCGATCGAGACGGCCGTCGCGCATCTCGCCGCGTACAAGGCGGGCATGGTGGCCGTGCCGCTGTTCGCGCTGTTCGGCATCGATGCGATCGAACACCGCCTGGGCGACAGCGGCGCGGTCGCGTTGATCACCGACCACGCGGGTGTGCAAAAGATTGCCGAAATTCGCGCGGCCTTGCCGGCCTTACGCAATGTGTTCAGCGTGGATCTCGCCGATGAAAGCAGCGATGACGCCGCGCAAGCAAATCCGCTCCGCTCGTTCTGGCACGCGCTGAGCAACGCGTCGGCCGACTTCACACCGGCCGATACCGGCGCCGACGATCCCGCGGTCATCATCTACACCTCCGGCACCACCGGCAAGCCGAAGGGCGCGTTGCACGGCCATCGCGTTCTGCTCGGGCATCTGCCGGGCGTCGAGCTGTCGCAACAGGGTTTCCCCGCGCAGGCCACGCTCATGTGGACGCCTGCGGACTGGGCGTGGATCGGCGGTCTGTTCGACGTGCTGTTGCCGTCGTGGCATCACGGCGTGGCCGTATTGGCGCGCCGCTTTGCGAAATTCGACGGCGAGGCCGCGTTCGATCTGATGGCGCGCCACGCGGTGTCGCATACGTTTTTACCGCCCACGGCGTTGAAGATGATGCGTGGCGTCGAGCATCCCGAGCGCTGGCAGCTCGCGCTGCGCGCGGTGGCGAGCGGCGGCGAATCGCTCGGCGAGGAATTGATCGGCTGGGGCCGCAAGGCGCTGGGTGTCACGATCAACGAGTTCTACGGGCAAACCGAGTGCAACGTGGTGGTGTCGTCGTGCGCGGCGCTGTTCGAGCCGTGCTTCGGCGCGATCGGCCGCGCGGTGCCGGGGCATCATGTGGCGATTGTCGACGCCCACGGCAACGAGCTACCGCAAGGCGCGATCGGCGATATCGCGGTGGCCGCGCCCGATCCGGTGATGTTCCTCGGCTACTGGGGCAACGAAGCGGCCACGCGCGAGAAATACCGCGGCAAGTTTCTGGTGACCGGCGACCTCGGCACGCGCGACGCGGACGGTTTCATCCGCTTCGTCGGCCGTGGCGACGACGTAATCACGAGCGCCGGCTACCGGATCGGCCCGGCTTCGATCGAGGATTCGCTGCTGCGTCATCCGGCGGTGTCGATGGCGGCCGTGATCGGTGCACCCGATCGCGAACGCACCGAAATCGTCATGGCGTTCGTGGTGCTGAAACCCGGTTTTACCGGCAACGACGCCTTGGTGCGCGAAATCCAGCAGCATGTCAAAACGCGACTCGCCGCGCACGAGTATCCGCGCGAGATCCGCTTTGTCGACAGCCTGCCGTTGACGGCCACCGGCAAGGTGATTCGCCGCGCGTTGCGCGACGGACTCGGGCAAGATGGCGAACATCCCGCCGCAAAACTTGAATCCCGATGACCGATACCACCCGTCCACCGTCGAGCCGCACCGGCAAGGCGCTGAAAGCACCCGGTGCGCAACCCGCCGTCGCGGCCGCGCTCGACGACACGGACCGCAAACTGCTGGCCTTGCTCGCGCAAGACGCCACGCGCACTTACGCGGAACTCGGCAAACTGCTGTTTCTGTCGGCGCCCGCGGTGCATGAGCGCGCGCGGCGTTTGAAGAAAGAAGGCGTGATCAAGGCCACCGTCGCCGCGCTCGATGCCGCGCGGCTGAATCGTCCGTTGCTCGCATTCGTGCATGTCGACACGACGAGCTGGGCGGTCACGCGGCAACTGCTGGCGCTCAAGGAGCTCTCGGACGTCGAGGAGATTCACACGGTGACGGGCGAAAGTGCGATGCTGCTCAAAGTCCGCACGCGCGATACGCAGACGCTCGAACAACTGCTGGCGCGGATTCATGCCATTGAAGGCTTCACGGGCACGCGCAGTTATATTGCGCTGACCACGTATCTGGAGCGTGGGCCGAGTCCGGCGCTGTGAGTTTGGGGCGCCGCATGTGGCCATGTCCCCATGGCGCCGCTATATCGCGTCACCACGTCCCACGCTGCCGCTCACGCATGCAGCGACAGGCCCTTGACCGCCTTGTCGACCGCTTTCTTCAAGCCGCGCACCGCCAGCCCGACGAGATCGGGCGCGTCGGCCGGTTCCGCACGGAATACCTCGCGATTCGCCTGATCGTGGCCGGTGGAGAACATCGCGCGCACATAGACGGCGCGCGTCAATTCCCGCTCGATGCCCTGACGGAACGCGCGCAGCAGGCCGGCGCCATCCGCCTGATACACCATCATCGGTTGGCCGAGCAGCCGCGCGTGCCGGCGGCCGGCGGCGTCTTCATACGGTTCGCCGAGTGCTTCAGGCGCGGCGCCCGCGATACCCGTCGCGAGAAACGCGGTGACATTGAGTTTTTGCCATACGGCCAGATCGTCCAGCACGATGATCGCGACCTTCGTATCGAATTCCATTTTCCACACCGCTCCACAGCGCGTCAGCGCACAGATAAAAACCGGTCCACGCCGGAATGTTAGGGAAAGGACGGCAGCTTGTGCAGGGCCTCGCGGTGAAAACGAATGCGCTTCGCCGAATTCGCGCCGACGTCGCGTCGCAAGCGGGTTTTGCCTGATGCCATTCGGCGCGCGCGTGCTGCAATGCAACCTGACGTGCAACATAGGGCAAGTCCCTGGCGCGATTTAGCCGTGCATTACCACTCACGCGGGCGGCCTCCTAAACTTGAATCAAACAGGAGGGGACACCGATGGCCAAACTCATCCATACGATGATCCGCGTGCAGGATCTGCCGCGTTCTCTGCAGTTCTATCAGAAGGCTTTCAATCTCGACGTCTCGCACCGGCTCGACTTTCCGGCGTTCACGCTGGTCTATTTGCGCAACGACGAAGCCGACGCGGAAATCGAACTGACCTGGAATAAAGGCCGCGCGGAACCGTATTCGCACGGCGACGGTTACGGTCACGTCGCCTTTTGCGTGGACGACGCGACAAGCGAGCGGCAGCGGTTGATCGAGCTCGGCATGACGCCCAACGATCTACGGGAGTTTCACAACGACGGCGGTGAATTGCTGGCGCGCTACTTTTTCATTCAGGACCCTGACGGCTACAAGATCGAAGTGTTGGAACGCTACGACCACTATCAATAGAACAGGCAAAACGGCGGCCGCCGCGTGTTGAGCAATACCCCACAGAAATTATCTTGCATGGGACTCGAATCAGCGCCACCGCGCCGGTTCCGGTCAACAAGGAGACAGACATGAAGACAACGGTCATTCCGATCGTCGCGTCCGATCACGCACACGCCACTCATCATCATCATGAACCCGGGCAGGGCCATGAGCATCCTCATGGCCACGAGCATCGCGCGGCGCAGGCGGCGGCCGTAGCCATGCGCATTCCGCTTACGCGCCGCGCGCTGTTGCGCGGCACCGGCGTGCTGATGGGCACGCTGGCGTTGTCGTCGGTGCTGTCGACGCTCGCGCCGAGCCGCGTCTGGGCGCTCGAACTGCAAGGGCTCGACACGCATCAGGGCGAAGTGATCCTCGCCTTCACGCGACAACTCTATCCGCACGCCACGCTGGACGACGCGGTGTACGCGCTGGTGGTCAAGGACCTCGACACGAAGGCGAAAACCGATCCTGCGGTGCGTCAGCAGCTTGCTGACGGCGTCAGACAACTCGACGCGCGGGCGGGTTCGGACTGGCTCAAACGACCGCCCGCCGATCAGGCGCAGGACGTCGCGGCGCTCGCCGGCACGCCGTTCTTCAACACGATCCGTAGTACGGCGGTGGTGTCGTTGTACGCCAACACGATGGCGTATGCGCACTTCGGTTATGGCGCGTCGGAAGGCGACGGCGGTTATCTGACCAAGGGGTTCAACAGTCTCTCGTGGCTGCCGAATCCGCCGGCCGGGGCGAGCGGTCCGATCCCGTCGGATAGTTAATCGACGCTGCGAATGCATGGGACCCAAGTAAGCGCTAAAGCGCCAACTCGGGTCGACAGCTTGTGCATGGGACCCGAGTAAGCGCTAAAGCGCTAACTCGGGTCGACACTGGAGACACGATATGAATCAGGACAACAACAAGGTGCGGTTTTCGCACAACGACGACAAGGTCGTCGTCATCATCGGCTCGGGCGCGGGCGGCGGTACGCTCGCCAACGAGCTGGCGCAGAAGGGGATCGACGTGGTCGTGCTGGAAGCGGGCAAACTACACACGCAAGCCGATTTCACCACCGACGAATGGGGCGCGTTCCAGATGCTGTCGTGGCTCGACAAACGCACCACGTCGGGCACCTGGCGCGTCGCCAAGGACTTCCCGAATCTGCCCGCATGGATCTGCAAGACCGTGGGCGGCACGACCACGCACTGGGCGGGCGCGAGCCTGCGCATCCAGCCGCACGAATTCAAGGCCAAAACCACCTACGGCGATATCAAGGACGCCAATCTGCTCGACTGGCCGCTCACCCGCGCGGAACTCGATCCCTACTACGACCGTGCCCAGCAAAAGATGGGCGTGACGCGCACCAACGGTCTGCCGGGTTTGCCGGGCAACAACAACTTCAAGGTGATGTCGGCCGGGGCCATGAAGGTCGGCTACAAGGAATGCAACACCGGCCATATGGCGATCAATAGCGTGGTGCGCGACGATCGCGCGCATTGCTTCCAGCGCGGCTTCTGTTTTCAGGGCTGCCGCACCGGCGCGAAATGGTCGACGCTGTACACCGAGTTGCCGCGCGCCCAGGCCACCGGCCATATGGAATTGCGCACTCAGGCGCACGTGGTGCGAATCGAGACCGACGCGCGCGGCAAGGCGAAGGAGGTGCTGTACTACGACGGCAACGGCAAATTGCAGCGCCAGAAAGCCCGCATCGTTGCCGTCGCGGGTAATTCGATCGAAACGCCGCGCCTGCTGTTGAACTCGCATTCGAGCCGATTCCCGCAAGGGCTCGCGAACGGCTCGGGGCAGGTGGGCCGCAATTACATGCGCCATACCACGGGCTCGGTGTACGCGGTGTTCAACGACAAGGTGGACATGTTCAAGGGCACCACGATGGCCGGCATTATCGAAGACGAGGCGGTGTTCAATCCGCAGCGCGGTTTCGCGGGCGGCTATCACATGGAGACCGTGTCGCTCGGGCTGCCGTTTTACGCGGCGTTTCTGAACCCCGGCGCGTGGGGCCCGAGCTTCGCGCAGGCGATGGATCAGTACGCGTACACGGCGGGCATGTGGATTGTCGGCGAGGATATGCCGCGCGACAGCAATCGCGTGACCCTGAATACCGACGTGAAGGATCAGTACGGTCAGCCGGTCGCGAATGTGCATTTCGACGATCATCCGAACGACGAAGCCATGCGCGAGCACGCGTTCAAACAGGGCACCGCGGTGTATGAAGCGGCCGGCGCGAAGACGGTGTATCGCGTGCCGCCGTATCCGTCCACGCACAACCTCGGCACCGCACGCATGAGCGCGCGTGCCGAAGACGGCGTATGCAACAGTTTTGGCCAGACGCACGAAGTGTCGAACCTGTTCATCTCGGACGGCAGTCAGTTCACGACCGGCGCGGCGGAAAATCCGACCATGACGATCGTGACACTGGCGATCCGTCAGGCCGATCACATTGCGGCGCAGATGGGCAAACGCACGGTTTAGCGAGGGTGTGTTTGTTTATATGTTGGTTGGTTGATTTGTCGGGACCAGCGCCGCGTTCGGGTTCGACGCGATTGTCGGGCGGCGCAGGCCAGCGTATGTTGACCAGAAGCGGCGTGTGCGGCGGCGTCATGAAGGCGCCGCCGCATGCGACGCGAAACACGGAGCAAACGTCATGTGTGGGATCTACATCAACGCCGATCCGATCCTCTATGAATCGCGCACCCGTTCGTTGCGGATTCACGGAGTGATCACGACCGTCCGGCTGGAAAACCTGTTCTGGGACGTGTTGCACGAAATCGCGGCGCGCGAGAGCATGACGACCAGTCAGTTCGCGGTCAAACTCTACGACGAGCTGATCGCGCTGCGCGGCGAAATGCCGACCAACTTCGCGTCGTTTCTGCGGGTGTGCTGTCTGCGCTATCTGTCGATGCGCACGGAGAAGGGCGCCCCCGTGTCCGGGACGGCGCCTGAACCGACGGCGGCCGTGAACGAAGCACGGCCGCGGATGCTGAAGACGGTTTGACGTGTCACGCGCGACGCGGTGAGCGTCGGGTACTGAGGGTGCTGAGGGTGCTGAGGGGCGCGCTTGGGCCGTTAACAGCGCGCTATCGCCTCACGCGGTCAGGGAAACATGTTGCGCTTCGGGAATTCCTGCTCGCTTTCCCAGATGCCCGGGCGTTGACGTCGTGCGAGCAGCCATTTGCCGTCGACAAAGCGGTAGGTTTCGTAGCGCGTCACGAAATCGTCGTCGTCGCCGGTGCTGTCTTTCTTGTCGAAATCTGGGCTGCACGCCACCTGTTGAATCTCATCGGCGCCGCCGTTGCGCGCCGGCGAAATTTTCCAGGCCGACTTGCCGGTGGCGGCGAGCACGAGCGGGCTGGTTTTGCCGTCGTCCGTGGTGTATTGCACGGGGTCGAGCGACTGCCTGGGCGGCATCAGGATTTGCGTGGCGGGGCCGCTGTAGGAACCCATCGGCGCGGTGGCATCGACGGTGAGAAACAGCACCGGACCGGGCAGACCGTGCAGCGGCGCGGGCTGGACACGGGCCAACGGATAGTCCAGTTGCCGGGTGGCCGCAATCGCGCCCGACGTCGACACGAGGCGCAACTGCGCTTTCGCGAGCGGCTTCGGATCGTTGCCGGGCAGACCTTCTTCCGAAGCACCCGTGCCCCATAGCTGCTTTTGCAGCGCGGGGGTGATGCGTTCGTCTTCGAGCAGTTCGATCGAATCGCCATCCAGGCCCGGCGCGCGCTGGATGACGTGATAGCCGTCGGGGGCGGTGACGGTGGGTGCGGACGGTGCGGTTCCGGCGGGTGTTGCCTGTGTTGCCGGCGTTGCCGCAGGCGCTTGAATTGGCGTCGGCATCGGCGCTGCCGTTTGCGCTTGCGTTTGCTTTTGCGCGGCCGGTTGCGATGCCGCTGCGTCGTCGGTAAAGACCGGCGAGAAATCGATGTTCGGCACGACGAATGTCTCGACCGTCGTCGCACCTGGACGCTGGTAGCTCACCACCGACGTATTCTTGCGCGCCGTCAGCACGTTGACGGTAATGCCCGGTTGAATATCGATGCAACCGCCCGCCTGCGCTTGCGCGAGTTGTTCGGGCGTGGCCGTCGCACCGTGGCTGCGGCTCTCGCCATTGGGCAGTGTGAGTTGCGCGAGCGCCTGCGCCGAGACACACATCACACCGGGTTTCGTCGCGATCAGATCGGCCGCCATGGCTGGCGTGCTGAACCATCCGGCAGCAGCGAGCAGGAAAGCGATTCGCGTTTGCCGCCGCGTTTGCCGCCGCGTTCGCAGCCGCGTTGTAAATGGCATCTGGAACTGCTTTTGGGCTTGGATTTGCAACTGCTTCTGGAACATTGACTGCCTCTGGTTGTCAGGCTTAGCCGCGGATTATAGGAAACCCCCGTAAGCACAACAAGCGCGGCACTGACGCAACAAATCCAGGCGCGCTTGCATGCTAGGATGCTTCGCTCATCGAGCATGAAAGTCGGAGACCCAGATGCGCCCGGAGAATGCCGCCCGTTTCGACGAACAGTTTGCGCCGCGCATCGCCGCAGCGATCGCCGCCTGTTTCGCCGCCACCGTGCATACCGAAGTGCTGCCCTATGGCGGTCACGGGCAACCTACGCGCGTGCGTATCCATGCCGCGCCGCTCGATAATCTCGGCCACTATCCGCATCCGCTGAATCTGTACCTGACGTGGGACAGCGACGAAATCGAACGACTGATGGGCGCGCAAGGGGAGGCGAGATTCGCGGGTTATCTGGCCGCGTTGCCGCGCAAGCTTGCCGCATGGAACCATGCGCGCGAGCTGGATTTTCTGTCGCATACGCAGGCCGAGCCGGTGGCCTTGATCGGCGGGCTCGACTTCGAATCGTAAGCAGCGCGTAACCTGCGCCGCGTTGCAGAAGCAAAAACGCCGCAACATGTGCGGCGTTTTACAAGTAGCCAACGAACACGACAACCGCAGCCACTACATTCGCTTCAACCTGCGCCGCCGCAACGAACGCGGCGCCGCTCCATCAGGCCGTTGCGCCCAACTGGAAGAAACTCACGCTCTGCACCAGCCCCGACGCCTTGCTTTGCACCGCGTCGGCAGCGGCAGCCGCCTGCTCGACCAGCGCCGCGTTGCTCTGCGTCACCTGATCCATCTGCGTCACCGCGTCGTTGACTTCGGCAATACCCGTTGCCTGATCGACGCTGGCCGTCGCGATCGCCTCGACGATGCGCGTCACGCTGCCGGCGCTTTGCACCACGCCTTCCATCGTAGTGCTCGCGTGATTGATCAGTTGCGTGCCGGCCTCGATCGTCGCGACCGATTCGCGAATCAGCGTCTTGATCTCGCGCGCGGCGTCGGCGGAACGTTGCGCGAGGCTGCGCACTTCGCTGGCCACCACCGCAAAACCGCGACCCTGCGTCCCGGCGCGCGCGGCTTCGACCGCCGCGTTGAGCGCGAGAATATTGGTCTGCGCGGAAATCGCCTCGACCACCGCAATGATGTCGACGATGCGTTTGGACGCCACGTTGATCTGATCCATCGTGCGCACCGCGTCGGTCATCACGACGCCGCCTTCGCGTGCGGCTTGCGCGGCGGTTTGCGCGAGCGAGGTGGCTTCGCGTGCGTTCTCCGCGTTGCGCTGAACCGAATCGGTGAAATGCTGCATCGACGCGGCGGTTTCCTCGAGCGACGCGGCCTGCTGTTCGGTGCGTGCGGAGAGGTCGAGATTGCCGGCCGCGATTTCCTGCGTGGCCGACGAAATGGTATGCGCGCCCTCGCGAATCTCGTGGACGATCGTGCGCAAACGATGGTTCATGTCGTTCAGCGCGACCAGCAACTGGCCGGTTTCGTCGCGGCTCACCACGGCCACGTCGGCGCGCAGATCGCCGGCCGCCACTGCCTGCGCGACGCCGACCGCCTGCTTCACCGGCAGCGTGATGCTGCGGCTCAGGAACCACACCGCGAATGCGCCGAGCCCGAGCGAGCCGATCACCACGCTCAGCAGCAGCGCGCTGGCCAGCGTGTAGGCACTTTGCGCGGCTTCGGCGGTGCGCACATTCGACGCCTGCGCCTGCTGCATGACGGAAGCGACGATGTCGTCGATCGCGGCCGTCGGCGCCCGGTCGATACCTTTGACGAGCCCGTCCACCACGTGAGCGGTATTCGGGTCGGCGGCGTCGTAGCGCTTGAGCGCGTCGAGATAGCTGTCCTGCAACGACGCGTGCGTGGCGAGCGCCTTGTCGACGCCGTCCGCATTCGCGCCCAGCGCGCTCAACTGGTCTTTCAGGCGCGTCAGCGCGGCGTGGGTCGTGCCGCCCTCGTTGTTGAAGGCGTCGCGGTATTTGGCGAACGCGGCCGAATCGGCGCCGCGCAACAGCAGGTCTTTCCATTCCTGCACCTGCTTCTTGAACTCGACCTGCGCGACGCGCGCCGTGTCGGCCGCCTGCGCGTACTGGCTCAAGGTTTGCGCCGACTGGATCTGCAGCGCATGCGTGTCGGACAACGCATGCCAGCCTTCCAGTCCGACCACTATGGTGGCGGCGAGCAGCACTGCGCCAAGCAACGCCAGCTTGATGGCGATTTTCAGATTGCGATAGAACGTCACTGCGTGTTTCCCTGGCGTACCGGTAGTGCGATTGATATGCGATTAATCGAGCTTGAATTGCGTCACCGCGCCCGCGAGGCTCACTGCCTGGCTCTGCAATGCGGCGGCCGCTGCGGTCGATTGCTCGACCAGCGCGGCGTTCTGCTGAACCATTTCGTCGAGCTGGCTGACGGCGCGATTCACTTCCTGAATGCCGCGCGTCTGTTCGTTCGCGGCCTGGGTGATTTCGGAAATGATGGTGGTCACGTTGGCGACGTTGCTGACGATCTCCGTCATCGTTTCGCCGGCCTGACGCACCTGGCCCGACCCCGACGTGACGCTCGACACCGTCGCTTCGATCAGCGCCTTGATTTCCTTCGCGGCCTGCGCGCTGCGTTGCGCGAGACTACGCACTTCGCCCGCCACGACCGCGAAACCGCGGCCCTGTTCGCCGGCGCGTGCGGCTTCGACGGCCGCGTTCAGTGCAAGGATGTTGGTCTGGAACGCGATACCGTCGATCACGCCGATGATATCGGCGATCTTCACCGACGCGTGTTCGATTTCACCCATAGTCGTAATCACTTCCGCGATCACCACGCCGCCGCGCGAAGCGACTTGCGACGCGGACACGGCGGTGTCGTCGGCCTGCTTCGCGGCGCTCGCCGATTGCGTCACCGTCGAGGTGATTTCTTCCATCGAGGCGGCGGTTTGCTGCAGGCTCGCCGCTGCGGATTCGGTACGACCCGACAGATCGACGTTGCCCGCGGCGATTTCATTCGCGGCCACGCGCACCGATTCGCTGGCATCGCGAATCTGGCGCATCACGTGGCTGAGTTTGTCGATGAAGGTATTGAACGAACGCGCGATCTGCGCGACTTCGTCGTTGCCGTCGGCGGGCAGACGTTGGGTCAGATCGCCTTCGCCCGAACCGATCGCGTCCATCGCGTCGCGTACGTTCGAGAGGCGCTTGAACGACACGGCGGTGACGGCGGCCACGACCGCCGCTGCGATACCGGCGATCACGACCAGCGCGATCAGCGAAGCAGTCAGCAGCGAGCGCATGCCGGCGGTCGCTTCCGCTTTATCCAGCGCGACGACCGCATACCAGTCGGTGCCGGGAATCGCTTCGGTGCGCAGCAGTTTGGCGCTGCCGTTCACGTCGACTTCGAGCGGATGTTCGGCGCCGAGCAGGGCGGCCAGTTTGTCGCTGGTGAGCGCCGGCACGAGATCGGAGACCGGCTTCAAGGTCAGCTTCGAATCCGGATGCGCGACGATATGGCCGCTCGCGTCGATCAACATGCCGAAGCTTGCGGGCGTCGGATGAATCGCCTTGACGTTGGCGATCACGCTGTCCATCGCGACGTCACCGGAGACCACCGCTTTCACTACACCGTCGCGCACCACCGGCGCGGCGAACGCGACCACCAGCTTGCCGGTGCCGACATCCACGTACGGCGGCGTGACTACCGGCTTACCGGCCGCGGCGGCCTGCTTGTACCACGGGCGTCCGGTCGGATCGTAGTCGGGCGGAATACCGGTCGGGTCGGAGAACTTCGCGGTCTTGTCCGCGTAGCCGACATACACGTTGGTGAACTTGCCCCCAGCGGCGACCAGCTTCAGCGCGGCGCTCGGGTCCGGTTGCAGCACGGCGTCCTGCAGCGAGTCGATCATCTGCTTGTGCGTGACGACCCAGTCGTCGATCCCGTCGGCGTGACCGCTTTCGACGGCGTTCAGACTGTTTTCGATCGCGTCGGCGTTATACGAATTGGCGACGACATAGTTGAGGACCGCATTGGCGGCGAGCGCAACCACAACGATGGCGACGCACAGGGCGACGATGCGCGCGCGAATGGAAGAGAACATGTCGGGGAGTCTTTCGGAGTAAGCAGTGAGCCGTAGTCGGTGAGGCGGGGGCCTCACCAGAGGTATACGGCGTGGGCAGTGTGGACTTGAGCGGGTAATGCTTTCAGTTTATGACAGGGGCCGGGAGACCCGCTTGTGGCGGGTCGCCGCGATCCTACACAATTTTTCGCCCGCCGCGGGCTTTTCAATAAACACCGAAACCCGCATGAACAGGCGCTCTGCGAGGCGTTGTATTCGTCAGACAATAGCGCTATGCCAGGTTGCCGCGAGATCGCTTCACATCACCGGAGAATGCAGATGATGCGGATGCTCGAGTGTTTCCGCCACGATGCGCAAAGCCTCGGCGCATTCTTCGCGCGTCTTCGAGCCGCCCAGGCACACACGCATCGCGTTGGGCGGATTGCCGTCGGTGGAAAACGCCGCGCCCGCGACTGCCGCGATGCCCTGGCTGCGCAACTGCAACGCGAGTTCGGACGCGCTCCAGCCACTTGCTATCGGCACCGGCAGCCACAGGTGAAAGCCGTCCGGATGCGCGTCGTAAGGCCACGCTTCGAGCTGCCGTGCCGCGATCGCCTGACGCGCGCGCGACTCGTTGCGGATGGCATTGAGCATATCGAGCGCGGTGCCGTCGGCGATCCATTGCGTGGCCAGCGTGACCGTGAACGGACTCGCCATCACGGTGGTCGCGCGCAACGCGCCGGCGAGGCGTTGCGTTTGACGCGGCGTCGGCGCATGCAGATGCGCAACGCGCAGGCCCGCGCCGAGGCTCTTCGATAAACCGGTCACGTAGTAGGTCAACTCGGGCGCGAAGGTGGCGAGCGCATCCGGCGCGCTTTGAGGCAGCATCGCGTAGGCGTCGTCTTCGATGATCGGCACGCTGTAGCGCAACGCGACATCGGCCAGCGCCTCGCGCCGTTTGTGCGCGAGCGTCAGCGTGCTCGGATTCTGCAGCGTCGGATTGCAATAGAACGCGCTTGGCTTGTCGGTCTTGCAGAGCGCCTCGAAGGCATGCGCGAGCGGACCTTCGTCGTCGCGCGGCAAGGCTTGCAGACGCACGCCGAGTTGTGCGGCGATCGCCTTGATGCCCGGATAGGCGAGCGTATCGAGGCAGATCGTCCCGCCGGGCCGCGCGAGTTGCGACACCAGTGCCACCAGCGCGCTGTGAATGCCGGGACAAACCAGGACGTTCTGCGTGTCCGCGTGCGGCACGCGGCGCCGGAGCCAGTCGGCGCCCGCGTCCTTGTCGGCGGCCGAGCCGCCGAAGTCCTGATAACGCAGCAACTGGTACGGATCGCTGTCGGCCATCCGGCGTGCGGCGGAATCGCGCAGACGGTTCGCGTAGTCGGGCGGCTCGGGCGGCGTGTTCATCGACATTTCAATGCTGCTGCCGCCGGTGAGCGGCAACGTGGCCGTGCGGCCGCGCACGAACGTGCCGCTGCCCGCGCGCGAATCGAGCAGGCCGCGTTTGCGCGCTTCCGCGTAGGCGCGCGCCACCGTCGTGTAATTCAACGCCAGTTCCTCGGCCAGATCGCGCAGGCCAGGCAAGCGGTCGCGTGGTCGTAGCCGTCCGGTGGCCAGATCTTCTTCGATCAGATCGGGAATCGCGAGGTAGGCCGGCTTGCGGATATCGGCGAGACGTTTGATCCAGTGATGGGTTGGGCTGTTCATCGCATGCGCGCTTTCGATTAGGGTGGCAGGGCCGATAAAACTTGATCGGATCTAAATGCGATCAATGATCGGATTGATCGCCCGTGGTGAATGACTGCACCATGCCGACACGTTCGCGCCCGCGAATCGCACCCGGCTGGTGCGGTGACGCGCTGCGTATCGCGCTTGCGCGGCCTGTCCCGGCGGTATGCAAACTTCACACCCGAAAAATTTTTGTGTCGGACTTCGAATCGAGGCGGAATTGATTGCGGATTGATCGCATTCGCGCAGCCGATCAATGGCACGGCCGTTGCATTGAGAGAAGCGCGCACACGCTGAACGCGCGCCTTCTTTTACTTAGCAAACCTGATCGGAGAGTGTCATGCCAGCCGTCAACAAACCGCTGCATCAGAAGGGCGATTACCTGGTCGACTACGAGGAGAAAGTCTTTGAGGACGTGAAAGCCGAACCGGGAGAGAAGGCGCTCGTCACGTTCCATACGGTCGCGTTCGAAGGCTCGATCGGTTTCGTCAATCTGCTGCAGGCCACGCGCTTGCAACGCAAGGGCTTTGAAACCTCGGTGCTGCTGTATGGGCCCGGCGTCACGCTCGGTCTGCAACGCGGCTTTCCGACCCTCGGCGACGAAGCGTTCCCCGGCCATCTGAACTTCAACAAACAGTTGATGAAATTCATGGAAGAGGGCGGCAAGGTCTACGCGTGCCGTTTCGCGCTGCAGGCGCTGTATGGACACGGCGAAGCGTCGCTGATCGAAGGTATCCGGCCGATCAGTCCGCTCGACGTGCTCGATATCCAGCTTCTGCATCGCAAGGACAACGCGCTCGTCATCCACACGTGGACGGTTTGACGGAACACGGGTGACCACTATGTCCGACAAACGCATCGTGCGCGCCGCCGCGGTTCAGATCTCACCGGACTTCGAACGCAGCGGCGGCACCCTCGAAAAAGTGTGCGAGGCGATCGGCAAGGCGGCGCGCGAAGGCGTGCAGTTGATCGTCTTCCCTGAAACCTTCGTGCCGTATTACCCGTACTTTTCCTTCGTGAAGCCACCGGTTGCGTCCGGCGCCGAGCATATGAAGCTGTACGAGGAAGCCGTGCTGGTGCCCGGCCCCGTGACGCAGGCGGTGGCCGAGCAGGCGCGTTTGCACCGGATGGTGGTGGTGCTGGGCGTCAACGAGCGCGATCACGGCAGCCTCTACAACACGCAGTTGATTTTCGACGTGGATGGTCGACTGGTGCTCAAGCGCCGCAAGATCACGCCGACGTTTCACGAACGGATGATCTGGGGGCAAGGCGACGCGGCGGGCCTCAAGGTGGCGCACACGGCGGTGGCGCGCGTCGGCGCGCTCGCCTGCTGGGAGCACTACAACCCGCTCGCGCGGTATGCGTTGATGACTGAGCACGAGGAGATTCATTGCAGCCAGTTTCCCGGCTCGCTGGTGGGGCCGATTTTCGCCGAGCAGATCGAGGTGACGATCCGGCATCACGCGTTGGAGTCGGGGTGTTTCGTGGTCAACGCAACGGGTTGGCTCACGGACGAACAGATCGCTTCGGTGACATCGGATTCGAATCTGCAGAAGGCGCTGCGTGGCGGTTGCAATACCGCGATCGTGTCGCCGGAGGGGCAGCATCTCGCGCCGCCGTTGCGGGAAGGTGAGGGTATGGTGATCGCCGATCTCGACATGGCGCTGATTACCAAGCGCAAACGCATGATGGATTCGGTCGGCCATTACGCGCGGCCCGAGTTGCTGAGTCTCGCGATCAACCGGCGTCCGGCGGAAACCGTCGCGCCGATGCCGGAGTGGTCCAGCGCGGCGCAGCCCGATTTCATTTCAACCGCAGGAGAGTGCGATGAACGCCAGCGAGACGCTGTCGGCCGAGAGCCGTCAATTGATGACTGAATTGCAGTCGGCCGGCTTGCGGCTGGTCTCGCCGGAGGTGGGCGCGGCGAGCCGCCGCGGCGGCGCGGGACCGTCGGACCACAAGGCGGTAACGGTGGATGGCGTGACGATCATGGTGCCGGTGCATACCAGCACCGCGTGGCACTCGCCGTTCGTTGCGCAAACACCGGATGCGTCGGGATCGAGCGCATTGCTGCGCGGCACGATTCCGATCGCGAACATCGGCTTTCCGAAAGCGCCGCGTTTTTACGGCATGCAGACGCTCGACGGCGTGCCGTATTCGCAGATCGCCGCGCTGCATGGCGCGGACGTGCTTGCGACCACGGTGTTGCAGACCTGCATTCGCTACGAGAGCCGCCGCAAGAGTTGCAAGTTCTGCGCGATCGGTCAGTCGCTCGCGGCGGGACGCACGATCGCGCGCAAGACGCCCGAGCAACTGGCGGAAGTGGCGCGCGCGGCGGTGTTGCTCGACCGCGTGAAGCATATGGTGCTGACCACCGGCACACCGCCCACGCCGGATCGCGGTGCGCGGATTCTGTGCGAGAGCGCGTTCGCGATCAAGGCCGCGGTCGATCTGCCGATCCAGGCGCAATGCGAGCCGCCCGACGACGACCGCTGGTTCGCGCGCATGAAAGCGAGTGGGATCGACACGCTGGGTATGCATCTCGAAGTGGTGACGCCCGCGCTGCGCGAACGCATCATGCCGGGCAAGGCGAGCGTGCCGTTGTCGCGGTATATGCAGGCCTTCGAGGCGGCGGTTGCGGTGTTCGGACGTGGACAGGTCAGCACTTACATACTCGCGGGACTCGGCGATAGCGCGGAAGCGATTCTGACGATCTCGCGCGAGTTGATCGAACTGGGTGTGTATCCGTTCGTGGTGCCGTTCGTGCCGATCAGCGGTACGCCGCTGGAGGATCATCCGGCGCCCACGTCTGAGTTCATGAAATCGGTGTTGCAGCCGCTCGGCGGCATGCTCAACGCCGCTGCGATGCGCTCGAGCGATATCAAGGCGGGTTGCGGCAAATGCGGCGCGTGTTCGTCGCTTTCATCGTACGAGGCGTGATCATGTTTGGTGAAGCGATTGCAGGCATTGCGCGGGATTCCCACACTGAGTCCGCGCCCTATACGCCGAGCGAATTCCGTATCAAGTGGACCACGCTGGATTGGGAGGCCGATGAGGCGTTCAAGTTGCGGCGCGCGGTGTTCTGCATCGAGCAGGGCATTTTTGTCGGCGACGATCGCGACGAGATCGATCGGCACGCGCAGCAACTGGTGGCGGTGAGTTGCGTGGCCGGTATGCCGGAGCAGGTGGTTGGCACGGTGCGGATTCATCGCGATCACGACGACGTGTGGTTCGGCTCGCGGCTCGCGGTGCATGCGGCGTTCCGGCGCCACGGCAAGATCGGCGCAACGCTGATTCGGCTTGCGGTTAGCAGCGCGCACGCGCAAGGTTGCGACACGTTTCTCGCCCATGTGCAGAGTCAGAATGTGCCGCTCTTTCGGGCGATGCATTGGGACGTGCTGGCCGAAGAAACCTTGCTCGGTCGTCCGCATCATTTGATGCAGGCGCAACTGGATTGGTACGCGCCGTGTGTGACGCCGTATGGCGGCTTCGTGACGCGTACGCCGGCTGCGTCGCCGAAGCGTGAAGCCGATTCCGAAGCGGGCTCGCAAGCCGCCTCCGCTTCCGCCCGGAGCGCGGCATGAGCGTCGCCGATCTGATCGCCGCGTTGCGCGAGAGCCGCGGCTTTCGCCATAAGACCGATATCGTCGACGTGGTCGGCGCGTTGGCGCGGCACTTGCCTCGCGGTGCGCGCGACCTCGATCAGGCGGTCGCGCTCGGCGACGATTGCGCGGCGCTTGCCGATGGCAGCGGCTATCTGCTGCTCGCGATCGAAGGCATGGTCGGCGATTTTGTCAGCGCGATGCCATGGTTCGCCGGCTATAGCAGCGTGATGGTCAATATCAGCGATATCTACGCGATGGGCGGCCGGCCGCTGGCGGTGGTGGACGCGTTGTGGAGTCGAGGCAGCGACGCGGCGGAACAGGTCCTGGCGGGTATGGCGGCGGCATCCGTGGCCTACGGTGTGCCGATTGTCGGCGGTCATACGAATACGCGCAGTGACGCCGCGCAGCTGGCGGTGTCGATTATTGGCCGCGCGAACGCGTTGCTGTCGAGTTTCAATGCGCAGCCGGGCGACAGCCTGATGATGGCGGTCGATTTGCGCGGCCGTTTCGAAGAGCCGTATCCGTTCTGGAATGCCTCGGTGGATGCGCCGTCGGAGCGGCTGCGTGCGGATCTCGATCTGTTGCCGCGTCTCGCGGAGAGCGGACTGTGCGATGCCGCGAAAGACATCAGCATGGCCGGCACGCTCGGTACCGCGCTGATGTTGCTCGAATGCTCGCAGGTGGGCGCTCGGATCGATCTCGAGCGGATTCCGAAACCTGAGGGTGTGGCGCTGTCGCGCTGGGTCACCGCGTTTCCGAGTTTCGGTTATTTGCTGTCGGTGCGGGCGCATCAGGTGGACGCGGTGCGGGCGTTGTTCGATGCGCGCTCGCTGGCTTGCGCGGTGATCGGCTCGGTTGATGCGACGCGTCAGGTGATAGTGCATCAGCAGGATGATGCGGCGATATTGTGGGACTTCGAGCGCGAGCCCTTCATCATGGCCGGTAAGGGCGGTGCGCGATGAATCCGCTGCGCATTGCGTTGCTCACGCATTCGGTCAATCCGCGCGGCGGTGTCGTGCATACGCTTGAACTGGCGGCGGCGCTGACGGCGCTAGGGCACGACATAACCGTGTTCGTGCCGGCCGTGCGTGGCGAAAGACTTTTCCGCCCATCGCCGTGCCGCGTGGTGTATGCGCCTATCGCATTGCCTCAGTCCAACACCGTCGCGATGGTCGAAGCACGTCTCGATGCGTTCAGGCGGGCATTGATCGAATCCGACGCTACGCCGTTCGATCTGCTGCACGCGCAGGACAGTATCAGCGGCAATGCGCTCGCCGAGTTGAAAGCTGAAGCGCGCATTCATGGATTTATCCGCACGGTGCATCACCTCGACCGGTTCGACGATTGCCGGCTGGCGGCATGGCAGCGCCGCGCGTATGAGGACGCCGATCAGGTGCTGTGCGTAAGCGACATGTGGACGTCGGAAATGCGCTCCGCCTTTGGTATCGATGCGATCACCGTGCCGAATGGCGTCGACGTCGAGCGCTTTTCTTCTCGGGAGACCAGGAAGGAGCGAGAGCATGACAACGCATTGCTGCGACATCGCCTGGGCATAAACGGCGACGGCGGTCCCATCGTGCTCGCCGTCGGCGGTATCGAAGCGCGCAAAAACACACTGACTCTTTTGGAAGCGTTCGCCGCCGTACAGCGCGTTCTGCCGCACGCGCAACTCGTCATCGCGGGAGGCGCGAGCCTGCTCGATCATGACGCTTACACCCGCCGTCTTTTGCAACGGGCCGCCGAGTTGGGCCTGTCGATCGGTCCTCGGGAAAGCGTGGTGGTGACAGGGCCACTCGACGATGCTGCGATGCCCGCGCTATTTCGCAGCGCCGACGTGCTGGCGATGGTGTCATTGCGCGAGGGCTTCGGCCTCGTCGTGCTCGAAGCGCTGGCGAGCGGCACGCCGGTGGTCGCGTCGGCGATTGCGCCGTTTACCGAGTATCTCGACGACAGCACGTGCTACTGGGCCGATCCCGCCGATGTCGAATCGATTGCGGCCGCGCTGCTGCGCGCGGTGGCGCCGCCGGGTTCCCCGGGTGCGAACGCAACCGATTTCGAGCACGCGGTCCCTGCCTTGCTCGCGCGCTTCAACTGGACGGCGAGCGCAGAGCGCCACGTCGACATCTACTGCCGCTTCGTCGCGAAGCACGCACCGGTTATCAACTGATCGAGGTTTAGCCATGCCTGTCATGCACTTTCGAATTCAATGGCCCGACGGCGACGAAGCGGACTGCTATTCGCCCTCGCTCGTGATCGGCGATTTTTTCACGCCTGGCGAAGCTTATCCGCTCGACGATTTTGTCGCACGTTCGCAGCAGGCGCTCGGCATCGCGTCCGAACGGGTGCGCGAGAAATACGGTTTCGCCTGCTCGGCGGCGCTGGACCAGCTCGCCCAGATCGAGCGCGACGCGGCGCGCTTTCGCGACCGGCCTGAGGCGACCGTCAAGGTCATCGCCTTCAGCTAGACGCTCATTTTCCAGAGGACGCATCATGTCGAATCGAAACCATCCAGCGCGCGCCGATGGGCATTACAGCGTGCTCGTCGTCGGTGGCGGGCAGGCGGGCCTGTCGGTCAGCTATTGGCTGAAGCAGGCCGGCATCGATCATCTGGTCGTGGAGAAGAACACGGTCACGCACACGTGGCGCGAGCAGCGCTGGGACGCGTTCTGTCTCGTCACGCCTAACTGGCAATGCGCGTTGCCCGGCTATCCGTATCGCGGCGACGATCCGCACGGATTCATGAAAAAAGATGAAATCGTCGCGTACCTGGACGGTTTTATCGCGCACGTCGATGCGCCGGTCGTCGAGCGCGCGGAGGTGAAACGCGTGAAGCGGCGCGACGACGGCGTTTATACGGTCGCGACGACGCAAGGCGAGTTCACCGCGGATCAGGTCGTGGTGGCATCGGGCGGCTATCACACGCCGATCGTGCCGCGTCTCGCCGAGCGCTTGCCCGGGCGGATCGTGCAGCTGCAATCGTCCGCCTATCGTAATCCGCAAGCGCTGCCCGACGGCGCGGTGATGGTGGTCGGCACCGGTCAGTCCGGCGCGCAGATCGCCGAGGATTTGCATCTGGCGGGCCGTCAGGTCGTGCTCGCGGTCGGCGAGGCGCCGCGTTGCGCGCGCTTCTATCGGGGCCGCGACGTGGTCGACTGGCTTGCCGACATGCAGTATTACGACATGCCGGTCGAGCAGCATCCGCTGCGGGAAGGGGTGCGCGACAACACCAATCACTACGTGACCGGCCGCGACGGCGGACGCGATATCGATCTGCGCAAATTCGCCGCCGAGGGCATGGCACTGTACGGCCGGCTCGACGATCTGCGCGACGGCCAGTTCCATTTCGCGCCGACATTAGCGGCCAGTCTGGATGCGGCCGACGACGTCTATAACCGCATCAACGCGAGTATCGACGGATTTATCGCGAAGCACGGTATCGATGCGCCCGCGGGCGAGCCCTACGAACCGGTCTGGCGTCCGCTCGAAGAGCGCGCCACGCTCGACGTGGACAGCAGCGGCATCGCCGCGATCATCTGGTGCATCGGTTTCACGCCGGACTTCAGTTGGCTCGACGCGCCGGTATTCAACGGTCGCGGTTATCCGGCGCACACGCGCGGCATTACGCCGATCGACGGTTTGTATTTCGTCGGTTTGCCGTGGCTGCATACGTGGGGTTCGGGGCGCTTTTCCGGTGTCGCGCGCGACGCGGAGTTCATCGTGCAGGCGATTCGGGAGAAGTTGCGCGAGCGGAAGACGCTGAGCGCGGCGGTGGCGGCATGAAACCGTAACGCGACTGGAAAACGGCCGCTGCGGTCGTACCCGCAGCGGCCGTCGCATTGAATGGCGAGCGTACAGCGTCGCGATCAGCTACCCAGTGCCGGATCGCTCATGCTGCTCTTGCCCGTCTCCACGTGACCGGCAAAGCGGCGCGCGAACAGCGGGTCGGTGTCGACCGTAATCGTCAGGTCGTACCAGCCGTGCGCGTTGCGCAGATCGAGGTAGAGCGGGTCCGTGTCGCCGCCGCGCACCGAATGCGTGATCACGTTGCCTGGATCGTACGCGTTGACGATCGTGAACTTGCAACGCGCGCTGCCGACGTTTTCCAGGCGCAATTGCAGGTTGCCGTTCGCGACGTCGTAGCCTTCCTCGACTTCCGGGCGCGCGATATCCGAACCATTCCACCAGTTCCGCGCCACCGGCTTGCCCGCATAGCGGCGCAGGAAACCGTTCGGACCGTAGACGGTGAAGTCGTAGGTGCCGTCCGCATTGCACGGCAACTGATCCTGCAGGCGCTTGCCGGCTTCGACCGTATAGGTGCGCGGTGCGTTGAGACTTTTCGCGGCGTAGACGAGAAACGCCGCGCCCGCGCGGCCCGAGTTGACGAAGCGCATGGTGAGCGTGTTGGCCGAGCCTTCGCCATGCACGCGTACGAACAGCTCATACGGCAACGCGCGCGCCGGACGCACGCCGGCTTCCTGCTTCGGCACCGCCTGCACCAGCGGCGGCAGCGGCACGTAATCCGGATGGCGGTTCTGATCCGGCGGCACGTAGCCGCTCGTGCTCGGCAGCGCGGGAACCGCGTCGTTCGGGTTGCTGAAATTGAAGGCCGACATCAGATCGCCGCACACCGCGCGGCGCCACGGCGTGATGTTCGATTCGCCGAGGTTGTGATCGTGGCCGAAGCGCTTTTCGATGAAACGGATCACCGACGTATGGTCGAACAGTTCCGAGCACACGTAGCCGCCTTTCGACCACGGCGAGACCACCAGCATCGGCACGCGCGGTCCGAGACCGTACGGGCCGGCCGGGTAGTTCGTATTGCCCGCGAAGTTTTCGTTGCTGACGTCGACGGTGGACAAACCGTTCGCGCTCGAAGCCGGGGCGAACGGCGGCGCCATGTGGTCGAAGAAGCCGTCGTTCTCGTCGTAGTTGATCAGCAGCACCGTCTTGCTCCACACCTCCGGATTCGACGTGAGAATCTGCAGCACCTGATCGATGTACCACGCGCCGTAGTTCGACGGCCAGTTCGGATGCTCGGAATAGGCTTCCGGCGCGACGATCCACGACACTTGCGGCAGTGCGTTGTTCTGCACGTCGCGCTTCAGAATGTCGAAGTAGCCGTCGCCCGCCGAGACGTTGGTGCCGGTGCGCGCGTTGTCGTACAGCGGGTTGCCCGGCTGCGCATTGCGATACTGGTTGAAGTACAGCAGCGAGTTGTCGCCGTAGTTACCGATATACGGGTTCGACGTCCAGCCCCACGAACCGCTCGCGTTGAGGCCGGTGCCCATGTCCTGATAGATCTTCCACGTAATGCCCGCGTTCTGCAGCACTTCGGGATAGGTGGACCAGCCGTAGCCGGCTTCCGCGTTGTCGATCACCGGGCCGCTGCCGCTGCCGTCGTTGCCGACCCAGCCGCTCCACATGTAGTAGCGGTTCGGGTCGGTCGGGCCCATCAGCGAGCAGTGGTAGGCGTCGCAAATCGTGAAGGCGTCGGCGAGCTGATAGTGAAACGGAATGTCCTCGCGCGTCAGGTAGGCCATCGTCGTGGTGCCTTTGGACGGCACCCACTGATCGTAGCGGCCGCCGTTCCACGCGGCATGCGTGCTGGTCCAGTCGTGCGCGAGATCCTGCAGGAATTGCAGGCCGAGATTCGGCGCGCTCGGGCGGAACGGCAGCACGTAGCCGAGATCGGCGGCGAGGGGCTGATACCACACCGGTTGACCGTTGGGCAGATTGATCGCGCGCGTGTCGCCAAAACCGCGCACGCCTTTCAGCGTGCCGAAGTAGTGGTCGAACGAGCGGTTTTCCTGCATCAGCACGACGATGTGTTCGACGTCGCGAATCGTGCCGGTCTTGTTGTTGGCCGGAATGGCGAGTGCATTGCGAATGCCCAGCGGCAACATGCTCAGCGCGGTGGCGGAGCCGGCTGCATGCGCGGCGGAGCGCAGAAAATCACGGCGATTTTTCGAGGTCATGGTATTGGCTTTCGATCTTCGGTAGAGGAACGATGCACACGGCGCGCGAGTGTGAGCCACGCGCCGTACGGAGCGCGGAACTCAGTCCACGGTGTGAATGACAGGTGGGGCGAGCGGCGCCGACGCGGCGGCGGACAAAGCCGGGTCGGTGCTTGATGCGGGCAGTGCTGGGCTTTGAATCGTGAGTGCTGCGGGTGCGGGTGCTACGGATGCGGGGTTCGCTGACAGCACGGCGGTGCTGGTGTCCGCGCCGTTGTCGTTCGCGGCGGGATCGCTGGCGGCGGCGCTGGTCGTGGCCGGGTCCGGCGTCTTGTCGTCGTCACTGCAGGCGCCGGTCAGCGCGCACAGCGCAGCGGCGATCAGCACGCCGACCAAACGTTTGCGATGAAAGGCTACAGTCGGTTTCGACACACAGGACATGGCCACGTCTCCGGCACGGGGGAAGAGCGCCAGGGCATGCATGCGCCCGGGTCAGCGATGTCGAAGGATAGTCGCTGACCTGTGTAACTTTTGTGAAGAAATGGTGAGATGTGGAATATTGAGGATTTGACCGGCCGGGCGGTATTTAATCCTCGATCGCGACGATGGCTTCGATCTCGACGGTAATATTGCCCGGCAACGAACCCACGCCGACGGCGGAGCGCGAGTGACGGCCGGCGTCGCCGAACACGTCGACGAACAGATCGGAACAACCGTTGATGACGCGCGGATGTTCGGTGAAATCCGGCGCCGCGTTGACCATGCCGAGCAGTTTGACGACCCGCTTCACGCGGGCGAGATCGCCGAGTTCGTTGTGCAGCACGGCCAGCAGGTTGAGGCCGACCAGTTGCGCGTGGCGGTACGCTTCGTCGGCGCTGACGGTGGCGCCGACCTTGCCGGTCATCAACGAGCCGCTTTCGTCGAGCGGACCCTGGCCCGACAGAAACAGCAGATTGCCCTCGCGCGTGCAGTGCGTGAAGTTGCCGATCGGCGTCGGCACCTGCGGAAGCTTGAGGCCGCGCGTGTGCAGCCGGTCGTAGCAGTTCATCGATAAGAAAGTGAGGGTGATCGTTTTAAGGGGAGGTGGCGCAGCGACGAGGCCGCGCTTACGCAGCCGGTTCGGAATCGCGATGCCGCCAGCCGAGGCGCGCTTCGATGCGGGCGGCCACCGCTTGCACGGCTTGCGCGAAACGCGCGGTGCCGAGTTCGGCTTTGGCCTCCGGCATCACGATCGAAATCGTGAAGACGCACGCGCCGGTGTTGTCGAGCACGGGTGCCGCGAGACACGCCACCGATGCGTCCGACTCGCCGATCTGAATCGACAGCCGCGCCTCCAGCGCTTCGCGCGCGATCCGCGCGAGGACCTCGGGCCGCGTTTCCGCGCGACCGGTCGGCGAGCTTTGCGCATGCTGCGCGAAGAACGCGATGCGTTCGGCGTCCGGCAGGTGACCGACCAGCAGGCGGCCCGACGCCGTCCAGTTCAATGGCACGCGACTGCCCACGCGCGATGTCACTCGGAAATGGCCCGGACCTTCGGCCATTTGCTGCACGACCATCATGCCGTCTTCGAGACCGCAGACCTGCACGGTTTCCTCGACTTCCGCCGAGAGCCGTTGCATTTCCTCATTCGCGACCGCGAGGTAGTCGAGCGAACTCGCGTACGTCAGGCCGTAACCGTACAGACGCGAGCCGAGCCAGATCGTGCCGTCCATGCGACGCGCCAGCAGATTCTTGTCGACCAGATCGTTGATGATCGAATACACCGTGGACAACGGCGCACCGACGATACGTGCGACTTCGTACGCGGTGGCGGGGCGGTTCGCCTGCTGGAGCGCGTCGAGGATCTGCACGGCGCGGTCGAGCGCGCTGGTGCGGGTGCGCGGCGCGGCCGTGTCAGCGGGTAGGGTTGCGTCGGCTTGTGCCACAACGGGCTCGGCCGCCGCTGCCGCGGACGGGCGCGCGGCGGCGGTTACAGCCGCGGAAGGTCGGGACGTACGGGCCATCGTGCTCCTCTGTCACAGCTTGTTTTTGTCCAGTTGACGCAGGGGGATTGTATGCTAGACTGATCCTCAATTACAACATATATTCCATAATTAAGAAATACCGGTTGGAGGCGCTTCGTGGACATTCGCTCTCGTTTTGGCTTACGCCCTGTCATCAATGCTTCGGGCACGATGACAGGCCTGGGCGCATCCAGCGTCGGCGCACCGGTGATCGACGCGGTGGCGCGGATGCTGCCGCAATTCGTCGAGATCGACGATCTGCAGCGCAAGGCCTCGGCGGTGATTGCCGAGGCGTGCGGCAGCGAAGCCGGTTATGTCACCGCGTCGTGCTCGGCGGCGATCACGCTGACTATCGCCGCTGCGATGACCGGCGACGATCCCGGGCTGATCGAACGTCTGCCGGATACGAGCGGCATGCCGGGCCTTCGCAATGAAGTCGTGATCCAGACCGGCCACCTCGTCAATTATGGCGCACCGGTGGATCAGGCGATCCGCCTGTCCGGCGCGCGCGTCGTGCCGGTCGGCGCGGCGACCGAAGCGCACGGCTACCAGTTGAACACCGCGATCACCGAACGCACCGCTGCGGCGCTGTACGTGGTCTCGCATCATACGGTGCAATTCGGTCTGATCCCGTTCGAGGAATTCGTCGCCGTCGCGCATGCGAAAGGCGTGCCGGTGATCGTCGACGCCGCCTCCGAATACGACCTCGAACGCTTTATCGCCGGCGGTGCGGATCTCGCGCTGTACTCGGCGCACAAATTCCTCGGCGGCCTCACGGCCGGGATCGTCGCGGGCAATAAAGCGCTGGTACGTGCGGCATATTTCCAGAACGGCGGTATTGGCCGCGGCATGAAAGTCGGCAAGGAAGGCATTGTCGGCGCGATCGTCGCACTCGAACAGTGGCAGCAGCGCGACCATCTGGCGATTCGCGCCCGCGAGCGCGGCTACCTGACGCTGTGGCGCGAAACCCTGAACCGTTGCGAAGGTGTGTGGGCGGAAATCGACGCCGATCCGACCGGCAATCCGCTCGACCGCCTGAAGCTGCATATCGATCCGAAGTTGGCGCGCATCTCCGCCTGGGATCTCGCCGATGCGCTCGCGCGTGCGCCCGAAGGCGAGGCGCCGGTGATCGTGCGCGATCACGAAGCGGAATTGCAGTTCTTTTTTCTCGACCCGTGCAACCTGCACGCGGGCGAAGCGCAGATCGTCCTGAGCAGAATCCTGGCCGAACTCGAACGGGCGCGCGTGGCGCCCGAGCCGATCGTTACGCCGTTTCATCAACGCGACGCGCGCCGTCTGGATGCGCGCCGCAACTGGCCGGACTGATGTTCTCCGATTGATCCTTTCCGGCTGATGCTGTTCCGTTAGCCGCCCCGAAGACTGTTGTTTGACCCGAACACCGGACCCCAAGCCGGTGTCGCTTTGACTCGTCTGTTTAGTATTACTAATATCGCCGGAACATTGGAATGTCACCGGCGTTCGTCACTTTTCGACTTGAGGAAACCATGATGCACAAGCAGATCTTTCGTACCGCCATCGCGCTCGCGGCCGTTGGACTCGCGGCCCAGGCCGCTCACGCGCAAAGCAGCGTGACGCTCTACGGTATCGTCGACGCGGGCTTTACCTTCACGAATAACCAGAAGGGCGAGAAGGCCTATCAGGCGACCCAGGGCAATGTGCAGGGTTCGCGTTGGGGCCTGCTCGGCACGGAAGATCTGGGCGGCGGCAACAAGGTGATGTTCAAGCTGGAAAACGGCTTCAGCCTGGAAACCGGCGCGGCGGGTCAGGGTGGCCGGATGTTCGGCCGTAGCGCATGGGTCGCGCTGGTCAACGACAAGGCCGGCACGATCACGCTCGGCCGTCAGTACAACAGCGTGCAGGACTATCTGTCGAACATGCAGATCAACGGCGTCGGCGCAATGAGCCAGTACGGCAACGCGATCTACGACAACGACGACATCAACAACACCTACCGGACCAACAACGCGGTCAAGTACACCACGCCGACGTACGCCGGTTTCACCGCGAACGCCATGTACGCGTTCTCGAACACCGCAGGCGAATTCGCCAACAACCGCTCGTGGAGCGTCGGTGCGGATTACGTGAATGGTCCGTTGCACCTCGACGCGGCGTACTCGCTGGTGAATCAGCCGGCGACCAGCACGGCGGGTGCGGCGCCGTCGGATAACTACTACAGCACCAGCTCGTCGATCATCAGCGGCGTGAAGCGCAATCAGGTGTGGGGCGCGGGCGGTGCCTACGTGTTCGGCCCCGCAACCGTTGCGTTGCTGTACACGAACTCGCAATTCCAGTTGCTCACGGGCGGCAGCCTGCGTTTCGCCAACTACGAGGCGAGCCTGAAGTATCAACTGACGCCGGCCACGCTGCTTGCGCTCGGCTACATCTACACGACGCAGAACGCCAGCGGCACCACGGCCACCAATGCGCACTACAACCAGTTGAGCGTGGGCGGCGAGTACTTCCTCTCGAAGACGACCGACCTGTACCTGAACGGTATCTATCAGCGTTCGTCCGGTTCGAAGGCGTGGGTGGAAGGCATTTCGAACCCGTCGAACAACAACGGCCAGTTCGTGACCGTCGCCGGCATCCGCCACAAGTTCTAAGCACGCGGCCCGCACCGTCGGATACCGATAGAACATTGCACGCGCTTCGACGCGTGCAAGGCGGCGGTGCGGTTCCTTCTCTTCAGGAGCACCTATGGCGACCGTTCAAGGAAGTCTGTTACTCGTCTATGCATTGATCGCCATCATCGCGCTGGTCGTGCTGATCGCGCGCTTCAAGATGAACCCGTTCATCACGTTGATGATGGTGTCGGTGGCGTTGGCGCTGGCCGTCGGCATGCCGGCGACGTCGATTCTCAAGTCGTTCGAAACCGGCGTGGGCGGCACGCTCGGCCATATCGCGATCGTCGTCGGTCTCGGCACGATGCTCGGCAAGATGATGGCCGAGTCGGGCGGGGCGGAGCGGATCGCGCGCACGCTGATCGGCTTGTTCGGACCGAAGAACGTGCATTGGGCGATGATGTGCATCGCTTTTCTGGTCGGCTTGCCGGTGTTCTTCGAAGTCGGTTTCGTGCTGCTGATCCCGATCGCGTTCAACGTCGCGCAACGCACCGGCACGTCGATGATTCGCGTCGGCATTCCGATGGTGGCGGGGTTGTCCGTCGTGCACGGACTGATTCCGCCGCACCCGGCCGCGTTGCTCGCGGTGACCGCCTACAACGCGGATATCGGCCACACGATTTTCTACGCGCTGATCGTCGGCATTCCGACCGCGGCGCTGGCCGGCCCGCTGTTCTCGAAGCTGATCGCGCGGTTCGTCGTGCTCGACGGCATCAATCCGATGGCGCAGCAATTCATCGAGCAGGACGCGAAGCGCTCGCAGCAGGACCTGCCGGGCTTCGGTATCACGCTGGTGACGGTGTTGCTGCCGGTGCTGCTGATGCTGGTGGGTAGCTGGGCGGATGCGATCGTGCCGGCGAAATCGGCGGCGAACAACGCGCTGCGTCTGATCGGTCACCCGGACATGGCATTGCTGCTGGCCGTGCTGTTGAGCTTTATCACGTTCGGCCGGGCGCGCGGTTTCAACCGCGAGCAGATCCTCAAGTTCACCAACGAATGTCTCGCGCCGACTGCGAGCATCACGCTGGTGGTGGGGGCGGGTGCGGGCTTCGGGCGCATTCTGATCGACAGCGGCGCGTCGAAGGCAATCGTGGATGTGGCGACCGGTGCGCACGTGCCGCTGCTGATTCTCGCGTGGCTGGTAGCCGCCTTGATTCGCGTGGCAACGGGTTCGGCGACGGTGGCGATGGCAACCGCCGCCGGCATCATTGCGCCGATCGCCGCCGCGGCGGCGGGCACGGTGGGCGGCGTGCGTCCCGAGTTGCTGGTGCTGGCGACCGGCGCGGGTTCGCTGATTCTGTCGCACGTCAACGACGGCGGCTTCTGGCTGGTGAAGGAGTACTTCGGCATGACCGTGCCGCAGACCTTCAAGACGTGGACGGTCTGCGAAACGATTATTTCGGTGACGGCGTTGTTGCTGACGCTGGGGTTGTCGACGGTAATCTGAAGTAGAGGATGAAGTGCGCGCGGCGCGTTGAGAAGGCGCGCCGCGCTTGTTCCTGCTACAGGTTCTGCCGCGAAATGAACGCGGCAATCGCGTCGTTCAGCGCCTGCGGCGCGTCGCGATGCGGGGAATGTCCGCAAGCGTCGAGTTTGGCGAGTCGCGCATGCGGCACGCGCCCGGCGATGGTGTCGATCTGGGCCATGGTGCCGTAGTTGTCGTCGTGTCCTTGCACGGCGAGCAGCGGTTGGCGGATCGACGCCAACTCGTCGACGATCGACCATTGCCTGAAGGCCGGATTCAACCAGATGTCGTTCCAGCCGTAGAACGCCGAATCGACGTCGGCGTGATAGCGGCCGAGTTTGTCGCGTAGGTCGGTGGTTTCATAAAGTTGTTTGGTCAGCGCGATGCTTTCCACCGAAATATCTTCGACGAACACATGCGGCGCAATCGCCACCGCGCCGGCCAGCGCATCCGGATGCAGCGCGGCATAAAGCAACGCAATCGAACCGCCGTCGCTATGGCCGACGAGCCACATACGCCGACGCTCGCTTGCGTCGATGTCGAGCGAGTCGAGCAGCGCCGGCAGAATATCGCGCGCCTGCGAGGTCATGAAATCGACCGGCCATTTCACCTCATGCTTGCGCGGCGTCGATAGTCCGTAGCCGGGCCGCGAATAAATCAGGCCACGCATGCCGAGCCGTTCGCACAACGCCTGCGGCCAGTCGCGCCACATCGCGATCGAGCCGAGCCCTTCGTGCAGGAAAACGACGACCGGCGCTTCACGCGCAGTATCGTTGACCCAGCGATACTCAATGCGCAACGGACCCCGTGACGCAACCGCGGGCAGTTCGGCAAAGCGACTGGCCGTACTACTGCCGGCAGCGCCGGTAGCGGGGTTCTGCATGGTTCACCTTATGACTGTTCGCGCAGTTTGAAGCGTTGAATTTTACCGGTGGCGGTTTTCGGCAGATCGTCGACGAATACGATATCGCGCGGATACTTGTGCGGCGCGAGCCGTTCCTTGACGAAGGCTTTCAACTCATCCGCGAGTATCTCAGACGCCGCGAATTCACGCTTCAATACGACGAACGCACGGGTCTTGACGAGACCGCCATGATCGACGCCGACCACCGCCGCTTCGAGCACTGCGTCGTGCTGCACCAGCACCATTTCCACTTCCACCGGCGACACATACTGCCCGCTGACTTTCAGCATGTCGTCGCTGCGCCCCGCATAAACGTAGCAGCCGTTTGGCAAGCGGCAATACTTGTCGCCGCTGCGAATCCATTCCCCGAGGAAGGTCGCGCGCGACTTCTCGCGATTGCTCCAGTACATCAGCGCCGCGCTCGGCCCCTTGATATACAGATCGCCGACCTCGCTATCGGCCACCGGGTGCCCGGCTTCGTCGCGCAGTTCGATTTCGTAACCGGGCACGGGACGTCCGGTGGTGCCGTACTCGACCGCGCCGGCGCGATTCGACAGGAAAATGTGCAGCATTTCGGTCGAGCCGATTCCGTCGAGAATCTCGCAGCCGAAGTGCGCGGTGAAGCGCTCGCCGATTTCGCGCGGCAACGCCTCGCCCGCTGAGGTGCACACGCGCATCGCGACATCGGCGCGCGCGGGCAATGCGGGCGACACCAGCATGCTGGCGTAGAGCGTCGGCACGCCGTAGAACACCGTGGGCCGATGCCGCGTCAGGCGCGCGAAAATCGCGTCGGCGGTGGGCCGTTCCGCCATCAGCACGGCGGTTGCGCCCACCGACAGCGGAAAGGTCAGCGCGTTGCCGAGACCGTATGCAAAGAAGAGTTTGGCCGCTGAAAAAACCACATCGCTTTCGACGATGCCGAGCACCGGCTTCGCGTACAGCTCGGCGGTCCAGTACAGGTTCGCGTGCGTGTGGACCGTGCCTTTCGGCTTGCCCGTCGAGCCCGACGAATACAGCCAGAACGCGATGTCGTCGCAACCTGACTGGGCCGGCTTGACCGAGGGCAGGGCGGCGTCGATCAGGTCGGCGAGTACGGGCGCGGCTTGCGGATCATCGGCGCGCGGTTGCGAGACGATCAACTGGCAGCCGTCGTGTTCGGCCGTATTCATCGCTTCGATGACGTTCGGCAGGAGCGCGCCCGAGGCGATCACGGCGCGCGCGTGGCTATGCGTGAGCATGTACACGTAATCGGCGGCGGTGAGCAGGGTATTGGCAACGACCGGCACGACGCCCGCATACAGCGCGCCGAGAAACGCGATCGGCAATTCGACCGTGTCGTGCATCACGAGCAGCATGCGTTCTTCCGGATGCACGCCGAGCGCGCGCAGCGCGGTCGCAAAGCGTCGCGCGCGATCTTCGAGCGTGGCGTAGGAGGTCGCGCCGGTGTCGTCGATATACGCTGTTTTGGCGGCGCGGAGTGTGTTCAGTCCGAACAGATACGAAGCGAAATTGAACAGCATGGGCGGTGGCGCGACGGTCGCGGCGGGCTGGCTTGCAGCCGGTTCCAGCAGAACTTGCATGTGTCTCCTCCATCGGGGTGGGGCGGTCCGGCTGTTGTGCGCTCTTGATCCGCTCGATGCGTGGCTTATTGCGTGTTTCCTGATTTCGATGTTTCGTTGCGTCGTGGCCTTGTTTGGTTAGGCCGCGGGCAAATGCGTTGTTTGCGTCAGCGCTTCGATAGCCGCCGCCGGCGCCTGAATGGCCGAGCGCCGGTGATAGAACCCCAACGCCCGTAAGCCGCCGAGTTCTTCGCCGCCGCCGGCGCGTCCGGGTCCACCGTGCAGCGACATCGGCATCACGTTGCCGTGACCGGTTTGACTCTGTTGCACCGACGGCGAGATCGCATGCACGCGGCCGTGCGAATCGGCGAGTGCCAGTGCGAGCCGGCCGAGGTGCGCGTCGTGGTTCGAATAGATCGACGCGACGAGCGAGCCTTGACCGCGTCGCGCAAGGGCGACGGCGTGGGCCTCGGGCAATGCCTCGGCATCGGTCGAGACGCGATACGGCGCCACGCTTGCCACCGGCCCGAACACTTCGACGTCGTGCAGCAGCGTTGCGTTGTCCGGATCGTTGACCACGAACAGATGCGGCGCGACGCAGGCCGCAATGCTTGCGTCCGCATCGATCAGCGGCACGGCCGAGCCGTCGTAGGCGAGCACGGCTTCTTCACGCAGGGTCGCGATACCCGCCAGCACGTTGTCGTACTGTTCGCGGCTCACGAGCGAACCCATGCGCACGGCGTCGTTGCGCGGATCGCCGACGCTGATCTTCGCGAGCTTCGCCTTGAGCGCGTCGAGCACGGCTTCGAGCGAAGCTTCCGGCACGAACGCACGACGGATCGCGGTGCATTTTTGCCCGGATTTCACGGTCATTTCGCGCACCACTTCCTTGATGAACAACTCGAACGCGGGCGTCTCGGGCGTCGCGTCGGCGCACAGAATCGCGCTGTTCAGACTGTCGGCTTCGACATTCAGGCGCGCGCCGCGCTGCACGAACGCCGGATGCGCGCGCAGTGTCGCGGCCGTGTCGGCCGAGCCGGTGAACGACACGACGTCGAACGCCTGAACCTGGTCGAGCAGGCCCGCCGAGCCACCACAAATCACCGACAGCGCGCCGGGCGGCACGATGCCCGCGTCGACCACGTCGGCGACCATGCGTTGAGTAAGCCACGCTGTCGCCGTCGCGGGTTTGACGATCACCGGTACGCCGGAGAGCAGGGCCGGCGCGGCCTTTTCCCACAAACCCCAGGACGGAAAGTTGAACGCGTTGATCAACAGCGCGACGCCGTGTGTCGGTGTCAGCACGTGCTGCGCGCTGAACGACTGATCCTTGCTCAACGACGCGGCGCTGCCGTCGCGCAGCGCATGCACGTCGCCGAGCGTCGCGCCCAGTTTCGCGTAATACGACAGCGTGAAAATGCCGCCGTCGATATCGACCGCCGAATCGTTGCGCGTGGTGCCTGAATTCGCGGTGGCGATCGCGTAGTAGTCGTCGCGTTTGGCCTGCAACAGCTTGACGATGTCGGCGAGGCGGGCGGCGCGCTGCGCATAGGTCAGCGCGCGCAACGCGGCGCCCGCTTGATCGCGAGCGAAGCTGAATGCTTGCGCGAGGTCGAGGCCTTCGCTCGAGACACGAACGAGCGCCGCGCCCGTCACGGGATCGATGAGCGTCACACCTGCGCCGCCGCCGGCGACCCATTGGCCGGCAACGTAGTTCTTCAACAGTTCGGTCATGGCATATCTCTGGCAGTGAGCAGTGAGCGGTAAACAGCTAGGCCGACGTGAATTCGATCGCGCCTTGCGGCAGCAGGTACAGCACGAGCGCGTCGCCGTTGGCCACGGTCGGCCGATGCGCCGAGCCGGGTCCGTACACGCACCAGCCGGCCGGCTGGCCGTCGAACGTGGCGCCTTCGGTGAGCGGCATGATCAGATCGATCTCGCCATGCGGATGCACGTGATGCGGACCGGCGATATTGCTCATCGCGACCACGTCGACGGAAAAACCGTGGGTGTCGGGGAGCGCCTTGAAGATCCTGCCGTAGCGGATGCCGGCGCCTTCGCGGTTGCACAACCAGCCTTCGGCGACGCCGGTGCGGCACGCCGCGGCGAGCTCGCGGAAGGTCTCGCCATCCGCCGGCCAGGTGTCGTTCAGCCAGGCGGCGAGCTGGCCGTCGAGCGGCCGGTCGGCGAGTTGCGCGGTCACGCCCGCGATCAGGCGCTGGAATGTTTCAGGGGACATAAGTGCCTCCAGATCGGCGCGCACGCAACTTAATTCATGCGTGCTGTTGCGCCATCTCCGTGACGCCGCCGATAAATCTCGACAGCGTTTGTTATTGGATCAATATTTGGCGAAAATTAACCGTTCATCCGGTGCGTGTCAAGCACTATAGTACATGTATAGAAGTTGAGAGGTCGTAAAACATGAATCAAAATTACTCTCCCGCACCCCTGGACGATGCCGCCGACGAAGACGCCGGCCGCGCCGAGCGGCCGGAGCGCGGCGCCGAGCGCGAGGAGCGCGATCCGTTCCTGACCGCGATGGGCGAGCGTGTGCGCCTGCTGCGCGCGCGTCGCGGCATGACCCGCAAGACGCTGGCGAGCGAAACCGGCTTGTCGGAGCGGCATCTGGCCAATCTGGAGTCGGGGGTCGGCAATGCCTCGGTGCTGGTGTTGCGGCAGATCGCGGCGACCCTGAACTGTCCACTGGCCGAGGTGATCGGCGACGAAACCACCGCGTCCGCCGAATGGCTGCTGATTCGTGAGTTGTTGCAGGGTCGCGATCAGGCGGCGTTGCAGCGCGCCCGCGTGGCGCTGGCCGACATGTTCGCGCAGGCACCCCGCGACCCGCATCGCAAGGACCGGATTGCGTTGATCGGCCTGCGCGGTGCGGGTAAGTCGACGTTGGGACGAATGCTCGCGCAGGAGCGCAAGGTGCCGTTCGTCGAGTTGACGCGCGTGATCGAGCAACTGGCCGGCTGCCCGCCGTCGGAGATTCACTCGCTGTATGGCGCGGCCGCGTACCGGCGTTATGAACACCGCGCGCTCGAGGCCGTGATTCAGGAGCATGAGCGCGCGGTGATCGCGTCGCCGGGCGGCCTGGTGTCGGAGTCGGGCACCTTCAACGCGCTGCTGTCGCACTGCTTCACCGTGTGGCTGCAGGCCACGCCGGAAGAGCACATGCGCCGCGTCGTCGCGCAAGGCGATTTGCGGCCGATGTCCGGCAACAAGGAAGCGATGGACGATCTCAAACGCATTCTGGCCGGCCGTGGCGAGCTGTACGGGCGGGCCGACATGAGCTTCGACACCAGCGAGAAAACACTCGCCGACGCCTATCTGCAACTGCGCGACCGCCTCGCGGCGCGCCTCGCGGCGGAGGCGCCGGACGATGTGGGTGGCTGAAATGCAGTGAAGCGTCAGGGTTTACACGTTGATATGCACTAAAGTGCTTTACGTGGGTGTGATGATGCACTATTGTTCAAAAAACAATGTTGCATCGTCCAGTCAGGAGACGCCCCATGTCCACAGCAGCAACCGCCATCGCGCCGGTCGACTACCGCACTGATCCCTCGCAGTACAAACACTGGAAGCTGAGCTTCAACGGTCCCATTGCCACGCTCGGCATCGATATCGCCGAAGACGGCGGCATTCGTGACGGCTACAAGCTGAAGCTGAATTCGTACGACCTCGGCGTCGACATCGAATTGCACGATGCGATCCAGCGCATTCGCTTCGAGCATCCCGAAGTCAAAACCGTCGTGCTGACGAGCCTGAAGGACCGCGTGTTCTGCTCAGGCGCCAACATCTTCATGCTCGGTTTGTCGACGCATGCGTGGAAGGTCAACTTCTGCAAGTTCACCAACGAAACGCGTAATGGGCTGGAAGATTCGTCGCGCCATTCGGGTCTGAAGTTTCTCGCGGCGGTGAACGGTGCATGTGCCGGCGGCGGTTACGAGCTCGCGCTCGCTTGCGACGAGATCTATCTGGTGGACGACCGCTCCTCGTCGGTGTCGTTGCCGGAAGTGCCGTTGCTCGGTGTTCTGCCGGGCACCGGCGGCCTGACACGCGTGACCGACAAGCGCAAGGTGCGCCATGATCGCGCGGACATTTTCTGCACGGTGGTCGAGGGCATTCGCGGCGAGCGCGCGAAAGCGTGGCGTCTCGTGGATGAAGTCGTGAAGCCGAACCAGTTCGATCAAGCCATTCAGGCACGCGCGCTCGAACTCGCCGCGCAAAGCGATCGTCCCGGCAATGCCCAAGGTGTTCTGCTCACGCGTATCGATCGCACCGATCGGGAAGACGGCCTGACCTATAAAACGCTCGACGTCACGATCGATCGCGCCAAACGTATCGCCACCTTCACCGCCAGAGCGCCGCAATCCGATCAGCCCGCGAGCATCGAGGCGATCGTCGTCGCCGGCGTCAACTGGTGGCCGCTGCAATTCGCGCGCGAACTCGACGACGCGATTCTGTCGATGCGCACCAATGAACTCGAAGTCGGCACCTGGGTGTTCAAGACCGAAGGCGACGCCCGTGCGCTGCTCGCCGCAGACGCCATGTTGATGCAGCACAAGGACCACTGGTTCGTGCGCGAGACCATCGGCTTGCTGCGCCGCACGCTGGCACGTATCGACGTGTCGTCGCGTTCGCTGTTCGCGCTGATCGAACCGGGCTCGTGTTTCGCCGGCACTTTCGCGGAACTTGCGTTTGCTTGCGACCGCAGCTACATGGCTGCATTACCGTCGAACGAAGACGAGGAACCGGCAATCACGCTGTCGGAAGTCAACTTCGGTTTGTATCCGATGGTCACGCAACAATCGCGGCTCGCGCGACGCTTCTATGAAGAAGCCGAACCGCTCGACGCGGTGCGCTCGCGAATCGGCCAGCCGATCAAACCGGTCGACGCCGAACGCCTCGGTCTCGTGACCGCCTCGCCCGACGATATCGATTGGGCCGACGAAATCCGCATCGCACTCGAAGAACGCGCGGCCATGTCGCCGGACGCGTTGACCGGTCTCGAGGCGAATTTGCGCTTCAACGGTCCGGAAACGATGGAGACGCGCATTTTCGGGCGCCTCACCGCGTGGCAGAACTGGATCTTCAACCGGCCGAATGCAGTGGGCGAGAAGGGCGCGCTCAAGGTGTACGGCAAGGGCAGCAAGGCGCAATTCGACGTGTCGCGCGTTTGAGCGTGCACGACTCGACTCAGGCAGCGCGTCGATATCGCGGCCTGACATAACGTCTTCTTTCTTTCCGATACGCGTCTGTCAGATAAACACTGCAGTTTCCGAACCAGGAACCGACCATGTCAACGATCAACTACAGCGAAAAGATTCCGAACAACGTCAACCTCGCCGACGACCGCACGCTGCAACGCGCGCTCGAACAATGGCAGCCGAATTTCCTCGCCTGGTGGGGCGACATGGGCCCGGAAGGTTCGCACGGCTACGACGTCTATCTGCGCACGGCGGTCAGCGTCGACGCGGGCGGCTGGGCGCATTTCGATCACGTGAAAATGCCGGACTACCGTTGGGGGATTTTCCTGACGCCGGGCGAGCAGGACCGCAAGATTCACTTCGGCGAGCACAAGGGCGAAGCCGCGTGGCAGGACGTGCCCGGCGAACATCGTGCGAATCTGCGCCGGATTATCGTCACGCAAGGCGACACCGAGCCGGCTTCGGTCGAGCAGCAGCGGCATCTGGGTTTGATCGCGCCGTCCATGTACGACTTGCGCAACCTGTTCCAGGTCAACGTGGAGGAAGGACGCCATTTGTGGGCGATGGTGTATCTGCTGCATCGCTACTTCGGTCGTGACGGCCGTGAGGAAGCAGAGGCGCTGCTAGGCCGCCGCTCGGGCGACGACGACAACCCCCGCATTCTGGGCGCGTTCAACGAGAAAACGCCTGACTGGCTCGCGTTTTACATGTTCACATATTTCACGGACCGCGACGGCAAGTTCCAGTTGTCGGCGCTCGCCGAGTCGGGCTTCGATCCGCTCGCGCGCACCACGAAGTTCATGCTGACCGAGGAAGCGCATCACATGTTCGTCGGCGAGTCGGGGGTGTCGCGTGTGATCCAGCGCACCGCGCAGGTGATGAACGAGCTCGGCACCGACGACGTCGCCAGGATTCGGGCGGCCGGTGTGATCGATCTGCCGACCATTCAGCGCTATCTGAACTTCCATTATTCGGTGACGATCGACCTGTTCGGCGCCGACCATTCGTCGAATGCGGCAACGTTTTATAGCTCCGGTCTGAAAGGCCGCTATGAAGAGAACAAGCGCGACGACGACCATCAATTGAATGGCCAGAGCTACAAACTGCTCGACGTGCAGGACGGCAAGCTGACCGAACGCGAAGTGCCGATGCTCAACGCGATGAACGAAGTACTGCGCGACGATTACATCAAGGATTCGGTGGCGGGCGTGGGGCGCTGGAACAAGGTGCTCGAAAAAGCCGGCATCGATTTCCGCATGACAGTGCCGCACAAAGCGTTCAACCGGCAGATCGGCACGTTTGCCGGCACACGGGTGTCTCCCGACGGCCGCGTGATCAGCGAGACCGAATGGGCCGCCAACGAAGCGAAGTGGCTCGCGTCGCCGGAAGACCGCGCTTATGTTGCGTCGCTGATGGGGCGAGTGGCCGAGCCCGGCAAGTTCGCCAACTGGATCGCGCCGCCGGCCATGGGCGTGAACCGTCAGCCGGTCGATTTTGAGTACGTGCGTTTTAACTGAACGCGCGGGTTGAGTTGCCGTTGCGTTGGTATTACCCGATGGAGGAAGTCATGAACGGCCCAGTGTCGATCGAAGTTCTCAGGCAGCATCTGATCGATCCGGAAATCTGCATTCGCTGCAATACGTGCGAAGAGACTTGCCCGGTCGATGCGATCACGCACGACGACAACAATTACGTGGTCAAGGCTGATCTGTGCAACGGTTGCATGGCCTGCGTGCCGCCGTGCCCGACCGGTGCGATCGACAACTGGCGCACCGTGCTTAAGGCCGACGCTTATCCGGTCGACGAGCAGTTCACATGGGACGTGTTGCCGGAGCAGAACACGATGGCCGTGCCGGTGGCAGACGAATCGCCGACGGCGGGCGCATCGGGCGATACGACCGACGAAGCGACGGGCATCGATGTGGACACCGTGCGTGGCTCGGTGGTGCCGCCGTGGTCGGCCGCGAAGCCGTATGTGAATCTGTACATGCACAAGGCGCCCACCACGGCGACCGTGGTGGGCAACTACCGGCTCACGGACGGCTCGACCGACAGCGACATTCATCACATCGTGCTCGATTTCGGGACGATGCCGTTTCCGGTGCTGGAAGGACAATCGATCGGCATTCTGCCGCCCGGTGCTACGGCGGATGGCCGCACGCACCACGCTCGCCAGTATTCGATCGCGAGTCCACGCGATGGCGAACGTCCCGGCTATAACAACGTGTCGCTGACGGTCAAACGCGTGGCGCGGCAACACGGCGACACGATCGATGGCGTGTGCTCGAACTACCTGTGCAATTTGAAAAAGGGCGATGTGGTCAATGTGATCGGTCCGTTCGGCGGCACGTTCCTGATGCCGAATCATCCGAACTCGCATCTGTTGATGATCTGCACCGGTACCGGTTCAGCGCCGATGCGCGCGATGACCGAGTATCGGCGACGTCGTCGGCTCAAAGGCGCGACCGGCAAACTGATGCTGTTCTTCGGCGCGCGAACCCAAGAGGAACTGCCGTATTTCGGGCCGCTCACGAATCTGCCGAAGGATTTCATCGATACGAATCTGGCCTTTTCGCGCACGCCGGGGCAGCCGAAGCGTTATGTGCAGGACGCCATGCGTGAACGCGCGGTAGATATCGCGCAGATGCTGAAGGACGACAACACGCACATTTACGTGTGCGGTTTGAAAGGCATGGAAGACGGTGTGCTGCAGGCGCTCAAGGAGATCGGCGAGCAGGTTCAGCTGGATTGGGAAGCGCTGTGGGCGAAGTTGAAGAAGGAAGGGCGGCTGCATCTGGAGACGTATTGAGGAAGAAGCGCTTGCGAAACTATTTCCAAGGCGTCGCCATCAATAGAACTACTTCGACAATGCTCTCGACATCTCCGCGATCGGCATCTTATGAATGGCGTTCAGTAGCCGGACTTCGCCGGCAGTGGGCTTCGCGAGATCGGTGATTTTCGCGAGCGTAGTCGACGCGCGCTCAGGAAGAGTGTGCAGCATTTCATCGAGGAACTGCGCGGCACCGCGGGCTCGCATACCGAGCGCGTCGGCAAACTGCAGCATGTTGCGCCGGTTGATCTCGGAAAAATGCCGAGCATCGCCTATCGGCATGGAGAGTGCGCAATCGGGCCAATAGTCCGCGCGCTCTGGGTGATAGTTCTTCGTGTGGTAGACGACGGTACTCACCAGGTCGTAGAAAGGCGCGAGCTGGTAACCGAACGGAGTCACGAAGAAAGACAGGTTCTTGAGGTGGGCATCCGCGTTCCCTATGAGTACGTTGAATACCGACCACCTGAACATTTCGAGGCGGGAGACGGCCTTTGTGCTCGTCATTTCGATGGTCTGCTGTAACCGCTCCGCGGTCACTTCGTCGTATTTGAAAGTTCGGGCGTAATTGAGCAGTTGGGTCGCATCAATCACATGGAGGCGTCGAGGCGGCTCGTTCGACGTATCCCGGTCAAATCGGTCGATGAGGTAACACGCCGTGGGGACCCGGATGAAATGCGTCTGCGGCACGGAGATTCCCATGGCCTTTGCGAGTTGCATGCAGAAAAACTCGTTGACGGCGGCGTGCGGATAACCTGTGGTGCCCAATGCGTCGGGCTTGAGCAGATGCATGGAAGGTTCATTGCCGACCGGTTCAAACAGCTCACACTCGGGTGGGTTGCCTCTCATTGTCACGAGCAGCTTGGGCTGAGCGCCCGCCGCCGACATACGCTTTGGCGCCGCAGCGGTGAGTGCGCGGTCCGGCATCGCCTTGATGCGAGCTTCGAGGTTCAGGAAGGAGAGGGGTTGCAGCCCTGCGGCGGGTTCGATTTCGCCTTCCTTGAGCAATGTCAGTGCGCCGGCGGATTCGCGACCGTAGTGCGCGAGCAGGCCCCACGCGTCGCTCTCGTCGACCTTGGCTTCTCGTGCCAGGATGATGCGCATTCTCTCTTCGGGCAGCAGGTTGTCAAAGAACCACTGCACCGGGCGCTTGCTGGACCCGTCGACGAACGGCTCCGCCTGGAGCGGAAATGCGGGAGATAGCGGAAAGGCGCGTTTTGAAGCCAGCCAGTTCCCTTCATAGACGAAAGACCATATGTCGTTCTCGTCGATGACCGTGCCGACTCGCTCGCTATTGGCAAATACGTTCAGTTTTCTAGTCGTCATGTTGGGTTCGGCGGCGGCGTTGTCGTGCCTTTTCGGTCAGCTTGGGCGAGATGGTCGTCGAGGTTTGAGCGTACAGGTGCACGCCGAGCTCGGAGAGAAGCTGGAGCACCTTGCCGATCTGCGCTGTGGATTTCCCTGCTTCGACGTGAGTAATGAACTTCGGTGAAAGGCCAGTCACGTTGGCCAACTCGTCACGAGTCAGGCCTTGAGCAAGGCGCGCGGCGCGCACCAGAATTGCAAGGGCCATCATCTCGGTCACGGGGTAGTCGCTATCCACCACTGTCGCTCCAGTTTCGTATCCGCTCGGGAATATTATGCCGGAAGGTGCGGTTGAGCGGGGTTTTAGTACCCGATCGGGTACGGCGGAAGACGTGAAGGGCCTATTTATACTGTTTCGTAACCGTTCGGGTACGAAGCGGCATCGCGGGGCGCTTGTTGGCGTCTTTCGTTCCCGTACGGATACGGAAATATTCAGGCGAGCGGTTGCATTTCTACCGCTACCGTGAAGGATCCACTCCTTCCTCCCGCTGCGCCGGCGACACCGCCCCGCAGGCTCGAATCACCAACTGCACCACTTCTTCGGTCGTCGCCTCGAACGCCTTCTGCGTCAACGCGCGCTTGCCCTTCAACGCGCGGATCTGCGCGTCGAAATCGGCGTAATGCTGCGTCGTCGCCCAGATCATATACATCAGCGTTTGCGCATTCACCGGCGCGAGCAAACCGCGCGCGATCCAGTCGTCGATCACTTTCACGCGGCTGTCGAGCCACGGTTTCACGCGACCGGTGAGAATGTCTTCCATATGCCCGGCGCCGTGAATGATCTCACTCGCCCACACCTTCGAACCCAACGGCCGACGCCGCGACAATTCCATTTTCGCGCGGACGTACCCGCCAATCGCTTCGACCGGATCGTCGCTGCATTCGAACGTGTCCGCCGCGCGATGCCAGTCCTCGAACAGATCTTCCAGCACGCGACGGTAGAGCGCGAGCTTCGTTGGGAAGTAGTAATGCACGTTGGCTTTTGGTAAGCCGGCACGCTCCGCGATCATCGCGGTGCTGGTGCCGTCGAGCCCGCGCTCGGCGAACACCGCCTCCGCGCACGCCAGAAGATGCGCTTCGTTCGACTCGCGAATGTGCGCCTTGCGCCGCCGCAAAGGCGCGCGTGTTTCTTCGTTTTCCGTGATGCCGGCTGTCACGTCGTCGTCTCTCATGTTCGCCTTCGGCGGCATGGGTGCCGCGTCGCGCTTCATTCTAGTCGTTCAGCGCGTCGCTCACCTCCCCAATCTTCACGAACGTTACCCCCGTGTTGCAGTGCAATGGCACGCTTCTCGCTATGTTTCTCACCGTACGAAAAGCATTGATCTGGCGGGCTTAATCGTCTACAACCTGTCCAACTGGACAGGATTGGAAGAGCGGCGATACCCCAGGGTTTGCCCCTCTCACGAGAGGCGATCGAGCGTATCGCGTGTGCACCGCCGCCGTGCGGACACGCCCCAAAAACCGCCGCCCATGCACCAGTTTCACGTCGGTTCACCGAAAGGAGCGAGACGAATGAACGCGGTATCCGAAGCACTGAAGGGCGCCGAACCCGCGACGTCGATCAAGGTCGACGGCAAGCGACTGTGGGACAGTCTGATGACGATGGCGAAGATCGGCGCGACGCCGAAAGGCGGCGTATGCCGCCTCGCGCTCACCGACCTCGACAAGGAAGGGCGCGATCTGATCGTCAGTTGGGCGAAGGAAGCGGGCTGCACGGTCAGCGTCGATCAGATGGGTAATGTCTTCATGCGTCGCGCCGGACGCGTAGCGGACGCGCTGCCGGTCATGACCGGTTCGCATGCGGACTCGCAGCCGACCGGCGGCCGCTTCGACGGCATCTACGGCGTGCTCGGCGGTCTCGAAGTGATCCGCAGTCTGAACGATCACGGCATCGAGACCGAGCATCCCGTCGAAGTGGTGATCTGGACCAACGAAGAAGGCTCGCGCTTCGCGCCGGCGATGGTGGCCTCGGGTGTATTCGCCGGCGTGTTCACGCTGGACTACGGCCTCTCGCGCAAGGACGTGGACGGCAAAACCATCGGCGAGGAACTCGAACGGATCGGCTATGCCGGCGATGTGCCGTGCGGCGGACGTCCTTTGCATGCGGCGTTCGAATTGCACATCGAACAGGGGCCGATTCTCGAAGCGGAGCAGAAAACCATCGGTGTGGTCACTGACGCGCAAGGTCAGCGCTGGTATGAAATCACGCTGACGGGGCAGGAAGCGCACGCGGGTCCGACGCCGATGCCGCGTCGCCGCGATGCCTTGCTCGGCGCCGCGCGCGTGGTCGATCTGGTCAACCGCATCGGCCTCGACAACGCGCCGTTCGGCTGCGCGACGGTCGGCATGATGCAGGTCCATCCGAACTCGCGCAACGTGATTCCGGGCCGTGTGTTTTTCACCGTCGACTTCCGTCATCCGGACGACGCGGTGCTCGCGAAGATGGATGCCGCGTTGCGCGAAGGCGTGGCGAAGATCGCAAGCGGTATCGGCCTCGAAACCGAACTCGAACAGATTTTTTACTACGCCCCGGTTGCCTTCGATGAAGCCTGCGTGAAGTCCGTACGCGCCGCCGCCGAACGCTTCGGCTATCCGCATCGCAACATGGTGTCCGGTGCGGGACATGATGCGTGTTACCTGTCGCAAGTCGCGCCGACGTCGATGGTATTCGTGCCGTGTGTCGACGGGATCAGTCACAACGAGATCGAGGACGCCACCTTCGAATGGATCGAGGCAGGCGCCAACGTGCTGCTGCACGCCATGCTCGAGCGTGCCTGCGAGCCGGTTTCATAACGCGTTGCCGCGAGCGCCAGCGTCGGCATCAGCATCGGCGGACCCGCTTACGGTCCGCATGGTTCGAGCGGTCGCTTCACCGTAGTGCCCATAAAACATGCCGTCCCGGCTCCGCTTCAGCGCAGCCGGCGGGACCGGCTACGTCCTCACATCGAAGAAGGAACGTGTATGGCTATCAAGCAAACCGGCGACCTTGCCGCGCAGCGCCTGTCGCCCGAGCAGCTTTCGTGCGAGTTCTCCGACATCGCACCCCTGCTCGACGCGAGCGCGGCCGCCGCGGCGGCGAGCCGCTGCCACTACTGCTACGACGCGCCATGCGTGAACGCGTGCCCGACGCAGATCGATATTCCCAGTTTCATTCGCAAGATCGGCAACGGCAATCTGAAGGGCGCGGCGGTGGATATTCTGTCGGCCAATCCGCTGGGCGGCATGTGCGCGCGCGTCTGTCCGACCGAGATTCTTTGCGAAGGCGCTTGCGTGCGCAACCATCAGGACGCGAAGCCGGTGGCGATCGGCGCGTTGCAACGTCACGCGACCGATTGGGCGATGGCGCGCGGCGACGTGCTGTTCAAGCGGGCGGCGGAGACGGGCCGCCATGTCGCGGTAATCGGCGCGGGGCCCGCCGGGCTCGCGTGTGCGCACCGGCTCGCGTTGAGCGGTCACCAAGTGACGATTTACGACGCGCATGAAAAAGCGGGCGGTCTGAACGAATACGGCATTGCCGCGTATAAAACCGTCGACGATTTCGCGCAGCGTGAAGTGGAATGGTTGTGTTCGGTCGGCGGTATCGACATCAGACACGGCGTGGCGCTGGGGCGCGATATCGATCTCGATACGCTGCGCCAGCAACACGATGCCGTGTTCCTCGCGATCGGTCTTACCGGCGTGCGCGCGCTCGCCATGGAAGGCGAGGACCTGAGCGGTGTGATGAACGCGGTGGACTTCATCGAACAGATTCGCAGCGCGAGCGACGTCGGCACGGTGCCGGTCGGGCGGCGCGTCGTCGTGATCGGCGGCGGCAATACGGCGGTCGATGCCGCCGTGCAAAGCCGCAAGCTCGGCGCGACCTCGGTGACGATGGTGTACCGGCGCGGTGTCGAATCGATGAGCGCCACATGGGCCGAGCGCGACTTTGCGCAGACCAGCGGCGTCACGCTGGTCACGCATGCGGCGCCGACGCGCCTGATCGGCAATGCAGGCGTAGTGACCGGCGTCGAGTTCGAGCGCGGGTCGAGCGACGGTAGCCAGGAGCGCTTCGTCATCGAGGCCGACATGGTACTCAAGGCGATCGGTCAAACGCTGGTGCCGGTCGGGATCGAACGTGAATTGTTGACGCTCGATGGCAACCGCATTGCCGTGGATGCACGAGGGCAGACATCGTTGCCCGGCGTATGGGCGGGCGGCGATTGCGCAGCCACCGGCGGCATCGATCTCACGGTGCAGGCGGTGCAGGACGGCAAGATCGCGGCTGCCGCGATCGACGCGCAGTTCGCCCGCACGGCGGTGAAAGCCGCGTGAGCCGAAACACGGCGCACGGCTGACGCCGACGACGCCCGCCGCGAGCAACACGCATCCGAACACCCAGACAAAGAATAGCCGTCCCCAAGGAGCCGAACATGGCCGATCTGCGCTGTACGATTGCCGGCATTACCTCGCCGAATCCTTTCTGGCTCGCGTCCGCGCCGCCCACCGACAAAGCCTACAACGTGAACCGCGCCTTCGAAGCGGGCTGGGGCGGCGTGGTGTGGAAGACGCTGGGCCTCGACCCGCACGTGGTGAACGTCAGCTCGCGCTACGGCGCGGTGCAATGGAACGGCCAGCGGATCGCGGGGCTGAACAATATCGAACTGATCACCGACCGTCCGCTCGACGTCAATCTGCGCGAGATCGCGCAGGTCAAACGCGACTGGCCCGATCGCGCGATGATCGTCTCGCTGATGGTGCCGTGCAACGAACGCGACTGGAAGTGGATTCTGCCGCTCGTCGAAGATACCGGCGCCGACGCGGTCGAACTGAATTTCGGCTGCCCGCACGGCATGAGCGAACGCGGCATGGGCGCGGCGGTCGGCCAGGTGCCCGAGTACATCGAGATGGTCACGCGCTGGGTGAAGGAGGGCAGCAAGCTGCCGTGCCTCGTCAAGCTCACACCGAATATCAGCGACATCCGCCTCGGTTCGCGCGCGGCTTATAAAGGCGGTGCGGATGGCGTGTCGCTGATCAACACGATCAACTCGATCGTCGCGGTCGACCTCGACGCGATGGCGCCGCTGCCGATGGTCGACGGCAAGGGCACGCATGGCGGCTACTGCGGTCCCGCGGTGAAGCCGATCGCGCTGAACATGGTCGCGGAAATCGCTCGCGACGTCGAAACGCCGAACCTGCCGATCTCGGGCATCGGCGGTATTTCAACGTGGCGCGATGCGGCCGAATTCATGGTGCTCGGCGCCGGCAGCGTGCAGGTCTGTACGGCGGCGATGCACTACGGTTTTCGCATCGTCTCCGATCTCGCCGACGGCCTGTCGAACTGGATGGACGAGAAGGGCTATGCCACGCTCGACGAGATCCGCGGCCGCGCGGTGCCGAACGTCACCGACTGGAAGTACCTGAACCTCAAATACGACATCAAGGCGCGCATCGATCAGGACAAGTGCATTCAATGCGGCCTGTGCCATATCGCCTGCGAGGACACGGCGCACCAGGCGATCATGAAAGAAAAAGATGGCGTCCGGCATTTTGAAGTGATGGACTCCGAGTGTGTCGGCTGCAATCTGTGCATGCATGTCTGTCCGGTCGAGCAGTGCATCACGATGGAACGCGTGGATCAGGGCGAGTACGCGAACTGGACCACGCATCCGAACAACCCGGCGCGCGTGAACGCGGCGGAGCCGGCCGCAGCGCCAGCGGCCGACACCGCCGAGCCTACGCACGCGGCCAAGGCAGCCTGATACGGCATTCCCCAAAGGCCTGAAGCGCCATTAGAAGCCGCGCGGGCCTCAACGATCCAGTGGAGATCTTTCGATGAAGCAGACAGCGCAACCCGCCGATCCGCAGTTCGCGGCCGGCGCGCAGGGCAGCAGTCTTTACAACGACGACCTTGCGCCGACCGGCGTCGCGCAACGCACGTGGAGGTGGTATCACTTCGCCGCGCTGTGGGTGGGGATGGTGATGAACATCGCGTCGTACATGCTTGCGGCCGGTTTGACGGAAGAGGGCATGTCGCCGTGGCAGGCGGTCGCGACCGTGCTGCTCGGCAATCTGATCGTGCTGGTGCCGATGCTGCTGATCGGCCACGCCGGCGCGAAGCACGGTATTCCGTATGCGGTGCTGGTGCGCTCCTCGTTCGGCACACAAGGCGCGAAATTGCCGGCCATGTTGCGCGCGATCGTCGCGTGCGGCTGGTACGGCATTCAGACGTGGCTCGGCGGCAGTGCGATCTACACGCTGCTGAACATACTCACCGGTAACGCGCTGCATGGCGCGGCCTTGCCGTTCCTCGACATCTCGCTCGCGCAGCTCGCGTGCTTCCTGGTGTTCTGGGCCTTGCAGATTTACTTCATCGTGCACGGCACCGATTCGATCCGCTGGCTCGAAAGCTGGTCCGCGCCGATCAAGATCGTGATGTGTATCGCGCTCGTCTGGTGGGCGACCTCGAAAGCGGGCGGCCTCGGTTCCATGTTGTCGGCGCCGTCGCAATTCGTGCCGGGCGGCAAGAAGGAGGGTCTTTTCTGGGTCACATTCTGGCCGGGTCTCACCGCCATGGTCGGTTTCTGGGCGACGCTCGCGCTGAATATCCCCGACTTCACGCGTTTCGCGAAAACGCAGCGCGATCAGATCGTCGGGCAGTCGATCGGGCTGCCGGTGCCGATGGCCTTGCTCTCGGTGATCTCGGTGGTGGTGACGTCGGCAACGGTGGTGATTTACGGCAAGGCGATCTGGGATCCGATCGACCTGACGAGCCGCATGACCGGCATCGGCGTGGGCGTCGCACTGATCATCCTGACGCTCGACACGATGTGCTGCAATCTCGCCGCCAATCTCGTCGGCCCGGCTTATGATTTTTCGAGCCTGTGGCCGAAGGGGATTTCGTATCGCGCCGGCGGCATGATCACCGCGACCATCGCGATCGTGATGATGCCGTGGAAGATTCTCGCCACCACCCAGGGCTATATCTTCACGTGGCTGGTCGGCTATTCGGCGTTGCTCGGACCGGTGGCGGGCATTCTGATGGTCGATTACTTCCTGATTCGCGGCACGCGTCTGGATCCGCGCGAACTGTTCGACGAACACGGCGAGTATAGCTACACCGGCGGCTGGAATATCGGCGCGGTGGTCGCCCTGGTGATCGGCGTGCTGCCGAATCTGCCGGGCTTTTTGCATACCGCGTTTCCGGCTTCGTTTCCGAACGTGCCGGCGATCTTCAATACGCTCTATACGTACGCGTGGTTTGTCGGACTCGCGTTGGCGTCGATCGTGTACAGCGCGTGGATGAAGCTCAGCAAGGGAACGAGCGCGCGAGTAGCGAGCGCCTAGTGCCTGATGCCTGATGCGAGCGCAATGGATAGAGGTAGCACCGAAACCAGCAGTTCATAAGGAGGCGGCAACATGACGACCCTGATTCGCGGCGGCACGATTATCGACGCGGAGAACACGTATCGTGCGGATGTATTGTGTGCGGACCCGCAGGACGGCGGCACGATCCTGCAGATCGGCGTGGACCTCGACGCGCCGGCCGGTGCCGCCGTTGTCGACGCGGGCGGCCAGTACGTGATGCCCGGCGGTATCGACCCGCACACGCATATGGAATTGCCGTTCATGGGCACCACGGCGAGCGACGACTTCTATACCGGCACGGCGGCGGGATTATCGGGCGGCACGACCAGCATTATCGATTTCGTGATTCCGAGCCCGAAGCAGTCGCTCATGGAAGCGTTCAACGCGTGGCGCGGTTGGGCGGAGAAAGCCTCGGCGGATTACGGCTTTCACGTTGCGGTCACCTGGTGGGACGACTCGGTCTATCGCGACATGGGCACGCTCGTGCATGAGCATGGCGTATCGAGCTTCAAGCACTTCATGGCCTACAAGAACGCGATCATGGCCGACGACGAAGTGCTCGTGAACAGCTTCTCGCGCTCGCTCGAACTCGGCGCGCTGCCCACCGTGCATGCGGAGAATGGCGAGCTGGTGTTCCAGTTGCAGCGCCAGTTGCTGGCGAAGGGCTTCACGGGACCGGAGGCGCATCCGCTGTCGCGACCGCCTGAGGTGGAGGGCGAAGCGGCTAATCGGGCGATCCGTATTGCGCAGGTACTGGGCGTGCCGGTCTACATCGTGCACGTGTCGTCTAAAGACGCGGTCGACGCAATCGCGCGGGCGCGCAGCGAAGGCATACGCGTATTCGGCGAGGTGTTGCCGGGGCATCTGGTGATCGACGAAGCGGTGTATCGCGATCCCGACTGGACGCGCGCGGCGGCGCATGTCATGAGCCCGCCGTTCCGTTCCGCCGAACACCGCGAAGCGTTGTGGCACGGTCTGCAAGCGGGCCAGTTACACACCACCGCGACGGATCACTGCGTGTTCTGCGCGTCGCAGAAGGCCATGGGCCGTGAAGACTTTACGAAGATTCCAAACGGTTGCGGCGGCGTGGAAGACCGCATGGCGGTGCTCTGGCATCACGGCGTGAATAGCGGACGTCTTACGCCGAATGAATTCGTGCGTATCACGTCGACCAATGCCGCGCAGATCTTCAATCTCTATCCGCGTAAAGGCGCGGTGCAGGTCGGCGCGGATGCCGATCTCGTCGTGTGGGACCCGAACGCGAGCAGGACGATTTCGGTGAAGACGCATCATCAGAAGGTCGACTTCAACGTGTTCGAAGGCATGACCGTGCAGGGCGTCGCGATGCACACGCTGACGCGCGGCGCGCTCGCATGGACCGATGGCGAGTTGCGCGCCGTGCGCGGCGCCGGGCGTTATCTGAAGCGGCCGCCGAATCCGGCTTACTTCGACGCGATCCGTGTGGCCAACAAGCGCAAGGAGCCGCATCCGGTGGAGCGGTAGGCTTTCTATAGACCAGCCAGGGGCGGCGCCGTGGTTTTCCATGGCGCCGCTTTTTCTCTTGCGGCCAGGCCTTGGCCGGCGCGTTGGCCCGGGCCGCACCCCTCCCGTGTTTTCCCCGATGGCGTCCCGCCCGTGTTCCATGATGCGATGCATGCCGTTCGCGCTATCTGCTATAACGTCGTATTCGACAACGTGTAATCGGTCGCGGCTGTCGCCTTAGCACGTATGCGCATATTGATCGGAAACCTGATCCTTTGTAAAAGCGTGAGCGCTTTGCTACAGTCCGCCCACTCTGCCGGGCGCAAGCGCGGCGGGCCCTGCCCAAGCATCATTGATGCAGCAAACCTGACGGAGCTACCTGATGAAGTCGAAGTCGATTCGTTCCATTCTGTTGATCGCGCTGTTCCAAGCCGTTGCCATCAGCTCGGCCTTCGCCGCCGACGAACTCGCGCAGATCAAAGCCGCCGGCGTGCTGAAGATCGGCACGGAAGGCACTTATGCCCCCTTCACGTATCACGACGAGTCCGGCAAGCTGACCGGCTTCGACGTGGAGATCGGCACGCAGATCGCGCAGCGCCTGGGCGTCAAGCCGCAATTCGTGGAAGGTAAGTGGGACGGGTTGATTGCCGGTCTCGACGTGAACCGCTACGACGCGGTGATCAATGAAGTGGCGATTACCGACGCGCGCAAGGTCAAATACGACTTCTCGGACCCGTACATCACGTCGCACGCGGCGCTGATCGTGCAGTCGAGCAATACCACGTTGAAGAATTTCGACGACCTGAAGGGCAAGAAGTCGGCCAACACACTGACCAGCAACTTCGGCAAGATCGCGGCAGCGCACGGCGCGGAAGTGATCCCCGTGCAAGGCTTCAACGAGTCGATCGATCTGCTGACCTCGGGCCGCGTGGATGCGACCGTCAACGATTCGCTGTCGTTCCTCGACTTCAAGAAACACAAGCCGGACGCCAAGGTGAAGATCGTTGCGCTCGACACGTCGTCGGACAGCAGCGACAAGTCCGCGGTGCTGATCCGCAAGGGCAGCCCGGAACTCGTGGCGGCAATCAACAAGGCTCTCGCCGACATCAAGAAAGACGGCACCTACGAGAAGATCTCGCAGAAGTACTTCGGCAAAGACGTTTCCCAGTAAGCCCCCACCGCGAGTCTGAATCATGCCGGCATGGTTGCATCTGATGGCGCATTCGCTGTGGCCCCTGCTGTATGCGGGGCTGGTATTCACCGTGCCGCTGACGCTGGCGTCGTTCGCGATCGGCATTGTGCTGGCGTTCGTCGTCGCGCTGGTGCGGCTGTTCGGGCCGAAGTGGGCGGTGGCGATCGTGCGTTTTTACGTGTGGCTGTTTCGCGGCTCACCGTTGCTCGTGCAACTGTTCGTGATCTTCTACGGCTTGCCGAATGTGGGCATCGTGCTCGATCCGTTGACGGCGGCCATTATCGGTTTTTCGCTGAACGTGGGCGCCTACAACTCCGAAGTGATTCGCGGCGTGATCGAATCGATACCGAAAGGGCAGTGGGAAGCCGCCTATTCGATGGGGATGACGCGCAGCCAGGCACTGCGTCGCGCGATCTTGCCGCAGGCGGCGCGCGTGGCGCTGCCGCCGTTGTCGAATTCGTTTATCGCGCTGGTCAAGGATACCTCGCTGGCGGCCGTGCTGACGGTGCCGGAAGTATTTCAGGCGGCGCAGCGGATCGCCTCGGTCACCTACGAACCGCTGATTCTCTATACCGAAGCGGCGCTGGTGTATCTGGTGTTCAGTTCGGTGTTGTCGTCGGCGCAAGTCAGGCTCGAACGCAAGTTTGGCCGTCACGCACTTTTCCAGGCAGGTAACTGATGATCCGACTGGAAAAAATCGACAAGTATTTCGGTGGCCAGCGCGTGCTCAGTTCGGTGGATCTGAAACTCGAGCCGGGCAATGTCACGGCCCTGATCGGTCCGTCCGGCAGCGGCAAGAGCACGCTGTTGCGCTGCGTGAACCTGCTGGAAATTCCTGAAGCAGGGTCACTCGAACTCGGCGATCAGCGGCTCGAATTCAGTCGCGATGAAAAACCGTCGCGAGATGCGGTGCTGACGATTCGCCGTCGCACCGGCATGGTGTTTCAGAACTTCCAGTTGTTTCCGCATCTGACAGTGCGGCAGAACGTGATGGAAGGCCTGCTGACCGTGCAGAAGTGGGACAAGGAAAAAGCGCGCGTGCGCGCCGATGAATTGCTGGAAAAAGTCGGCATTGCACACAAGGCGGACGCGTGGCCGGCCACGCTCTCCGGCGGTCAGCAACAGCGCGTGGCGATTGCGCGGGCGTTGGCGCCGTCGCCGGAAGTGCTGTTGTGCGACGAACCGACTTCGGCGCTCGATCCGGGTCTCGCCGCCGAAGTGGTCGAAGTGCTCAAGCAACTTGCCACCGAAGGCATGACGATGCTGATGGCCACGCACGACCTGCGACTCGCCGCGACGATTGCGCGCGACGTGGTGTTTCTGAATAACGGCGTGGTGAAAGAAGCGGGGCCGTCGCGCGAGATCTTCATGCAACCGCGTGAGCCGGAAACGGCGCGCTTCGTGTCGACGTTGACGCATAGTCTGCCGGACTCGTGGACTGAGCGAGGTTGAGTATCAGGTTCGGTTGGCCGACGACGGCCGGCTCTTTCTCGAACACGCGAAGCGGATCTCAGGCAATGCGGCGAGGCTCGCCGACGATCTCGCGTCGCGCGGCGATAAGGTATTGGGCTCGGTCGGCATCAGCGTGCCATGCATTCTGGCCGGGTATGTGCTGATTCCAGACTTGCGGGTGTTGATCGATCGTCACCCGTCCCTCAACGTGAGTTTACACATCTCCGACCGGCCGGCAGATAGGTCGACAGAGCGATGCCTGAAGCCACTCACACCGCCAGTCCCGCCAGCGTTTTGTACAGGACGAGGCCACGTCCTTCTGCTTTGGCGTATTCAACGTTCATTGGTTGCACTGTCGCATTCATGTCGATAGAAAACTGCCTGAGTCTCCTTTGAACCGGAATCGAAAGTTCGGGAAGAAGACGGCGCAACTATCGCAGGGTCGCTTTCCCGCTGAAAGAGCGTGGGGCGCAATCCGGTATTGCAGAACGAGCACGACGTGCTTTGCGGACAACCATCGCGGCCAATGGAAAAGGGGCGTCCGGAATGAACCGGACGCCCCTGGACAAGCCCCGCCATCCATTGCAGGCTAGCTATTTCACACGGCTACGTCTTGCGCCGCATCGTTCAATGCCGCGTCGAAGAAGCTTGCCTTCGCCTGCGCATTCGCGCGTGCATAAGCACGATTGACGCCGCTAATCACCGCGCGAATCGAGGCGGTCACCAGATTGGCGTCGATGCCGACGCCAAACGCGCTGCCCGCCACCTCGGCGCCGGCCATTTCGGCGACGGCCACCGCGCGCGAATCCGCGCCTTGCGTCAGCGAGCGTTCTTCATAGTGCTGGATCCGCACCGGCGCGCCGATGGCGTGCATCAGCGCATCCAGCGGGCCATTGCCTTCGCCGCTCACCACGCGGCGCTCGCCGTTGATCTCGACCGTGAGCTTGATGTGTTCACGTCCGTCGCGCTCGGACAGGTTGTGGCCGATGTAATGAATCGGCGCGACGTTCTGCACATACTCTTCCTGGAACAAGGCCCAGATCTGCGCGGGCGTGACTTCCTGGCCGCTTTCGTCGGTAAAGCGCTGCACCGCCGAGCTGAAATCCACCTGCAGGCGGCGCGGCAACACCACGCCGTAGCTCTGTTCGAGCAGATACGCAATGCCGCCTTTACCCGACTGGCTGTTCACGCGAATCACCGAATCGTAGGTGCGGCCAAGGTCGCTCGGATCGATCGGCATGTACGGCACTTCCCACAACGCGTCCGGTTTCTGCACGGCGAAACCCTTCTTGATCGCGTCCTGATGCGAACCGGAGAACGCCGTGAACACCAGATCGCCGACATACGGATGACGCGGGTGCACCGGCAACTGCGTGCACTCTTCCGCGGTGCGCGCGACTTCGTTGATGTTCGAGAAATCGAGCTCGGGATCGACGCCCTGCGTGTACAGATTCAACGCGAGCGTCACGAGGTCGACATTGCCGGTGCGTTCGCCATTGCCGAACAGGCAGCCTTCGACGCGATCCGCGCCGGCCATGACCGCGAGTTCCGCCGCCGCGACCGCCGTGCCGCGGTCGTTATGCGGGTGGACCGAGACGATCAGCGAATCGCGGCGCGCGAGATTGCGGTGCATCCATTCGATCTGGTCCGCGTAGACGTTCGGCGTAGCCATTTCGACGGTGGCGGGGAGGTTGACGATCGCCTTGTGATCCGGCGTCGGTTGCCAGATGTCGAACACGGCGTCGCAGACCTCCTTCGCGAAATCGAGTTCGGTGCCGCTGAACACTTCCGGGCTGTACTGCAGCGTGAAGTGCGTTTCCGGCGATGCGTCGGCGAGACGCTTCATGGTGCGCGCGGCTTTTTGCGCGAGTTCCTTCACGCCGCTCTTCTCGAGACCGAAGACGATCTTGCGGAATTCCGGCGCGGTCGCGTTGTACAGATGGACGATCGCGCGCGGCACGCCGCGCAAGGACTCGAAGGTGCGTTCGATCAGGTCGTCGCGAGCTTGCGTCAACACTTCGATGGTGACGTCGTCCGGAATGTGGCCGCCTTCGATCAGCTCGCGCACGAAATTGAAGTCGGTCTGCGACGCGGACGGAAACGCGACTTCGATTTCCTTGAAACCGATCTGCACCAGCGTCTTGAACATGCGCATCTTGCGCTGCGCGTTCATCGGCTCGAACAGCGCCTGATTGCCGTCGCGCAGATCGGTGCTCATCCAGATCGGTGCGCGCGTGATGGTGCGCGACGGCCATTGGCGATCCGTCAAGTTAATAGGCTTGAACGAGCGGTATTTGGTAGCAGGGTTCTTCAACATTTTCATCATCCGAGGGTGAGACCAGAAAGCTGGGAATCGACCGGACGACGAACAGATGCAACGACGCGCCGGTCGGAAACCGGGGCTGGGTCAGTTACTGGGGAATTGAGCGGTGCTTCGGGTGTAGCAGATTCAGATGGAAGCGCGCAGCAGCAGACCTAGCCCGGTAGAGGAGGCTAGTAGTAGCGATAGGATGGTCTGGGCGCGGTACATAGTGCGCAATAGGAACATATTATTGGGATGGCGTCAAGCGCCATCCCGCTGTCGCATCGTGCGGACGCCGCTGCGGACGCCCTTCCGGCGCCACGGCGTTATTGCGCGGGTTTCAGGAAGCGCAAGGTCATGCGGTCCGATTCGCCGATGGCGGCATATTTGGCCCGGTCGACGTCGCCGCCTTCGTAGGTGGGCGGCAGCGACCAGACGCCGTGCGGATAGTCTTTCGTGTCACGCGGATTGCTATTGACTTCGCTGCGGCCGATCAACTGGAAGCCGGCGGCGCGCGCGTGCTCGATCACGTAGGCTTCGGTCACGTAGCCGCTGTCGATGGTTTGTTGCAGCGAGGTGCCGGGCGCCGCGCGATGTTCTTCGACGCCGAGTATTCCGCCGGGTTTGAGCGCCGCGTAGAAGGCACGCAGGTTGGCGTCGATCTGGCCGTCCTTGATCCAGTTGTGGACGTTGCGGAAGGTCAGCACGCGGTCGAAGCGGGCATCCGCCGGGATACCGTTGAACTGGCCGGCCTTCAGCGTGCCGACCACCACGTTGCCGTACACGGCGGGCGCGGCGGCGAATTTGCGCGCGAACGCGGCCCGATTCGCTTGCGTTTCCGCCGATGGCACGGCTTGCGGGCCGTCGTATTCGGCCTCGTAGAGCTTGCCCTGGTCGCGGAGGTACGGCGCGAGGATTTCCGTGTACCAACCGCCGCCGGGCGCGATTTCCAGTACGGTTTGCGACGGCGTCAGTTGGAAGAACTGCAAGGTTTCTTGCGGATGACGGTAGAGGTCGCGCTGGCGAGCCTTCTCGCCGCGTTGCGGGCCGGCGATTGCGGCTTGCAGTTGCGCCGCGTTGGCGGGGGTGGCGGCCGGATTCGATGCCGTTGAGATCGCCGCGGTCGGGCCGGCGCATGCCGCCATGAGCAGCGCGGCGCTCAATGCCGCGAGCGTGCCAGACAGCGCGCGGGCTTTCGGAGTGGGGTAGGCGTTCATGAGATCCATTATCGGGGCGTTCGAATCGCGGGGAAATTATCAATCGGAATAAAGATAGGCGTTGGCGGAATTTGCTGCTGATGCTGCGGCGTGGGAGGCGGAGGATTGCGCTGCGACGGCGGGTGAGCGGGCGCGCTGTTTGCGGCGATTGCAGTGGGTGAGTCGAGATTGACATGGCCGAAGTTGCCGAATCCGAACCGGACGGCGGTGTGTATAAATAAGGGGATCAGCGTTGGCCGCGCGCTGGATCGCCGGATCACCCGATCGGAAACCGCGGACGCGATCACTTCTTTTCACTTTGCCGGAGGCAGCCATGAATCGAACGTCGAGGACATTGAAGGCAGTACGGATCTTGCTGTGCGCCGCCGCGTGCGGGATCGCCGCGCAGGACGACGTCAACGCGCCGCAAAATGGTTTACGTCTGATGCCGAACGCCGCGCGCGGCAGCGAATATCCGACGCACGGCAACCAGCAGGCTGGCGAGATGAATCTGAATCCGACCGACCCGCGCGCGCAATTGGTGAACGGTTTGCCGAACAACACGAATGCCGGCGGCTACGGCTCGCCGCTCGCGGGCGTGCGCACGTATGTGCAGCCGACCGCCACGCCGTCGATGCCGGCCAACTGAAAGCTCGGCGGGAGAACGGCCGTGCTGCATCGCGCGCTGATGTGCAGCGCATCTCCGCACAGGCCGGTTGCTGACTATCCAAGGGCTGGTTCTAAGGGCTGGTCGAGCCTGTCAGAGGCCGAACACGATCGGCAGCGTGTCGTTCTGCACGATCACGGACACGCCGATCACCAGCAGGATCAGCGGCAGCAGCGCCGTACCGTAACGCCGGATCGGCGCGCCGAGTAACGGATGTTCGACGAGCCACACCGCGCCGAGGCACCACAGCCCGATCATCACGACAAATACCAGCGAGATGAACATACCGTCAGCATGGGAATGACTGGCGTACAACGGCACGTAGACGGCAATGTTGTCCGAACCGTTGGCGACCGCCACGCACGCTACGGTCCACCAGGATGAGCCACCGCGCACGGTGGCGGGCGGTACGGACGCGCTTGTCGGGGTGGCGCTGGACGGACTAAAGCGCTCCCAGGCCTTGGCGAGCCCAACGCCAATCGGCAAGATGCCGAGCAGGCCGACGTAACCGGTGGGCAAGCGCGTGAGCAGCGCCGCCAGCAGAATCGCCGCCACGACCAGGACCAGCGAGCCGGCAAATTGCCCCGCGATCACACGACGCCGCTCGCGTCCCGCTTCCGCGAGGAAGGCGAGCAACACGAACAGATTGTCGATGTTGGTGGCGGCGTAGGCCGCGATGGCGAGCAGGGCAAGGCTGAGCATGCGGGAAAGCCGGTCGATACGGGGTGACGAAGCCGGACTGCGTCCCGTGAAGGGCGCAGGCGGGAAAGGCAGCCGCGCGGCGCAACGTCGGCGGCCGATCGACACGATGCCAATACGTGCCGACGCGGTCAAGGTTTTGACCCGTTGCATGCCGTTTTGCGCGAGGTCCACGGCTCGCGGTCCGCGCGTTGCGCAGCCGGTCGCGGCCGAGGTCGAGTGTGCGCCCCGTAAGCTACAATTGCCGACGGCTTGAAAAACGGAACATCAATGAAGATTCGCATTCTCTCCCTCGTCTGCGTCGCGACCGCTGCCACGTTGCTGGCCGGCTGTGCCGTCTATAAGAACCCGAGCGCATGCGAGCAGTTGATGCGAAGCAAGCTGGCCGACACCTCCGCGGATACGTTGAAGATCGATCATGCGGGTACGGCAATCGACGGTACACGGGTGGTGGCGGAAGGGACGATCGAACACGTGATGACCGCGTCGGAAGTGGCGGCCGCCACGCCGCCTGTCGTGCCGAAGGTGGCGGCGCCGGTTACGGCTTCAGCCGCGCAGACCGGGCAGATGGCGTACGCGGCTTCGGGCGTGCGGGCGGCTTCGGCTGCTTCGCCGGCTTCGGCGTCTGCTTCGGAGTCTGTCGCGATAGCGAATGGCTCCGGGGCATCGGAGACAGCGGCGGCACCGGCAGCCATGGCTGCGGCGGCTTCGAGCGCCGGAGCGCCTTCGGCCAAAGACGCCAAGCCGAAGAAGACCACGACGGCCGCCGCTGCCGAATGCACATTCCATGGCGAGACATTGGGGGTGTTCACCTGGCTGGCGCCTGCCAAGCTCGCCGCGCCGCCTGATGAGGCCGCCGAAGAGTAAATCGCGTTGGTGCTTCGGTTTTTCGATGCCTTGGTGCGTCGTGGCACGGGCGAGCTTGCTCCCGGTCGGTGTCGCGGTCGCGGTCGCGCCGCTTGAGGCCCTAGCCTCAAACCAACGCTAAGCCCGAACCACCCTCAAGCCATCGCCTCCAAGCGATGGCTTTTCTTTTCCCGCGTCAGCTCGCGCACCCGCTCGCCAAACGCCTGCGGCCGACCTTCGAAGCACCGCTCCACCGCCCGCGTATCGATCAAACGCTGCCGTAACAGCTTGCGTTCGTCGTGTGAGTCGATCATTCGCACCGCGGCGGCGACGTAGTCTTCGACGCTATCGGCCGTGGTCCACGACGGCATGCCGACCCGCTCGAACAACGCGCCGTCGATCCGCTCGAACACCTCCGCGCCGCGTTTGCAGACACCCGGCAAACCCAGCGTAAGCGCGTCGACAATGCCGTTGGTATTACCGAACGGAAACGGGCTGAGAAACAGATCGGCGCGATCGACGCACGCCAGATAGCCCGCGTAACCGTAAAAACCATGCACGACAGCGCGCGGCAGGGCTCGGCCGATCACGTCGCGGATTCGCTCCAGCGGCAAACCTGCCGGCACGCCGCTCAAGAAATGAAACTCGACCGGCGTGGTGGCGCGCGCGCCGATCTCGCGGCACGCGTCGAGAAAACCCGGATTCAGCTTCATCGCGCTGGCCGTGACGACGATCTCCAAGGTCTCGCGCGACGGCGGGACCCGCGCGACGATATCCGGCAACGACACGGAAGGGCGGTACGGTTGACCATTCTTCGGCAGCTTGAGCAGGCGCTCGCTAAAGCAGGCGGGGTCGCCGACGTAGTCTTCTTCGACGCTCACGTAGTCGATCTTGTCGGAGTGCGTGGTGGCCGGGTGACCCAGGCCGGCGATCTGCAGCGGTGCGACGCGCAGATTCGACATGAACACGCTGAGCACGAACATGCCGACGCTCGGCATATACAGCACGTCCGCCTTTTCCGTCTCGGCAAAGTCGCGAATCGTCTTCAGGCACTCGCCGATGTATTCCGGCTGCTCCAGTTCGATGAAACGATCGAAGACCGCGCGACCGATGTCGTCGATTGCGTAACCGAACCCGAAGCCCACCACCTCGAAATGCTCGCGTGCCGCTTCCAGCGTGCGTGAATGCGTGCGGTAAATTGAGTGAGCGCCGCCGAACCACTCCAGCACGACCAGCATCAGCGGTTTCTTGCCGCTGCGCGTGCGGTTTTTCGCCGGCGCTGCGGCCGGCGCCGCCGCCGGCAGGTCGGTCAGGCCGAGTTGCGCCAGTTTGCGACGCACCAGCACGTTGATGTCCCGCTTGATCTCATGCCGTCGCGGTGAGTCCGCGTAGCTGCAGAACATATAGGCGTTATGCAGCAGGGCGGTAGGTAAGTCGTCGAGGTCGCCGATCTGCCGCAACTTGCCGGGCAGCCATTCAATCAGCGCTTCGCGTTTGAGATGTGCGCTCGGTGAGGCCTTGAACGTGGGGGCGAGTAGCACGAGCGCGAGACTGGCCGCGAGGGTTTTGTCGTACGCCCACAGCGCGGCGAAGTCGATTTCCAGTTCCGACTCGGTCGAATACAGCACGCACAGTTTTTCGACGAAGCTGTCGCCAGCAAGAAACTGCGTGTTCTCCGGACCCCGTGGGTTCAGATGACGGATCACCGGATCGGCATTGCCGAACGGCGTGGTCGAGAACACCAGGCCTAGCCATTCGTGCAGCGTCAGAAACAGCTTGAGGCACTCGCCGGGCAGCTTGAAATCCGGATCGGCGAACAGCGTGGACGACGCGCTCGCGAGACGGCTGCAAAAGCGTTGGCGTTGCTCGATGGGCGTAAGCTCGAGCATGCCCGATGCAACGAAGCTGTGGTCCAGCTTGCCGCGTGTCTGCTGCAACAGCACCAACCCGGCGATGAGCTGGATCGACGCCTTGACATGCTGGCGCGTGTAGACAAGTTGCTCGAAGTGGTCGAGCGAGAAGGTGGCTTCTTGCATCAGGCAAATCTCTCGAAATACGCATGACTAACTAAATGAAAACGACGTTAGTCGAAGCCGAAGATTATCGCAGTCGATTGCATCCAAATTGCCCCATGCCACCAATTCGAGAAGTTTCCGCTTCTGAAAGCGACGCCTTCATGACGCGTGTCGGGCGAATCTGTCAGAACCAGCCCTCCGCGTCAAAAAGCGTAAGTCAGAAAGCGTAATACGGCCCCGGTCCCGCCGACGTCACGCGTGCCGAAATCGCGGTGTAGACCCGTCGTCCGAAGAAGAACGGCAGGCCCCAGCCGAAGCTGCTACCGGCCACGCCGGCCAGGTTGTCGAAAGCGTTGTTCGCCGAGGCGAACAGGACGCGCGAATTGCCGATCTCGAACGACACCGGGTTCGAGATGCCGTTCGTGCCCGTAATCGCGGCGCTGGCGGCCAGCGCCGCGCTGGGGCAATACCAGAAACCGCACTGCGGCAATTGCGCGTTGCTGAAGAAAAGCCCGTTCGAGCCGCTGTCGATATAGCTTTGCGAGTAGGTTTGTCCGCCGCTCGTGGTGACCACGTAGCCCGTCAGAGAATTGGCCTTGACCACGCCGGCGGCGCCGAGCGTGTTGTTCGCCTGAGTATCGATGCCGAAGATCAGCGAGCCGGAGACGTTGGCCGCGCCATTGTCGGCGACCGGCGGCAGGTCGATCACGACGCCGTTGTTGTCGAGCTCGAAGCGGCTGACCGGGTTGGTCACCTGTTGCGCGAGCGCTTGGGTGCTTGCAACGCAGGCGCCGTTCGCGTCGCAACTGTAGTACCAGCGCGGCAACGCGGCGTTGACACAGCCGGCGCCGCAGTCGGCCGCGAACAGCCCGATACCCAGAATGCCGTTGGAGCGCAAGCTCGCGACCGTCAGCATGGCCGGGCCGGAGGCGGCGCAGTCGGTCGGGACGGTCGGCGCCGCCGGGTCGGAGATCAACTGGATCGGGATCGACGCGGCCAGTTGGCCGGCCATGCGCACGTCCGCGCTGCGCACCGCGCCCCACGCGTAGCCGCCGCCGAACACCGCGCACTCGCCGGTGATGCCGTTGCCCGACGGGATCGCCCCGAGCGGGACGCTCGCCGGTAGCGCCGACGCCAGAATCCGCAAGCCGTGCGAGCCGGTGTCGACCTGAATATTGTCGATCGTTGCGCAGTTGTCGGTGCCGGGCTGGCAGACGGTGACGCTCGTCGTCAGCAGGTTGCGCGTCAGGCCCGGCGCGGTGGTGACGGCAATCGGCTGGACGTTCGGAATGGTCGATTGCGGCACCGATGTGCTGGCGGCGGGCGCGGAGGCGCTGGACGGCGCGCTGGCGCCGAGCGGGGCGGCGCCGGTTTGGGGGGCGCTGGTCGGCGTGCTGCTGCCGCCTGTGCCTCCACCGCTGCCGCCGCCGCAACCGGCGAGCGTGGCGCAAGCGACGACCAGCGTGAGTAGGGAGAAGGACGGGGTCATGGTGCGGGAGGTCTCCGGCGCGTTGTTTTTTGACGAGGGCGGGCTTGGGGCGGGGGCACGGCGGGCGGGCGCGGCCCGCCATCGTCCATTAGCGGAAGTCATCGGCCGCGACGCCCGCCGGCAACGCCGACGGCAGCCACGCGCGTCCCACGTAGCCGCGCATCGGGCCGCCGGACTCGACGATCACGTCCGGGCGAACCACGCGCGACGCATGCAGATTGCCGCTCGCCGCAGCCGCTGCGGCGCCGCTGCGGTACGACTGGGCGTACGGACCCAGCAGCGCGTGCAGATCCGGCATGGTCGGGCCTTGCCACGCATAGGCGACGATCAGCCCGGTACTGGTGGCGTATTCGTTGACGGTCGTCATGCCGGCATCGGTCAGCGTGCGCATGCGCAGCGCGCCGTTCAGCAGGGTTTGCGGCGTGGCGCCGCTCGAATCGGCTTGCAGCGGCATCGCGCCGCCCAGTTCGGCGTGCGCGGGGACATTCGCGCACGCAAGGGGAACGGCCAGCGCCAGAACGTTCAGGGCCTGACGAACAAGGGGTTTTGGCATAACGGTCGATCTCGCAATGGAAGCGCTCAAACTTATTGAGACGTCCAATTCAAGATAACACTGAGGTTTCCTGATCTTTGTCCTGCAGGCGATTCGCCGGATCGACGAGTCTCAAAATTGACCGGCCAAACGGACGCGAAAGGGCTTTAAAACAAGGATCTGACGCGCATGTGAGATACATCCGACAATTAATTGGGAAAGGTTGCGGATTGTTAAATATGCCGCGCGAGAGCAGGATGAAAACGCTCGAAGCCCGGCTTTCCCCCGTGACCGAAAGCGCCGCGTGCGCGTCGCAAAAACGTGAGCTCAGCAGGCCACCCGCACGGCTCGGCAAGGCCGCGCACGCTGCTCATTTCTCAGGCAAACCCCAGTTTTTGCACACGACTCGCCGGGATCGGTAAAATGTTGGGTTGATCCACGGAAACTTGCCGTGGCGTAGCGGAAGGATTCCCCGAACATGACTGATCTTCGTCTTACCAAGCGGTTTGCAGTAATGCTGATGGCAGGCGGTCTGGTTGCCGGCTGCGGCACGTCGTCGCCGACCAAAATCGACTACAAGAGCGACTCGAAATCGAAGCAGGTGTCACTTGCCGTCCCGCCGAACATGATCGACGAGACGGCCGATCAGCGTTCGTTGCCTCCGCAAGGCGGCGAAACCTCGTTGTCCACGCTCAAGCAGGTTCAGGCGCAAGCGCCGTCGGCCAATTCCACGGTGGTGGTGCCGCCGGTCACCGGCATGCACATCCAGCGCGACGGCGCGGAGAGCTGGCTGGTGATCGACAACAAGTCGCCCGATCAGGCCTGGGCGCAAATCCGCCGCTTCTGGCAGGAGCAGGGGTTCCTGCTGGTGGTCGACCAGCGCGACAAGGGCGTGATGGAAACCGACTGGAACGAAACCCACGCGCAGATCAACGACGGCCTGATCCGCAACACGTTGTCCAAAGCCATGGGCAACAGCTACGTGAGTTCGGAGCGCAACAAGTACCGCACGCGTCTGGAATCGTCGCCGGGCGGCGGCACGTATGTCTTCATCAGCCAGAAGGGCTTGCGTGAGGCGGTCACCGGTCCGAACAACGATTCGACCAAGTGGGAAGCCAAGCCGAACGATCCGGGTCTCGAACAGGAATACCTGAAGCGCCTGATGGCGGCCCTGGCGCTGGCCGACTCGCGCAAATCGGGTGACACGCAAAACGCGGATCTGTCGCCGGCCGGCGCGCAAACCGCGCCGAACGCGGCCACCGCGGGGGCAAAGTCGGCAGCGGCGGCCACTGCGGCGCAAAACGTGGCGTTGTCGGCGCAGCAGCCCATGCCGGACGCGGACACGCCGAACACGCAGGCGCAGTTCTCGTCGACCGAGCTTACGCTGGGCGAGCCGTACGACCGCGCGTGGTTGCGCGTGGGCCTCGCGCTCGACCGCAGCAACTTCACTGTCGACGACCGCGATCTGGGCCGTGGCCTCTACTTCGTGCGCTACGTCGATCCGAAGGATCTGAGCTCGGCGGAACAGGGTTTCTGGAGCCAGATTTTCCACGGCAAGAAGGAAAAGGTTGCCAAACAGTATCTGGTGAACGTGCGCGCCGTGACGCCTAACCAGACTCGCGTTGCCGTGGTCACCGACAAGGGCGACGTCGATCAGAGCTCGCAGGCCAAACAGATCATGAGTCTGATGGTCGACCAGTTGCACTGAGCAAACCGTCCGGGCTTGCCGCAAGCGGCGGTAAGTCAAGGCAGGCAGCCCAGTTGGTAAAAAACCCGTCCGGGACCTGTCCCGGACGGGTTTTTTTTGCTCACAAGTCTTGCCTGGCGCCGCCGTACAACCGGCAAAATCCGCATCCGGCCGCCCGGCGGTGCCCCCGTGAAACCGAGCATGTGTTTTGCTTGACTGCGAGATACCGGGATGACCCGGCAATCAACCGGAGTTGGCCATGTTCGACGTGATTCCTTACTGGATGTGGGCGGCGAGCTTGCTCGTCCTGGCGCTTGTGTGCGGAGCGGCGTTGAGCCCGCGCGAATCGCGGCCGCCGGCGGGACTGCGTTTGCGACACAGCGCCGCGCACCGTCCGAAGTGGCCCACGCATTGAACGCCGCCGTGCCGGCCGCGTATGAATCGAACGTATGCGGCCGTTCTGTGCGGCCGCGTGTAACGTGACGTTACCCCGGTGACGTAACTGCCGAAGCCCGCTCCACCGCCTTCCTTCGCCTCACCCTCTCGCTGAAAATTCCAATAATAATCAAACGCTTGCGAGATTTTCCCGCTGACATCCAGCAACTGGCACACAAGCTGCTTTTATAAGCTCATGGGGCCGGATTGGTTAAGCCGATGGGGTTTTCCAGCCAGGCGTTCCAGACGATTCCAGTATCGGACGATGAACCGGTGCTGAGCCCGATGATGGCCTGCGCGCGACGCGCGCGGCCTCGGTGGCCCCGTCGCCTATCCTCGTAGGGCGACGGTTTCGCCCGCACTCCGAAAGAGTGCGGGCTATTTTTTTGGCGACGCACGATACGTGGCCAATGAAAACGCAAACAAGACAGCGCGACCAACGCCCAACAATGCTCGAGCCCGAATCAATCCGGCTCAGGTGTCGGCCCGACGCGGCCCGACCCAAGGCAAGCGCTTGATCACGCCCGTGGCGAGCGCGGTGCCGACCAGAATCACGCCGCAGCCTTCCAGCATGCCGGGCGACACGCTTTCGCCGAGAAACAGCGCGCCCCACAAGATGCCGAAAATCGGAATCACGAAGGTCACCGTAATGGCGCGCGCCGGTCCGGCCACCGCGATCAGATGGAAGAACAACATATACGCGACACCAGTACACGCGACGCCCAGCGCGATCACCGCGCCCCAGGCATGCAGCGAGATCGGCGTGGCCGGCCAGTAGATCACCGCGAGCGGCAGCAGCACGATAGTGGCGCCGGTCATGGTGCCGGCGGCGACGGTCAGCGCGTCGACGCCGGTCAGGTGACGCTTGGTGTAATTGGCGGCAATGCCGTACAGCAGCGTGGCGCCGAGCGCCGCGCCGGCCGCCAGCGCAGTGCCCAGCGGTGTGGCCGCCGAGCTGCCCGGCGCGGCGATCTGATCCCACACCAGCATCAGGACGCCGAGAAAGCCGACCACCAGGCCGAGCGTGCGCATGCCGCTCAACCGGTCGCGCAGCCAGACGAAAGCGACCAGCGCGCCCCACAGCGGCGTGCTCGCATTGATCACCGACGTGACGCCGGCCGACAGCGTCAGTTCGGCGTACGCGAACAGGCAGAAGGGCGCCGCCGAATTCAGAATGCCAACCACCAGCAGCGGAAAGGCGCGTGTGCGCAGGATCGTGACCGATTGCTGCAACGGCCGACGCGCGACCAGCACGATGATGAGGAAGGCCGCGCCGATGCCGACACGCAGCGCCATCAGCGGCGCGACGCCGAAGTCGGTCACGCCGACGCGGATAAACAGGAAGGACGCGCCCCAGAGGGCGGCGAGAATCAGCAACTGGAGCAGGTTTTTAGCATTCATCGGAGTGGCGCCGCGCGCGGTTGAGTCGAGACGCCAGCGCATCGTAGCAGCGCGATTGCGCGAAACGTTTCAGCCTGGAATGAAACGGCAAGATGCGGGAGAGTGGGGGCGTCGGATAGACGTGATCGTAAGCGCTGAGGCGGCGTATGCAAAACGAGCAATTCTCACGCTGATGTGAGAAAAATTACGATGAGAATGAATGCGGAGTTGGCGAGAGGCCAGGTAGGGCGTGGGGCACACGGCGCGATCGTGAATTATTTTGCGGTGGCGCCGAAATGCGGAGGTGGGAGAAGTACGGGAATACGGAGGTACGGAATCACGGAAGCTGGCCGCGGATAGACCACGGCCAGCTTCCCACCAATCTGCCTAATGCGGAATCATCCCCTGCAGCACATTTTGCTGCAGCCACACCAGCACCCCGAGCAGCACCGTCAACAGAATCGAATGCTTGAAGGTTCGCGCGAACACCACGCCTTCCTTGCCTTTGAGTTCGGTGGTGGCCACGCCGGTCGAGATGTTTTGCGGCGAGATCATCTTGCCCATCACGCCGCCCGACGAATTGGTCGCCGCCATCAGGATCGGATTGAGATTCAACTGATGCGCCGCCACCACCTGCAGGTTGCCGAACAGCGCGTTGCCGGACGTATCGCTGCCCGACAGAAACACCGCGACCCAGCCGAGGAACGCCGACACCAGCGGAAAGAACGGCCCGACCGACGCCGCGCCCAGACCGAGCGTGTAGGTCAGCCCCGAGTAGTTCATCAGATACGCGAGGCCGACGATCGTCGCCACCGTCAGGATCGCGATGCGCGTCTGCACCCAGGTATCGGCGATCGCCTTGCCGAACTCGCTCGCGCTCAGCCCGACCACGAACGCCGTGATGATCGCCGCAACCAGAATGGCGGTGCCGGTGGCCAGCGGCTGGAAATCCCACACGGCGCTATATGGCGTGTTGTACAGCGTGATGAAGACGGCTTTGTCGAGTCCCGGCCATGGCACCTTGACGTCGCCGATCAGGAAGATCTTCGCGACGGTCCAGATGATCACCACGATCGACACGATGATCCACGGATACCAGCCCTGGCCGCCGCCGATCTTGCCGCGCACCTCGCCGACCCGGTCGATGTTGATCGCGAACTTCGGATCCACCGCCGGGCGCCAGACGCGCAGGAAGGCGATCGTCAGGATCAGCGACACCATCGACGACAGCACGTCGGTCAGGCTGTAGTTCACGTAGTTCGACGCGACGAACTGGGTTAGCGCGAAGCTCGCGCCCGACACCAGCAGCACCGGCCACACGCGCAGCATGTTGCGAAAGCCGGCGTACACGCCGATCACATAGAACGGCAACAGGAACGCGAAGAACGGCAACTGACGGCCGACCATTTTGGCGAGTGAATCGGCCGGCAGGTGCGTGACCGCGCCAAGCACGGTGATCGGCACGCCCAGCGCGCCGAACGCGACCGGCGCGGTATTGAAGATCAGCGTGAAGGTGAGTGCTTCGAGGGTCGGAAAGCCGAGCAGGATCAGCAGCGAACTGGTGATCGCGACCGGCGTGCCGAAACCGGAAATCCCTTCGAGCAGCGCGCCGAACGAGAAGCCGATCACCACCAGCACGACGCGCCGGTCGTTCGGCAGATTGTCGATCATCCACATGCGGAAGGCAGCGAAGCGGCCCGAGCGCTGCGAGATGTTGTACAGCAGGATCGCCGTGAAGACGATCCACATGACCGGCCAGCAGGCGAACACCGCGCCGTTGGCGACCGAGTCGAAGGCGAGTCCCACCGGAAATTGCCAGACGGCGATCGCCACGATCAGACCGACGATCAGCCCCGCGAGCGACGCCTGCCAGGCCGGCCGCCGCGCCCAGCCGAGCAGGAGCAGCACGACGATGATCGGCAGCGCGGCGACCAGAAACGAGAGCGGCAGTGAGTTGCCGACCGGAGTGAGTAGTTGATGAAACATCGCGTCTCCTTCGTTGTTGTTCGGACTCGACGCGAGACCACGCACTACGGGGCGCGTCGTTAGGACGGATGGGCGCCGGCGGCGACGGTGAAGCGGGCCGGGGCGCTTATTTAAACGGGTACTGCGTGCGGTTCTACAGAAGCATAGAACTCGGCTGGGGTAGGTCAAGAAGGGAAACTACGGGCGCGGGACGAAGGCGGGATAACGGTGTATGCCGCCTGACGGATTGGGCCGCGCGTCGAGCATGACGCAGGCGTCGCGCGGCGCTCTGGACGGCCGCGCGAGCGTATCCGGTCAAGGGTTCACGAAAGGAACCGGCGACCCGATACGCGAGCGGAAGTAGAGAAAGGGCGAAGCGGAGAAGGCCAGCGCCAACAAGTGCGAATCGGTGAGAATCGGCGTCAATCGGCGTCAATCAGCGCCAATCGGCACCAGTCCGCGCCAATCGATCAATGCCAGTGGCCGTGCCCGCCGCCCCAGCCGCCATGCCCGCCCCAGTAACCGCCGAAGCCGAAGCCGATCGACACCGACGGCCCGTACCAACCCGGATAACCGCCGTAATACGCCGGGTAAGCCGGATAAACCGGCGGCGCGTAGTAAGCGGGATAAGCCGGCGCGACATAGACCGGCGGAGGCGGAACCACCGCGGTCGCGTAGGTGGCCGGCGGTACCTGCTGGGCCGCCCGCGCTTGCGACTGCGCCTGTTGGGCCTGTTGCGCCTGCAGTTGCTGCTGTTGTTGCAGGGCGGCCGGATCGTTCTGCGCCACGCCCAGATCCTGCTGGGTCGCGCCGGCGGGGACCGTGGCGTAGTACGGCGAGTAAGCGCCCGGATAGTAGCCGTACGGGTAATAGCAACCGGACAGCGTCAACACGCAGACGGCACCGCCGAGGGCGATGCCGTTTCGCGAAAGACTGGACAGGCGACGGTAAAAACCGTGCGGCAGCCGTTGGCCGAACGCACGGAACGAATTGACGACGCGGGACTTCATGACGCGCTCCTGGTTATATCGAACGCCGGCCGGCGGCGTGATCCCATGAGCTTACGCCGCGAGGATGCATGCAGGATTGCAAAACCGTAACGGCTTATTTCAGGTCATTGCAAGCCATGGACGAGGCGGCGGACCGGCATTGCCGAAGTCGGCCGCTCGCACGTCGGCGTTACTTGCCCACCTGATTACCGATGATGCCGCCCGCCGCCGCGCCGCCCACCGTCGACAGCGCGTTGCCGCCGATCGCCGCGCCCGCCGCGCCGCCCAGGCCCGCGCCGATGGCCGTATCGCGGCCTTGACGGCTCATGTCGCCACAGGCGGAAAGGCTGGCCACCACGGCGACGAGCGTGGCGAGCGCACTGATTTGTCGGATCGATTTCATGATGCTGACTCCCGTGGAAGTGAGTTATTCGTAATCAGGTGTTTCCCTTCTGTCAGCATGCGGCGTGCCTGGCCGTGAGCACAAAAAAAGCCCGCGCAATGGCGGGCTTCGGTACTGCAACGCATCGTGCGCTTTAAGGGCGACGCAATCGCATCGCCCGGCAAACGCTTCAACCGTTATTGACGCTGATAAATTTCCGCGCCTTTCTTCATGAACTCGATCGACTTCACTTCCATGCCTTTCTGCAGCGCGTCGTCGTCGGAGAGGCCTTGTTGCGCGGCGAATTCGCGGACGTCCTGCGTGATCTTCATCGAGCAGAAGTGCGGACCGCACATCGAACAGAAATGCGCGACCTTGGCGGAATCCTTCGGCAGCGTTTCGTCGTGGAATTCGCGCGCCTTGTCCGGGTCGAGACCGAGATTGAACTGGTCTTCCCAGCGGAATTCGAAGCGTGCCTTGCTCAATGCATTGTCACGCACCTGCGCGCCCGGATGGCCTTTCGCCAGATCGGCGGCGTGCGCGGCGAGCTTGTAGGTGATGATGCCGGTCTTGACGTCGTCCTTGTTCGGCAAGCCGAGGTGTTCCTTCGGCGTGACGTAGCACAGCATCGCCGTGCCGAACCAGCCGATCATCGCCGCGCCGATACCCGACGTGATGTGATCGTAGCCCGGCGCGATGTCGGTGGTGAGCGGTCCCAGCGTGTAGAACGGCGCTTCGTCACACCATTCCAGTTGCAGGTCCATGTTCTCCTTGATCAGCTGCATCGGCACGTGACCGGGGCCTTCGATCATGGTCTGCACGTCGTGCTTCCACGCGATCTGCGTGAGTTCGCCGAGCGTCTTGAGTTCGCCGAGTTGCGCTTCGTCGTTGGCGTCGTAGATCGAGCCGGGACGCAGGCCGTCGCCGAGCGAGAAGGCCACGTCATAGGCCTTCATGATTTCGCAGATGTCCTCGAAATGCTCGTACAGGAAGCTTTCCTTGTGGTGAGCCAGGCACCACTTCGCCATGATCGAGCCGCCGCGCGACACGATGCCGGTCATGCGCTTCGCCGTGAGCGGCACGTATTGCAGACGCACGCCCGCGTGGATCGTGAAGTAGTCGACGCCTTGCTCGGCCTGTTCGATCAGCGTATCGCGGAAGATTTCCCAGGTCAGGTCTTCGGCCTTGCCGTTGACCTTTTCCAGCGCCTGGTAAATCGGCACCGTACCGATCGGCACCGGCGAATTGCGGATGATCCATTCGCGCGTTTCGTGAATGTGCTTGCCGGTGGACAGGTCCATCACCGTGTCGCCGCCCCAGCGGATCGCCCACGTCATCTTGTCGACTTCCTCGCCGATCGACGACGTCACGGCGGAGTTGCCGATGTTCGCATTCACCTTCACGAGGAAGTTGCGGCCGATGATCATCGGCTCGCTTTCCGGGTGATTGATGTTGTTCGGGATGATTGCGCGGCCGCGGGCGACTTCTTCACGCACGAATTCCGGCGTGATCGCGGTGAGGCCGTTCGGACCGAACGCGCTCGCGCCGAACGCCTGGCCCGGGTGTTGCCGGCCCATCATCGCGGCGAGCTTTTCGCCGTTCGGGCCGCTCGTCTTCAGGCTCTCCAGATACTCCGCACGGCGCTGGTTCTCGCGAATCGCGATGTATTCCATTTCGGGCGTGATGATGCCCTTGCGTGCGTAGTGCATCTGCGAGACGTTCTGGCCGGCGATCGCGCGGCGCGGTGTGCGGTGCAGGCCCTTGAAACGCAGGTCGGCGGTGGCGGTGTCGGCGGCGCGTTCGCGGCTGAAGTCGCTCGACAGACCCGTCAGCGCTTCGGTGTCGCCGCGCTCTTCGATCCACGCCTGACGCAGCGCGGGCAGACCGGCGCGAATGTCGATTTTGGCGTCCGGATCGGAGTAGGGGCCCGACGTGTCGTAGACATAGACCGGCGGATTTTTCTCGCCGCCGAAGCTGTCCGGCGTGTCCGCCTGCGAGATCTCGCGCATCGGCACGCGGATGTCGGCACGCGAACCGGTCACGTAGACCTTACGGGAATTCGGCAGCGGCGCGACAGCGGCTTCGTCGACGTGCGCGTCGGCGGAAAGGAATTTCGGGTTGGCGTTCATGCGTTATCTCCTAGGTTGACCGGAGTTGGCGCTTGAATGCCTATTCCGGTCCCATGCCAAAGCAATGTGGGGCGGCTAAGCAGGAGACGAGACGGAAGAAGTCGGAGATCGCGGGAGATGAAGCAGTAGACCAGGTGCGAAATCCGTACGCTTCCCTGCGCTGGCATTATCCAGATCAGGTTCAAAGGGTATTTCTCACCCACGCAGCACGGACCTCCAACCTCCGTGCGACGCAGGACCCCCGCGTTAGCAGCGCACACGATACACCGGCCGGGCGCTGCTTGGCAACCCATCCTGAAAAGTCGGATACCGGGTATTACCGCGGCTGTCACCGCGAGTACCACTCTCGCCGGCCGCGACCTATTCTTCTAGAGATAAGCCCGACCGGCATGCTGCGGCGCATGATCCGCGCCGCAGCGCGGCCGCTTCACCGCGTGAAGTCGTCGGCGGCTTCGGGTTGGAACAGGATCTTCTCGAGCTTCAGCACTTTCTCGGCGCCGCTCGGCGGCATGAAGCGAATTTTCTCGCCGCGTCTGGCGCCAAGCAGCGCGAGACCGAGTGGCGAAAACACATTCAGGCGGCCGCGCGCGAACTCCGCCTCGGGCGGATAGACGACGGTCCACGTCATCTGCTCGCCGCTGGTTTCGTCGACCAGAATGGCCTGCGAATTCATCGTGACGATGTTCGCGGGAATCTCGCGCGAGTCGACGATCACGGCGCGTTCGAGGACCTGGTCGAGCATGTCTTGCAAGCGGGCGTCGGCGCCGGGCGCGGCCGCGTGTTTCTCGAGACGGACGACGTCGAGCTCGGTGAGGTAACAGGTTTTCGTCTTCTTCACGACGGTACTCCAGTGCGATCTGCGGGTGAGGGAACAGCATGCGGAAGAGATCGGCCCGGAGCCCCACTACGCGGCTCGGGCATGGAGCGGGCTGCGTTAGATCGGGCGCCGGGCGGCGGAGAGCGGGAGAAGTCGGGGGAGTGTTCGCAGAAGCGTTCGGCGAAGCATTCGGGCCGGCTCGCTAATGCGCTGCGGGGTGAATTCCTTGCGCGCGCAACCGGTTGCGCGGCACGGGCGCAAGCGGATGTGGGCAGTGGAAATCGAAAAGCGCATGGGGCTGGCCGGCAAGTTCGGGATCGAATCGGTTCGGCGCCGCGAGAATAAAAATACGGCGCAACTGAAAGGAGAATGTTAGCACGGGGTTTTGGGTCTCTTCGTTCGACGCCGCGACGCGCCGTCTGCGTGGTATCGGTTCGGCCACGCGTGCGCGTGTCATCCAAGGCCGCGCCTGCCGGTGCGGTTAACGCGCCTGACAGACTGGCCGTACCCAGTGTGACGATGTCGCGCCGATGAACACCACGCCGGACACGCGCGTGACGGTGGTGATAAGTCACGACTGAGCCATGCGCGGCGAGCGGGCAGGGCAGCGGAAAAAAATTTCGCAAGACCTGTCATAAGCGAGTGGGCGGTTCGACAAACGTGCAGATCCTGATGGGAGCATGTCATGCAAACCGCCCGTACCCGCCGCTTCACGCGAGCCATCGCGTGCATGGCCGCGCTCAGCCTGCTCGCGGCCAGTGGCCTCGCCGACGCGGCCGCCGCCGTCTGCAGCGCACACAGCCCGGCGCATCGCGTCGCGCTGGTGGAGCTTTACAGCAGCGAAGGCTGCAATAGCTGCCCGCCCGCCGACAACTGGTTGAGCCAATGGAAAAACAGCGGCGCGACGCAAAGCATCGTGCCGCTCGCGTTGCACGTCGACTATTGGAACAGCCTCGGCTGGACCGACCGTTTCTCGCAACATCGTTTCACCGAACGGCAGCAAACGCTGACCGATCTCGCCGGCGGCCACACCATCTATACGCCGGAAATCTTCGTGTCCGGGCGCGAACTGCGTAGCTGGTCGCAACGCGACAGTTTCGACAGCCGCATCGGCACGCTGGTTGCCGAACCGGCTCAGGCAAACGTTGCGCTCGAACTCAATCCGCAGGCGCCGGGCGCCTTCAATGTCGCCGCGCAATTCACCAGCAAGGCCGCGGATCCTGCCGGGCAACTCAACGCGTACATCGCCGTTTATGAGAACGCGCTGAGCTCGCACGTCGGCGCGGGCGAAAACAGCGGGGCCACCTTGCATCACGAGCGCGTGGTGCGGCAATGGATCGGGCCGGTGCCGCTGGTCGGCGGCCATGCGCAGATTCATCGCGAGATTCGCGTCGACGCGACCGGCGCCGATGCCGGCGGCAGCGCCGATCGTTTCGGCGTGGTCGGTTTCGTCGAAAACGATGCGACCGGCGACGTGCTGCAAGTGGCCGAACTGGCGGGCTGCCAGTGAGCGCCGTCCGGCTGTTCGCCGCAACTTTCTTGAAGGGGATCAGGGTAAGCGCTATTGCACCCAAGGCAGCGCGAAAGCGTTAACTCAGGATGACACGCCCACTCTGTTCGACAGGAGACCGCCATGGCAATCCCTCACGCATTACGCGATAGCGAGCCGCACCTCGCACCGCCCGCCGTACCGAAACCCGGCGCGATTCACCCGGTATGGGTGCGCGTCACGCATTGGCTCAACGCGCTCGCGGCGATCCTGATGATGCTGTCGGGCTGGCGCATTTACGACGCCTCGCCGATTTTCCCGACGTTTCGCTTCCCCCCTGGCATCACGCTCGGCGGCTGGCTGGGCGGCGCGCTGCAATGGCATTTCGCGGCGATGTGGCTGCTGGTGTTCAACGGTCTGCTGTATCTCGCGCTGAACCTCGCGAGCGGACGTTTCGTCCGCAAATTCCTGCCGGTGTCGCCGCGCGCGGTGCTGCGCGACTTTATCGCCGCGCTGACCGGCAAGCTGTCGCACGCCGATCTCCGCGTCTACAACGCGGTGCAGAAATTCGCCTACCTGTTCGTGGTTTGCGATCTGATCGCGCTGGTGTTGTCGGGCCTCGCGATCTGGAAATCGGTGCAGTTTCCGCTGCTGCGCGAACTGATGGGCGGCTACGACAACGCCCGCATCGTCCACTTCTGCGCGATGTCGCTGATGGCCGCGTTCATCGCCGTGCATCTGGCGATGGTGGCGCTGGTGCCTCGCTCGTTGCTGGCCATGTTGCGCGGCCGCTGAGCCGCCGGCTGGTTACCACCGAGCCGCCGCTACCGAACGTTATGGAACTCGAATCATGAACAAGCCTGTTCGACCCCCCTCGCGACCCGCCGGCCAGACGCTCGACCGCGAGTCGATCCTGATCGACGCCCGCCGCGAACTCACCATGCCGTCGCGGCGCCTGTTCGGCAAGCGCCTGTTGACGCTCGGCGGCCTGTCGATGCTGACCGGCTGCTCGCTCACCGACAACGACTCGGTCAACCAATTCCTGACCGCGGTGTCGCGCCTGAACGACCGTGCGCAGGCCGCGCTATTCGATCCGAAGCAACTCGCGCCGACCTACACCGAAGCGCAGATAACGCGACCGTTCCCGTTCAACGCGTTCTACGGCATCGACGACGTGCCCGACGTGGACGGCGCCGACTACCAGTTGAAGATCGGCGGCCTCGTCAAAGGTCAGCGCACGTGGAGTCTGCCCGAGTTGTACGCGTTGCCGCACGCCGAGCAGATCACGCGGCACATCTGCGTGGAAGGGTGGAGCGCGATCGGCCGCTGGGGCGGCACGCCGTTCGGCGATTTTCTGCGACGCATCGGCGCGGACACCAGCGCGAAATACGTCGGTTTCAAATGCGCGGACGACTACTACGAAAGCATCGACATGCCGACCGCGCTGCACCCGCAGACGCTGCTCACGTTCGACTACGACGGCGAGCGTCTGCCCGCGAAATACGGCTTCCCGATGAAGCTGCGCATGCCGACCAAGCTCGGCTACAAGAATCCGAAGCACATCGTCGAGATGTTCGTCACCAACACGTTCCCCGGCGGCTATTGGGTCGACCAGGGCTACAACTGGTTCGGAGGCTCCTGACGCACGCGGGCCGCGCGATGAGCCGGCGACGACGTCCGGCCCGTCACGCACCCCCGGGCGGCAGAAGCTTCGGAAATACGCCGGCGATCACGCGCTCAATGGATCAGGTCGCCCGATCGGCCGGTTTTGAATCATCCACAACAACGGAGTTATCCCATGAAAAAGTTCGCAATCGCAGCAGTGGCCGTCGCTCTTCTGACCAGCGGCGGCGCCGCCTTCGCGCAAGCCAGCGGCGCGATGTCCAACGACGCCATGTCGAAAGACACCATGTCGAAGGATTCCATGTCCAAGGACAGCATGTCGAAAGACAGCATGAAAAAGAACACGATGAAGCACGACAAGATGAAAAAGAGCGGCGACGCGATGGGCATGAAGCACGAAGCGTCGGGCGCCATGGCCAACTGACGCATCCGGTCGATGCCCGTCGCATAGCGTGAACGCGGCGGTGCCGAAGCGGTGCCCAGGCCGGGGAAAACTCCCCGGTTTTTTTGTTGCAAGTACGCTAAAAAGTTACGATTCTTTCGACTGGCGCGGTGGGCGCTTACTGCATAATGCGGTGCGCGCCAGGCATTTGGCGCGTGTTCGCCGCGAATCGACTCCGTTCGAACGCGCGGCGCTGTGGCCCTTTGGCCATTTATCGTCCTTCCGTTCCACCACATGTCCGCCAGCCTCGCCCGTCCGACCGCATCGCCGATGCGGTGTCCGCCATCCCGTCACCGGGTCGTCCGCGGGGACGCGGAACCGTTAGCGGCAGGGGCGGGTTGAACGCATGTCGCCGCAACTCCCCGAGCGCTTTTTGCGCAATTTTCCGCGTCGCTTCCCGATCCGCCTACCGCAGTCGCGCAATGGCCAGATCGCGCTGGCGCTGGGCGTCGTCTACCTCGTGTGGGGCTCGACGTATCTCGCCGTGCACGTCGCGCTCGGCTCGTTTCCGCCTTTGCTGCTGTCGGGCATGCGCAATCTGTTTGCCGGTATCGGCCTGTTTATCTTCGCGATGCGCCGCAAGCCGGTCTGGCCGAGTCTCGCCGAAATCCGCAATGCCGGGCTGGTCGGCACGATGCTGGTCGGTTTGTCGAGCGGCATGCTGGCGTTCGGGATGCGCACCGTCGGCACCGGCACCGCCGCGGTGATGGTGGCGACCGTGCCGCTGTTCGCCACGGTGATCGCGGCGGTAGCGGGGCGCAAGATCGGCCGGGGCGAGTGGTTCGCGGTCGGGCTGGGGCTCGTGGGCATTGCAATTCTGAGTCACGGCGACAACTCGCCGGGGTCGGCGGGCGGCAGTCTCGCGATCCTGTGCGGCGCGCTTTTCTGGGCGGGCGGCGCACATCTGGCCGGGCGTCTGAAGTTGCCGTCGGATCTGTTTCTGTCGACCTCGCTGCAGATCGGCCTGGGTGGCGCGATGTCGAGCATGGTGGCGTGGGTCTCCGGCGAGCGGATGCTCGACGTGCATTTTCTGCCGGTGCTGGCGTTTATCTACCTGATGCTGATCGGCACGATGGCCGCGTATGTCGCGTATGGTTTTCTGATCCGGCACACCAGTCCGATCATTGCCAGCAGTTGTATGTACGTGAACCCGGTGGTCGCGGTCGCGCTTGGCGCGCTGCTGCTTGGCGAGCCGGTCACGCATTCCACGGTGATCGCGACCGTGGTGATTCTGGCGAGCGTGGGGCTGTCGTTCTGGTTCGATTACCGGAAGAAGGGGCTGGCTGTTTGAGGGGCGCGAGGGGGGAAGGAGCGTTGGCGAACCGGCTAACTGGCGAACCGACGTGCGGGCGAACCGGCGAACTGTTCGACAAAGCCACCGTTCTCGCTCGACCCAGCCGCACAGCACGACTCAACCGCACAGCACGACCACCCGCACAGCGCACGCCTGACCAACTCAAGCCCCTAAACTAAAGCGCCGCCGCCACTTCCGCGCCCTCGCGGATCGCCCGCTTCGCGTCGAGTTCGCCCGCCAGCCTGGCGCCGCCGATCACGTGATAGCGCGGGCCACCGGTCCGCGCGGCAGCGTTCTCCGCCGTCACCGGATGCAGATCGCGCAGCGAATCCTGCCCCGCGCACACCACGATCGTATCCACCTCGAGCCATTCCTCGGCACCGTCACGCTCGATCTTCAAACCGCGCGCGCCGATCTCCCGGTACGACACGCCGCCGAGCATCTTCACGCCGTTTCTCGCCAGCGTCGCGCGATGCACCCAGCCCGAGGTCTTGCCGAGTCCCATGCCCAGCTTGCCGGCCTTGCGCTGCAGCAACCAGATGTCGCGCGGCGGCTGCGGCGCGACCGGCGCCTTGAGGCCGCCGCGTTCCCGCACCGCGAGATCCACGCCCCATTCGTCGAGCCACGCATCGCGCGGCGTCGGCAGAGCATCACCCTTACGATGCAGCAGGAACTCGCTGACGTCGAAACCGATGCCGCCCGCGCCGATCACCGCGACGCGGCGCCCGACCGGCGCGCCCCGCAACACGTCCACGTAAGACAGCACGTTCGGCCCGTCGATGCCGGTAATCGCCGGCCGCCGCGGCACGATGCCGGTGGCGACGATCACGTCGTCGTAAGCCCCGGCCGCCAGCAGCGCGGCATCGACGCGCGTGTCGAGTCGCACGTCGACGCGATGCCGCTGCAACTGGCTCTGAAAGTAACGGATGGTCTCGCTGAACTCTTCCTTGCCGGGCACGCGCATCGCCAGATTGAACTGGCCGCCGATGCTCGCGTTCGCATCGAACAGCGTCACGCGATGCCCGCGCGCGGCCGCCACGGTCGCCGCCGACAAGCCCGCCGGCCCCGCGCCGACCACCGCCACCGAACGCACAGCCTGCGGTCCGGCGACCGGGTGATAGACCAGTTCGGTCTCGCGTCCCGCGCGCGGATTCACGAGGCACGACGCGCGCTGATTCTTGAAGGTGTGATCGAGGCAGGCCTGATTGCACGCAATACAGGTGTTGATTTCGTGCGCGCGGCCTTCGGCGGTCTTCACGACGAACTCGGGATCGGCCAGCAGCGGCCGCGCCATCGACACCAGATCGCCGGCGCCCTGTTCGAGCAGGGCTTCGGCAACTTCAGGCGTATTGATACGGTTCGACACGATCACCGGCACCTTGACCGAGGCCTTCAGACGCGCGCTGAGTTCGGCGAACGCCGCGCGTGGCACCGACGTCACGATAGTCGGCACGCGCGCCTCGTGCCAGCCGATGCCGGTATTGAACATCGTCACGCCGGCCGCTTCGAGTGCCTGGGCGACCTGCACGGTTTCGTCCCAGGTATTGCCGCCTTCCACCAGATCGATCAGCGAGAGCCGGTACACGACGATAAAGCGTTCGCCGCACGCCGCGCGCACCCGCTCGACGATCTCGCGTGCGAGCCGCAGGCGATTTTCGATGCTGCCGCCGTAACCGTCGGTGCGCTGGTTGGTGCGCGGACACAGGAACTGGTTGAGCAGATAGCCTTCGCTGCCCATGATCTCGACGCCGTCGTAGCCCGCGCGTTGCGCGAGCCGCGCGCAGCGCGCGTAGTGGCGCACGGTCCTCGCGATGCCGCTCACGGTGAGCGCACGCGGCTTGAACTTCGAGATCGGCGATTTGAGCGCGGAGGCCGACACCACGAACGGCTGGTAGCCGTAACGGCCCGCATGCAGGATCTGCAACGCGATCTTGCCGCCTTCGGCGTGCACGGCCTCGGTCAACTGCCGGTGGTTGCGCAGATCGAATACCGAGTTCAGCGTGCCGCCGAACGGCAGCAGCCAGCCTTCGCGATTCGGCGAGATGCCGCCGGTGATGATCAGACCCACGCCGCCTTTGGCGCGCTCGCGGAAGTAGGCGGCCAGCTTCGGGTAATGCCAGAAGCGGTCTTCCATGCCGGTGTGCATCGAACCCATCACCACGCGGTTGCGCAAGCGGGTGAAGCCGAGATCGAGCTCGGCGAGTAAGCGTTGGTAAGGCATGCGGGGGACCGTGTAAGTATGGGACGCGGACGAACGATACACCGGGCGTCGTGCCAACCCTCCGAGGAAAAATTCTAATCCACGCAAATCGTTGCGCCGTAAGACATTCTTGCGTCGCCACGAGCCAACTTTGCCCCCGCGGCACGTGCATTGCTCAATGCGAGCGTCCAACGACACGGACCGCGCCGCTCCCCGAACAGGCGCGTTGTGCGGCAGGGAAGGAGGGAGTGCTCCGTTTCGGAACGCCGTCCAGACACCATTCGAAGCAGCGACGAAACCGGTGTCGGACGTTCCGAGGTTCGAAGCGAAGCACCCATAAATCAATGGGCCATGAGCAATGCGCCATGAGCCCGACATCGATATAGGTGAACACAATGAAAACGATCCGAACCATGGCGGCAATGGCTGCTGTTGCGTCCCTTCTGAGCGCCTGCGGTGGCGGCGGCACCAGCGACGTGGGCAAGGAACTCGGCATCACGAATCCGGAGATTCATTTCATCAACGCGAATCCCAGCAGTCCGGCACTCGACTTTCTCGTGAGCGGCACCGCGCCGTCGGGGCAGACCAACGTCGCCTATAAAGGCGTGACCAATCTCACCAATATCGGCACGGGTTCGACCACGGTCGCCTACGCGGCGACCGGCACGACCACCGCGCTCGCGAGCGGCAATTTCCCGAACGTCGCGAACGGTCACGACTACACCGTGATCGCGTTGCCGAACGTCACGGCACCGGACATCGGCCTGATCGACGATCCGTTCGACAAGGGCCTGCTGTCCAATAGCGCGCGTCTGCGCGGCTTCAACGCGTCGCAGAACGCGGGCAATCTCGATCTGTACCTGGTGCCGGCCGGGACGACCGACGTCAGCACCCTCACGCCGACCATGACGGGCGTGCAGTACAAGAACGCCGTGCCGGCCAGCGGCCAGGATTCGATTTATGTGTCCGGCGGCCAATACGAGTTGATCGCAACCGTCTCCGGCAGCAAGACGCCGATCTTCCAGTCGGCCGCGTTCTCGCTGTCGAACAACGCCGACTGGCTGATCACGTCGGTGCCGATCGGCGGCACGCTCAGCCAGTTGCTGCCGGGGCAGATCCATCTGCTGATCGCGCAGAACGGCAACACCGGCACGCCGAGTCAGGAACTGACCAATACGCTGACGGGCATGTAAGCACGCCGCGCTCGCAGGCGCGCGTAGCGCCTGTGAGCGGGGGACAGTCCTGGGGAGGACGGAGCGGCGATCCACGTGAGTGGGTCGCCGTTTTGTTTGTGCGGGTGGGAATTGCTTCGCTCGCGGGGAGCGCGGTGCGTGCAGGGCGCGGTGACGAGTTGAACCGGCAGCGAACGTCGCGCACGTGCACCGCGCGAGCGGGCGGGCGGGCAATGTGGGCACGCCTGCGCTGCCCATGAAAGAAAGCCCGTCGCTAGATGACCCGCGACGGGCTTTCCTTGCCTGCAAAACTCAGCGTGACGCAGCCTGACTCAGCGTCAAGCAACATCAAGCAACATCAAGCAGCGAACTCGCATCGGCGCCGCGAAAGCGCCTCCACAAGTCGCCCGGCTACCAGCTTACTTCGCCTGATCCGCCGAGTTCGTGATGGCGTTACCGCCCTTCGAGATGTCCTGTCCGGCGCCGGCCACCGTGTTGCAACCTGCGAGCGCAGCGGTCCCTGCAATGAGAAGCAAAGCGATCAGTCGAGTCATGAAAGTTCTCCGTGTCGAGAATGCATCGGTTGACGTGCCCGTCGTGTCCGGCACGTGCGACCGGGGCTTGTGTCAGATCGCCAGTCGATCCGGTCTGATTGCATGTTAAAAAAAGGGCGGGGGCGGCGCTGTCAGTTGCACCGCGATTTTGTTGTAGGTGGGCTCCGGTGTTTGCGTCGGCGCACTCCTACAAGCGCAGGGGCGAGGTGCGTCCGCACGTTGCTAGACGGGCGTGCGCGTGGGCGTGGCCGGCGGCAGATCGATCGACGGCGTCGCGGTGCTGACGCTTGGCATCATCACGTCGATGTCGGTGCCGTTCGGTTCGCCGCGCCGGATGTCGAAACGCCCGCCGTGCGCGGCGACGCGCTGGCGCATGCCGAGCAGCCCGTGCGTGTGGGTGCGCTTCAGATCGGCCGGCATGATGCCCACGCCGTTGTCGGCGATGTGCAGGGCGACCTGGCCATCGCCGACCTCCAGCGCAATCGACACCTTCGACGCCCGCGCGTACTTGGCGGCATTGGTCAGCGACTCCTGGGCGACACGAAACAGCGCGATCTCGGTCTGCTCGTCGAGCTGGATATCGTCGGCGGGCAGATGCAGATCGAGCGTCCAGTTGTTGCGTTGCGCAGCTTCGTCGGCGAGCGTGCGCAGCGCCGTGACGAGCCCGAAATTGGCCAGCACGGTAGGCCGCATGTCTTCGATGATGCGGCGCTTGAGCGCAATGCCCTGGTCGAGATTGACGAGCGCGCGTTTTAGTTTGTCGGCGATTTCCGGCGCACTGTCCTTCAGCTTGCGGTTGGCCCACGCCACGTCCATCTTGCTGGCGGTCAGAATCGCGCCGAGTTCGTCGTGCAGTTCGCGCGCGAGCTGGGTCTTTTCGTTTTCGCTGACCGCCTGCAAATGCCAGCCCAGCGCTTCGAGCTGACGCGTGCGTTCGCCGACGAGCTGATCGAGTTCTTCCTGTTGCGTGATCAACTGACGCTGCACGCGCGCCTGGCGATCGATCTGAATGCCGAGATTGCGAAACAGCAGAATGAACAACACGATATTCAACGCCGACAGACCCGCCGCGCACAGCGTCGAAATGCGCTGATCCGCGCGGCTCGCGGCGAGCGCGTGCTGCGCGCGGCGGTCCTCGTTATCGCGTAGCAGCGTGAGGGTGCTGTCCACCAGCGACGCGTCGGCCGGATTCGCCGCGCTCAGCGGCCCGCACGCGGCCAGATCCAGCGGATGCGGCGCCGCACGTTGCAGGGCGGCGGCGCCCGCGCCGATGCGTGCTTCGATCAGCGCCAGAATCTGCGTGAAGCTCGTGAGTTCGGCGTTATCCGCCTTGCCACTGCGATAGAAGCGGTTCAACTGCTGTTCGCTCTGGCGAATCCGTGCGGCGCTCGCGCAATAGGCCTGCGCGGTGGCGTCCTGCTTCGTCAGAAGAAAATCGCTTTGCTGCGCGCTCAGGTTGGAGAGCTGGCTGGCGAGCGTGCTCAGTTGCACGGTGACGTCGCGGGCGTCGAGCGCGGTCTCGTACTCGGCGGCAATGCGCTCGCGCGCGGTCTCCAGAATCACGAGGCCGCCCACGGTGATGACGATCGCGACTGTCATCGCGATGGCCCAGCTGCGGTTGTGCATCCATTGACTCAGTCGCGTCGCCGCCGCTGGATCGCGCGGGGTTTGCAGGTTCGACGTGTTCTGCGCATTTGGCACATTGGGCTCCTCGGATGGGGCATCAGTGTAACGTCCACCATCGTAACGCTGCCGTAATCCAATGTAAGCGGATTCTCACACGAAAACCGGCCTGCGTCGGAATGCGCCTTCGCGCACCGATCGATAGCATGAGCCTTGATCGTTCATTCATTCTTTTGGGAGAAAGCCACCATGCTGAAATGGGCGTTGTTCTTCGCCGTGATCGCGATAATCGCCGGCCTGCTTGGCTTTACCGGCGTTGCGGCAGGGGCGGCCGCGATCGCGAAGTTCCTGTTTGTCGTGTTCGTGATTCTGTGCGTGGTGTTCCTCGTGCTCGGCTTCGTGGTGACGAAAAAGATCGTCGATTAGCGCGGCTCGCACATCGAGCCGAACCCCATTGAAAGGAGAATTGCCATGCTTCACTACGCCATTGTCTTTTTCGTGATCGCGATCATTGCGGCCGTGTTCGGTTTTACCGGCATCGCAGCAGGCGCGGCGGAAATCGCGAAAATCCTGTTCTACATTTTCCTCGTCGTCTTCGTGGTCACGTTGCTGCTTGGCGTGTTCCGAACGTAGAGGCGCAGCGATTCCTCTTTGACCGGCGCATCAGGCGCGATTCGTGCGGGATGCGTTGTTCCCCCAATACGGATTAAGGAGAAATTCAATGTCGAAATCGCCAGGTGCGCAGAGCGCCGCCACACAAACTCCGTCTAGCCAGCCGTTCGTGATGGACCTGAAGAAGATTCGCGAGGACGCGCGCAAGCATATGTCCGACGGTCCGGTCACGCAGACTTACGGCGCGGACCGCGACACCGTGCTGAAACTGCTCAACGACGCGCTAGCCACGGAAATCGTCTGTACTTTGCGTTATAAACGGCATCATTTCATGGCCAAGGGCATCAACTCCGAAGCCGTGGCGGCGGAGTTCGCCGAACATGCGGCCGAAGAGCAGGAGCACGCCGACCGCATCGCCGAGCGCATCGTGCAACTGGGCGGCGAGCCGGATTTTGCGCCGGAGGGCCTAAAGACGCGCTCGCATTCCGAATACAAGGAAGGCGACAATCTGACGGACATGATCAAGGAGAACCTGGTCGCCGAGCGGATTGCCATCGACACGTATCGCGAGATCGTTCGCTATCTCGGCGAGAAGGACGTGACGACGCGCCGTATGTTCGAAGACATCCTCGCGGTCGAAGAAGAGCATGCCGACGACATGGCGGATCTTCTCGAAGGACGGGAATAAGCGCGGCGACGCTGTGTCGGCGCGTGCCGATGCGTGCCGATGCGTGCCGGGCGCGGGTGGGTCTGGAATGAAGCAAGCTCCCGCGCCCGTGGCACGTAGCATGAACGGCACGAGGTGCACGACTGGCCGGATCCCGTAACGCTCTGCATGACCGGCGCGCCAGCGTGCCGGAGATCATTACAATGTCTGCTCTGGAGCGTTTCCACAGCAGGGACACCAAGCCGATGATTCGAGTGTTGATAGCCGACGACCATGCGATCGTCCGAGGGGGTTTCAGGCAGTTCGTCGCCGACGAGCCGGACATGTGCGTCGCGGCGGAAGCCGCCACCGGCGACGAAACCATCAGCCTCGTGCGCGAGCAGGCGTTCGACGTGGTGCTGCTCGACATCGCAATGCCGGATAAAAACGGTATCGACACGTTGCGCGTGATCAAGCAGGTGCGCCCCGAGCAGGGCGTGCTGATTCTGTCGGGCTATCCGGAGAGCCAGTACGCCATCAACCTGCTGCGCGCTGGCGCGAACGGTTATCTGAACAAGGATTGCGAGCCGGAGGAGATCGTGCGGGCGATCCGCTCGGTGGCGCGCGGGCATCGTTATTTATCCGAGGCGGTTGCCGATACGCTCGCCGACAATCTCGACAAGCCCGCTGCGGGACGGCCGCATGAAGCGCTCTCGGAGCGCGAGTTCCAGATCTTCTGCAAGCTCGCGGCCGGCCGGCTTCCCACTGAAATCGCGGAGGAATTGCATTTGTCCGTGAAGACCGTCAGCACCTATCGGGCGCGCGTGCTCGAGAAAATGCGTTTGGCGAACAATGCCGATCTGACCTATTACGCGATCAAGAATGGCTTGATCGAATAATGGACGATCGAGACCAGCCGATGAACAGCGAACCTGACACCCTGACCGAGCCAGCGAGTCATATGCCGTTGCGTGTGCTGCTGATCGAGGATTCGCCGCTGATCCGCCGCAGCCTGGTGGAAGCGATCGACGCCTCCGGTTTGCTGCGCGTGTGCGCTTACGCCGACTCCGCCGATCAGGCGATCGCGTTGCTGGCCGACGAGGCGTTCGACGCGGTGATCGTCGATCTGCAACTCAAGCAGGGCTCGGGCGTCCCCGTGCTGGCGTATTTGCAACGCGAGGGGCTGATCGACACGGTGTTCGCCGCAGTGCTCACGAATCATGCGTTGCCGGCGTACCGGGAGCGTTGCGAGCAATACGGCGTGCGGCACTTCTACGACAAGTCGTTCGAGTTCGACCGGGTGATCGACGCGCTGCATGAATATGCGTACGCGCGAGGCGGCCAATGAGCGCCTCGCGCGGCTAGCGCTTCAACGTTGCACGTTGCACGTTTCAAAGCAAACCCTGACGCTTCGCGCGAGCCGGCAACGCCAGATGATTCCATGCCGCGAGCCCGGCGAACGCGAGTCCGGCCACGCTGACCCCGAGCCAGCCGAACATCGGCCAGACGAACGCGCCGACGCCGGAGCCAAACGCGCCGCCAATGAAATACGCCACCATGTACACCGTATTCACGCGTGAGCGTGCATCGGGCTTGAGCGCGTAAATGCGCGACTGGTTCGAAATCTGCGCGGCCTGCACGCCAATGTCGAGAATGATCACGCCGATCACGAGTCCGGCGATACTCTTTGCCGATGCGCCGAACACCACGAACGAAATCGCCACCAGCGCGATCGACACCGTGATGATCGATTGCGGCCCGCGCTTGTCGGCGAACTTGCCGGCAAGCGGTGCAGCCATCGCGCCGGCCGCGCCGACGATCCCGAACAGCCCCGCCGCCTGCGGTCCGAGATGGAACGGCGCGCCGGCCAGCAGCAAGGCCAGCACCGACCAGAAAATACTGAACGCGCCGAACATGGCCGCGCCGGTCAGCGACGCCTCGCGCAGCGCGCGATGCTCGACCACCAGATGCCACATCGACACCAGCAACTTGCCGTACGGCAGGGTCGACGTCGGCTGGCTCTTCGGCAGACGCAGAATGATCACGACCGCCAGCACCAGCAGCGCGACGACCGACAGAGCGAACACCGCGCGCCATCCAAAGTATTCGGCGACGAGGCCGGAGGCCGTGCGTGCCAGCAGAATCCCCAGCAGCAAACCGCTCATCACCGTGCCGACCGCGTGACCGCGCTCGGCCGGCGGCGCGAGTTCCGCGGCGAACGGCACGGCCTGTTGCGCGATGGTGGCGAGCACACCGATCGCCAGACTTGCCACGATCAGCACCGTCAGCGTCGGCGCGGCGGCGGCCACGACCAGCGCGACGCACATGCCGACGATTTGCAGCAGGATCAGCCGGCGCCGGTCGAAACGATCGCCGAGCGGCGCCAGCAGCAGCATGCCGGCGGCGTAGCCGAGTTGCGTGACGGCCGGGACCGCGCCGACCCATGACGCGCCGGCCGGAAACGACTGGCGGAAATTGTCGAGCAACGGCTGGTTGTAATAGATGTTCGCGACCGACACACCGGCAATGGTCGCGAGCAGAAACAGCAGACCGCGCAACGACCGGTCGGCGGTAGCGGGAGAAGACGGGTTGGATGTGGACATGAGAGGCGACGTTCGACGGACCGGCCCATGCGCGGTCCTTGAGCGTGCCGATCATACCGGAGCGGGGCAGATCGTGCTGACCGCGCGGACGGCCGCGTGACGCGTTTACCCCGCGCCGGAAAGGCCCGGGGCGACAGAATCAGGCGAGCGGATCAGTCGATCAACGCGCCTTCCGGTTCATAGAACGGATACGGCCCATCGGCGGCCTCGACATACGCGTGATGCGTGACGATACCCGTCGCCGGATCGTAGCGATGCAGCGCGTACGCGGGCGGCTCCATCATGAACGCGGACGGCGCGTCGTCGCGCAGATCAAGCGCGACCTGGTGCGCGGGCGCCGGCACGGCGCAGGCGATCGTGCCGCCGAAGCGCACGAACATCGGCCGATGCACGTGGCCGCAGATCACCCGTTCCACGTTCGGATGACGCGCGATCAACGCGGCCAGTTTGTCGGCTGCCGCAGGGTCGAGCCGCAGTTCGTCCATATGGCCGATGCCGCACACGAACGGCGGATGATGCAACGCGACCACCGTCGGCTTGCCTTGCGCGGCGTCGAGTTGCGTCGCGAGCCAGGCAAGCCGGGCGTCGCACAGCAAGCCGGCGCTTTGACCCGGCACCATCGAATCGAGCGCGATCAGACGCAGCGGGCCGATATCCACCGCGTAATGCACGAACTCGCCGCCGCTGTGCAATTCCGAACGATCGGGAAACGCCGCGCGCAAGGCGGCGCGTTCGTCGTGATTGCCGACCAGCAGGAAGTAGGGAATCTCGAGCGGCGCAAGCAGCGTTTTGAGGTAGGCGTATTGTTCCGGATCGCCCTGGTCGACGAGGTCGCCGGTCATGATCACGGCATCGGGACGCGGTTCGAGCGCGTTGAGCGCGGCGACGCAGCGCGCCAGATGCGCGCCGGTGTCGACGCGGCGGTAAGCGAGCGCGCCCGGCCGTTTGATATGCAGGTCGCTAATTTGAGCCAGCAGCATAGGGTAGTCCTTTTTATAGCGCGCTCTGGCCAAGCAGCGCGATGTCGTCAAGATAGCGCAATCAGCGCGTCCTGCGCGATCGAGATGCCGACCGGCGTGCCGCGCGCCAGTTCGACGCGACCCGCAACGTCGATCAGCAACGCGTCCGGTGCGGCGCCGCCTATCGTCAGACGGGTGCGCTCGCCGAGAAACGCCGTGCTTTCCACGTGACCGCGCAATTGCGCGTTGGCCGGATCGGCGAGATACGCGTCTTCCGGCCGGAAGAAGATTTCGTGCGCGGCGTTGCCCTGCGCGGTGTCCAGCAAGGACGATAGCGGCACCGCGCCGCCGGTGGTCGTCAGCATGCCGTCGCGGCGTTCGCCCGCGAGCCGGTTGATCGTGCCGACGAACTGCGCCACCGTGCGATTCGCGGGCCGGTAGTAGATGTCGCGCGGCGAGCCGATCTGCTCGATGCGGCCCGCGCTCATCACGACGATACGGTCGCCCAGTTCCATCGCTTCGGCCTGATCGTGCGTCACGTAGACCGTCGTGATACCCAGCTCGCGCAACAGCGTGTTCATCTCGCTGCGCAAGGTGTCGCGCAAACGTGCGTCGAGGGCGGTGAGCGGTTCGTCGAGCAGCAGCACGCGCGGCTGCACCGCGAGCGCGCGCGCCAGCGCGACGCGTTGGCGCTGGCCGCCCGACAACTGGTCGATCGGTTTGTCGGCGTGCGCGGTGAGACGCATCATGGCGAGCAATTCGTCGACGCGCTGACGCGCGGTGTCCGCGGCCGTGCGCCGGATCTTCAGTCCATAGCCGATGTTGCCGCGCACCGTCAGATTGGGGAATAGCGCGTAGCTTTGAAACACCATGCCCACCTGGCGTTTTTCGATTGGCAGCGCGGTCACGTCTTCGTCGCCGAAGGCGATGCGGCCGCCCGCGTCCGGCGTTTCGAGACCCGCGATCATGCGCAGCGTGGTGGTCTTGCCGCAGCCGGACGGCCCGAGCAGCACCAGCGTTTCACCCGCGCCGATCCGCAGATCGAGCGGTTCGAGCACGCGTGTGCCGCGAAACGTTTTCGCGCACTGCGTGAGCGTAATGGGAACGGAGGCGAGTTTCATGGCGTGGACGTGGGCGTGGACTGGATGATGGACTTCGATGCCGAAGCCGTGCTGCGTTTTTTCGCCGCGCTGCGCTGACCGGTCGCATCGACGCCGAGCCATTGCATGGCGACGAGCAGAGGCATCGTCATGATGAAAAACAGGATCGTGTACGCGCTGCCGATCTCGATACGCAACGACGCGTAGGTGTCGGCGAGACCGACCGGCAGCGTCTTGGTGTCGGGCGTATGCAGCATCCACGTGAGGTTGAATTCGCCGATCGACAACGTCACGACCGCCAGTGCGCCGGCTACGATGCCGGGCCGCGCATTCGGCAGCACGACCGTCACGAAGCGCTGCCAGAAGCTCGCGCCGAGACTCGCCGCGCCTTCTTCGAGCGTGCGCAGATCGCTGCTCGCGCAGACCGCGGCGACCGCGCGCACCATGAAGGGCAGCGTGAACACCACGTGGCCCACCACGATAAAGACCACGCTCATACGGAACATCGTGAAGCCGCCGTAGACCACCAGCAGCGCGAGCGCGGACGCGAGACCGGGCAGCGCGATCGGCAGCACCAGAAATTCCTCGATGATGCGCGAGAGCCGCGTCTTGCTGCGCGCGAGCACGTAACCCGCAGGTACGCCGGTCAGCAGCGTGATGAACAGGGTTGCCGCCGCGACTTCGAGCGACAGGAACACCGAGCCGTGATACTGCGTCCACACTTCGACGAGCCAGCGCAGCGTGAGTCCGCTCGACACGCCTTTGAAGTAGTTGACCGTCAGCCCGGCCATGATCGACATGATGACCGGCACGATCAGAAACGCGCACAGCAGCAGCGTGACGAGCCATTGACCGGCCGCGAGCCAGCTTCTCGAGGGCGGCAGCGTGAACCGCGAGCGTGGCTTCGCGGCCGGCTGGAAAGGAGCGGGGAGACTGTCCATCGAAGACGCGAGGTCCGGTTGTCGGGTTGCCCCGGATTTGACGATGCCGCTCATGCGCTTGCCGCCACGGCGGAACCGCTGACGCTGCGCGCGAATGCCAGCACTACCCACGTGACGATGCCGAGCACGATCGAGAGACCGGCCGCCGTCACCATGTTGGCGTTCAGCGTGAACTCGGTGTAAATGGTCATGGGCAGCACGTCGATGTCGGTGGCGAGCGTGAAGGCCGTGCCGAACGCGCCCATCGCGGTGGCGAAACACACCGCGCCCGCCGCGATCAGACCCGGCGACAGCGCGGGCAGCACGATGTCGCGCGTAATCCGCCACGGCGACGCGCCGAGCGAACGCGCGGCTTCTTCGAGCGACGCGTCGAGCTTGGTGGCCGACGCCATCACCGTGACGATCACGCGCGGAATCGAGAAGTACAGGTAGCCGAGAAACAGGCCGCTCATCGAATACGCGAACACCCAGCGGTCGCCGGTGAGTTTGAGCGAGAGCGCGCCGATCAGCCCCTGCCGTCCCGCCAGCATGATCACCATGAAGCCGACCACCACGCCGGGAAACGCCAACGGAAAGGTGAGCAGCGCGAGCAGCGTGCGCTTGAGCGGAAATTCGCGGCGCGCCAGCAGCAAGCCGGCGATCACGGACAACACCAGCGTGGCCGCCGTGACCGCTGCCGAGAGCAGCACGGTCGCGCCGAGGCTCGACATGTAGCGCGGATTGGTCAGCATGGCGCGATAGGTGGCGAAGGCGTGGCCGTCGCCGCTCAGTTGCGCGAGCGCACCCATCGGCAACAGCCAGAACGCGATAAACACCGCCAGCGCCGGCGCGATCAACGCAATGCGCCAGCGCAGCGGAAACGTAATGTCGTTCAATGCATCACCTGGAGATAACGCTCGCCGAAGCTCGACTGCTTCTCCGCCATCTTGCCGAAATCCACCGGCTTGGCGCGTGCGTAGTCGGCGGCCGGCAGGAATCTGGCGGCGATTTCCGGGCTCATTGCGTTGGCGCGGATCGGGCGCAGATAAGCTTCGGCCCACAGTTTCTGGCCTTCGTCGGAGAGCACGAAATCGAGCACCTTCTTGCCGTTCGCTTCATGCGGTGCGCCCTTCACGAGACTCATCACGTACGGCACCGAGATCGTGCCTTCCTTCGGGATCACGAATTCGACGTTCGCGTGGTCCTTGTACTTGGCGCGATAGGCGTCGAAGTCGTAGTCGAGCAGGATCGGAATTTCACCGGACATCACGCGTGCGTAGGCGGTTTGCTTCGGTACGATCGGTGCGTTGGCCTTGAGCTTGCGGAACCAGTCGAGGCCCGGTTCGAAGTTGTCGAGCGTGCCGCCGAGCGCCTGGTTCACCGCCACCGCGCCTGCATAGCCGACGAACGCGCTCGACGGATCGAGGTAGCCGATCATGCCTTTGTATTCAGGCTTGAGCAGGTCGGCCCACGAACGCGGCACCGGTTTGCCTTCGAGCGCGTCCTTGTTGACGAAGAAGCCCAGCGTGCCCGAGTGGATCGCGAACCAGTAGCCTTGCGGGTCCTTCTCGTTGGCGGGAATGTCGTCCCAGTGCGCCGGCTTGTACGGCTGGACCACGCCCTTATCCTTCGCCTGGAAGGCCGACGACACGCCCAGGTACACCACGTCGGCGACCGGGCTCTTCTGCTCGGCCATCAGTTGCGCGATCGACTGGCCGGAGTTCTTGTTGTCGAACGGCACGCGGATGCCGGTCTTTTGCTGGATCGCCTTGATCTGGCTTGCCCAGTCGGCCCATTCGGGCGGGCAGTTGTAGCAGATCGCGGTTTCGTCGGCGAGAGCCGCTTGCGGGGCAAGCGCGCCTAGCGCGGCGGTGATTAGCGCGCCGGCGGAGAGCACAGCGGCGCTGGTGCGCGCGAGGCGGGACCAGCGCGGTTTGAGTGACGGATGCGATTGGGGCGACTTGAGCGATTCAAGCGACGCAAGCGACTTGAGCGACTTAAGCGGCTTAAGCGGCTTAAGCGGCTTAAGCGGCTTAAGCGGCGAAATAAAGCGGGCGGACGAGCGGATCACTGCGGGTCTCCTGGAGAGGACGAGAGCGGGTGGTTCGGGGTCGAAGTGCGTGAGTCGAAAGACGTGCATCCGAAGACGTGAGCTAGAAGACGTGAGTCGGAAGACGGGTCAGGCGAACGGTTTTTCCGCTGCCGTCGCGGCTGCGTGCGGCGACGACGACATCGCATCGCGATTCGAAATCGCCGCGATGGTCGCGCCCTGGCGCAAGCTGTGCGGCAAGGTCAACGTGAGCGAGGTTTCGTTCAGTGCTTCGTACGTCCCGCCGACACGCGCCAGCAAACGCTCCCACGCCGCGCAACCGATTTCGCGATTCGGCGCGCAGACGCTGGCGAGCGGCGGCGACAGCAGATCGCCCACGGCGAGGCCGTCGAAACCGAGAATCGACATGTCGTGCGGAATCTGCAGACGCGCGCGGCGCAGGCCGCGCATGACCACCATCGCGAGCAGATCGTTACTGCAGAACAGCGCGCTCGGCCGATTCGGCCCGCTGGTCAGATGCGCGAGCACCGACGGCGACAGTTCGTCGGCGTTGAAATCCACTTCGAGCGCGGGCGCGGGAGAGAGGCCGGCCTGCTGCATGGCTTGCGAGTAACCCAGATGCCGTTGACGCGCGCGGTCGGACGCGGCCAGCGAGCCGGCCAGCATCAGGATGCGGCGGTGGCCGTGCGCGATCAGCATGCGCACGCCGTCGTAGGCGGCCAGACGGTTGTCGACCGACACCGACGGGCGACGCACCGTGTCGTTATGCATCAGCACGTAAAGCAGGCCGTCGCGATCGAGTTCATCGAGCAGCGGGTGCGTGTCGGCGTCGGACACTGTCAGGATCAGGCCTTCCACGCGATGTTCGCGCAGCGTTTCAATGGCGTGGCGTTCGCGATCGGCGTCGTATTGCGTGGTCATCAGCATGAGCCGGTAGCCCCGGGCCGACGCGAGTTCGTCGATGCCTTGCAGGCATTCGGCGAAAACCGGGTTGGCGAGCGTGGGCAGAACCACGCCGATCAGACGCGTGCGCTCGCCGCGCAGTTGCCGGCCCAGCGGGCTGGGGCGGAAATTCAGAGCGTCGATCGATTGACGCACCTTGTCGAGCGTGACGGGATTGACGGTGTGCGGCGCGTTGATCGCGCGCGAGACCGTGGCGATGGAGAAGCCAGCGTGCGCGGCGACATCTTTGATCGTCGGGGTCATGGGGTTCCGCTCGGGTTGCAAACGTCGGGTTGTCAACGTCGCGTTGTAAACGTTTTCGTGAGCGGATTATCGGGAAGCTTTGTGACTAACGGATGACTTCGACATTCAGCGCGGCGGGGGCGGGGGAAGGGTGGATGGGCGGTCGGATTGCGCCGGTTTGGTGCGCTCGCCAGGCAATGGTAGAATTCGCGTCCACGTAAGATTCAACGCCCTGCCGGGGTGATGAAATTGGTAAACATAGCGGACTTAAAATCCGCCGCCTAACGGCTTGCCGGTTCAAGTCCGGTCCCCGGTACCATGGGTTCTCCCCGTGTTTTCTGTAGTTAAAAAATCCACTGCATCAAGGGTTTTAGCCAGTTTCAATTTCCATCGTTGCTCAGAGTTCTCATTGCCTCCCATCAGAGCGGGGCGTCCTTGGGGCAATTCCGTTGTCTGGGAACAATCACTGAGACAGCACCAGGCTATCCGCAGCCAAATCGCATAACTTCATTGCTCTTCGACGTCGTTCGTTGCCTGCACAGTCTCTTTCGTCATACATTACGGCCGTCTATCGCAATCGAGGGCATTGGTAATGCCTGCGTCCTGCTATTTCACGCTTAACAATCAGAAAGTGTCCGCGCTGGTCTGCTCTGGATTCGGCGGCGTGGCCGCGTTTTCAGGCAATAGTCAGCACATCGATAACCCCTCCGATACCGCGGTTGTCGGCGCTGGACCGATCCCGAAGGGGCGCTACTACATCATCACGCGCGAACCCGGCGGCCGACTTGGACGGGTGCGCGACTTCGCGCTCGATATCTGGTCCAGGAGTGATCGCGCCACGTGGTTCGCGCTGTACAGCGCCGACGGCAAGATTGACGATTGGACGTTCGTCAACGGCGTGAGGCGCGGCAACTTCCGGCTGCATCCCACTGGCCGCTGGAATGTCAGTGACAGATGCATCACGCTCACATCGCAGGCGCAGTTTGATCGCCTGCGAAGCTACCTGCTATCTCAACCGCCTACGATGATCCCAGGTACCGACATCCCGTACTACGGAACGGTGGAAGTGCGATGAAAAGCATCTTGCGCATGGCTCTCGCTGCCTTGCTTACCCCGCTCGTATTCATCGGCCTTTCGCAAATTGGCCCTCTGGCGCGCTGGGTCGGCAGCGACGCGGCGTGGACGGCATTGGCGCCGTTGTTTCAGCTGTTTCGAACAACCGGTACCGAGGGTGAGGAAAATGTGTTGCTGGGCGTATTGCTTACCGCGAGCTTTATCATCGCGGCGATTGTCGTCTGGATGGCGTCAGCTCTGATTCGACACCTCAAAACGTGGCAAGCTTCTAACTGATTCAAGGCTTGACTGAGGGGCCTCGGCTCCGGGGTATGACGGACGCCTGAGCCATGAAAACGGGGCTATACGCTAACAAACGAGCTTTCGCAGCGTGTTCGGGACCGCATCCATGTACGCGGTCGCGATTCCCACCCCTACCCATCCAACCGATCCACCAACGCAAACGGAATACTCTCCGCAAACAGCTCCCGGTCCCCGGTCGCGCTCGTCTGCGTATTCAACTGCAGCGCGAAGTTAAACCCCGGGCTCCGCGTGCTCGTCGTGCGCTCTTTAACCTTCAGCTCGATCGGCATCCACGAAGCCGGATCGTTGAGAATCCCATCCACCTTCGCATCGATCTGCCGATGTCCCGCCGCCGTCTCCGCCGGCGGCAACTGCTTCGCCATCGCCGCCAGCAAATCGAGTTGTTTAGCCGCGCCCCGCTTGAGCCGATACCGATGAAAGTAAGTCTGATTCGGCCGCCGGTTCGCCTTCACGTCACCAAGATGCCGATCGAGCCGTTCCTCTGCCACTTCACGCGCCGGCGGTTGTTGCGGTGCCGCCCGGCCATTCAACCGCGCCTCCTGGCGCTCGGCCTCCTGTTCGTCGAGCACCTGTTCGGCGAACAGACCGACCCACTGATCGCGACTCGCATCGAGCGCGCGCGTGTAGGTCTCGGCGCTCGAATACTCGGTGTCGAACAGACACGCACGATGCATCAGCGCACCGTTCTCGCGCACCAGCTGCACTTTGGCGAGATGACTATCGTCGGCGAAGGTCATGCTCGCGGAAGGCGCATCGAGCGACACGAGTCCCACGCCCACGCTCGAATCGTGCGCGCCGACCGATTTCGTCGCGCTAACCGTTCCGCTCAGTCGGCCGATCAGCCGCGAGCCGGCACCCACCCGATGCTGCTCGACCTGCATGCGACCGCTTTGCTCGTTCGAATCGAGCGTCTGTTTCGCGGTCTTCTCGTAGCCGATGCCGAGCGCGGCGCCCGCGCGAAACGGCGAGCCGACCTTCGGCACGCTCACCGACACGCCGACTTCGGCGGAGGCGCCGCGCTTGACGGTGCGCGCCACCGTATCCGTCCAACTGACGGACACGTCGGGATCGTCGAAATAATGCTCGGCGAGACGGTTCCACGTGCCGCGCGCGCCGCCCGAGTTCGCGCCGTGCGCCTGGGTCGTCTCGTCGAACACGTGATCGATGACGCCCTCGAGTTTTTCGCGCATCGCGCCGTCGTCGTAGCCGGTACCGTTCTGATTGACGCGCCGTGCCACGCGCAGCGACACGCCGCTCGGCTCGGACAACTCCTGCGAATGCAGCACGGCCTGGGTGGTGAGCCCCGCGCGCATCTGGGTCAGGCCGACGTCGACGTCATAGCCGACCAGCACGCCGATGCCCGCATGCCGCACCTGCGTTCTGGCGGTGCCGACGAACATCTCGACGCCGTGCGTGCCGCGGCTCAGTTCGACCACGGCCTCACGCGTTTTCGACGCGCGCAGATCGAGGCGCGGCGCGATCGGCACGGCGCCCGCGTGCAAGACCTTGCTGAGATTCGCCGACAACCCGCGCGTGCTGATGCCGATCCGGCTGCCGTCGGTCAGACGCAGCCGCGAACTCGATTGCAGATCGTGCGCGACGTCCTTGAGCGTTTGGCGGACCGCGCCGGTGTTATCGGCGTCGGCGGTCGGACTGGGCGGCCGCGCGCGATCCTTCAGGGACGACACCTGGGTCCAGAACGGCGAATCGGCGGGGACCTTGGCGACCTTGCCCCACGCCGCGAGCCGTTCCAGATTGAACGGCTGTTTCGCGATCGATTTGAACGGCTTGCTGCGAGCCAGCACGTGCGGGTCGGTGTTGGCCCAACGCGTGGTCTCGGTGCGCAGACGGTCGAGCGTGGCGGGCGAACCGACGTCGCGTGGTTGCAGTTCCGCGCACAACCGCTGCGCGCGTTCGGTCACCTGCTGCAACTGGCCGGCGTCGAGCCGGCCGTTCGGAAAGCCGCCGGCTTCGAGCCAGACGTGCAGCGCGGCGAGCTCGGCGATCGACTGCTCCGGACGCGCGTGCGACAGCGCCGCCGCGGCGCGCATTTCCGGGCGCTCGCACAGCGGCGCCAACGCCTCGCGCATGCTGTCCTCGAATTTCGCCTGTTCGGCACCGACCGTTTTGCGCGGCACGCCTTGCGTACCGAAGCGCAACGCCGAGAGCGGCGAACTACGTTTGCCCACGAGCCGCGGAAAGAAACTCTTCCAGCGGTTTTCGCCGACCCGGTCGATAGTCTTCGCGGAAAACTTGTTCAGACGCTCGCGTGCCTGGGACAAATCGCTGCCGCGCCCGTCGTCGCGGAAGTTCTGACGCCAGGCGAAGAACGCGCCTTTCTGATCGGCGTTCAACGCGCCGCGCCCTTGCGTGGTCAGGGTCGCTGCCGCGTCGTAGGCTTGCCAGGCGAGCGGGGTGTCGCCAACGGCCGTGCCGGCGGCTGGCGCCGCGCGTGCGGCAACCGCCGCGGGCGCCGGGTCTTGCGCGGGGCCCGCGCCGTGGAGCGGCGGGTCGAGCGCGTCGGCGGCTTGCAGCATCATGCGCTGCGCGAGTTGGGTCGACGCATTGCCGGGCGGCGGTTGGCCGCCGTGACGCAACTGCGTGAGTGCTTCGAAGCCGGCATCGGTGCGCGCCAGCGTGCGCGCGACCTGCCATGCGCCGGCTTCGGCCGGCGTGCTGGAGCGGGCGGTGTGCATCTGCGCGAAGTCGAGGTGTTCGAGTGCGCCGAGCACGTCGTTGGCGCTGCGCGCATCGCCGATCGTCGCGCCGTGTAAGGCCTGGGCCACCAGCGCGCCGCGACTCGCCGGCAACGCGGCATCCGGGCCACCCAATGCGTTCAGGCGATGCGACAGGGTGGCCTGCGCCAGCAGATCGTTCGCAGGCGCCGGGAGCTGATGGCCGACGTACTCGCGCAACGCGGCTTCGCTGGCCATGGCGTCGAGGGGGATCGTCGAGGCTGGCTGCTCGTGTGCGGCGGCAGGCGTGGCGGCGTGCGCGGTCGCCGCGATGGGCGCAGCCGAAGCAGCCGGAGGCGAAGCAACCAACGCCGCCGCAGAAGCAGCCGCAGAAGCAGCCGCAGAAGCAGCCGCAGAAGCAGCCGCTGAAGCACCCGCTGAAGCACCCGAAGCCCGCGCCGTCTTCCCAAGCGCCTGTCGGCTCTGCCGTTCGCTTTTGGCCAGCGGTGTGGCCGCCGCGGCCGACCCCGCCACCGGTTTTGCGGCATACCGCTCACCGTTAGCCGTGAAATCGGCCGGTGCGAACGGCTTGCCGTGCCGGTTCGCTTGCGACAGCGCGGTGCTGACATCGAACTTGCTCGCCCTTAGTCGCGCGCCGGTTCGCGACAGGCTATTACCGAGCCGGCCCAGCAGCGTGTCGTCGACCAGCGGCCGCGCTTGCGGTGCGCCGGCGGGCGTCGCCGCGGGCGCTTCGCCGGGCCGGTGCCCCGGCACTGGAGGAACTTCGGCTGCTTCGGTTTCCGGCGCGTGGGGCACGCGCGGCGGTACGGCATGGATGTCGGACATGGCGAGTGGCGTTCAACGAGCGGCGGTTGAACCCACGGTATGCAGCACGTATGACACCCCCAGGCAGCGGGCGAAGCGATGTCACCGAACGCGAAGCACGCCACACCGGCCGAAGCCTTCAGCGCCTGTAGATCGACGCCGGTCCGGCGCACGTATGCCCCCCAGGCGGCGAGCCAGGCGATCTCATCGCACGCGAAGCAGCCCCACGCCCACCGAAGCCTCCAGCGCTTCGAGATCCACATTGATACGCAGCGCGAGCCGTTGCGCGCCGTGCTGCCGGGCCCGTTGCAACGCGCGTTCGAGCAGCGGACGCACGGTGCCCGGATCGTCGCCGCTGCGCAGACGCACCATCGCCTCCAGACGCAACAGTTCGGGCACATACCAGAGCTCGCCGGTTCGCTCGCTGCGGGTCACGGCGTCGCGTAACGTCGCGCCGAGCGACGCCGCGAGGTCGGGCGCGTCATGCAGCGCGATACGCGGCAACAGCGTGGCGATGAAGGCGATGTCAGGCACCTGCACGCGTTCGCGCGCAATGCGTTTCGCCGCGCCGCCGATCAACCGCAGGGCGGCTTCCTCGTCGCCGCGCCGGGCATCGAGCCAAAGCTGGAAATCGAGTCCGACGCGCAGCCACCGTCTGACGCCCGCCGCGCGTGCCCGCGTGACGAGTGCCGCGGCGCAGGACTCGGTGAGCGCGATGTCGTCGTCGAGCGCGGCGAGCGCGCAGGCGAGGCTGAGCGCGATGCAGCACGCGAGCGGCTCGCTCTCGTCGGCGGGGTCGCGAATCGTGACGCGTAGCGGCGCGGCCGTCTGCGGTTCGCCGACCAGCCACAGCGTGACGGCATGAATCGCCCGGGCCACCAGATGCAGCGAGAGCCCGTAACTGGTGGCGACGGCATTGGCCTCGCGGCTGACTTCTTCGTCGACGCCGTCGGCTTCGTCGTTGAGTCCGACCACCGGCGCGAGCAGACGCAGCGCGGTGTCGAAGTCGCCGCCATACGCCGTGACGACGCCCTCGATCCGCCGCGCGTTGATGCTCACCACCGGACTGTGCGCGATGGGCGCGATCTCGCTGAACTGGCCGGACAGCCAGCGGCAATGCTTGATCTCGCCGGCGTCGAGCGCGCACATCACGAGGCAGAACAGCGCGCGCAGGCGGTACGGCGTATCGGCGCAGATGTTGGCGAGGTCGTAGGTGCGCTGCCAGCTCTGCACGATCTCCGCCGACGCGCTGCGTTTGAGCGTCAGCGCCCGCGCGAGCACGGCGCGCAGCCGCATCTCGTCGCGGATGCGCCGCATCGACACGCTGTCCACCCGCGCCAGCACCGCCCGCACCCAGCCGATGTATTCGTCGACCAACGCGAGCGCGGCCCAGATCGGCGCGGTGTTGTCGAGCAGCTCGGTGCACAGCTCCACCTTGTCGACGGAGACGGCCCACTCCAGCGCGGCGCGCAACGCATCGATATCGTAGCGGCTGTGCGCGGTGGCCATGGCGACGCCCGCGCCGAACCGGCGCGCCATGTCGCGGGCGACGTACTGCGCATGGTGCAGGCCGGCCTCGGCGCTTTCGCGATTACGCTCCAGCGCGTCGAGCGAAAACCGGCGCACGGCGGGCGGCAGGCGCAGCCGCAACGTGCCGTCGCAATCGACCGCATTCACGAGCCCCGCCTCCATCAACGTATGAAGCTGGTGTTCCAGCTGGTGGGCTTCGGGCGGTTCGAGACCGTAATCGCTGCCGAACGCGCTGAGCATTTCGTAGGCGGCCTCGTGCGAAAACGCCGTGGCGAAAATGCCGAGCCGGCGCAGCATGGTGCGAGCGGGCGCTTCGAGCGCGGCGTACGACAGATCGAGCATGACGTGCACGATCGCCGCGCGCGGCAGCACGATACGGCGGCCGCCGCCACGATGGGTCATGACGGTGTCGAGTTCGCGCGCGAATGCCACGATCGCATCTTCCGGCGGCATGCCGCTGCTCACCTGGCCGGCGATGGTCGCCGCCGCCAGTTCGAGCGCGAACGGCACGCCGTCGACGCGCCGGCAAATCAGCGCCGCGGCCGCGCAGGTGGCCGGCGCGAGCTGACTCACATCCGCCAGCGGCGCGGGCGGTGCCGCCGCCTTCAGGCAGTGCGCGAGGCGGGTGAAGAGGAGCCGCAGCGCGTCGTAGTCGAGCGTGGCGGGTGTCTCGTCGGTCTGTTCGGGCGGCACGCGCAAGGCGGCCACCGGCACCGCCGCCTCGCCGCCGATGAACAGCGGCGACTCGCACGTGGCGATCACATGCAAGCCGGTGGTGTGCGCGACCAGCGTATCGATCAGGGCCGCCGCCGCTTCGCTCAGATGATCGCAGTGATCGACGATCAGCAGCAGGCGCCGCTCGCCGATCTGCGCGGCCAGATTGGCCGAGGTGGTCAGGTCGCCGGCGGGTTCCATGCCGAGGGCTGCACCGATCGCGTTGGCCACGCGGTCGGGTTGCGCGAGCGAAGCGAGTGCCGCGCAGAAATCGCCGTCGGGAAATTGCGGACCGAGGTGGCTCGCCGCTTCGATCGCCAGCCGCGTTTTACCGACGCCGGACGCGCCCGTCAGCGTCACGATGCGGCGCGTGGGCACCAGGGCGAGCAACTCCGACAGTTCGGCATGACGGCCGATGAACGGCGAAGGATCGATGCTCTGCGAGCGCAACGACGCGCTCGCGCTGGTCGGCATCAGCGCGGGGAAAGCCGGCGTGGACGGTGCGGCCGGAGCGGCCGGAGCGGCCGGAGCGGCGGCCAGACGCGACGCCGCCGGGGCGTCCCACGCTGCGGCGGGCGCCGACGTGGAGCGTGTGCCGGATTGTGGTCCGAATTGCGTGCCGGGTTGCGCGCCTGATGATGCACCGAGTCGTGCACCGGACCCTGCACCGATTTGCGCGCCGAACTGCGCACCGAATTGAGCACCGTAGGCGAACCCCGACGCAAGCCCCGCTGCAGTCGCGCCGAATCTCGCGCCATACGTGGAAGCTGGACTCGACGCGAGCGTTGCCGTGGCTGACGGGCCGGCCGCCTCGGTCGCCGCAAACGAGGTGGCGAGCGACGCGGCAATGCTGCCCGCGTTCGCCGCGGCGAGATCGAGTCCGGCGTCGGGCGTGTCGAGCACACGGATTTCGCCCGCGAAGCGATAGCCGCGACCGGCCACGGTGACGATCAGATCGCGGGCGTCGCCGAGGGCGCGGCGAATCGCGGAAATTTGCGCCTGCACGGTATTGGCGTCGATCGTGCTGCCCGGCCAGACGAGTTCGCGCAGTTCGGCGGTCGACACCACCCGGCCGCGGGCCTCGAGCAGGGCCGCCAGCATGGTGAACGGGCGCGTGCCGAGTTCGATGACGGCGCCGTCGGATATCAGCAGGCCCACGTCGCGTGAGAGCCAGAATCGCGCAAAGGCGATGACCTGACCAGTGAGCCGCGGTAGCGACATGATGGGTCTCCGGCGTAGTAGTGTTTCGGTCCACCGGCGAGGGGTACTCGCAAGGCATGCGTGACGAATTACCGCGATGCGGCGATTCGTCAGACCTTTGCATTATCGCCCGAGAAGTGAACAATTGCCTTCATGGCGAACACTTCTTCGAATGCATGGCGCGGGTCGACGGGCCGGCGTGGCCGCGTCAGGCATCTTCGAGACTCCATTGCATGGTGTTGCGCAACCACGCGACGCCTTCGCTGGCCGGTTCCGGCGGAACCGGCGCCGGGCGCGTCAGGGCGAACAGATAACTGTCGGCGGCAACGAGGCCGCGATTCGGACGAGGTTCGTGATTGGTCAGCACGGCTTCCTTGACGAAGCCGAGCCGCTCCATTGAACTGTGCGCCGCGCCGTCCACGGCGCAGCATGCGAATACCCGGTACACGCCGGGTTGTTCGATCAGCCAGTCGATCAGTTCCTGCAACGCCAGCACGCCGGCCCGGCGTCGCCGCGCGCCGCCATGCCGGCTGATGATCACGCCGATTTCCACGCGCGGCAGCGCCGGTTTCAATTCGATCAACGCGGTCAGCCGGCCGGTCTCCTTGCATTCGAGCGTGTAGCGAATCAGGCTGCCGTCTTCCCAGCCGCGCAACGCCTCGGCGATGAAGGCGTCGGTCTGGCTCACGCCGGTCTGGCGCAACACCGGCAGATCACGCATCGTGCCGGCGTCGCCGAGCATCTGGTCGAACAGGGCGGGGGCGTCGGCGGGGGTCAGTGGGCGCAGCCGCAGCAGCGGCGTGTCGATACTGTCGAGTGGGGTGAGGCGCATGAGTCGGACTCCGATTGAGCGACGGGTCCCGGCAGTGTGCCGCTGCCGTATGACTCATACACGAGCGGCCGCGAACCGGCGTCGAGAGGCGCGAACACACCGGGCGGCGGTGGAGGCGTGACGGGGGGGCGGGCGCGCCGCGAACATTCAGGCGAGCACCGGGCGAGGACAGGAGGACAGGCGAGGACAGGCGATGGCAGGCGAGCGCCGACTTCGCGTGCCGCGTCGGCTCGTGCCGGGCGATGCCACGTTGCGCTTCGCATTCGCGCACACGGGTTCGCGCCACGCCGGCAGGCGCCGCACGTGAGTTGTAAGGTCGATAAGGACGTCCGTTCGATGTCGTTGTCCCGTGCTTCGCTCGTGCGGCGCACATTCACACCAGGAGCCCGCACCATGCCGAATTCCCCCTCGATCGGACGTTCCAGCAGCACGCTGCCGCTCACCGAATCGCATACGTCGCCGTCGCCCGCGGCGGACAGTGGCCAGGCGGCCGGCGGCGCGCCGCACGCCGGTCCGCAAGCGGATGCGAAGCTGAACGCGCTGGCCGGCAACGGCGGTAGCGCATCGACGGCGGCGGCCGGCAAGGGCACGCGCGCGTCGTTCGCGGCCAAGGTTTCTTCGGCGGCGACGGCCGCCAGCCAGGCCGCGGCCGCGATGCCGCAGAAGCTCGCGGCCGGCATGCAGGGGGGCGCCGGCCGTCTGGGTGCGTTCTCGCAAGGCACGGCCAATACGGCGAACGGCGTCACGGGGATGGCACAGGCGGGCCTGAACGTGCTCGGCGGCGTGATGCAACTGGAGCAGGCGGCAGTGAACCAGATCGCGGAGTTGATGAAGCAGGGCGCGCGCAATATCGAAGAGGCGTCGAAGGGTTGACGTTATATCGGGGTCCGCTGCGTGCGCCGCCAGGCCCGCATTCGGAACCCTAAGCCCGCAACCAGAAAAACTCCCCCGACGCGATGCCCTCGAACATCTCGTCGCTCGATTCCACGATGTTTTGCCGCCAGTAGCGGCCGTGCTCCGCGTAGTGCGCGAGCAGATCGGCGAGCGCGTTGCCGTCGAGGTCGTCGGCGAACGGCAGCCGCAACACCAGCACGACGCCGCCGGTGTCCGTGTCGAGTCCCAGCTGCGCCTGGTCCTGCGCATAGATCAGCAGGTTGGCTTCGAGCATCAGGCGGAACACGACGAGCGTGCGCCCGGCGGTGACCGTGCCGAAATGAAAGTTCGCATACATCGCGTCGAGGTCGCGCTCGAAATAGTCGAGCCGCACGTCGAAGCCTTCGACTTCGATCGAGCGTGAGCGCAGCACAGGGTCCGCGTCGCCGAGGCCGACGACCGCGCATAGATCCATGATCAGGCTGGTGTAACGCTCGCTGCTCATCCTCGTACCCTGCGTGGCGGTTGCGCGCGCGGCTCAACCGGATGTCCCGGCAAACCGCATCGCGGCGCCGGCAAAAAAAGCGAAAAAACACAAAGGCGCAAACGCCTGAAAAGACACAGCCGGCACCCGTCGGAAACAAAAACGCAAACGGGACCGGCCGCATGCGAGCCGCCGCCGTCGGCGAGCGGCCCGCCTCAGCGACGCCTAGCTGCCGCGCGACGCATCCTTGACGTTGCTCGCACCGCTCTTCGCAATGTTCGCCACCGATGAATACATGCTCTGCTCGACTTGCATCTGGGCAGACATCATCGTCATCTGGTCCATTTCCTGCGTGAGACCAGCCATCATTCCGCCTGCGCTTCCTACGGACATAAGAACCTCCAGTGACTAGGGATAAAGAGTGGGAGTGGCCTACATCGAGACCTGCCGCCGCGTCGGCTGCTCAGGAGAGCCACGCCGCCGCGACAAGCGCGTTGCCCGCCGCGCCGGCTGCCGCGCCGGCGCGTCGGTGAGCCGTTGCGCCGCCGTGTCAGGCGCGCGCGCCGGCCTGTTTTTCCTGCAGCCGCGCGATCACGCGCGACGCAGCGAGAAAGCCGCGATACAGCTTGGCCAGATTGTTGCGATCGAGGTCGGTGGCGCCTTGCGTTTCGCTGATCCGCTGCGCGGTCGCTTCGAGCGACTGGCGAATCGCGTCCACTGTCGGCGCGCCGGCGGGATCGGCGAGGGTCTTCTGCAAATCGTTGAATTCGCTGGCGTGGGTTTCGAGCTGCTCGTACATGTCGATCTCCTGATTGAACGGGGCAATAGCGGTTGACGGGTCAGCTTGCCGGACCGTGGGGTTGGGCCGCCGGCAAGGTCGCGGGGTTGGGCAGCGGCACGACACCTGCCGTGCTGCGGGCCACGGTGTCGTTGTCGACGATCGCGGCGGTGCTGGTGGCGCTGGCGGTGCTGGTATTGCTGGCGTCCTTCGCCCCGCCGGCCCCATTCGCCTCGCTGTCCGGCGCGGGCGGGTCGACGGCGTAAATATGTTTGACGCCGTCCGGTGTCTGCGCATAGCGGACGTCGTCGGAGGAAATCATTTCGGAATACGACGCGGGTGCCGCGCTGCCCGCGGCGACGTTGCCGTTTTCCGCCACCTGCACCACGATGTTTTTCACGTTCGGATCCAGATCGGCGCGCACCCGCGCCAGCGCGGCGTCGAGGTCGGCGCGGCTGCTGACGGCACCCGTCACCGCGAAGTTGCCGTCGCCGAGATAGCGGACATGCGCGCCCGCCACACCCAATGAATCCTCGATACTGCGCGCGTCGTTCTGCGCGACGTCGTAGTTGCGCGCCAGGCCGCCCGGCGAAACGCGCGCCAGCAGGGTGCGCACGGCGTCGTCGTCGGCGGGGCTCGTGACCATGCCGGTCACCACCACCGTGCTGCCGACGGCGTGCGCCTGCAAGCCGCTCAGATGCGCCGCGGCCAGCGCCTCGCTAACGCGTTGCGCACGATCGTCGGCATTGCGCGGCAGCGCGGCGCGGCTCATCTGCGTGGTGGTCAGCAGCGAACCGGCGACGATCACGATACCCAAGACGAAGCACGCCGCGACGGCGCCCACGTAACGGCGCCGTTTCTTGCGTTCGGCCGCGAAGCGCGCTTCGGCGGGCCGCGCCAGCAACATCGACAACAGGTCGAGGTCGGACGGCCATGCCGCGTCGTCCGCGCCGATGCAGAGGATCATGTCGTCGAATTGCATCGGCACGAAGTCCACCAGCAGCACCACTTCCTCGCCGGCTAGCGACGCGGCGGGCTGGCCGTCCGCGCCTTGCGCGGCCGACACGGCGGCGGCATCGGCGACCCGCTGCGCGCTGACCACGCCGCTCGCGTCGACGTGCAACAGCGCATCCGCGCCGCGCCAGTCGGTGAGGCGGATGTCGGCATCGTCGTCGGCGCCGACGCGATGCGTGCCCGGCGTGAGCTGCAACTGCGCTCCCGCGTGGACGCCCGTCAGTATCCGCAGCAGTTTCATCGTGCTCGCACAGGGTGGGTGGGAGGGGCGCCGGAGGAGCGCGCGGGGTGCGCGGCTCGACCGGATCGATCGGCTTTAATGTAGCCGCGCGAGGTGGCGTGCGGCCGGAGGGATGCGAAGGCGCCGCATGGGATGCGAAGCCGCGCCGCAAACGGCTGGCCGCTAGCCGCTGCCGCCCGGAAAGGCCCGGCGCGGGGTCGGCGGGGCCGCGGCAGCCTGGGCGCGGGCTTCGGTGGTGGAGCCGTTCGCGGTGGCCGGCGCGGCGGATGCGCCGACTTCACCGGCTGCACCGGCACCACCCGCAGCCGCACCGGGGGTTCGCCCAAGCACGCCGCCGCGCAGCCCGCACAGCGTATCGATCGAGCGTGCGCGTTGCGTCACCGTCGCAGGTTTATCCGCATGCAGCCACAACAGCGGAAACAGCAGGTTGAAGCGCTGCACACGCTCGGGCGGCGGCAGCCGCGTCACGCCCTGCGCACCCACACCGCCCGCATGCTCACGCAACGCAGCCACGCCGGAATTCGCGCCCGGCAGCGCCGCTGCAATGCTACCGATGCGCTGCTGCACCCCGAGCAGGTCGAGCGACTGTTCGAACACGCGCGCGTCCAGCGGCATCTGCGGATTGGCAGCCAGTTGCCCGCGCAGGTTCAGCATGTCGCCGCGCCACGCGTCGCGCACGGCGGCGGCGCGGGCCCCTTCCTGACCCGGCTGGGCGTACTGCGCCGCGACCGCGTCGAGCCGGCCGGACGGCGGCGCGGGCACCGCGCCGCGATCGCCGCGCGCCTTGATCGCGGGCGCCGTTCCGGTGCCGTGCTCGTCGCCGTGATCGCCTTGCGACTGGCCACCGCCGCCGCCGCGTCCGCCGCCGTCGCGATTCACCTTGTGGCCTTCCGCGTGATTCGCCTCGGCGTCGTCCGGGCCGTCGTCGTCGAGACCGCCGCCATTGCTGCGCTGTTTTTTGGCCGCGCGACGCTTGCGCGCCAACTGGTCGGCCATGCGTTTCGCGCGCACCGAGCTGACCGAGGGGCCGCGCTGCGCGTCCGATCCATACGTGAAATTGGTCGTGCCGCGATACAGCGCCGCGAACTGCGCGCCGTTGCGCGCACCTTGCGCATTGGCCGATTTCTGCTGCGCGTCGGCGGTGTGTTGCGCATGCGCGGCAGCGGCGTCGTTACCTTGGTGAGAGATGCGGCTCATATCGATCGCCTCGCGAATGGGTCGGCACGGGCCGCCTCACAGCGGCACGGCGGCTTGCATCATTTCGTTGGCGAAGTGCAGGATCGCCGCGCACGACAGCGGCGCGGCGACCACGATCACCACTGTCACCGCGATCAGCTTGACCGCGTGCGACAAGGTTTGATCCTGCATCGAGGTGATCGCCTGCAGGAACGACACGCCGAGGCCGACCACGGCCGCGACGATCACCGCCGGCAGCGACACGGTCAGGCACAGCAGCATGCCTTCGGTCGTGAAGCGGATCAGCGAATCGATTTCCATCTGGATCTCCGAAGGCAAGTCCGCGCTATTTGTAGGACATCACGAGGCCGTGAATCAGCGTCGACCAGCCGTCCATCACCACGAACAGCAGCAGCTTGAACGGGATCGCGACGTTGGTCGGCGTGACCTGGTTCAGGCCCATCGCGAGCAGCACGTTGGCGATGATCAGATCGATCACGATAAACGCGATGTACAGCAGAAAGCCGATCTTGAAGGCGTCGGTCATCTCCGTCAGCGTGAAGGCGGGCGCGAGCACGATCAGATCGTCTTCCTTGATCTGCGCGGCTTCTTCCTTCGGCCACACGACCGAGGCCGAGCGTAGAAAGAAGCGCTTTTCCCGCTCGTTGGTGTGCTTGACGAGAAACGCGCGGAACGGCTCGCGCGCCGCGCCGAACGCCTGAATCAGCGCTTGCGACGGCTGCGTCGCGAGTTGCTGGCCTTCGAGCGTTTTCGCGGCGAGCATGCCGATCGGCGCCATCACGTAGATCGAGACGAGAATCGCAATGCCGTTGAGCACCATGTTCGGCGGCACCTGCTGCACGCCGAGCGCATTGCGCAACAGGCCGAGCACGACCACGATCTTCGCGTAGGAGGTGACGACCATGGCGACGAAGGGCAGCAGGCTGATCGCAACGACGACCAGCAGCAGCCCGGTGATATCACTGAATTGGACCATGCCTGTGCGCCATGCGAATGATGCGGATACCGAGGTGCTCGCCGACCGTCACCAGCTCGCCATAGCCGATGGTCTGGCCATGTGCGACGAGCCGCAATTGGGCGTCCGCTGCCGGGACCGGCAGTTCGAGCACATAACCTGGGCCGAGCGCCGACAACTGGGCGAGCGGTAGTGCCACCGTATCGATCTCGAATTGCACGGGCAGCTCGAGCTCGCCGATCCGGATCGGATCGGCGGGGTCGTCGATGGCGAGCCCGGCGTCGGCGCTCGCCGGGTCCAGCTCTTCTGACATGTTCGGCTCCTTGACGATGACGAGCGATTGCCCGTCGATTTCCACAGCGGCGCACACACGGGTGAGCCCGGGGGTTCCCCACGCGGCGACGGCACGCAGCCGCGCGCGGGGCGCAGAAAGGTCGTGCGATGTGCCGGGCTGCGCCGCATCGAGCGAGGGGAAGGTGGCGCGCAACAGCACGTCGCCGGGTTCGAGTGCGCGCAGCGTGTCCACCGGCAGGCGCTTGACGCCGAGGATCAGGCTGCCGGGCACGTCGAGATCGACGGTCGGATAGGGCGGCTGACCGGACGATCTGGAGGTGGTATGCGGGTCGTTGCCGGCGGTGGCCGTTGCCGTTGCCGTTGCTGCTACGACGGCGGCGACGCCACTCGCGGTGTCCGGGGGCTGCGTCCCAGCGCCGCCCTGTAGCAGGCGGTCGAGCAGGTCGTAGCAGGCGGCCGGCGCACGCAGCGCGGCCTGATAGCGACGCCCGGCAAGCATGAACGACAGCGCGATCACGGGAGCAATCACCGGTGCAACGGCGTGACTTCCCTTTCCCGTCGTGAGTTCGCGCAGCGGCCGGGTCTCCTCGAGACGTCCACGGCGTACATCGGCGACGCGTACGTCCTTGAAACCGGCACTGCCGAGTCGCGCGAGCAACGGCTCCAGCACGACGCCCGCCACGGCCTGGCGCAAGGCGGCGTCGGCGGGCGGCTTCGCGCCTGGCGCGTCGCTGTCCGGCCACGCGGCAATCGACAGCGCCGGATAGGCATGCAGATCGAGCGACAGCTGCAGGCTGACCGGTGCGCCACCGTCAGGGGAAGCGAGCGTCAGGTCGACGATACCGGCGTCCACGTACGAGGCGTCGACGCTGCGTGTGCCGGTCAGCGACGCTTGCCATTCGGTGATGCCGAGCGTCGCGCGCAGATGACCGGCCAGACGCGTATCGCAGACGGTTCGCGTGATCCGCGCGGCGGCGCGTGTCATGGCCGGCATCGTCAGCGGCGCGATCGGCGCGGCGTGCGTCCCGGCCGAAGCGGAAGCGGCAGCGTGCGCCGGGACCGTCGCCGGCCGTGTCGCCTCGACCACCGGTGCAGCGCTCGCCGCCAGCCGCGCCTCACTACGCGCCGCCTCGTCCGACGACCCTGCCGATTCCATCGTGCGCGCACGCTCACCGGCCGCCTGCGGATCGGCGATGGCTTGATCTTCGGTCGTCGGCTCGTCGAGCGGATAGGTCATGCGCGGAGAATCTGTCACCAGACAGTCAGTTCGATGTCGCGGGCTTCACCCCACGCGCGCAGCAAGGTGTCGAGTTCTCGCTCGAGCAGTGCGCTGTGTTCCAAGAGTAATTGCCTCGCGACGGTATCGGTCGTGTCGAACCGAAGCTGCAGACTGAAACGCGAAAGCGTCAGATACAGCGTGGTCTGCGGCAGCAGTTTCTGATCGAGCGGCAGTTGCACTTCCCAGTTGCCCGCTTCGGCAATCGACGGATCGCCGCAGAATGCGCCGATCTCGCGCGCCAGCGAGCCGAGCAATTGCACGAAGCGCTGCTGCTGCCGGTAAACGGCGGAGACGACGGGCTGTGCGGCGTCTTCGACGCGCGAGCCGATCGCGAGGCGTTCGGGCAGCGTCACGTTGCCCGCGCCCGCTGCGCCATTCGCGCTGGAACCGCCCGCGTCTTCGGCCGCTTGCGGGCCGCCGCCGTCTTCGTGACAAAAGAACGGGCGCGGCGCGGCCGGGACCGATGCATGCCCGGCGGCTTCAGCGTCGTCCGCAGGGTGATCGTCTTGCGACCCGGCGCCGCGATCGGTATCGGCATCGGCCTGATGATTCAACCGAAGCACGGCGCGTCTGCGTCCAAGCAGCGAGGCGTAGTCAAAACCGCGACCGCGTGATGCCGGGCGCGCAGCGGCGTCGTCGCCAGCCGTGCCGTTGTCCGCCTCGCCGGGAATCACGCGCACGTGGCGCGACACGATATGAGTCATCGCGGCGGCCTCAGATCGACACGCGGCCGAGCGGCCGCAACTCGACGTGCTCACCGAGTTCCTGGTACGAATACACCGCGAGCCAGCCCAGGCGCGCCTCGATCATGCGCCGCACGTAACGGCGAATATCCATCGAGGTCACCAGCGCCACGCCCTCGCGCGGCGTCGCGCCGACGAACGACTGGATCTTGTCGATCAGCAAGGTAGCTTCATCCGGCGGCAACGCGAGGAAATTGCCGGTGGGCGTCTGCTTGATCGACTGGCGGATATGCTGTTCGACCGGCATGTCGAACAGCACCGCCGACAAGGTCCGCTGGCCGCTTGCCGCCCGATGCGCGAGAAAGCGCGAGAGATCGCCGCGTACGTACTCGGTCAGCATCAGCATGTCTTTTTCTTTCGGTCCCCAGGTGATCAGGCTTTCCATGATCGTGCGCACATTGCGGATCGAAATCTGTTCCTCGAGCAGGCGCCGCAGCACGTCGGCGATCCGTTGCGGCGGCAGGACCTTCTGCACCTCGGCGACCAGACCCGGATAGTCGCCCGCGAGCTGGTCGAGCATCCACTGCACTTCCTGGATGCCGAGAAACAACGGCGCGTGACGCCGCATCAGCGCGACGCAGGCGTGCGCGATGGCCTGTTCCGCGCGCCACACCGGCGTCTTCGGCGGCACCGCGCGTTCTTCGAGCCAGCGCGTCGGCGCGCCGCTCGGGTCGATCGGCGGACCGGCTTCGGCTTGCGCGACGAGCGCGTCCAGGGCGGCGCTGTCCTCGGCCGTCAGCGTGACGGCGGCGGCCGAATGCGCGAGGCGGCTCGCTTCGGGCAACATCACCTTGCCGGCGGGTAGTTCGATGGTCCGTTGCGGCACGTCGTGCACGAGGATCTGACAGGTGGAGGCCGGCAGCGCGGCATAGGTCCACATGGTGATGCCGGGAAACGGCAGGCCGAGTTCTTCCTGCAGCCGCGCGCGTTCGGATTCGAACGACTTGTCGAGCGCCGGCATGGTCAGCCGCGCCACGAGGTCGGGGGCGATGCGCACGCCGAGCGGACAGGTGAATTGCGGCGCGCGCGCCAGAATCACCGGCACGTCGATCTTCGAACCCGAGCGTTGCATGGCGTGCAGGGATTCGCGTTCGTGACTGCTTTGCTGCGGCTTTTTCGCGTCCAGCCGCCACGCGGTGAACGTCAGCGAAGCGGCCAGCAGCAGGAATAGCGCGGCGGGAAAGCCCGGCACCGCCGCGAAGCCGAGCAGCAGCACCGCCGCGAAATACAGCGCGCGCGAACTGGAGCCGAGCTGGCGGCCGATTTCATCGCCGAGCGAAGCGGGCTTCGCCTGCCGTTCGTCGGCAACGCGCGTGATCATCACGCCGGCCGCGACCGAGAGCAACAGCGACGGAATCTGCGACACCATCGCGTCGCCCACCGACAGAATCGAAAAGCGGTTCGCCGCTTCGCCCGCGCTCATGTTGTGATAGGCCACCCCCACCGCGATCCCCGCCACGATATTGATCATCGTGATGATCAGGCCGGCGATCGCGTCGCCCTTGACGAACTTCATCGCGCCGTCCATGCCGCCGTGCAACTGGCTTTCGACGGCGAGCGTCGCGCGCTTGCGGCGGGCCTCCTCGGCGCTCAGCAGATTGGCGCGCAGGTCGGCGTCGATACTCATCTGCTTACCGGGCAGCGCGTCGAGCGTGAAACGCGCGCCGACTTCCGCGACCCGCTCCGAACCCTTGGCGATCACGATGAACTGCACCGTGGTGATAATCACGAACACCACCAGCCCGACCACCAGATTGCCGCCCACCACCAGTTCGCCGAAACTCTCGATAATGTGGCCCGCTTCGGCGTGCAACAGAATCGACTTGGTCGACGCGATGTTTAGCGACAGCCGGTAAAGCGTCGTGAACAGCAGCAGCGAGGGGAACGCCGAGAGCGATACCACGTCGGGCACGTACAGCGTCACCATCAGCAGGGTCACGCTGATCGCAATGTTGACGCCGAGCAGAACGTCGATCAGCGTCGGCGGCAGCGGCAGGATCATCAGCGAAATGATCGCCACGATCAGGGCGACGATGCCGATCTCGCCGCCCGCAGGAAGTTTCAGTGTCTTCAGCATGGTGGGTCTCGTCAGTGGAGGGCGGGCGGCGGGGCAGTGGCGTCGTGCGGGGAACCGGACGATGCGGCTTCGGCGTCGTCCAATGCCGGCATGCCTGTCGAGCGCCGCGCGCCGATCGATTCGACCCAGCGCAGAATCGCCGCGACCGTCTCGAACAGTTCTTCGGGAATCGGCTCGTCGAGGCCGACCTTGTACAGCGCGCGCGCCACCGGCGGATTGCCGATGATCGGCACCCCCGCATCGCGCGCCGCGCGCCGCAGGGCGGCCGCGCTCTCGTCCATGCCCTTGGCGATCACACGGGGCAGCGGATGTTCGTCGGGGGCGTAGCGCACGGCGACCGAGTAATGCGTGGGGTTGACCACCATCATGTTGGCCATGCCCACTTTCGACTGCGGCGGCGCGTTCAGAATCTCGCGCGCGAGCCGCCGCCGTTCACCCTTGATGCGTGGATCGCCCTCCTGATTCTTGTGTTCGCGCTTGACCTCGTCCTTCGACATCTTCATCTTCTTGAGGAACATGAAGCTCTGCAGCTTGACGTCCGCGGCGCCGACCAGCACGAACACCGCCGCGGCCACCATGAACAGCTTGATCAGCAACGCCCAGAACATCCGCACCAGCTCCGGCAGCGGCTGGTAGAGCGAACCCACGATCAGCGGAAACAGCCATTTGATGGTCTGCCACATCACGCAGAACACGATCGCCGCCTTGACGATCATCTTCGCGCACTCGATCAGCGTGCGCACCGAGAAGATCTTCTTGAGCCCCGCCATCGGACTGACGGCCTTCGGGTCCGGCGTGATCGGCTTGGTGGCGATCTGCATGCCGACCTGGCCGATCGAACCGGCAATCGCGGCGAGCGCCGCGATACACACGCACGGCACGATCGCCGAGAGCGCGAGGCCGCCGAGCTTGTACAACTGCGTCTGCATATTGGTCAGCGAATGATCGCCGTCGACGAAACCCGTGGCGATCAGCACCGCTTCGCGCAGCGCGTCGCTGAAGTGGCTCGCGCCCGCCATCAGCAACAGCACGACCGCCGACATCGAGATCGAATCGGTCAGATCGCTGCTGCGGGACACCTGTCCTTCCTTGCGCGCGTCCCGCAGCTTTTTCTGGGTTGGCTCTTCGGTTTTTTCGTCGCTCATGTCGGCTCGGTCGCGGTGGGAGAGGGCGCTGGGTAGATGCCGTGCGGGCGCTGTGCAGACGCTGCGCGTGCCGTGGCAGGGCAGTTCGGGACCCCGCCTGACGATAGCGCTCGCGCCGCTCGCGCGCGCCGGGCGAGGCGAAGCGGCCGCCCACGGCGCGAAGCACCCGCGCGGCTTCGCATCCGGTGCGGCGACTTCGCATCCGGAGGTTGCCCGCCGCGCGGCGGTTGCTATGTTTGCGTCATCCTTCCCGACCTGCTGCAACCCGCAGGGTCGATTTCAACGCTTCCGTCAGGAGCCCATCGCCATGACCGTCAGCACGCCGGATTACCTGAACTGCAGCCCCGATGTCGTCGGCGGCCTGATCGAAACCGTCTCGACCGCTTTGCTCAGCCACTTCCCGAAAGTGTCGGCCGATCCATACGACATCGAGCTCGTGCTCGACGCGCTGCGCGTGCTGCGTCCGCGCGTCGCCGAAATCGATACGCTCGACGGCATCCTGCACATGGTGCGCGGCCACTGGGACGACGCCATTCACGTGCTGCGCCAGGTCGGCGAGAACGCGCCGCGCTTCGGTTACGCCAAAGCGCTGCTCGCGTTCTGTCTGTCCGCCAAGGGCGACCCCGAATGGAAACAGTGCGCGGCCGAAGCCATGGCCGACAATCCGACCCGCGATACGCAGTCGCTGGTGCGCGCGCTCGAAGCCCGCGAGGATCTGCTCAACGCGATGAAGGTCAAGCGCGCGGGCGGCCAGTTCGTCACGCCGAAATCGTGCGAGGCGCTGGCGGAGTTCGACGCCGAGACCGCTGAAGCCGCTGGCGTGACCAGCACCGCGGAGCCGGTCGCGCATGCCGCTGTAACGGCCACGCCCGCGCCGCTCGACTACGCGAACCCGTCCTTCCTGCGCGCCTGATCACGGAGCCGCATATGACCGTCAACGCCACCACGACCGCCTTGCAGGCGTCGCTCGATCAGATGTCGCAAGGCGCGGCCGCTGGGCCCGCCGCGCAGACTTCGCCCGAACTGGCCGACAAGTTTCAGTCGCTGATGCAGAAGGGGCAAATGAGCGCGCCCGTCACGCCGCAACAGGACGGCACGGCAGTCGCCTCGAAGCTGGTCGCGAGTCAGGACGCCGAGCTGCAACACACCGTCAACGACGCGCTGCAACTCGCGCAGCAGGCGCCGACCATGACGATGAACGAGATGAGCGCCGGCACCATTCGCATGACCCTCGAACTCGCCAGCACGCAGCTCGATCTGGAAGCGAAGATGGGCGTGGTGGATTCGTCGAAGTCGGCGATCGAAACGCTGATGAAGAACCAGTAACGCCGCCACGGACGCCGCCATCATGTTCGACCGATCGCCCACCGCGCGAACCCGCCGCCGCGCCGCGCCGTTGCTCTGCGTGCTTGCACTGTGCGTCGCGCTCGGCGGCTGCAAGAAGGAGCTGTACGGCAATCTGTCCGAGCAGGACGTCAACGAGATGGTGGTGGCGCTGCTGGAGCGCGGCGTGGACGCCTCCAAAGACACTTCCGACGCGGGCAAGACCTGGTCGCTCGACGTCGACGATACGCAGATGGTGCGAGCGATGGAGGCGTTGCGCGCGCGCGGTTTGCCGCACAGCAAGTTCGACGATCTCGGCGCGCTGTTCAAGAAGGACGGCCTCGTCTCCACGCCGACCGAGGAGCGCGTGCGTTTCATCTACGGCACGTCGCAGGAGTTGTCGTCGACGCTCTCGAAGATCGACGGCGTACTGGTCGCGCGCGTGCAGATCGTGCTGCCGAACAACGATCCGCTCGCGCAGACCATCAAGCCTTCGTCGGCGGCGGTGTTCATCAAATACCGGCGCGATTCCGATATCGGCGCCCTGGTGCCGCAGATCAAGACGCTGGTGATGCATAGCGTCGAGGGTCTCACCTACGATCAGGTCAGCGTCACCGCCGTGGCGGCCGACCCGGTCGAATACGCGCAACAGCCGCAGAGCAACGGCATGCCCGCATGGCTGCTGGGCGTGCTGGCGGGCGCCGTGGTGCTGGCCGCCACCGCGCTGCTGGTGTTGGCGCGCCGTGGCGTGCTGGCGGGGCGGTCCGGCGCCGACGCGGCCGCGGCGGGCGACGGCGCGGCGAGCGGCCGCTTCGGCGGATTGCTGGCGCGTCTGCGCCGCTTGCGACCCGCGAACTGAACGGGCGACGCGGCTACGATGAACGCGCCCACCGATCTGCCTTTCCAGCGCGTGGCCGCGGCGCTCGACGCGTACCGTCGCAACCTCGCGACCGTGGCCCATTGGGCCGATCCCTCCTGGAGCGCCGCGTTGCTCGGCGCCGACGCCGCGCAGCTGGAAGCCTGGCGCGGCGCGCTTGAACGCGCCGGCGCGGCGGCCGTCGAAACCTGTTCGCAGGCGCTCGCGGATGCGGCCGGCGTCAAACCCCCTTCATTCTCCGCGCTGACTGACAGCGCGCTCACACCGTCGGCGTCGGGCGTGGTTCAACCGAACGCCGTGCTGCTCGACGTGTTGCCGGCGCGTCGCGCGCTGCAGGTGCTGTGCATGCGCGCGCTGTCGTTCCGGCGCGCGGAGGCGCGGCGTCTGATCGACAAACGCACGCGCTCGCTGCTGGCGGAGTGGACCGGCGTCGGCGTCGACCGTCTTACGCAAGACGCGCATCTGGCCGACGCGCCCGATATCGCGCGTCTCGCCACGCGCGCGGCGATGCCGCCGCTGACCGCGCTCGATGCGAACGCGCTGGCCGTCGAGGGCTGCGCGCTGCTGCTGCGCGATCTGGGCAGCTTGAGCGCGGCGCATGGCATGCCGGACGCGCAGGGCACGCAGGCTGGGCACGCGGCGCAGATGGGAAACGTGGGGCAGGTGGGGCACGCGGCCGCTGAAGCCAATCGCCTGCCGTTCCCGTTACTGCGGCTCGCGCTGCCGCGCGCACTGCCCGCTCCGGCCTGGCTCGCCGCCGTCCCCGCAACGCTCGACGCGCCCGGTTCGGCGCGCCTCTTCGCGCGTCTGTCCGATCTGCTACCGGAGTTTGCATGGCTATTTGGTTGAAGCACGCGCGCTCCGCTTTTGGCGACAACGATGCCGGGCAATGGGTCGCCCGCGTCGGCGCGTCGGCGGACGTGATTCCGCGCGCGACCTTCGGCGAGTTGGTCTCGATCGACGCAGCCTACGCCGCACTCGCCGTCGAACGCGAGGCCTTGCTGGCCGAGGCGCGCGACGAAGCCGCCCGGATTGTCGACGCGGGGCATGCGCAGGCCGCGGAGATCGCTGCGCAGGCGCAGCGCAACTACGACACCGCCAGCGAGCAGGGCTATCGCGACGGTTGCGATCGTGCGCTGGCCGACTGGATGCAGCGCCTCGCCGACGTGGCCGACGCGCAGAGCCAGTTGCAGATCCGCATGCGCGAGCGCCTCGCGCAGATCGTTGCGTCGGCGGTCGAGCAGATCGTGCGGGTGGAGCGTCACGAAGCGTTGTTCGAGCGCGCGCTCGCCACCGTCGATCGCATCGTGGAAGGCGCGACCTATCTGCGCGTGGCCGTGCACCCCGACGACTACACCGAAGCCAAAGCGACCTTCGACCGGCTCGCGTCGCGCTGGCGCGATCTCGGTCAGCCGATTCCGCTGTCGGTGATCGCGGATAAACGGCTCGAACCCGGCAGTTGCGTTTGCGAATCCGACTTCGGTACCGTCGACGCCAGTCTCGACACGCAATTACGCGCCATGCGCAGCGCGGTGTCGCGGGCGCTGAAGCGCTCGGTGGAAGTGGCCGACGCGCAAGGCGAAGCGCCGCCGCCCGGCAGCGCGGCCGAGGCGCGCAGCAACCGGTACGCCGACGAGGACTCCGACGAGGACGCCGCATGAGCACGCCGTGGCTGACGGGCACGGTCGATTTCGACCGGCTCACCGACGAGATCGAGCGCGAGATTCTGGCCGAGCCGGGCGTCACGCGAACCGGCAAGGTGCTCGAAGTGATCGGCACGCTGATCAAGGTCGCCGGGCTCGATCTGTCGCTCGGCGAACTGTGCGAGCTGCGCGCGGCGAACGGCACCTTGCTGCAGCTGGCCGAGGTGATCGGTTTTACCCGCGACGTCGCGTTGCTGTCGCCGTTCTCGCGGCTGGAAAATATTTCGCGCTCGACCCAGGTGATCGGCCTCGGCCGCCCGCTCTCCGTCAAGGTGGGCGACATGCTGCTCGGTCGCGTGATCGATAGCCTGGGCGAACCCGTGGACGGCGGCCCGCCGATCGAGTCCGACACGCTGCGGCCGATTTTCGCCGCGCCGCCCGAGCCGATGAGCCGCCGCATGATCGACGCGCCGTTGCCCACCGGCGTGCGCGTGGTCGACGCGATGATGACGCTCGCCGAAGGGCAGCGGATGGGGATTTTCGCGCCGGCGGGCGTCGGCAAGAGCACCTTGCTCGGCATGTTCGCGCGTGGCGCTTCGTGCGATGTCAACGTGATCGCGCTGATCGGCGAACGCGGCCGCGAGGTGCGCGAATTCGTCGAGTTGATTCTCGGGCCCGAGGGCATGGCGCGCTCGGTGGTGGTCTGCGCCACCTCGGACCGTTCGTCGATGGAGCGCGCGAAAGCGGCCTACGTCGCGACGGCGATTGCCGAATACTTCCGCGATCGCGGCCAGCGCGTGCTGCTGATGATGGACTCGCTGACGCGCTTTGCGCGGGCCGGTCGCGAGATCGGCCTCGCCGCCGGCGAGCCGCCCGCGCGGCGCGGTTTTCCGCCGTCGATCTTCGCCGAATTGCCGCGCCTGCTGGAACGCGCCGGAATGGGCGAGACCGGTTCGATTACCGCGCTCTACACCGTGCTCGCCGAAGACGACAGCGGCAGCGATCCGATCGCCGAGGAAGTGCGCGGGATTCTCGACGGCCACATGATCCTGTCGCGCGAAATCGCGGCGAAGAATCAGTATCCGGCCATCGACGTGCTCGGCAGTTTGTCGCGTGTGATGCCGCAGGTCGTGCCGGACGATTACGTGCAGGCCGCCGCGCGGATTCGCGAATTGATGGCGAAGCATCGCGAGGTCGAGATGCTGTTGCAGATCGGCGAATACCAGCCGGGCATGAACGCGCTGGCCGACGAGGCGATCGCCAAGGCCGACGCGATCAAGGCGTTCCTGTCGCAGCGCACCGGCGATTACGCGGCGCCGCAGGACACCGAGGCGCAGCTCTACGACCTGAGCGGGTTCGGCGGATGAGCGCGTCGACGGGTTTGCAGCAGCGGCGCGTCGTCGCACTGGAGCGATCGTGCACGCGGCGTCGCCGTCTCGACGAGACCTTGCGTGCGACGCTCGCGGCGCAGCGCAGCGCCCAGGTGTCGCTCGACGCCGCGCGCGACGCGAAGCAGGAGCAGTTCGCGCACCAAACCGGGGTGCTGCGCTTTTACGAGCATCGCATGGACGGCATGATGACGGGCACCGAGCCGTTCTCGCTCGACGACCTCAATCATTGCCGCCTGTATCTCGGCGTGGTGAACGACCGGCTGCGTGTGCTCGACGCGGAACTCGCGCAGGCGCAAGCCGCCGTGCAGGCGAACCTTGCGGCGATCGCGCAGACGCAGCGCGAGATCGCGTTGAACCAGGGCCGCATCGATCTGTGCGGCGAGCGCATTCGCGAGATTCGTCGCGTGCAGGAGAACGCCGAGAGCGACGCGAGCGACGAAGAGGCCGAAGAAACCGCGCTCGCCCGACGCTTCCATGCACGCGGGGCGCACGCATGAACGACATCGCCTCCGCGCTGCCGCAACTCGGCGCGCTGCTGGTCGGCTACATCACGTTGATCGGCGTGTGCTCGTTGCGGCTGTTTATCGTGATGTTCATCTTTCCGCCGACCGCCGACGGTTTGCTGCAAGGCGTGGTGCGCAATGCGGTCGTGCTGCTGTTCAGCTCTTACGTGGCCTATGGTCAGCCCGTTGCGTTCATGCAGTCGCTGCATGGCGTGATGCTGCTCGAAGTCGGTTTGCGCGAGGCGCTGATCGGACTCGTGATCGGCTTCGCGGCGTCGATCGTGTTCTGGGTCGCGGAAGGGGCGGGCACGTATATCGACGATCTGACGGGCTACAACAACGTACAGATCACCAATCCCACGCGCCAGGAGCAATCCACGCCGACCGCCACGCTGCTCGGGCAGATTGCCTCCGTGGCGTTCTGGGCGCTCGGCGGCATGACCTTTCTGCTGGGCACGCTGTACGAGTCGTATCACTGGTGGCCGATCGTTTCGGCGGCGCCGAACGTGTCGAACATTCTCGAATCGTTCGTGCTCGCGCAGACCGATTCGCTGATGCAAACCGTCGCCAAGCTCGCAGCGCCGATGATGTTCATTCTGCTGCTGATCGACTTCGCGTTCGGCTTTGCCGCGAAGTCCGCCTCCAAGCTCGATCTGATGACGCTCAGTCAGCCGGTCAAGGGCGCGGTCACGGTGCTGATGCTGGCGCTGTTCGTCGGCGTCTTCGTGGATCAGGTGCGCGATCAGGTCACGTTGCGCGGCCTCGCGGCGGAGTTTCGCGAGCTGTCCGATTCGACGAAGACACCGGATGCGTCGCCCACACCGCGCACGCCGGATGCCTCCCCGCCGACCCAACGCCCTTGAGCTTGCGTTGAGAATGTTGCATGACGTACCGCATGAATCGATGCGTCGCAGCGAGATCGCGGCAAAACTCAAACCTTCTCAAACACGCCGCGAATGTCAGATTAATTGAAATTTCGCCCGACCTGCCTGGCTACATTGACTCCACCCGACGCAACGCGCTTGCCGCCTGCGACGCGTTCCCGCACTCAGAGGAGTCGTCCATGCTTTCGATGCTTTATTTTCCCGTGGTCTCCGCGCTCGCGACACCGTCACCGTGTGCTCACACCGCGTCGGCGAGCCGCTTCCTGGACACCTTGCTCGATGGCAAACTGAACGCCGCGAGCCAGCTCGCGAGCCGCTGGACCGACGAGGCCGGCAACGCCGAATTCGCGCCGCACGCGCTGCAACTGCACGCCGATCTGCAACTGATGCTGGGCATCGAAGTCGAGGCGGAGGAGAACTACCGCCGCGCCCAGAAACTGATTCGCTCGTCGAAGCACGCGATTCGTACCGCGTCCTGCCGGAATGCCGCCTGGCAGGCATTTTTCCGTCATCGGCTCGGTACGGCACTCGCGTGTTTTTCGCGCGTCGCCGATGAACCCGAAATCGAACCGGCGCGTGCGGTGGAAGCCCACTTCGGGATGGTCTGCGTGCTCTATGAACTGGGCCGAACCAGCGAAGCCGCCGACGCGCTCGACGATCTGATCGAGCGGGTGGAGCGCGACCTCGACGATACGCACGGCCATTGGCACGCGCTGCTCACCACCTTGCGTTTCGACTTCGCGGTGCAGGCGGAAGTGCGGGGTGCGACGGCGCTGCGAGATCACGTCTACTGGCATTCGGGTTTGTCGAGCGAACGCGCGCCGCGGCCCGGTCAAGGTACGGATGCGAGCGTCGATGGTCTCGCGCGGGGCGTGTTCGGCGTGCGCTCGCCGTTGCTGCGCGCGCGTATCGATTATCTGCAGCAATTGCGACTGGCTGCGTGTGCGGATCGCGATGCGATCGGCGAATTGCAGCGTCATCTGCAATGGTCGCGAGAGCAGGGACTCGCCGACTACCAACGCACGCTGCGCCTCGAAATCGCTTTGGCGACATTGGCCGGTGCGGCGCCGCACCTGGCCTGCTCGATTCTCGAACCGCTGCATCAGGTCGGCCGTAACGGCACGACCGGGCACCGTCAGCTCGAATATCTCTACTGCAGCGCCAAAACGCGTCAGGCCGAAGGCCGCGCGCAGGAATCGTTGCAACTCTATAGCCGCTATGCGCTGGTCGCGATGCAGTGTCTGCGCGAGGACTCGCAGGTGCGCGCGCCGTTCCTGCAGCGCAGCGCGAAAGCTTCGCCGCAACTCGACGACGTGGGCGCGCGCCTGCCGGCCAAATATCGCCGCGCCTACGTCTATGTGCTCGACAACCTCGACCGTCGCGATCTGTCGGTACGCGAGGTGGCCGCCGAAATCGGCGTGACCGAGCGCGCGCTGCAAAGCGCCTTCAAGAATTTCCTCGGCCTGTCGCCGACCGAATTGATCCGCCGTCAGCGCATGGAGCGGATTCGCGCGGAACTCACCGACCGGTCCTATTCGAGCGAGCGCGGCGTGCTCGGCGCGGCCAGCAAATGGGGCGTGCAAAACCGTTCGACGCTCGTCAACGGTTATCGCAAACAGTTTCACGAAGCCCCGTCCGAGACGCTCGAACGATAGCGCGATCGCGGCTGCTTACGGCGTTTCGCCGTGGCAAGGCGGGTGGGCATTCATCACTTTTCCTTTACCTTCACACAGTCGACTCCATGAAATCGAAGACGCTGTTCTGCGCCGCGTGGCTCGCGGCGTCCCTCACGTTGAGCGCGCTGCAACCCGCGAGCGCCGCGCCGGTGCGTTGGCGGGGCACGACCGTACACATTGCCGTCGAAGGCAAGGATCTGAAAGACGTACTGCGCGATTTCACCGCCAGCCAGGGCGTGGCCGCGTCGATTGCGGGCAACGTGCAGGGTGCGGTGACGGGGCGTTTCGATATGTCGCCGCAGCGCTTTCTGGATACGCTTGCGTCGACCTTCGGCTTCGTGTGGTTCTATGACGGCAGCGTGCTGTCGATCAGCAGCGCCAACGACGTCACGCACCAGGTGATCAAACTCGATCACGCGTCCGCCGGCGATCTGCGCGCGGCGTTGCATACCATGAGCGTCGACGACCCGCGTTTCCCGGTGCTTTATGACGAAAGCGCGGGGACGGCGATCGTCAACGGTCCCCCGCAATATGTGCAGATGGTCGGCGAGATCGCGAAGCGGCTGGACGACAACGCCAGCCGCCGCACCGGCTCGGTGATCCGGGTGTTCAAACTGAAGCATGCGTGGGCCGCCGACCACAAGGTGCAGATCGACGGCAACACGATCACGGTGCCGGGCGTGGCGACGGTGCTGTCGAACATGTATCACGCGAAACAGGAGAAGGGCGGCGGCGGTGGCCAGTCGCAGACCTCGGTGTCGCCGAACCTGCAGCGCGTCCCGCCGATGACGGACGTCAACGGCGCTAACAACGGCGGCGGTCAGGTGAACAATCCGCCGTTGCCGCCCAACATGGTGAGCGGCGACGGCTCCGCGCTCGGCGGTCTGGTCGGCAATGCGCAGCCGTCGAACTACGGCAGCAGCGGCGCCGTGGGCTACGCGAACACGCCGGGCTCAGCGGGGATGAGCCAGCCGAGCGGCGGCGATCTGACGTTGCCGATCATGCAGCCCGATCCCACCACCAACTCGGTGTTGATCCGCGATACGCCGCAGCGTATCGACCAGTACGCGTCGCTGATCGAGCAGCTCGACACGCGGCCCAAGCTGATCGAGATCGAGGCGCACATCATCGAAATCGACGACGACCTGTTGAAGCAGATCGGCGTGGACTGGCGGGCGCATAACAGTCATCTCGACTTTCAGACAGGCAGCGGGACCTATCAACAGAACAGCTACGCGAACGGGTCGATCAACCCGAACTTCGGCACCTCGACGCTCGCCGACGGCACCACGGTCGTCTCGGCCACGCCGGTGGGCGCGTCGATCACCGCCGTGCTGGGCGATGCCGGGCGTTATCTGATGGCGCGCGTCAATGCGATGCAGAGCAGCTCGAAGGCGAAGATCGACGCGTCGCCGAAGGTCGCGACGCTCGACAACGTCGAGGCGGTCATGGACAACAAGACCAAATTCTTCGTGCGCGTGTCCGGTTATACGTCGGCGGATCTGTACAGCGTCTCGACGGGGGTGTCGCTGCGCGTGTTGCCGATGGTGGTGCAGGAAGACGGCCAGACACGCATCAAGCTCGACGTGCATATCGAGGACGGTCAGCTCACGGGGCAGCAGGTCGACAACATTCCGGTGATCACCAGCAGCGAGATCAATACGCAGGCGTTCGTCGGTCAGGGAGAGAGTCTGTTGATCGCGGGTTATAGCGTGGACAACAACTCCAACGGTATGACCGGCGTGCCGGGTTTGTCGAAGATTCCGCTGATTGGCGCGCTGTTCCGTTACAACAACGACGAGCGCTCGCATATGGAGCGGGTTTTCCTGTTGTCGCCGCGGGTGCTCGACCTGTAGGCAGCCGGGTCGAGTCTGGATCGAGGCCGGGCAGGGGCAAGGCGGTGATGGCCGCGCTTGCCTTTTTTTAGCCGCTTTTCTAGCGCGGCCTAGCGACGGCGTGCGTTGCCGCCCAGCAGTGCGGCGGGAATCGAGAACGAGGTCAGCGCGACCGCCGCCTCGCCGTCCGAAGCCTCCGCGCCAGGCGCCGTGAAGCCCGCCAGCCGATGCACGACGTGCGTCGCGCCGCTGTGCCACATGGCGGCATACTGACCCCACGGCTGCGCGTTGCGTGCCGTCTCGCTGTCTTTTGCATGGATGTCCAGCGCCCGCACCGGGCGTGCCGCCTGGGTGACACGGTCGCTCGCGATTTCCTCGCGCGCGCTGTCCACGGCGTGGGTGATCGCGACGATCGCGTCAGCGGTGCGCGCGGCTCGCGTGCTTTGCGGGGCGCGGGTGGATGGCGTGGCCCGCGCCAGATCCGCTGCGATCGCGTCGCTCTCCGCCCGGCCGTCGCATAACTCGACACGATAGCCATGCGCATACATCGTGCGGAGCTGCACACCGCACGTACCGTTCAACGCCAGCTTCTTGCGCAGTTTGTAGATGTGCTGTTCGAGCGTGCGTCCGACGATATCCTCGGTGCTGCTCCAGATCGCGCCCGCGATCTGCCGGCGGCTCACATACTCGCCGGCGCGCGAGAACAGCAGCCACGCGATCGCGAATTCGCGTACCGTCAAACGGATTTCCTGATCGTCGACCAGCACGGTGCCGGTGCGCCGGTCGAGCCGGTAAGGTCCGAGTTCGGCCCAATCCTCGGACTGCACCGGCGTCGGCGACTGGAAGCGGCGTAGCGCCTGGTAGGTGCGCGCTTCGAGTTCGCCGCGGTCGATCGGCGCAAGCACCACGTCGTCGGCGCCGATTTCGAAGGCCCGCTCGATGCTGTCGCGATCGGTAAATGCGCCGATCACGATCAACGGCGCGCGACGGTCGCCGTAACAGGCACGCCGAGCGAACACGGCGCGCGTCGCGTCGATTCCCGTGGCGGCGTCGACAAGAATAGCGTGATAGTCCTCCCGATAGATCGCCCGGGACAGCGCGACGTCATCGAGGAAACGGCAGCATTCGATTGCCTCGTCGTGAAAGCATTGGCAAATCAGATTGAACAGACAGCTGCTGGTGGTCATCACGGCGAATTTCAACATGCCCTCCGGGGACTGATGCTTGCGGTTGCTTCCCAAACCATCTGGCGTGCCCCGAAAATTACGGCCCTTAAAATATCAGGGCTGTAACGAATTGTTTCGCTTCAACAGGTACGGAAAGGGCATGAATTACGGCTAAAGGGTTTCGAATGGCTTTATGCAGGTCAATAGGGGGAGAAATCGCGCCCGTTGAATGAAGATGAATGGTTTATGCCAATTGCGGTATCAATTTCCCGCATTCGGAATGGCGCCGGTAAAAGAGACCCCAATCGGCCGGAATCGCACGCGAAGCAAGGTTCGCAGCACCTTTCAGCGTTGCAAGGCCTGGTTATTTTTGTTGAGAATCGCGAAACTGCGTTTTATGCACATAGCTTCGGATTGGCATGAGTTTTTTTGAAAGTGTGGGACGGCGGGGTACTTAGACTCGCATGAGGTTGCCGGCAAGCGGCGCCACGCTATTTTTTTCAAGCCGATCTGATTGCGAGTGCGTCCATGTCCTTTCTCTTAAACGCGTGGTATGTCGCCGCGTTCTCCCACGAGGTGCGCTCCGGCACACCGTTTACCCGCACGCTGCTCGGCCGGCCCGTGGTGATGTATCGTGATGCCGAACAACGCGCGATCGCGCTGGACGACCGTTGTCCGCATCGCTTCGCGCCGCTGTCGCAAGGCCGCATCGTCGACGGCGTGCTCGAGTGCCCCTATCACGGTCTGCGCTTCGGGGCGAACGGGCAGTGCGTGCACAATCCGCACGGCGACGGCCGGGTGCCGGCGGGCGCCAAGGTGCGCACATATCCCACGCTCGAACGTTACGGCGCTATCTGGTTCTGGCCGGGCGATCCCCTGCGCGCGGACGAAGCGCTGCTGCCGTCGTTTCCGTTCGTCGATACCGCGACGAACTTCACTCACGACGGTTATCTGCACACGCGCGCGCATTATCAGTTGAGCGCGGACAACCTGCTCGATCTGAGCCACTTCCAGTTTCTGCATCCCGATACGCTGGGCAGCGAGGCGATCGCGCGCGGCGACGTGCAGTCGGGCAGCCTCGGCGACATCGTCTGGGTACGCCGTAGCGCGTACGACGAAGCGTTGCAGCCGTTCGTCGCGCAAGGCTTCGGGATAGCGCCGGGAACGCGGGTGGACCGCTGGATGGACGTGCGCTGGACGCCACCGGGACTGCTGTCGATCGTGGTCGGCGTAACGGCGGCGGGCATGCCGCGCGAAGCCGGGTTGATCGCGCCGTCGGCGCATTGGCTCACGCCGGAAACGGAGCGCACGACGCATTATTTCTTCGCGTTCGGCTTGCCCAACGAGATGGGCGAGGCCGCGCACGAACTGGTGCGCTATGCGGTGGAAGGGTTGATGAAGCCGTTCGAGTGCGAGGACCTGCCGATGCTCGAAGCGCAGCAGAAGAACCTCGGCGACAACGATTTCTGGGCGATGCAACCGGCGCTGCTACCGATCGATGCCGGCGCGATTCGCGCGCGGCGCGTGATGGAGCGACTGATCGCGGCCGAGCGGACGGGTGACGAAACGCCTGCGCGCACGATTGCGATTACGCCGGTGGCGGACGCTTCGCGAGAGGTCGCGTGATGGCGGCCGTTTTCGATGCTGCCGCGATGGGTGGGGAAGCGCTTTGCGATGATGCTGCGATGGGGGACGAGTCGTTGAACGCCGTCTGGGTGGAATGTATCGTCGAGATGTTGAGCGCGGCCGGCGTGCGTCATGCGGTGTTGTGCCCGGGCGGACGTGCCAGTGCGATGTGCCTCGCGGTCGATGCGCATCCGCGTATCGCCGTCGAGATGGTCTGCACCGACGAACGCAGCGGCGCGTTCGTCGCGCTTGGCATCGCGAAGGCGAGCGGTTCGCCGGTCGCGATCGTCACGACCTCGGGCTCGGCGGTAGCGAATGTCTTGCCGGCGCTGACCGAAGCGGACGCCGCCGACGTGCCGCTCGTCGTGCTGACCTGCGATCGTCCACGAGCCTTACGCGGCACGGGCTTCGGGCAGATGGCCGATCATCTCGGCGCGACGCGCGCGTTCGTGCGAGCTCAGGCGGATCTGGGCGATCCGGTCGATTCGGCGCAGGCGGTGGAGCAGGAGATGGGCCTCGTGGTGGCGGCGCTCGCGGCGATGGCCGGGGGCGTGGATGACGTAGATGATGGCTTGTCGCGAGCCGACGCGCATCCGCCTGCACGACGACCGACGCGCGGGCCGGTGCATGTGAACGTGCCGCTGGCGGGTGTCTACGATGCGGTCGAGACGCAGCCGGTGTCGTGTGAGACGGTTCGTGCGCTGCGTGCGCTGCGTGCGCTTGGTGCGCTGCGGGAGACGGGCGATGTGGCCGGGGATGGACGCGGGATCGCGATGCGGCGCCATGTCGGTGGAGGAGCGGAGGCTCTGGCATTCGAAGCGCAGGCGTCGCACGTGGTCGAGCACCTGTCTGAACAGATCGTCGCGCGCGTGATGACTCGCGTGCTGGCGAAGCGCGGCGACCGGCCGCTCCCGGAAGGGCTCGACGGCTTGATCGTCGTTGGCCCCGAACCCGGCGTGCCGCTCGAGGCGATTTTCGCGCTGGCGGCGTCGAGCGGTTTTCCGGTGCTCGCCGATGCCGGCAGCGGACTGCGCGCGGGACCGTCCGCACTCGCGCCCCAGACGGCGGCGCGCGGCGCGGCGGGCGCGCTGATCGTCAACGCCTTCGATGTATTCGGCGGCGCCGCACGGCTCGCGGCAACGCGTGCGGAATTGATCGTGCGCTTCGGCCTCGCACCGGTGCTGCCGGTGTTGCACGCCTACCTTGAAGCGCAGGCCGACGTGCCCACCATCAAGATCGCGCCGTGCCGCGTGGCACATGACTATCTGCATCAGGCGCTCGATCCGCGCGATGTCGTGGTGGCGTCTTCGGCTAGCGCATTGCTGGCGCTGGGACGGGCACTAGGCGAGGCGGTGCGCGGCCGGATGCCTTCGCATGCGTGCACCGAAGCAACCACCGACCCAGCCGCCCACCCAGACGCCCGCCCCAGTCAACCCGCCGCGCCCGTCGCCTTCGCGTGGCGTGACCGCTGGGCCGGTGTCGCCAGCTACGGCGCGCGGGAGCGACGCGCTTGTGTCGCCGCGCTCGAATGGGGCGAAGTGTCCGCGGTGCATCGCGTACTGGCCGCACCGGGTTTTGCCTTCGTTCACCTCGGCAATTCGATGTCGATGCGCCATGCCGATATCGGCTACGACGTGCGCGCCGCCTGTCAGGACATCTACGTCAATCGCGGGGTGAGCGGTATCGACGGCACGCTGTCGACGTTCATCGGCGAGGCGCTCGCGCGTCGCGACCCAGGGCTGCTGCTGCTCGGCGATCAGGCGTTGGTCCACGATCTGTCTGCATTAGCCAGCGCGCAGCGTGTGCGGACCCCCGCCTGCGTCTGCGTGGTCGACAACGGCGGCGGGGCGATTTTCGATTTTCTGCCCATCGCGCAAGCGCCGGCTTATCGGCGCACCATCCGCAATCCTTACCGCCTCGACCTCGGTGCGCTGGCGCAAGGGTTCGGGCTGGCGCACCGGCGGGTCGGCACGCGCGCCGAACTGGACGCGGCCCTCGCCGATGCCAGCGCTCACGCTGGCGTGACCCTCGTTGAAATTGCCGTCGAACCGTACTCCGGCGCGATGCAGATCAAACAGTTGGCGCAAGCGTTGGGGGCGGCATGATGGATTGGGATGGGGTGGCCAGTCCGTTGGAGCGCTCGCTCGCGGCCCTGGAGCGGTACGCGAGTGCCAGTGCGCCGGATGAAGTGTTTCTCGACGACCTGCAGCAACGCATCGGCGCGGCGCGGCGCGCGTCGGCCCGCAGCGGCTCGCGTGTGGCGGGCGAGGGGCTTGGTGCATCAGGTGGGTCAGGTGGGTCGGGTGGGTCGGTCCCCCCAGCTACGCCGAGCGCGCCCAACGCCGCGCCCCGCATCCTGTTGCTCGGCTACACCGGCGCGGGCAACACCGGCGCCGATCTGCGCACGATCGAAACGATCGCGCAGCTACACCGCGTGCTGGCGCCGCGCGTGCCGGACATCACGCTGTTCGCGCTTGGCGACTGCTTCGATCACCCGTTGCTGGCCGACACGCCGCGCCTGACGCCGGCGCTGCCTTATCTGCCCGATGCGCTCGACGCCGCCGTGCGCGAAGCCGACCTCGTGCTGAACGTCGAAGGCTCGACTTACACGTCGAAGTTTTCGGATTCGCTGGCGGGCGTGCTGATCGGCGGGGTTGCGCTCGCGCATGCGCATGGGCGAGCGGCGATCGCCTATGGTGTCGACAGCGGCACGATGAGTGCGGCGCTGACGCGCTTCGTCGAACGTAACGCCGATGGCGGCGAGATCATCTGCCGCAACGACGCGGCGCGACGACAACTCGCCTCGCTGGGTGTGCTCGTGCAGGCCGGCGCCGATACGGCATGGACCTATCGGGCGCGACCTGAAGCAAGCAAAGCGGCGCCCGCCGCGCGCCGCGTCGCGTTGTGTCCGAACAATCCGTTCTGGTGGCCGGTGCGCGCCGACGCCGCGCGCGCCCGTGAGCTCGACGCGCGCGGTGAAGCATCGCCGCTGCGTTATGGGCCGCTGCATTTCCATAGTTGGGACGCGGCGCGCGCCGAGGCGTACGACGCGTATCTCGATCGTTTCGCGCGGATCGCCATCGGTCTGCGGGAGCAAGGTTATACGCCGGTGCTGGTGGGCATGGAGCAACTCGACCGCAGCGCCTGCACCGATCTGGCCGCGCGGCTGCCGTTCGAGATCGAACTCGTCACGCGTGGCCCGCGCACGCTCGACGAGGTGGCCGCGTCCGTGGCGCAGGCTGCCTGTGTCGTGACGACGCGCTATCACGCGGCGGTGCTCGCGATATCGCATGGTGTGCCCGTGTTCGGGCTGTCGATGGACACGCGTATCGAACGTTTGCTCGGCGAAGTGGGATGCCCGCAATGGCGTGCGGCATGCGACGACGCGAACGGCGCGCAAGCCGCCTTGACGGCGATCGGATCGTTGTGCCGCGACGAGGTGCGCACCGCCCTGGTCGCGGCTTACGCGGACTATGCCAGCGTGCAGCGCGCCCGTATCGAGGCGATGGGCGAACGGCTGCGCGTCGCGTTAGGACCATCCGTACCGCATTGAAACTTTCCCACAACCGTCATCAGGCTGACAAAAACTTCGCCTGGCCGTTCGGCAGTTCCGTTTTGCCGTGAGTCGGCACATCGATTTCCGATGTACTGACGAATCGAGCCCCGACCGCCACGGAGAACACCATGTCGACACCGTCCATTCCGAGTTCGCACAGTGCCGCACATGTCCCCGATCCGACCGGCGGCGAACACCCGTCGACCGATCCCTCCCACCCCGCGCCCGCATCGACGACACCCACGCCGACGCAGCAAGGCAGTGCCCAGTTGTCGACGCTCGGCAAGCTGAAGGCGAAGCTGTCGAAGGGCGCCAAAAAAACCGGCGAAGGCATCGCGGCGATCGAATCGCCGCTCGGCACCACGGCGTCCGGCGGCTATCTGGGGTGGGGCGTGAACAACGCGGCGTCGTCCGGCGGCGGCCTCGCAAGCGCCGCGGGCCACGCCTCGGAAGGAACAAAAAACCTCGCCGAAGTCGCGGGCTCGCTCGGCGCGGTGCCGCAGGCGCTCGATATCGTCGCCACTTCCGTCAGCACCGCGCACAAGGCCTTCAAGGTCGCCAACAGCGCGAACAAGGTCAAGACGACGGAAAAGGGCACGCTGGACGGCGACGAAGCACGGCGTGCGCTGGCTCAGGACAAAGGCAATCTCCAGCGCGCCGCGCCCGGCGCGTTTCGCGATGTCGGGCTGGGCGCGCTGAACATGACCAGCCGCATGGAATCGGTCACGCATCCGGGCACCTCGCTGTACGGCAAGGCGCCGGGGCCGGTGTATGCGGACGGCGCGCTCGCCATCGCGTCCGGCGCGATGTACACGGCGGCCGGCGCGCTGCAAAGCCGGGCGGTCGACCGCAAGGTGCAGCGCACCCATGCGTTCAGTACCGCGCTCGATCATCCGGCGAGTGCGCGCGAGGATGCGACGAGCCCGGGTCTGCAAGAACTCGACGACCTGCACGAGCGCGGCAGGATCGATTCGAACGTCTACTCGATCCTGCGTCAACGCAGCGATGCCGAGGTCACGAAATTCACGCAGAATTTCGCATCGGTGGGCGGCGGCGGACAACAGCGGCTGAACCAGATGCTGCATTTCCCGGGCGAGCGCATCAAGCTCAACGTCCTCAACTTCAACCGCAAGACCAATCTCAATACGGCGAGCACGCGCCGCGCGATTCGCGAGGACGTGATCGACGCTTTCATCGCCGCCGACGTGCGGCCCGGTCGAACCGATTCGTTGTTCACGCATCTGGCGACGGTCCGCGAGGAGTCGCGCGGCAAGCGGGCCGGTCCCGATCTCGGCAAGCTGGACGCGCATTTCGCGACTCACGGTGTGCAGAAAAGCGAGTTCGACAAGAACGCGCTGACGGCGATTGCCCGCTCGGGCAATCCGGACGCGTTTCTCGAACGCTACAAAGGCCTCTCCGAGACCGACCGCTCGCGGGTGCGCGACACGATGCACTTCGGCTCGTGGCGTTTCTGGAAGAGCGACGCCACCTTGCCGACGACGAAATATCAGCGCGGCGATATTCGCCAGGCGCTGGCGAAACATTTCATCGGCGGTGCGACGATCGAGCGGATGCAGGAACTCAAGACGCGCTATAACGCGAAAGTCGTGCCGTTGAAGCCGACCGGCACGACACCGCAGACCGCCGCGCCGCCGGAGATGCTCAAGCAGCATCTGTCGGCTTACCAGGCACTCAATCTCGACAATCTGAAAGAAGAGAAGCGGCACGCGAAGGTGCAGGTCGCTTACGGCGCGGTGAACATGGCGGCCGGCGTCGCCGAGCTGGCGGTGAATCCGGTTGCCGCGGCGACCGCCGGGCAAGTGAGTGCGTCACGCGCGGTACTGAGTCCGGTGTATCTGATCTATGCGGGGCGCCGGGGGATCGTCAGCTATATCACGCAGAAGAACGCCCGGCCGATCGACGCGAAGATGCGTGAGGAAGCGCTGTTGCGCGCGCTGCCGCGAGTGCGCGAGCGGATCGAATCAGGCGCGGCGTCGACGCAACGCCTGCAGCATCGGGACATGTTCCTGCGCAATGAACTCAAACTCGGCGATGCGGACATCAAGAAGCTCGACGGGCTCGAACGAGCCGGCAATCATGCGGGCGCCCGCGAGTTTCTGGCGTCTAAAAACCCGGAGAACAATGTGCTGGTCGCGCTGCGCGTGATGGCCGACGAGCGCGGCGGCGTCGCTTCGCATTTTCACCGCAATCAGGCGCGGCAAACCATCGATGCCGAGGCGCAGACCCATGACTCCGCCGCCCTGCGCGCGATCGACGACGACTCGAATCCGGACGAGTCGTTTGCCGCGCTCAAGACGCATTTTCTGGATGAAGCGGCTTACCATCCGGCGGTGGGAATCGGCACGCTGTCCGAACAACTGGCGACGGGGCATGCGCAGGGTGACTTTGGTTTCGATAAGACCGGCTATCAGGGCAAGACGCCCGCAGCGATCGCCGAGCACCTGAAAACACGCTTCGCGCAGGACAATCCGCCGTTCGCGGTGCGGCAGTTCGTGGCGGGATGGCGCGACGGCGGCGAGGGCGCGGTGGCGGCGCGGAACATGCTGCGCGATCTTCGTTTCACCGAAAAGGACATCGCGGGCCTGGAGGGCATGAGTCGCAAGGACGCGTGCAAGTGGCTCGAAGGCCACCTGTTCGGTGAAAACGTGCGGCGCCGTTTCTCCACGGTCAAGCTCGACCAGGCGGGCCGCAATCTCGCGGCGGACGCGGTCGAACGGGTTCAGGTTCAGCGCTCGGATGCGGCCGAGCCGTTGCAGTGGCGCAACCATTTCGAAGAAGCCGGTGTCGACGTGATCGACAACCCCGGCACGCCGGGTCTCGATTCGATGCTGTACGCGCTGCACCAGAACATCTCGGGCAAGAGCGATGCATCGTCGAGCGAGATGAATAAACAGGTGATGAAGGCGCGCGCGCAGGTGATTCAGACGCTGCGTCGGGGCCAGGGCGCGGGTACGGCTACGGCGCCGGGCGGCGGCGCGCCGCCGCTGCTGCCGGTCGACGTGGCGCAGCATGCCGACGTGATCGCGCGGGTCGCGGCGCAGGTCTATGGCAAGCCGGGCGCGGCGGTCAAACTCGTGGATGCGACCGGCGCGCAGCCGCATCGGCGGATTGGCGGCGATGGCAATGCGGATGCGCCGGTCGCCGCGGTGCTTTGCTATGACAGTCAGTCGAAACGCACCTTCACGCTGCACGGCGGGAAACCGGCTCCCGCGCCGGCGGTGAGCCCGCCGGCGTCTGGGTTCAGGCCGCTGCAAAATGCGGGCGGTTCCGGTCTCGACCCTAACGCCACGGGTGCGATCGAAATGCAGCCGATGGCGGCGTTGCCTTCGGGTTCGTCGAGTAGCTTGCCGGGACCGAGGCCGATGCCGATGGCTAGTCCGCAGAAACGGCCGTCGGTTACGGCGAGTGGGGCGCCGCCGAACCCGCTGCCGGCGTCGACGATCACGCCGGCGACGCCCAAGCCGCTGAAGCCGTCGGTCAGCGCGAGCGTGTCGCAGCCGCTCAATGCGCCGCCGCCGTCGACCACGCCGCAAACGCCCACGCCCAATTTGAACACCGTGCCGGCTTCGAGCGCTTCAGGCGCCGCATCATCGTCGAGCTCCGCGGCCGCGCCGGTTTCGTCCTCGGAGCCGGAGCGCGAGGCGCACGACGACCGGATCAATGCCGCGTTGAGCGCGCTCAAGGCACTGCCGCAGAGCGCGCCCGCGATCACGCCATGGAGCAAATTACCCGGCGAAATGAAGGCGGTCTACGGCAATAAGCAGTGGGAGTACGAACAGCAAGCGACCATGGCCGCCACCGATTTCGCGCCGACGCAAGCAAGTTTGGAGAAGAGCGGCTTCAGCGTCGTGAAAAACAACGGCGACATGAACAACTGTCTGCTCATTTCCATGGTGCAACATGCGACTGGCGACTACAGCCAGCCTCACACGCAACGGGTGAACGAATACCGGCAGAAACTGGTGGACGAAGGGCACATTCGCAACGGCCAACCGATGACGTTCACCGGCGCCGCCGGCAAGCGTCTGGTGGCGATGATCAACGACGACCCGCGGACCCGGCAGCCGCTGCATGTGGTGGGCGTCACGCAGGTGGCGGGCAGAACGCATCTGGATCACATCGGCGCGGATCAGCAAGCTGCAAACGTGCGCGAGGTGATGATCTGGGATCAGGGCGGTCACTTCGAAGCCGTCAAGCCGAAGGACCAGCCGGCAGTTTGAGGGATTGTGGCGGGTCGAGCGCCGGGCATGCCGGCGCTCGACCCGCTTGAAACCGGGCGTGGTGCGCTGGTGCCGCTCACCGCTCCCTGCTTGCTACGCGGCACGCGGCACGCAGCACGCAGCACGCAGCACGCAGCACGCAGCACGCAGCACGCACAACGCACCACGGCCATATTCACCACGCCAACGTCGACTCCCACTGCGGACGCGGCAACGACGCCTCATGCGCCTCAGCCGCTTTTTCCCGCGCGAACGCCGGCATCACATCCCGCGCGAAACGGCGCATGGATGCCATCGCCATGTCGTGCGGCATCGAGCCGAACCAGAAGCTCGCGCTGAAGTAGTCGCAGCCGAGCCCGGTTTGAATCCGGCGCAATTGATGAATGCATTCATCCGCCGTGCCGATCACCAGGAAATCGTTGCGCAGCACGTCGTCCGACGGCTCGTCGGGCAGCGGCTGCGCAGGTACGATGCCGTCCACCACGTCGCCGAGATCGTGGCGCAGACGCAGCGTCGCGCGTCCGTTCCAGCGCGCATGCTCGACGGCCTCGCGAGCCTGGGCCTCGTTCTCGGCGACGAACACCGGCCGCTGCGTGCCGATGCGCACCGTCGCCAGCGCATCGGCGAGATCCGGATAGCGGCGCCGCACGTCGGTCAATTTCGAAATCGGTTCGAGCACGCCCGTGAAGAGATTCGCGCGCCGTTTCACGGCCTGCTCGACCGATGGCCGCCGGCTCGAATTGACCACCAGCCACAGCGGGATCGCGCGTTGCAGCGGCTGCGGCACGAGGCCGGTGCGGGGAATCTCGAAGTGCTCGCCGCGATGCGAGAACAAGGGCTCGCGCAATGCCTTCAGGAGGACGTCGATCGCTTCGTCGTCGCGCGCCGCGCCGGCGCCCTTGGTGAGCTGGAAACGCTCGTACTGGTAGCGCTGATAACCGCTACCGAGACCGGCTTCGACACGGCCGCCGCTCAGCACGTCGAGCGTGGCGAGCTCTTCCGCGATCACCAGCGGATGATGCAGCGGCACCGGCACGATCGCCGGTCCGAGACGCAGATGCTGGGTGCGCGCGGCGATATGCGAGAGCAGCATCAGCGGGCGCGACGAGTGCGAATAATTGGTGAAGTGATGCTCGGCGAGCCACAGATGGCTGAAGCCGAGCGTATCGGCGGCTTCGGCCATGGCGAGCGCGCGTTCGTAGAGCTCGGCGGCGGGCCTGGGTTCGGGTGCCGGCAGCGTCAAGAACAAACCGAATTGCATGGTCGACTCCTGGTGTCAGTGCGAGGCCTGGTTCGCCGACAAGGCGACCGGCGCGAGCCCTTTGGCGCGATAGAACATATAGGTCGCGCCGTAAGGCACCAGCAGATGGGCGCCTTCCAGTTCGCACGTGGGCAGAGGCGGCAGGCCGCCCGAGGTGTCGATGCGCTGGATCGAACTGATGTCGGCAAGCCGGCCCTCGCCGGGGCGGCGCGCCGCGACGAAGCGTGCGGTGTAACGCACCCACGTCAGGGCGTTCGCGCCGACCTGGCTTTCGGCGGCCACCTTGCCGATCACATAGCTGCCGTCGTAGGCGAGGAAGTAACGGCCGGGCGCGACCGTGCCGACGCTCTGGCCGCTTGCGTCGACCAGCAAGGCTTCGGAACCGAGCGGATCCCACCGCAGTTGCGTGCCGTCGCGCGCCATGCCGGGCAGGCCCGCGCTGGACGGCGAGGCTATGCCGGCGGTGCTGGCGTCGGACTTGAGGCGTCGGCAGACGTAGGTTTCGTCGCCGTGGGTGGTCATGACTTCCTGGAGCACTTCGTTCTGGCCCACGCGCAGATCGGGGGGAAGCGATTCATTGGCGGTGGGTGGCGGCGTTGTCGATGTCGTCGCGCAGGCGGCGAGCGCGAGCAGGCAGCCGGCCGCGAGGCAGCTCCGCGAAGGGCGCGACAATGGCGCGAGTCGCGTGAATCGCGTGGGGCGGGGCGGTGAACCAGTCATCGGCGGAAAGAGAGGGCTAGCGATGCGGCCATCACACCCGATCCCGTGCCGTGCCGTCGGTGCCGACACGAAAGACTGCATCGAAAACCGCACGCAATGGCCGGGCATGTCATCGGTAGAGCGCGGCATTGGGCCGGTGGAGCGCGGCGGTTCGCCTGGGCATGCAATGGTTCGCGCTTCGGCCGGACGGGTCCGGATGGCGGCCGATACTGACTGAGGCTTGCGGCCGCGCTCAACGCAGCGTGACACCCGCGTGATCGCACCTCTTTCGACCAACGGCCCGAGCGGCCACCCGAACCCGCGATGGAATCGACTCTTTCGAACTCCCCTGGCTTGCCCCGCGTCTCGTGGCTCGACGCCGAGCCGATGCCGCTCGTGCCCCTCGCGGATGAAGACCGGGCGTACCCCTATCTGGCGATTATCCGCCGCTACATCGGCGGCGCGGCGGATGCCGGGATTCACACCGAGGCGCGCACGCCGGCACCCGCCGCCACGCCCGACGCTCCCATCACCGCCGCCGATTGTCTCGAACGGCTAGCCGAAGCGGATCGCGTCTTCGCCGACTGGCTCGGGCCGCTGCAGCGCACCGCTGCCGAGGTCGCCGGCGTCGATTCCTCGCGCATGGCCGAGGCGCTCAATCACATGCATCACGCCTCGCGCCGCCTGACCATGTGCGATGCCGTGCTGCTCGACAACGTGGTCGAACTGGCGCGCGTGACGATCGACGAGCAGGTGCCGGGAGACTTCATCGAAACCGGCGTATGGCGCGGCGGCGTGACGATTCTGTTGCGCGCCGCGCTGAACGCGTTCGGCGACCGCAGCCGCAACGTGTGGGTGGCCGACTCGTTCGCGGGACTGCCGGCGCCGGACCCCGCCGCCGATCTGCGCGAGGCGATCTGGCATCACCTGATGGGTGCGGTCGACGGGCTGCGCAGCGATCTGGCCGGCGTGCGCGAGTCGTTCGCCAAAGCCGGACTGCTGGACCGCCGCGTGCGTTTCCTGCCAGGCTGGTTCGCCGACACGCTGCCTGCAGCGCCGATCGAGCAGCTGGCGCTGATGCGGCTCGACGGCGACTGGTACGAGTCGACTCGCGTGGCGCTCGACGCCCTGTATCCGCGTTTGTCGCCGGGCGGCTTCGTGATCGTCGACGATTACGGCTTGCCGACCGGCTGCGCGCGTGCCGTCGATGAGTATCGCGCCGTGCATGGGATCGATGCGCCGCTGACGCGGGTCGACGGCCAGGCGGTCTACTGGCGCAAGCCATGGTGAGCCGTGACGCGCACGCGGCATTGAGCGCGTTGCTGGCGGCGCGGCTTGCCGAGCACTATGTCGCGCCGCCGCAGGAGGTGGCGCTGGATCTGATCGTCAGCGATTGCGCCGAGGTTTCACGGCGCTTTCTGCTCGGCCGCTCGATCGGGTCGGTGCCGGTTTCTACGCAAATGCCGGCTCGGATGCCGGCATCGGCATCGACACCACTGCCGTCCGGTAGCGCACACCCGGCCGCAGCGCGCATCACCCTGAACCACGCGCTATTGACCGCGATGCTCGACGACCCGACTGGTTTCGACCCGCGCAGCGCCACCGCGCTGGCGCTCGGTGGCGTGCGGATCGACGGTTCCGCGCGGCTCGCGGCGTACTGGCTGCAATTGCTCAAGCGTCCTTCGGCGGCGGGCCGCGCGGCGCTCGCACGGGCCCGGCAGCGCGCGCCAGCCTTTCTCACGACGGTGCGCGCGGTGAGCGCCGAGCGTTGCAATGACAACGACCTTCACGTGGCGCTGGCCGATGCGCTCGACGCCTCGGAGCCACTCGTTCTGCGCGGCATGATCGACTGGCCGGAAGTGTCGTGGACCCTCGACGATTGGCGCCGCCAGGAAGGTTCGACGGTGCTGCGTCCCGACCCGTCGAACGGCGCGCCGCAGACCGTGGCCGGTTTCATCGACGGCATCGCCGCGCATGGCGCAGCCGACCCCGGCGCCGCGACTTACACGGAAGGGTGTCTGCTGCCGCCGCTATGGGAAGCGCGTTTTGCGTTGCCACGCCTGGCCGGGCATCGGTTCGGCGCAGGGCAGTTGTGGTTCGGCCGCGCCAGTGGCGCTGCGCTGGTAACACGTCTGCACTGCGACCTGGCGAACTCGTTCCTCGCCCAGATTCACGGCCGCAAACGCGTGCGTCTCTACGCGCCGGCTCAGGAAGACGCTCTCTATGCGTTCGATTCGTTCAACACGTATCGCCCGTGCCGTGTCGATGTGGCGTTGCCCGACCTGACGCGCTTTGCGCGTTTTGCCCAGGCGCAGGGTGTCGATGTCGTGCTGGAACCCGGCGACCTGCTGGTGATTCCAACCGGCTGGTATCACTGCGTCTGGGCGCTGGATCACGTGCTGTCCGTCAGCCGTTTCACCGCCGCCGCCGCTGCCGTATCCGTGCCGCGCCACGGCACGGCACGGCTTCCCTGACGAAACTCACGAACACGGTGCACACCGGGAGGACTGGATGAACGATGCAACCCGAAGCGACTCGCGTCGCCCGCGCTTTCCGATGTCGACAGGCCGCTCGTGCGCGGCGGCGCTGCTGGCGTCGGCTGTGTCGGCTGCATCGCTGAATCCGCTGGCCGTGCATGCGCAAATGCCAGCGCAAGCGCAGGCTCCGGCCGCCATGACGCAGGTCTGCGCGATGCAAGCGAACAACGCGAAGCTGATCGCCCAGGACCGCGACGCGGGCGTCAGCAAACAGGATGAATTGCGCAAGACGCAAGCGGTGGCGGCGGCGATGCCGATCGAACGACAGGTTTACGCGGAAGCGGAACTGGCGACCTTTGTCGAACGTCTGTACGGACGCTACGCCAAAACCCCGCCGCAGCAAGCCTACGACAGGTACCTCGCCTATTGCGAAGGCCAGGCCGCGCGAGGCGCCGCTCAGGTGCGGTGAGGCCCGCGTGGGCTTGCGCTCCACTGCAGTGTCGCTGCGCTGCCTGACGTTGAAATGCGCGCCGCTGAAATGCGCGCCGCTGAAATGCGCGCCGCGTCACAACGCGATGATTGCTTCGCATTTCCAGCGCGTTTTTCGGATGGTGCGTTATGGTCACGATGTGACCCACTAGCATGAGACGACCCCGGACCGCCGCTGTGTGTGTTTCGCCTCCGCTTCACCGATGGCGGCCGATCTTCCCTTGCAGAGGACGCCATGACCGCTATCGTCAACGACACCGTTTCCAGTCTCGCCACGCCCGGCACCGACAGTTCGTTCTCGTCGGAGGATCAGAACATCAAGCAGCTCGAGCAGCAGGTCGACCAGATGATCAATCAGGCGCTGCAGCAGAGTTCGTCTTCGCTCGGTCAGAACACGACCGGGCAGGACGCGGCGGGCACGCTCGCCAGTTATATGAAGCAGAACGGCATCTCGTCGCTCGATCCGAACAAGCTGTATCAGCTCGCGAATGATCCGCCGTCCGGCACGCCCCCGGAGGTGTCCTCGGCGGCCTCGTACATGTTGCAGAATCCGGATGTCTACCAGCAGATCGAAACGCACGACGTGTCCGGCGCGGACGGCATTTCCGGCGTGGGCAATTTCGAATGGGCCGCCCAGGGCGGTCTCGACAGCGAGCCGTCGGCGAGCACGACCGAGCCGATGAATTCGACCGAGACGCAAGGCGCGATGATGGGCGCGCAAGACGCGGCGGGCACCCTGTCGAGCTACATGAGCCAGAACGGGATCAAGTCGCTCGATCCCAACAAGCTCTACCAGTTGGCCAATAATCCGCCCGCCGGCACGCCGCCGGACGTATCCGCGGCGGCGTCGTACATGCTGCAGAATCCGGACGTCTACCAGCAGATCGAAACGCACGACGTGTCCGGCGCGGACGGCAAGTCCGGCGTAGGCAACTTCCAGTGGGCAGCGCAGGGCGGCCTCGATCAGATGGTGTCCGACGGCACGTCGAAGCTGCCTGGGATGAACCTCGATCTGTCGATGAACTCGTTCAACATGCCGGACTTTTCGCAGACACAGTCGATGTGATGGCTGGCGAGGTCGGCCGCTTGTGCAGCGGCCGTCGCGCGGCGTTCAGGTGCGGCAACCGACGGGTGGCATCGGAAACCATGCCACCCGGTTAGCTTTGTCGATCGAAGCGCGTTCGAAGAGCCTTCGATTCATTGGGTTCGAGGCATTGGATTCTATTTCCCGGACGCGCTGCCGGCCGTCCGGCCCTCCCACACGACATCCCCATCCACTGCGTACAGCCGGCAACCGCTATGCCCGTTGGCGCACGCAACCAGCGCGTCGTTCATCGGATCCAAACCCGACGCCATGCCCCACGCGCCATCGGGTGCAATCGCGAACGCGCGCGGCCGGCGACTCGTCAGGAACGCGCCATAAGCCTTACGTCCCTGCGCGTTCAGGTACGGAATCGCAGCGGCATCGGTCAGCGCCGCAAAGCGCGTGTTCGGCGGCGCCGATGCGAGCCGCGGCCACACGACCTTGTTGTCGACCGCGTACAACTGGCAATAGTGCGTGCGTTCCGCACAGCGCTGCATGGCCGTTGCGGCCGCATCGAAACCGCCCGACGACCAGACCGCGTCGGTCGCGCCGATAGCGATCGCGCGCGGCAGCGGTGCCGCCAGAAAACCGCGATACAACGTCTCCCGCTGTTTCACGTCGAGATACGGCAGCGCGCTGACGTCGTCGAGATCGGCATACGCGCTCGTCGCGTACGTCTGGTTCGGCAGATACTCCGGGTTGACCTCGCGGCCGGGCAGGCCGATGCCGGTGAGGAACGCATCGGCTTTCTTCACCCACAGAGGCAAGCCCGCCGCCGACGCCGTCATGGCATGCGCGTCCTGCTGGAAGGTGCCGTAGTCGACGAGTTCGGCGGGCGCTCCCGCTGCCGCATAGCGTTGAAACATGTCGCGCCAGGTCGAGGTGGCGAAGGTTTGATCGTTGTCGCCGTAAAACCAGATCGAGCGCAGTTTCGTGTGAGCGCCGAGTTGCGCGGCGCCGTTGATCAGGCTGGCGTCCGGTTCGTGGCAATCGGATTCCTTGAGGCCGCCCGCGAAGCTGACGAGACCTTTTATATCGGGCGGACTTTGTGCGCCGAATACCAGCGTGTTCCATCCGCCCATGCTTTTGCCGACCATGACGATCCGCGAGGCATCCACGCCCGGTTGCTGCTTCACGTAGTCGAGTACCTTGCGAAGGTCTCGCGCCGCGTCCATGCCGGTTGCCACGAGGTCGCAGCCGTGTGGGCGCATGTAGCCTTCGGAGCCGGCGTAGCCGCGCATCATCGGCATGGCGACCGCGTAGCCGCGCGACAGAAAGTAGTAGGGGATAAAGTTATCGGCAATGCGCGGCGCGTTCGCCGGATCGTGCGACGCACCGTGATTGATCAGCGCGAGCGGGAAGGGGCCGCCGCGCGACGGCATATAGACGGTGACCTTCAGCCGTACCAGTGGCGACGGGTCGACGGGCACCGTCAGGACGCGCTCGTTGAGCGGCGCGCTGGGCGCATCCGATGCGCTCGCCGCCGTACCGCCGAGACTCAAATGGGCGAGCAACGCGAGCAGTGCCAGTAATGGCAGAACTTTATGTGTGGTTGCTTTCTCCATGGGGCGCGGTAAAAGACGGGTCTTATTCGACAGGGTATCTGTGCAGTAACGGCTGATTCAGTGTTTTCTGTAGCCAGGGAGCCGCGAGGATGAAGTCATGCCGGGAATGCCGCGCAGCAACCTTCGTCTTCCTGGCGCAAAATGGACGCCCGTGCCGGCAGCTATGCCGATCACGGGCTTCCCACCACGAGCACAGGAGACAACCATGAGATTCGACGGTTCGGCCATCAGGACGTTGCTTGACAAGGCGGTGTCGACGGGCGGCATTCACGGCATCGCGGCTGTCGTCGTCGACCGTAACGGTCCGCTGTTTCATCACGCGGCCGGCGAAGCAGGCGAGCATACGATGTTCCGCAACGCGTCGATGACGAAGGCCGTGGCCACCACGGCAGCGCTGCAGTTCGTGGAGAAAGGGTTGCTGGATCTCGACGCCACGGTCGAATCGATTCTGCCGGCGTTCGGCGACTTGCAGGTGTTGGCGGGTTTCGACGGTGATACGCCGCGTTTGCGCGCGCCCGCGAGCAAAGCCACGGTGCGCCAGCTCATGACGCACACCGCCGGTCTCGGTTACTTCTTCCTCAACGAAAAGCTGATGCGCTATCACGAGTTGACCGGCGTGCCTCAGCCGCTCTCGGGACTGAAGCAGAGTTTCTCCACGCCGCTCGTCAACGATCCCGGCACGGTCTGGGAATACGGCACCAACACCGACTGGCTTGGGCTCGTCGTCGAAAAGCTGGCGGGGCAGCCGCTGGGCAGCTATATCCGGCAGCACGTGTACGAGCCGCTAGGCATGAACGATTCGACCTTCGAACCGAGCGCGGATCAGCGCGGCAGATTGCTGCGCGTAATGCAGCGCCAGGCGAACGGCTCGCTCGCGCCTTCGAAGATCGATCTTCCGCCGACCGCCGAATGGGACGCCGCCGGTCACGGCTCATACGGCACCGTGCAGGACTACAGCCGCTTCGTGCAGGCATGGCTCAACGACGGCGCCGGTATCCTTCGGCCGGAGACGGTGCGGATGGCGTTGCAAAACCATCTTGGGCAAATCACGTTGCCCGAGTTGATGAAGTCGGCCATGCCCGAGCTGTCGAACGACACGCCCGGCGCGCCGTGGCCGCAGAGTTGGGGGCTGGGCTTCCACCTGACGCTCACCGATCTGCCGGGCATGCGCAGCAGCGGCACCGGCGACTGGGCGGGCGTCTTCAATTCGTTCTACTGGATCGACCGCGCCCGGGGCATCGGCGCGGTGCTGATGACGCAGTTGCTGCCGTTCTTCGACATGCCGGTGATCGAGACGCTGATCGGTTTCGAAACGGCCGTGTATCAGCAGGTGGGGGCGGTCGTGCCGACGGCCTGATGTTTGTACCGAAACCGGCACTGAGCGCGACAACCACCATCGCCTGACGAGGAACCCTATGGCAATCGAATTGGACAAGGACGTCCGCAAGGAAGCAATCGCGTCGATCCAGCGTTATTTCAGGCAGGACATGGAGAACGAGATCGGCAACATCCAGGCCGGCGCGCTGCTGGGATTCTTTCTGGAGGAGATCGCGCCGGTGGTCTACAACCTCGCGGTTCAGGACGCGCAGGAACGCATGCAGGCGCGCGTCTCCGAACTCGATATCGACTGCCACGAGGAGGCCTTCGGCTATTGGAAGAAGTACGACAAGCGACGATAAAAAATTCCGCCAGGTTACGCTGACTGGTGAATCGCGACGCGCGTGGCGACAGGTCCGCGCGCGTAGAATCCGGCTCCTTTAAAGCGCAACCGGCGTGTCATTGCAACCCACGCGGAACGGACATGGAAATCAAGTGGATCGAAGACTTCATCGCGCTGGCCCGATATCAAAGCTTCTCCCGGGCAGCGGAATTTCGCAGCGTGACGCAGTCCGGCTTCAGCCGCCGTATCCAGTCGCTTGAACAATGGGTCGGGGCCGATCTGATCGACCGCAGCAGCTTTCCGCCGTCGCTTACGCCGGCCGGCCGGCTGTTTCGCGAAGCCGCCGAATACATCCTCGAGAAGCTGTTCGACACCCGCGCGATTATCCGCACGGAGCAGCGAATGGCCGGCAAAGGTTTGCAGATCGCAGCGGGCCACACCATTGCGCTGAGCTTTCTGCCCGCCTGGCTGAAAGCACTGACCGCGCATGTGGGCGAGGTGCGCGCGCGGGTGATTCCGACCAACGTGCACGATTCCATCCTGATGCTCGTGAACGGCAACTGCGAGCTGATGTTCGCGTATCACCACCCGGAGTTGCCGCTGCATCTCGACCCGGTGCGTTATCAGCATCTGACCGTCGGCGTCGATACCTTCATGCCGGTGTGCCGGCCCAATGAGCGCCTTGCGCCCGCGTTCCGCCTGCCCGGCACCGCGAACCGGCCGCTGCCGCTCATCTCGTACACGGAAACCAGCTACTTCGGCCGTTGTCTCGCACTGCTGCTCGGCCGCGCCAGCGCGGCGCCGGTGCTGCAACTGCATTACGAATCGGACATGGCCGAAGTGTTAAAGAAACTCGTCATGGAAGGCGAGGGCGTGGCCTGGCTGCCCAAAAGCTCGATCGCGGCCGAACTCGAATCCGGCGAACTGGTTCCCGCCGGACGCGCCGAATGGCATCTCGAAGTCGAACTGCGCGTGTACCGCGACGCGTCGAATCGAAGCGAATTTCTGGAGGCGCTGTGGGGGCATATTCGCGCGGATAGCCAGCCTTCGTGCTAGGGTTTTCACGGGTTATGCGAAAACGGCATAGGCGCATGCAGTACTAGCATCGCCGTTATTTTGAGCTTCCTTAATATCCGTCCAGACACAGAGACGGGCTCGTACAGCCCGGCTTCTGCCCTTCATGCGCGCGGTGTGCGACTCGCTCACCGGCGCTACCCCTGGACGGATTCACATGAAGAATCGCCTCACTCTCTACATCTTTGTCGGCATGGTGCTCGGCGTCGTCGTCGGGTATCTCTGTCACCGCTCGGTGGCGAATGCCGATGAAGCGAAGGCCGTTGCCGGCTACTTCTCGATCATCACCGACATCTTTCTTCGCCTCGTGAAGATGATCATCGCGCCGCTGGTGTTCGCCACGCTCGTCTCCGGGCTCGCGGGCATGGCGGGCACTAGCGACGTGCGCCGCATCGGCTTTCGCTCGGTGGGATGGTTCCTGTGCGCGTCGCTGCTGTCGCTCGCGCTCGGCCTGGTGCTGGCGAACGTGTTTCAACCGGGCGCGGGGCTCAATCTGGTGCAGACCAGCGCCGACGTCAGCACCGGGCTGAACACCGCCGGCCTGAACTTCAAGGATTTCGTCACGCACGCGTTTCCGACCAGCATCGTCGACGCGATGGCCCGCAACGACATTCTGCAGATTCTCGTGTTCTCCGTGCTGTTCGGCGTGGTGCTGAGCGTGATCAAGAGCGACCCGCGGGTCGCGCCGCTGGTGGCCGGCGTCGACGCACTCGTGCCCGCCATGCTGAAACTCACCGACTACGTGATGCGCCTTGCGCCGATCGGCGTGTTCGGCGCGCTGGCCTCGGCGATCACCGTGCACGGGCTGGATGTGCTGACCACCTACGGCAAGCTGATCGGCAGCTTCTACGTGGGCCTCGTCCTGCTGTGGACGCTGCTCGTGGGGCTCGGCTATGTCTTTCTCGGCAAGCCGATCTGGGCGCTGCTGAAGGCGATTCGCGAACCCGCCATGCTCGCGTTTTCGACGGCGAGTAGCGAAGCGGCGTACCCGCGCCTGACGGAAAAGCTCGAGGAATTCGGCGTCGACAAGAAGGTGGTCGGCTTCACGCTGCCGCTGGGTTACGCGTTCAACCTCGACGGTTCGATGATGTACCAGGCGTTCGCGGCGATTTTCATTGCGCAGGCTTTCGGCATGGAGATGCCGCTGGGCACCCAGATCATGATGCTGCTGGTGCTGATGGTGAGCAGCAAGGGCATGGCGGGCGTGGCGCGTGGTTCGGTGGTGGTCGTCGCGGCGGTCGCGCCGATGTTCCATCTACCGCCGTCCGGCGTCGTGCTGATTCTCGCGATCGATCAGATCCTCGATATGGGCCGAACCGCCACCAACGTGATCGGCAACAGCATTGCAACGGCGGTGATCGCGAAGTGGGAAAGCAAACGCGCGCTCAAACAGGGGACTGCGGCTGTCGCGGTCGCGGACCTGGATGAACCGGCTTACGCGCAATGGCAAGGCGAGACGAAATGAACGAAGGGCCGGCAAAGAGTGTGCGTAAGTTCGGCGTGGTAGGTGGACTGGGACCGCTCGCGAGCGCGGACGTATTTTTCAAGCTCGTCAAATCGACGCCCGCAACCAGCGACGCCGAGCACTTCGACGTGATCTTCGAGCAGCACCCGTTCCGAACCTCCGGTGCGGGAACGCAGGCGACCACGGAGCGCAAGCTGTATATCTTCGATCTGATCAGCCGCTTCGAAAAGCAGGGTGTGACGACGGTGGTGTTGCCTTGTTTTCTCAGCCATACCTTTATCGACGAACTGCGGGCCAATTCGCCGCTGCAGATCGTCGACATGGTCGAGGCCGTGCGCAGTCACGTTCGGCGGCGCTTTCCGTCGGTGCGTCGGATCGGCGTCCTCGCTTCGGACTACACGCGCCGCAAAGGCCTGTTCGAGCAGTATTTTGCGTCGCCCGAATTCGAGGTGGTGTATCCGCGTCAGCGCAACGGCCTGGATCTCGTTACCGAGGCGGTGTATGGCGCGCAGGGCGTGAAGAGCGGCAACCTGAACGGCCGGCCGGTGACGCTGTTACGCGAAGCGTGCGAAGACCTGATCGCGCAGGGCGCGACGATCATCGTGCCGGGGCTAACGGAAATCGCGCTGGTTGCAGCGGAGATCGGGTCCTTGCCGGTGCCGCTGCTCGATTCGAATCTGGCCTACGCACAGTATGTTGTGTCGGGGCAGTACGCGTCGCCGGAAACGCTATTCAAGGTGGGCGTGGTGGGCGGTGTGGGCCCGGCGGCGACCGTGGACTTCATTCACAAGATCGTGCGCAATACACCCGCCAAACGGGACCAGGATCACATCAAGCTACTGGTCGAACAGAACCCGCAGATTCCGGATCGCACGGAAAGTCTGATTGGCGATGGCTCCGATCCGACCATCTCCCTTTACGCGACCTGCAAGAAGCTCGAAGCGGGCGACGCGGATCTCATCGCGATTCCGTGTAACACCGCGCATGCGTTCGTCGAACGTATTCAACCCTATCTGAGCATTCCGATCGTCAACATGCTGACGGTGACGGTGCGCTATCTGCGCGAGCATTTTCCAGCGCTGCGTTCGGTCGGCGTGCTGGCGACCTCGGGGACGGTGGAAAGCGGCGTCTACGAAAAGGCGCTGATGTCGCAAGGGTTGCAGCAGGTTGTGCCGGGGCCGGCCTTGCAGGCTCGCGTCATGGACGCGATTTACGGTGAAGAGGGTGTGAAGGCGGGTTTCACGAGCGGACAGTGTCAGCTCGATATCGCCGCCGCGATCGATGGACTTATCGAACAAGGCGTGGAAGTGGTCATTCTCGGTTGCACCGAATTGCCGCTGCTGCTTCCGCAGACCGATTACGTGGGGACGAACGGCGCGACGGTGCGCCTCGTGGATCCCACCGATGTGCTTGCGCGGCAATGCGTTGCCTATGCCACGGCTGCTGCTTCTGCTTCTGGCATCGCAGCGGCGAGCACCGCTGCCGCGGAAATACACCACGTCTGAACGACCGCATCACGTCTCTGCCGTCATTTTTACTTTCGAGGAATTCATGCTCTCAGCCAACGAACGTATCGAACACGATCTTCTCGGCGACCTCGCCGTGCCCGCATCGGCCTATTACGGCGTGCACACATTGCGCGCATTGGAGAACTTCCCGATCACGGGGATTCCTATTTCGGTGTATCCGAATCTCATCAATGCGCTGGCGAGTGTCAAGGAAGCAGCCGCACTGGCGAATTACGATCTCGGGCTACTCAGCGAGCTCAAGATGTCGGCCATCGTTCAAGCGTGCCGGCAGGTTCGCTCCGGCGTCGCGCATGAACACTTCGTGGTGGATGTCATTCAGGGCGGCGCGGGAACCTCCACCAACATGAACGCCAATGAGGTCATCGCCAATCTCGCGCTCGAACACCTCGGGCATCAGCGAGGCGAGTACAGCGTTCTGCACCCCAACGAGGACGTCAACCTCGGTCAAAGCACCAACGACGTGTACCCCACGGCGCTGAAGATCGCGACCTACGCGGGCATCATGCAATTGATCGATGCGATGGGCGTGCTGCGTGCGTCGTTCGAACGCAAGGCGGAAGAATTCAGAAGCGACCTGAAGATGGGCCGAACGCAACTGCAGGATGCCGTGCCGATGACGTTGGGGCAGGAGTTCAGCACCTTCGCCGTCATGCTCGGCGAAGACGAAGAACGCCTGAGAGAAGCGTCGAAATTGATCTGCGAGATCAACCTGGGCGCGACGGCGATTGGTACGGGCATCAATACGCATCCACAGTACGCCGGGCTGGTCTGTACTCATTTGAGCAGCGTGACGGGCATTGCGCTCACCACGTCGCCGAATCTGGTGGAGGCGACTCAGGACGTCGGTTCGTTCGTGCAATTGTCCGGCGTGCTGAAGCGGGTGGCCGTCAAGCTGTCGAAGACCTGCAACGATTTGCGACTTCTGTCGAGCGGTCCTCGCGCGGGGTTGGGGGAAATCAATCTACCGCCGGTGCAGGCGGGCTCCAGCATCATGCCGGGCAAGGTCAATCCGGTGATTCCGGAAGTCGTCAATCAGATCGCGTTCGAGGTGATCGGCAACGACGTGACCGCGAGTTTCGCGGCGGAGGCGGGACAGCTTCAGCTCAACGCGTTCGAGCCGATCATCGCGCACAGTCTCTTCAAAAGCGTGGCCCATCTGCGGGCAGGGTGCTTGACGCTGGCGTCCCGATGCGTGGACGGGATCACCGCCAATCGCGACCGCTTGCGAGCAATCGTGGAAAACTCGATTGGAATCGTGACCGCGCTCAACTTGTATATCGGCTACACGCATGCGACGGAAGTCGCGCAGGAAGCGCTCGCTTCCGGTCGAAGCGTGGCTGAGATCGTGGTGGAGAAAGGGCTCTTGAGTCAGACGCAGCTCGATGAGATCTTGCAGCCTGCGATGTTGACTCAGCCGAGGAAGGTGGGGACGGTGTCGTAGGCGTTGGTTGGGCCGACGGCGCGTGTGAGCGCCGCCGGCTATTTGCCGGGTTCTTAAGTTGGATGCGAGACAGTGGCGCCGGACTGCACTGGCCGCGTCGCAACCTGATGGCCCGCGCTTTCAGCGGGATAATCCCTGTCGGCTGCGGGGCGAGGCTAACCGCCCAGCCCAATAGACTCCTATAGCCGCACCGATTGGTCAATAGAGACGTGTGCTCAATTGATCATCGGCGAAGCCGGTCCGATACTCGCCTTAACGTCCCCTCGCTCATAAAAATCATGGCCATGCCAACGATGAGAGCAGACCTGTTCGACGCCGCGCGTTCCCGGTTCCTATCCGGGTTTGCCCGCAAGATTCAGGGCAACGCCGGCACAGGGGCCGCGAGACTCAAGGGAGCCTGACATGGCGTACACCGATCTGGCGGTACTTGGGGGAGTCGGGGTTCTAGCACTGGCTTGCCTCGCCGTATGCGGCGTGTATGTGTACTGGGGCAGCGACCGATATCGCCGTCGGCAGCAAAAGCACGCGGCGCAAAAAAGCGTCGCTCAGGTGGTGGCTCTGGATAACAAAAACCTTACAGGAGCGCGAGCAACCATGGGTACCGAACTCAGTCACCTCTGCAAGACCTCCCTGTATCGCGCGGTGTTCAGCCACGATCACGACGAAAGCGTCGTGTTTCTGAGCGCCGACAGCCGCGACGACGCGCGAGCGCGCGCCGCCGCCGCGCTGGCCGCGATTCATCGACTCCCGGTTCAGGAAGTGACGCTCAGCAATCTGGCTTCGTTTCGCGAGCTGGTCGACATCGGCGTGAGCGACGATGAAGACGTACGGATCTTCGAGCTTGCATGGAAAGGGCCGCAGGTCAGCGCGTGGGTCGAGCATCCGCTGTTCCTGATCAACGATCCGAGTCTGCTCGGCAAGTGGGCCGAACTGTATGCGGATCTGGCGCGGGAAGTCGCGCTCGCCGCAATCGACCGGGCGCGCGGTTAATCGCGCCGGCTGTTCAGCAGCGCCCGGAGATTGCCAGTGCGCACGCACGCGCTGACAATCCTCCCGGCAGCCAGATGCCGTACGGCGTCTGGCTGATTACTTCTTGTCCACCGTCACCAGATCCTTGTCCTTGCTGTCCGCGACGAAAATAGCGAGCAGCCTGGCGGGTTCGGTGTCGCTCGCGTTTTCGCTGACGGTGTGATGCGCGCCCGGCTTTTCGGTCCAGTGCTCGCCGGCGTGATAGACGTGCGTCTCGCCCCCGTCGACCTGACTGCGAATCGCGCCGGACAGCACATAGCCGACCACGAACGCCTGACCATGCCGATGCGCGGGCGTCTTGCCGCCGGGCGCGTAGTCGACGATCAATGCGGTCATCGTCTTGCCCGGCACGTTGGCGATCGGTTCGACGAAGGCGGGCGCGATGGTTTCGCGCGGCGCGGTGGCGGAAGATGCAGCGGGGGCCGAGGCTTCTGCGGCGTCAACGGCCTGCGAAGCGGCAGCGACCGAAAGAACGGCGAACGTCGTCGCCGTGATGAGTGAACGAAGATTCATGACGGATTTCCTGGCTGGATAATTTCAATGACCGATTTAACGGCGACACGCTTCCCGATGCTTCGGATGACGAATCGTCCACTACGTCAGTACGGGAAATATTTCGACTGCGATTACGCAGTCAGCGACGCTTCGTCGGCTTCGACTTGCGACTGCGCATCCGCCCATTGCGCGGCGACGGCGTCCAGCTCACGATGCGCGCGTTCGAGCGCTTCGGCGCGAGCTTGCTGATCCGAGAACTGCAGCGGCTGCGCATCGACGAACGTGGGGTTCGCCACGCCGATAAATCCGAACGCGGCTTTCAATGCCGGTGTGAGTGCGTCCATCGACGAGAACGGGGCGGTGCGCAGATCCGCACCGCGGCTCGTGATGAAGAGGGTTTTCTGCCGCTGAAGCTGCCCTTCGATACGGCCGCCTTCGGCAAAGACGTACGTGAGCCCGGTGCGCGTGATGTTGTCGATATAGGCCTTGAACGCGGAAGGCATCGACCAGTTGTACATCGGCATGGCGAAAATCAGCGCATCGGCATCGAGCAGGCGACGGCAGAGCGCGTCCGAGGCCGCCAGGGTCGCCTTCATGGTCGGTGTGCGCTCCTGCTCCGGCGTGTAGGTGGCAATCGCAAACGCTTCGGTGACATGCGCGGGGGTATCGACCGTGACGTCCAGATAATCGATCTCGAGCGCCACGCCTTCACTGCGCAGGCGTTCGATGAAATAGCGGCTCAACGCGCGCGAATTGGAACGTTCGCGCTTGGCGCTCGCGTCGACGTGCAGGACTTTCACGACTTCTCTCCTTGATGGGAATTTCGATGAGGATGGCCGCTCTCGCTGCGGCGCGTGGACGAGCGGTGCCCGAGCCACTTGACGACCTGATGCCCGTAGGTGGCGGGCGCTTTTTGGACCGTGCGTGTCGCCAGATCGGCTAGCGAATGCGCGGCGAGCGATTCAGTCATGCGCTTTTCGGCATCCAGCATCACGGCATGGATCGAGCACACGCCACGCGTGGCCCATGCCGGCGGTTTATCGCCGAACACCGCGCAATTCGCGCGGATTTCGCGGCAATCGAACAGCGCCTTGTTGCCGTCGATCGCATTCACGACGTCGAGCACGCTGATCTCGGCCGCCGGCCGTGCCAGCCGGAAGCCGCCTCGCACGCCTTCGGTCGCGGCAACGATGCCGGCCCGCGAGAGCTTGGTGAACAGCTTGGCGACGTACTCCACCGGCACGCCCTGAAGCTCCGCGAGATCTTTCGCGCTCGCGTCGCTCACGCCGGCAGCGGGATCGCTGAGATAGAGCAGGCAATGCAACCCATACTCGACACCTGTGCTGATGTGTGACATTTCCTTAACTCCGACTCACGATATCGTAGTTAAGAATGTAGTCGACTTTGGCCTCAGGTGCAACCCCAGGTTTGTGGAACAGATTGTTGCTATTCGACGACGCGACTATTCGCCTATTCCAGCGCCGCAGCCGGGCCGAAGAACTCGTAGCGGCTTTGCGACTCGGGTACGCCGAGCGCTTTGAGATGCTTCTTCATGGCTTTCATGAACGCGATCGGGCCGAGAAAATAGACGTCGATGTCGCGCGTCCGCGGCAGCCAGCGATCGAGCCGCGCCGCGTCGAGATAGCCGATCCCATGCACGTCGGCGTCCTGTTCGCGGCGCTGCTCGTAGCAATAGAAGCGCTTCAGTTGGGGATGGCGCGCGGCCAGTTGCTCGATCGTGTCGCGGAACGCATGAACGCCGCCGTGCCGCGCGGAATGGATGAAATGCACCGGACGTCCGCTGCCGAGCGCGGCCTGCAGCATCGCCAGTGTCGGGGTGATGCCGACGCCGCCGCTGATCAGCACGAGCGGTTTGTCGCCGGGCTGAAGGGTGAAATCGCCGGCCGGCGCGAACAGGTCCAGCGTGTCGTTTTCCGCGACCTGCTCGTGCAGGTAATTCGACACCTGGCCATTGGGCTCGCGCTTCACGCTGATGCGGTACTCGCGGCCATCGGCCATGGCCGACAGCGAATAGTTGCGGCGCACTTCAACGCCGTCTATCACGAGCCGCACGCCGATGTACTGCCCCGGCTCGAACGCGAGCAACGCGCCGGCGTCCTCGGGGCGCAGATGGAACGACGTGATCTCGTCGCTTTCGCGCACCTTGCGAGCCACGCGGAACCGCCGCGTGCCGCGCCAGCCGCCGGGCGCCGCCTCGCGTTCGGCGTACATCGTTTCCTCGACGCCGATCAGCAGATCGGCGAGTTGCTGGTAAGCAGCGGCCCAGGCTTCGATCACCGCGTCGGTGGCGATCTCCGCGCCGAGCACTTCGCGGATGGAGCGCAGCAGACACCGGCCGACAATCGGATAGTGCTCGGGCAGGATATTCAGCGCGACGTGCTTGTTGGTGACTTGTCCGACGAGACCGCCGAGCTGGTCGAGCCTGTCGATGTGGCGCGCGTACATCAGCACGCCGTTGGCGAGCGCGCGTTGCTGCGCGCCGCTGGCCTGATTGGCCTGGTTGAACAGCGGGCGCACCTCGGGATACGCCTCGATCATCAGATCGTAGAAGTGGGTGGTCAGCGCTTCGCCGCCGCTTTCGAGCAGCGGCACGGTGGCTTTGACGATGGCGCGATGTTCGGGAGAAAGCATGGATCAGTCCTCGTGGTGAGTGGATAACGGGCCGGGTCGCGGCCAATGCCTTCTCTATCCATGTTTCATGCCAGGTGTAAAATCCCAATAAATCAATGGGATATTTTCATATATGGTCGATTCGACTCTGGTCAAAGAGACTCCATCGGCAGTCGGATTGACTGCGCGGGCGGTGTTGGATGTGCTGACGCCGCTGATCCAGGATCTGTCGCGCGAGTTGTCCGACAGCGAGCGCTTTCGCCGTTTGTTGAGCAGCCTGCGCACGCTGTTTCCCGGCGACGCGGCGGCGCTGTTGCGCCTTGAAGGCGACACGCTGGTGCCGCTCGCGATCGACGGCCTGAGCAGCGACACGCTCGGGCGGCGCTTTCGTGTGAGCGAGCATCCGCGTTTCGCGCAATTGCTCGCGCGGCCCGAGCCGACCCGCTTCGCCGCCGATTCCGATTTGCCCGACCCCTACGACGGCCTGGTGCAGGGCATGGCGGGGCATCTCGAGGTCCACGATTGCCTCGGCTGTCCGCTGCTGATCGGCGGCCGCCCGTGGGGGCTTCTCACCCTCGACGCGTTGGACCCGGCGCGTTTCGACGCGATCGACATGGCCTCGTTGCAGGCCTTCCTGAGCCTCGCGGCGGCGACCGTCAGCGTGGTGGAGCGAATCGACACGCTGGCGCGCACGGGCGAAGAAGAGCGGCGGCGTGCCGAAGCGTATCGGCAGGCGAGCGGGCAGAGCCGTCGCGAGATGGTCGGCAGCAGCGCGTCGCACACGCATCTGCTCGAAGAAATCGACGTCGTGGCCGGCAGCGATCTGACCGTGCTGATTACCGGCGAGACCGGGGTCGGCAAGGAACTGGTGGCGAACGCGATTCACGCGCTCTCTGCGCGGGCCGGCAAGCCGATGATCAGCCTCAACTGCGCGGCCTTGCCGGATACGCTGGTGGAAAGCGAATTGTTCGGGCACGTGCGGGGGGCGTTCTCCGGCGCGTCGTCGGACCGGCGCGGCAAATTCGAACTGGCCGACGGCGGTACGCTGTTTCTGGACGAAGTCGGCGAATTGCCGCTTGCCGTGCAGGCTAAATTGCTGCGCGTGCTGCAAAACGGCCAGTTGCAACGCATCGGCTCGGATCACGAGCACAAGGTCGACGTTCGCCTGATCGCCGCGACGAATCGCGATCTCGCCGAAGAGGTGAGGGCGGGCCGCTTTCGTGCCGATCTTTATCACCGGCTCAGTGTTTATCCGCTACGTGTGCCGCCGTTGCGCGAACGCGGCCGGGACGTGTTGTTGCTGGCCGGTTTCTTCCTCGAAGAAAACCGCTCGCGGCTCGGCTTGCTGAGTCTGCGTCTTGCCGCCGACGCGCAAGCCGCGCTACTGCGTTATCCCTGGCCGGGCAACGTGCGGGAACTCGAACATCTGATTGGACGTAGCGCGCTGAAGGCGCTGGCGAGCAATCGCGAGCGGCGGCGGATTCTCACGCTGAACGCGGCGGATTTCGCTTTTTCCGGTGCGTTCGCCGAACCGCGGGAAGGCGTGCCTGCAAACGCGCCGGCGGTCGTGGAGAAGGATTTTCGTAGCGCGGTGACGGCGTTCGAGCGGAGCATCGTGGTCGAGACGCTGGAGCGGCATCGGCAAAATTGGGCCGCGGCGGCGCGCGAACTCGGCCTTGATCGCGCGAACCTCAACCGGCTCGCGAAGCGGCTCGGGTTGAAGTAGCGCGGCACGCATCCCAGGTTAGACTTCGTGGATGAAAAACACCGATCCAACCGGCGTGGTTCGTCGGCTGTCGCCGGGAACGCAATTCACCGCCGGGAAGCCGGCTGATGAAGACATGTGGACGTTCAACGGAGAAGCAGATGAGCAGTGAAAAATCGAAGCGCGCGCGCCGCGCCGCCGAAGACCTTTTCGGCGGATTGCCGGCCGGCGGTTCCACGGCGGCGAGCCGCCCGTCGAACCCTTTCGGCGACCCGTTCGCCGACTCGCCCCGTTTCGTGCCCGCGGACGATCTGCTGGTTACCTTGCCGGCTGAAATGGAATTGCCGCCCGGCTATGCCGATTCGGCGGCCATGCGCGACGCACTCACGCGCGCGTGGCGGATGGACTGGATCAAGGTCGGCAAAAACGAGTGCGTCGTCAGACTGCCGGTCGACTGGATCGCGGATAAATCGGTGGACGGCGTGCTGCGCATCAAGGGCGCCGGCATCGTGCGCGCCGAGGGCCGGCTGGTGAAGGGCGCCACGCTGCTGATCCTGCCGCGTTACTACCTGAAGGCCGAGTTCCACGACCTGAACGAACACTGCCGGATCGTCGTGCGGGACCGCGCGCGCAATAACGCCATCCTCAAGGAATCGTTCTGGGACACGCGCAGCGGCCCGAATCATCCGCAGTGGAAGGTGCTGTCCGACTGGCTGGACACGCAGTACCCCGAGCATCGCGATCCGCTTCGCTACTGGGACGATTGCGAAGACAACGTCCGCTCCGCCTGAGCCGCGCATCGTCATGTCGCATCTGAAATACCTGACCGGCTATCCGGCGCCGCTGCAGGAAAAGGTGAAGAAGATGATCGCCGGTGAGCAACTCGGCGCGTATCTCGCCGAGCGTTATCCGCACACGCACGAGGTGCAAACCGACCGGGCGTTATACGCCTACTGCGCCGAGCTGAAACGTGAACACCTGCGCAGCGCGGAGCAGATCGACAAGGTCACGTACGACAGCAAGCTCGACGTCGTGCGTCATGCGCTCGGTCTGCACACCAGCATCTCCCGCGTGCAGGGCGGCAAGCTGAAGGCGAAGAAGGAAATTCGCGTGGCGTCGCTGTTCAAGGCGGCCGCGCCGGAGTTTCTGAAAATGATCGTGGTCCACGAACTCGCGCATCTGAAGGAAAGCGATCACAACAAGGCTTTCTACCGGTTGTGCGAGTTCATGCAGCCGGGTTACCACCAGATCGAATTCGATTTGCGTCTGTATCTGACGCATCGCGACCTGACGAAGAGCCAGGTCGCGCGTTCGGTGCTTTAAGCCTCAAGCCGCCACGGCCTCGTGCGCGTCGAGCAGTTCACCCGTTTCCCCCACCGTCATTCTCGACGCCTTCAACAGCACCGGAATCGACTTCGAGGTCGGCGTGCCCGCGCCGTCGGCGACGGAGGAGAGCGGCACCAGCGGATTCGTCTCCGGATAGTAAGCGCCGAGGCAACCGCGCGGAATGTCGTACTCCACCAGCAGGAAACCGTCCGCGTGACGCTCGATGCCATCGGCCCACACGCTCGTGATATCGACCCGCTGACCGACGGAGAAACCGAGCATCGCGATATCGTCCTTATGGGCGAACAGCACGCGCCGTTGTCCGTAGACGCCGCGATAACGGTCGTCGAGACCGTAAATCGTGGTGTTGTACTGGTCGTGCGAACGCGTCGTCATCAACGTCATCAAACGCTCGCCGTATTGTTTGCGCGCCTGGTGAATCGGCGTGTCGACAGCGATTGCATGCACCAGGAACTGCGCCTTGCCGCTCGGCGTTTTCCAGATCCGCTCGCGTGACGCCACACCGAGGTGAAAACCGCCGGGCGTCTTGAGTCGCTCGTTGTAATCGTGGAAACCGTCGATCACCTGCGCGATGCCGTCGCGGATCAGCGCGTAGTCCGCCGTCTGCGCGAGCCAGTCCACTTTGTCGCTGCCGAGCGTGGCATGTGCCATGCGGGCGACGATCGCGATTTCCGACAGCAGATTCTCCGACGCCGGTTTGTTCATCCCATACGAGATGTGCACCATGCTCATCGAGTCCTCGACGCTCACGCCTTGCGCCACGCCGTTCTGCAGATCGATCTCGGTGCGCCCGAGGGTCGGCAGAATCAGCGCGTCGCGGCCGTGGATAAGATGGCTGCGGTTCAGCTTGGTGGTGATGTGTACGGTCAACGCGCACGAACGCATCGCTTCCCACGTGCGCGGCGTGTCCGGCGTCGCGATCGAGAAGTTGCCGCCCAGGCCGATGAACACTTTCACCTGACCGTCGAGCATTGCCTGAATCGTGTTGACGACGTCAAGTCCGTGCTCGCGCGGCGGCTCGAAATCGTAGACCTCGCCGAGCCGGTCGAGAAACGCCTGGGTCGGCCGTTCCTCGATGCCGACCGTGCGGTCGCCCTGCACGTTCGAGTGGCCGCGCACCGGGCACAGACCCGCGCCGCGCCGGCCGATATTGCCGCGCATCATCATCAGGTTCGACAGCAGCTGAATGGTCGGTACCGAATTCTTGTGCTGCGTGAGGCCCATGCCCCACGTCGAGATCACGGCGCGGCCCTTCACGTAGATGTCGGCGAGCTTCAACACTTCGTCGAACGGCACGCCGGCTTCGGCGACGATCGTGTCCCAGCTTTCAGCGCGCAGGTCGTCGGCGAACACGTCGAAGCCCACGGTGTGTTGCGCGAGGAAGTCGAGGTCAAGCACGCGCTCCAGACCGCTGGCCTGCGCTTCGTCGTCGAGTTCGATCACGCGCTTGGCCACGCCCTTGATCAGCGCGAAGTCGCCGCCGACTTTCGGGCGAATGAACACGGAGCTGATCTTCGTGCTGCCCATGGTCAGCATTTCCACCGGATGCTGCGGGCTCGCAAAGCGTTCGAGGCCGCGCTCTTTCAGCGGATTGATCGACACGATGGTCGCGCCGCGCTTCGCGCATTCGCGCAGTTCGCCGAGCATGCGCGGATGGTTGGTGGCCGGATTCTGGCCGAAGATCAGCAGCGTGTCGGCGTGTTCGAAATCGTCGAGCGTGACGGTGCCCTTGCCGATGCCGACCGTGCCCGGCAAACCGCGGCTGGTCGCTTCGTGGCACATGTTCGAACAGTCGGGGAAGTTGTTGGTGCCGTACATGCGCACGAACAACTGGTACAGGAAGGCGGCTTCGTTGCTGGCGCGGCCGGAGGTGTAGAACGCGGCCTCGTCGGGATGGTCGAGCGCGTTCAGATGGCGCGCGATCAGGTCGAACGCTTCGTCCCAGCCGATCGGCACGTAACGGTCGCGCAGCGCGTCGTACACCAGCGGATCGGTCAGGCGGCCGTGCTGTTCGAGTTCGAAATCGGACTGCGCCATCAGCGCCTCGACCGTGTGGGCTTCGAAGAACGCGGGCGTGACGCGTTTGCTGGTCGCCTCGGCGGCGACCGCCTTCACGCCGTTTTCGCAGAATTCAAAGGTGGACGCGTGCTCGCGGTCCGGCCACGCGCAGCCCGGGCAGTCGAAGCCGTTCGGCTGATTCTGCTTGAGCAGCGTGCGGTAGTTGCCGCCCGCCACCTTCTCCTTGAGCAGGTTGATGGCGACGTATTTCAACGCGCCCCAGCCGGCGGCGGGGTGCGTGTAGGGTTCGATGCGAGCTTCGGGTTTCTTCATGATCTTGCCGCCGGGTAGGCCTCGACATGGCTTTTTGAGCCGATACCGTCAGCCTACTGTGTTCCAAATGGTGCGCAGCATACAGAAAATTGGAAAGGAGAGGGATACAGTTGCCGGGTTTTTGGCATAGACTGCGTCCCAGCCCATACCGATGCGAGCGTCCGGTGAGTCTTCTATGAGGCCAAGTCCTTGAAACTGTACGAAAAGCTTGCCGCGGAAATGACGGAGGCCGTCCGCCGCGGCGTGTTCGCGCCGGGCGAGCGGATTCCGTCGGTGCGACAGGCGAGCCAGCAGCACGGCGTCAGCATCAAGACGGTGCTGCATGCGTACGCGCTACTGGAAAGCCTGGGGATCGTCGAGACCCGGCCGCAGTCGGGCTATTTCGTCCGCGACGCCGTGGCGACGGCCGCCGCGCTCGAGCGGGCGGCGGACTCGGCGGTGTCCGAGCCGCAGCGTCTGACCAATCAGCCCGCGCCGCAGGCGTCGCCGGTGGCGGCCGCGGTCGACGTGAGCCGGCTGGTGCTGTCCACGCTGCGCAGCATTCGGGCCCACGACGCCGTGCCGTTCGGCTCGCCGTATCCCGATCCGTCGCTGTTCCCGTGGCGGCGCATCAATCAGTACGCGAACGCGATCGCGCGACGTCAGGCGAGCTGGAATCTGATCGACGATCTGCCGCCGGGCAACCCCGAACTGATCCGCCAGATCGCGAGGCGTTACGCCGAAAACGGCGTGCCGGTCGATCCCGGCGAGATCGTCGTCACGCTCGGCGCGACCGAGGCGATCAACCTCAGCCTGCAAGCCGTTGCCAAACCGGGCGACACGGTGGCCGTCGAGTCGCCGACCTACTACGCGATGCTGCACGCGATCGAACGTCTGGGCATGCGCGCGATCGAGGTGGCGACGCATCCCGTGCACGGCATCGACATCGACGCGCTCGCGCGAGTGATTGCCGAACAGAAGATCGCCGCCTGCATGGTGATGCCGAACTTCCAGAATCCGCTCGGTTTCCAGATGCCCGACGCGCGCAAACAGCAACTCGTGGCATTGCTCGGCGCGCACGAGATTCCCGTGATCGAGAACGACGTCTATCAGGAACTGTATTTCGGCGACACGCGGCCTTCGACGCTGAAGAGCTTCGACACGCGCGGACTGGTGCTGCATTGCGCGTCGTTTTCGAAGAGTCTGACCGCGTCGTACCGGATCGGCTGGGCGCTGCCGGGACGGTATCGCGCGCAGGTCGAGAAGCTGAAGTTTCTCAACACGCTGACCACGCCGTCGGTGCCGCAGGTCGCCGTGGCGGATTATCTGCGCAATGACGGCTACGATCGGCATTTGCGGCACGTGCGCAGGGTGTACCGGCAACAGGCGCGCATCATGACGGCGCTGGTGCAGCGGTTTTTTCCGGCCGGCACACGGATGTCGACGCCGCAGGGCGGCTATGTGCTGTGGGTGGAATTGCCCGAGCGGGTGGACTCGATGCGGCTTTATCAGGCGGCGCTCGCGCGCAGCATCACGGTGGGACCGGGGATGATGTTTTCGACGCGCAACGACTTCCGCCATTTCATCCGGCTGAACTACAGCTATCCGTGGACGCCGCAGACGGAAGCGGCATTGAAGACCCTGGGCGAACTGGTCACGCAGATGGCGTGAGTCCGCTGAGTGGCATCTTATGAGACTGAAGGGTTAGGCGCAGAGACTGGAGACAAACCATGCAAGACGACGAAATCGATCCCGTGCTGGTGGCCGTGCTTGCGCAATTGTGGCGGGCGCATCGCGAGACGCCGGGCGCCGCGTGGTCGCTCGCCAAACTGTCGAAGCAGGCCGGCGTGCCGATGAGCGGTCTGCGCCGGCAATTGACGGCGCTGGCCGATGGCGGGTTGGTGGAGACCACGTTCAATGAGGAAGGTACTGGCACGGCGCGCCTGAGCGAACCCGGCGAGGGTTTGTGCGCGGAGTTGTTCGGCGACAGCGCGGGCGACGGTGACGACGGTGACGACGGTGACGATGATGGTGATGATGGTGATGATGGCGATGCGCCCGATCAGCAGCATCCGGACCGGCCGCCGAAGATCCACTAAGCCATCCCATGAGCGCGATGCCGGACACCGCGCCGATCGAAACGCGGGCGTCGTTCAAACGTATTTGCCTCACCGGTACGCGAAAAATCGACGCGCCCCACGCCCGCAAAAAAATTTTCGCGCTGAAATTGACCTCCGAATATGGCCCCCTATGCTGGAGCCTCGCCTGGCGATGTCGAGCCATGCCGGGCGCTGCGGCGGGGCACCTTTATCCATCTTCGGAGAATTCATGAAAACAAAGCTGGCGCGAGCACTCCATTATTCATTGCGCATTAGAGCCGTCCGTGCCCTGCTGGCTGCGACGCTCACGCTAGGCGCGGGCGGCGCGACGCAGGTCGCGCTCGCGGCCGCAGCGCAGCCGCTCGGCATCGCGTTCGTCTACCTCGGCAACCCGGGCGACGCCGGCTGGACCTATGCGCACGAACAGGGCGTCAAGGCGGTCGAGGCGAAATTCGGCGACAAGGTCAAGGTGACGCGTGTCGAGAACGTGCCGGAGTCGGCGGATTCGGAGCGCGTGTTTCGCGATCTGGCGTCCAAGGGTAACAAGATCGTGGTCGGCTCCAGCTTCGGTTTCCAGGACTTCGAACTGAAGGTCGCGAAGGATTTTCCGGACACCGTGTTCGAACACGCGACCGGCTACAAGAAAGCGGCCAACTTCGCCACCTATGACGTGCGCACTTATCAGAGCGCCTACCTCGCGGGTCTCGTCGCGGGTTACACGACGAAGTCGAACATGCTCGGCTTCGTGGGTTCGGTGCCGGTGCCCGAAGTGGTGCGCAACATCGACGCGTTCACGATGGGCGCGCGCTCGGTCAATCCGAAGGCGCGGGTGAAGGTGGTGTGGATCAATAGCTGGTTCGATCCGGGCCTCGAAAAACAGGCCGCCGAAACGCTGGTCGGGCAGGGCGCCGACGTGCTGATCCAGAACACCGATTCGACCGCGACCATGCAGACCGCCGAGCAGAAGAAGGTGCACGCGTTCGGCTGGGATTCCGACATGAAGAAGTTCGGACCGAACGCGCAACTCGGCGCGTGCGTGAGCAACTGGGGCGTGTACTACACGCATCTGGTGGATCAGGTGATGGCGGGCACGTGGAATAACACGCCGGTCTGGTGGGGGCTGAAAGAGAAAGCGATCGACCTCGCCGATATCAATACCGACGCCGTCTCACCGGTCGCGCAAAAGGCGTTGAGCCAGAAGCGCGACGACATCGTCGCGGGGCGCTTCGATCCGTTCGCCGGGCCGATCGTAGATCAGTCCGGCGTGGTGAAGGTGGCGGCCGGGAAGTCGTTGAGCGATCCCGAGTTGTTGCGCTTGAACTGGTTCGTGCAAGGCGTGGATGGGTCGCTGCCCAAGTGACGGTGGGCTCGGTTTTGAGCGGCCTTAGCGGCCTTCTCATGGCGCGGCGGCTGCGGCCACCTCCGTCGGCGCGGCGGGTTCGAGCGTCGCGACGCCGCAGAACCAGTCGCTGCCGTGCGGCGTGTATTTCCATCGGCTGCCGTGCTCCCTGAGCACGGTGGCACACTGGTCGTTCACCACGATGCCGGGATTGGCGGCGGTGCATTGGCGCGTCATCGTTGCGGTTGTTGGCGCGGACGCGAGCGACGGGTTGAGGCGGGTATCCGCTGCGGTCGGCGGGGTCGTAGAGGCGGCAGCGGCCGCCGCAGTTACCGCGGATGAGGTGCTCGCAGCGATCGCCGCAGTCACGGCACTCGACGCACCCGACGCACCCGACGCACTCGCGGCAGCCGGTGCAATTTTCATCGCCGACGCAGCCATCGACTTCAAGTCCGGTTGCGTGCCAGTCTGCAAGCTCGCGTTCAAGCGCTGCAGTTCCTCGATACGCGTCGCGTACCACCTCGACAGACACACCGCATCGCGGCAGTTCGCTTCCCGCCACGCCCATTTGCTGTCGCTGTCGTTGAGAAACGCGCGCCGGTTGACGACTCGCCGCCGCGCTTTCCAGTACAGTTGGCCTAGCGTGTCGTCGAGCGTCGAGAGCGCGGGGTCGTCGCAAATCATTCGCTCTGTCGGCGAGCGTCCCTTGTTGCAGTCGAAGCTGGTCGCGTGCGCGGACAGACTGACGAGCATCAGCGCGGCGCTCAGGCAAGGGCGAAGTTTCTTCATGGCGGTCCCGGCAGTGCATGGGTTTTTCATGCCGTCGATGATCGGTCGAGTCGATGCAACCCGGACGCCGGAACAACGTGTGAGTTCGGATGGGTGATTACGAAATCTTGCCGGTCGAGACGCATGCGAAGGATTAACCGGCTTAGGGTCGTGCGTTGACGGAACGCTTTCAGGCATGCGTCGTGCAAAACCGGAAGCAGTGGACGCCGAGGTGTGAACACCACGGTCCTTAGCCCGCGCGCTAGCAGGCCCGCAGCCGGAACGCGGCCGTCGGGAAACGGGAAGCGGGAAGCGGGAAAAAACAGCAGGCAACGGGAGACAGAATGAAACCACACCTCGTTCGAGGTTTTCGATGTCTTTATGCGGCGGCCGGTTTGCTCGCCGTGTCCGCGGGGGCACACGCGCAATCGCAGGCTTATACGAGCAGCACGGTCAATGTGCGCGCCGGTCCCGCATCGGATTACCCGGTCGTGACGCAGTTGCCCGGCGGCGTACCGCTGACCGTGATGGGGTGTCTGAGCAACTATCAATGGTGCGATGTCGCCGCGCCGAATCTGCGCGGTTGGGTCTACGCGGGACGTCTCAGTTATCCGTACCAGGGCGGCAATGTGCCGGTGATGAACTACGGCACGGTGATCGGCCTGCCGATCGTGACGTTCTCGATTGGCGCGTACTGGGGCAATTATTATCGCGGCCGGCCGTGGTACGGGCAGCAGTCGCGCTGGGCGCATCATCCGCCGCCGCCTCCGCCGCGACCCGGTGCGGGACGGCCGCCGGGCGGTGGCCGTCCGGGTGGTCCGCCGCCGGGGAATGCAGGGGGTGGTCGTCCGGGTGGACCGCCGCCGGGGAATGCGGGGGGCGGTCGTCCGGGTGGTCCGCCGCCGGGGAATACGGGGAGTGGTCGTCCGGGTGGACCGCCGCCGGGGAATGCAGGAGGTGGCCGTCCGGGTGGTCCGCCGCCGGGGAATGCAGGGGGTGGCCGTCCGGGTGGTCCGCCGCCGGGGAATGCAGGAAGCGGCCGTCCGGGTGGTCCGCCGCCGGGGAATAGTGGTGCTGGCCGTCCAGGCGGGCCGCAGGGCAATGCGGGCGGCCGTCCTCAGGGCGGTCCTCCGCAAGGTGGCGGAGGGAGGCCACAGGGCGGTGGCAACGGTGGTGGCGGCGGCGGTGGTGGCCGTCCACCCGACCAGCATTAGGTGTGGCGACGCGGCCGTCGAGCGGAATCCGACGGCTCGGCCCGCCTGATTTCGCAACATAACCCTCTACACGCTTAAGCCCACCGACGACGGCCCCTGCGCAGCGGGCCGTCGATTCGTACCTGTCGCTCATCGTCAGACGCGGTGCCCTCACATCGTCAGACTCAGTGCCCTCAATAAGCCCCATTCACAAACGCCGAACTCACCGCCCGCAGCGTCTCCTGCGAACGCCGGTCGCTTAGGCGCGTGTACAGCACCACCTGCGACGCCGGCAACGCCGGCAAGCCCAACCGCTCGCCGACCTCCACCGCGCCGGGCGGCGCCACCCGATGCGCCAACGCGGCGACGGCCAGTCCCGCGCTGACCGCCGCACCGACCGCCATCACGCCGCCGCCGACAAACACCTCCGTCCACGCCACCCCCGCCGCGTCGAGCAGGCCGGTGGCGATCGCGCGAATCCCGCACGGCGCGGCGAGCGTGGCGAGCCGCAGCGGCTGTCCCTCGCGATGCTGCCAGCCCGGCGCCGCGAACCAGCCGAGCCGTTCCCGGGCCAGCAACTGCCCGTCGCGCCGCTCGCCTTCGCGGCGGCCGATCGCCGCGTCCACCTCGCCGCGCTCGAACCACGCCAGCACGTCGCGCGACGCGCCGATCCGCACCTCGATCACGAGCAACGGATCGTAGGCGGCCAGCCGCCCCAGCAGCACCGGCAGATTCGGCCCGGCCACATGGTCGCTGATGCCGAGCTTGAGGCGGCGCTCGGGCGCGTCGGCGGCGCCGGCCAGCGCCTGCTCATGGGCCAGCAGCAACTGGCGGGCCGCGCCGATGAACGCATCGCCGCGCGGCGACAGCCTCACCACGCGCGGCGTGCGTTCCAGCAGCCGGTAACCCAGGCGCTCTTCGAGCCGCTTCAGCTTGAGGCTGATCGCGGCCTGCGAGGTATCCATGGTTTTGGCGGCGCGCGTGAAGCTGCCGAGGTCCGCCACCAGCACGAAAGCCTGGATGGCGTCGAGATCGAGCGGACGGGACAGTGCGGGCATATCAAAACTTTATCGCAGATATAAACCGCCATATCTTGTTCTAATGATTGGGGCGGCGCAAGCTGCGTCCTCAGTCCACACCACGAGGATTCCGCCATGCTCGCCAAACAGTATTCGCACCGCTTGCCGTCCAGCTACGACATGGGAATCATCCGCGAGCGCGCGGCGCGGCGCGGGCCGTTATGGGACGCGACCGAGGGCTTGGGATTCAAGGTGTTCGCCGCCCGCGAGCGCGGCCGTTTCGGCGCAACCGCCAACGTCTATGCATCGGTTTATCTCTGGCTCGACACCGACCAGACCGCCGACTTTTTCATGGGCGATCGCTTTCAGAACGTGATCAACGACTTCGGCCGCCCCGACGTCGAAGTCTGGCTGCCGCTCGACGCCCGCAAGGGACCGGCGCGGCAGGCGCTCGCCTTGTATCGCGACGAGCAGCCGATCGGCGAGCACGAAGACCGCGCGCGCCTGCGCGCCGACTACGCGGCCGACAACCGCCACATCGCCGAACGCGACGACACGGTCGCGGTCGTTGCCGCGCTCGACGTCGCCAACTGGCGGCTGATCCGGCTGACGCTATCCGCGGCGGCGCCGGTCGAGACGGCCGGTCGCACGGTCTACGAAGTGTTGCATGTCGCGGGCCCCGGTATCGCCAGTCTGAAATGAGCGTGCGCGGTGCGTGCCGAGCGGCAAGCACCCGCCGATAACCGATCCGTCGGTCCACAAATCCTAGGAAACGTTATGCGTCGCGAGTAAATCGCGACAGGCTCGCGTAAACCCCGGTGCGCCGCGTACACTAAGCTGCCGATGTTGGATTGGGGGGAGCGCACATATGACTTGTGAAGCGACATCTGGTAGCGCGGCGGAAACCACGCCCGAGAGCAAGCCTGATAACGAGCCTGAGAGCACGCACCATCGGCTGCAACTGGCCGAGCGGATGCTGGCGTCGGAGCGCAGCGTATTGCGGCTGATCACCCGCAATACGCCACTGCCCGAGTTGCTCGACGAAGTCTGCCGTCGCGCGGAAGTGCTGCTCGGCGGCGGCGCGTCGTGCTCGATCCTGCTGCTGGACCCCGACGGCGTTCATATCAGGGTGGGCGGCGCCCCTTCGCTGCCGGCGCACTACAGCGCCGCGCTCGACGGCGCCGAGATCGGCCCGCACGTGGGCTCCTGCGGCACCGCGATGTACGAGCGGCGGCTGGTCGCCGTGGACAATATCGAAACCGATCCGCTGTGGGCGGACTACCGGCACCTGGCGTTGCCGCTCGGCCTGCGCGCCTGCTGGTCGGTGCCGTTCGACAACGACGCCGGCGTCGTGCTCGGCGCGTTCGCGGTGTATCACCGCACGTCGCGCCGGCCGAGCGCCGAGGAAGAAACCATACTGCGCGATATCAGCCGCAGTGTCGGTCTGGCCGTTCATCAGGACGCCATGGTGCAGCGTCTCGAACAAAGCGAAGAGCATCACCGCCTGGTGGTCGATCATCTGATGGAAGGGATCGTCGTGCAGTCGCGCGAGGGCGTGGTGCTGGCCTGCAATCCGAGCGCGCAACGCATGCTGCACACCACATCGCAACTCGTCGGGCGCAGCATCCAGACCGTCATGAAGCGGGCCTATCACGAGGACGGCACGGTCGTGACGGAGGCCGAGCGCCCGACCGTACGGGTGCTGGCGAGCGGCAAGGCGATGCTGGGCGTGACGATCGGTCTGGAACTGATCGACGGCAGCGTCGTCTGGCTCACGGAAAACGTGGTACCGATTTTCAAGCCGGGCGACGCCGTGGCCGCCTCGGTGCTGATTTCATTTACCGACATCGGACCGGTGCGCGAGGCGCAGCGGCAGCTCAAGTTTCTCGCCACCCGCGATTCGCTGACCGGTCTCTATAACCGCGCCTATCTGACCGAGCGGATGCGCGACCTGTTCAAGCCGGGCTCGGCACCCGGCATGCCGGAACTGGCGAGCGTCGCCGTGCTGTTCGTCGACCTGGACAGCTTCAAGAAGGTCAACGACACCGCCGGTCACGAAGCCGGCGACGCCTTGCTGTGCAGCGTCGCAGGGCGTCTGTCGGCGTGTATCGGCCGCGACGACACGCTCGCGCGCGTTGGCGGCGACGAGTTCGTGATCGTGGTCAGCGCGTACGACAACTCCGCGCATCTGATCGGGCTCGCGCGGCGCATTCTCGACATGATCGCGCTGCCGTTCGCGGTGGCGGACACCGAGTACTACCTGGGGGCGTCGATCGGCATCAGCCTGTTTCCCGAAGACGGCCAGGATGTGGCGACACTCATGCGCAATGCCGACTCGGCGATGTATCACGCGAAGCAGCGCGGCCGGAATAACTTCCAGTTCTTTACCGCCGAACTCAATCAGCATCTGCAACGCCGCTTCGTGATCGAACAGGCGTTGCGGCGCGCGCTCGCCGGCAACGAGCTGAGCCTCGTGTACCAGCCGATCGTCGACAGTCAGGACGGTCGCACCATCGGCGCGGAAGCGTTGCTGCGCTGGTACAACGGCGAGCTGGGCAATGTTTCGCCGGTCGAATTCATTCCGGTCGCGGAAGATTCGGGACTGATCGCCGAGATCGGCGAGTGGGTGCTGGCGCGCGCGTGCGAACAGGCGGCGCAGTGGCGGCGGACGCTGGCGCCCGGGTTGATCGTCGCGGTGAACCTGTCGCCGCGGCAGTTCAACGACGGCCTGCTGGAGCGGATCGAACGCTGTCTCGCGCGTTCGGGGCTCGATCCGGCGGCGCTGGAGCTGGAAATCACCGAACGGCTGCTGATGCACGACAGCGACTCCGTGCTGCCGATATTGAGTGCGCTGAACGGCATGGGCGTGCGGATTTCCGTCGACGATTTCGGCACCGGCTACTCGTCGCTGTCGTATCTGAAGCGGTTTCCGCTGCATAACCTGAAAATCGACCGTTCGTTCGTCGCCGGTTTGCCGGATCATCGCGATTCGATCGCAATCACGCAGGCGGTGGTGGCCATGGCGCATTCGCTCGGTATGAACGTGACCGCGGAAGGCGTCGAGACCGTCGAACAGGCGGCGTTTCTGCGCTCGATCAATTGCGACAAGCAGCAGGGCTATCTGTACAGCCGGCCCGTCGGCGCGAGCGCGTATGCCCGTGGGTTGGGCGATGCGCAACTGGGCCTGATCGAAGGCGCGGTGCGGGGTGCGCTTCAGACGCGCTGAAGCGGCACTCAAGCGGCACTGAAGCCGCGCTGAATCCGATTGTTCTGTCTGGCAAACAACTGACTTCGCTTTCCTGGTATTTATCCGCAGGCGCGGTCTCCCTAGAATTCACCCATCGAAACGTAAATGGTGCGTGGCGTCGAAGCGGCGCCGGGCGATGGGAGTTGTCATGCCAGCAGTGATCAGGGATCAGCTTTACCGGCCGTCGGTGGTTCTGCCGATGGTCGCGCTCATGCAGGTGATGGTGTCGCAGGATTTCAACCTTGGCCAGGTCGGCTGGGTGGTGGCGGCGCGCGGTGCGCAGGCCGCGTTGCAACGCTCGCGCCGGCTGATTTGCGCGGCGGCGCACGGCGAGCTTTGAGCGCGTAAAAGCATAAGAGCCATAAGAGCCATAAGAGCACCCAGCACAGGCAACCCGAGGCGCGGAGCGTAAGATGCTACGACCTGCATTCAAGCCCCAGGAGCGTTGCCATGCCACAGCACTTCGACGCGGTCGTGATCGGTACGGGACAAGGCGGCTCGCCGCTGGCCGTACGGCTCGGTGAAAGCGGTCGCAAAACGGCGGTGATCGAGCGGGGCGCCTTTGGCGGGACCTGCGTGAACGTCGGCTGTACGCCGACCAAATCCTATGTGGCCAGTGCCCGCGCGGCGCATGTGGCGCGTCATGCCGCGGAACTGGGCGTGCAGCTGAGCGGGACGGTCAGCGTCGATCTGGCGGCCGTCAAGGCGCGCAAGGACCGGATCATCGGCCAGTCGCGCGACGGGGTCGAGAAATGGCTGCGCGGCACGGACAACGTCGCCGTGTTCAAGGGCCACGCGCGTTTTACCGGCGCCCATACGCTGTCCATCAGCGGGCCGGACGGCGCGGTGATCGACACACTCAGCGCCGACCAAATCTTCATCAACACCGGCACCCGGGCCGTCGTGCCGCCGCTCGAAGGGCTCGAGCGGATTCGCTACTACACCAACTCCAATCTGCTTGAACTGACGGAATTGCCGGAGCATCTGGTGATTGTCGGCGGTAGCTATATCGCGCTCGAATTCGCGCAGATTTTCCGGCGCTTCGGCAGCCGCGTGACGGTGCTCGTGCGGGGCGAACGCGTGCTGACGCGCGAGGATGCCGACTTCGCCGAGTCCGTGCGCAAGGTGCTCGCGCGCGAAGGCGTGGAGTTCCGCTTCGGCGTGCAGCCTTCGCGGGTAGAGCCGCATCCGCATCGCGAGAACGACGTGTGTATCGGCTTCGAGCAGAACGTGCCCGCGCTGGAGGCCTCGCATTTGTTGTTCGCGACCGGGCGCGAGCCGAATACCGACGACCTGGGCCTCGCTGCCGCAGGCATTGCCGTGGACAAACACGGCACGATTCCCGTCGACGGACAACTGCGCACCAACGTGCCGGGCGTCTGGGCGATCGGCGACGTCAACGGACGGGGCGCATTCACCCATACGTCGTACGACGATTTTCAGATCGTCGCGGCCAATCTGATCGATGGCGATTCGCGCAGCGTCGACACCCGCATCATGGCGTATGCGGTGTTCGTCGATCCGCCGCTGGCACGGGTGGGCATGTCGGAGGCCGAGGTACGCAAGGACGGGCGCGCGGCGCTGATCGCCACGATGCCGATGTCGCGAGTGGGCCGCGCGCGCGAACGCGGCGAGACGGATGGCTTCATGAAGGTACTGGTCGATGCGCAGAGCAAGCGGCTTCTCGGTGCGGCTATTCATGGAATCGAAGGGGACGAGGCGATTCACACCTTTATCGACATCATGACGGCCGGGGCGGCGTATCCGACTTTGCAGTTTGCGATGCATGTGCATCCCACGGTGAGCGAACTGGTGCCGACCTTGCTGGATGGGCTGCAAAAAATGGCGTGAAGGGCGCAGGCGCACCCCGACCGCAAGCCCGCGCGGCATTCGACAAAGCCTTCCCCCATCGTCGATAATCGCCCTCGGCGCGAGCCGCCGGTGACGGGGCACACGTACCGGCGGGTTGTGCGCCCAACCGCATTCATTCTCAGGAACCCGAGCGATGGGCAAAGGACGCGTCGAAGCCTTCAGCGATGGCGTAATCGCCATCATCATCACGATCATGGTGCTTGAATTGAAGGTGCCGGACGGCTTCGATCTCGCCGCGCTGCGCCCCATGGTGCCCGTGTTTTGCGCGTACGTGCTGAGCTTCATCTACGTCGGCATCTACTGGAACAATCATCATCACCTGTTCCATACCGTGCAGAAGGTCAATGGCGCGGTGCTGTGGGCGAATCTTCATCTGCTGTTCTGGCTGTCGCTGCTGCCGGCCGTCACGCATTGGGTCGGCGAAAATCATCTGGCGTCGTGGCCGACCGCGATGTACGGCATCGTGCTGATCATGTCGGCGATCGCGTATTTCATTCTGACGCTCGTGCTGATCCGCGAGCATGGACGGGACTCGACGCTTGCCAGGGCGATCGGCAACGACTTCAAGGGCAAGGTCTCGGTGGTCATCTATCTCGCGGGGATCGTGCTGGCGTTTATCGTGCCGTGGCTTTCCGTGACGCTCTATGCGCTTGCCGCCGCATGGTGGCTGGTGCCGGACCGGCGCATCGAACACGTGCTGGAAGCGTAGGGCGGCGAGGGGTGCTCAGGAATTGACAATGTCTTCAGCCACACTCAACCTCGCAGCACCCGCGGTTGCTCGTATCGGGTTGATCGCCGACACGCATAACCTCGTGCGTCCGGAGGCGCTGCACTATCTCGCGGGTTGCGAGGCGATCATCCACGCGGGCGATATCTGCAATCCGGCCGTGCTCGACGCGCTGGTTCAGATCGCACCCGTCACCGCCGTGCGCGGCAACAACGACACGGGCGACTGGGCCGCCTCGTTGCCGACGCACGCAACGCTAACCGTCCATCAGGTGACGATCCTCGTCGTTCACGATATCGCCGACGTCCCCGCCGACCCACGCAGCCAGGGCATCGGCGTGGTGGTGACCGGCCATTCGCACAAACCGTCGATCAGCGAGCGTGACGGCGTGCTGTTCGTCAATCCGGGCAGTGCGGGCCCACGGCGCTTCAGGCTGCCGATTTCCGCCGGCATAGTGCTGGTGGACGGCGCACACGCCAGCGCAACCTTTGATTTGCTGCTGACATAAAAAAAACGGGCCGACATGTCTGTCGACCCGTTTCGTACGATTTTAAATCGATCAATCGATCATTCTATCTATCAGGCGCGCGCCGTTGCCGCCGTTGCATACCCTTCGTCCATCTCCGCCGCTTCACGCTCGCCGCGCAGCACCGCATGCGCTTCCGCACGCGTCGCCACGCACGGTCCCGAGCCCAGCAGCGGCTTACGCGCCGTTTCACGCAGTGCGAGTACCGAGACGATACCGATCAGCGAGGCGCCCATCAGGTAGTACGCGGGCATCATCAGATTGCCGGTACTGTTGACCAGCCACGCGGTCACGAGCGGCGTCGTGCCACCGAACAGCGACACCGAGATATTGAAGCCGATCGCCAGCGCGCCATAACGGATTTTGGTCGGAAACAGCGCCGGCAGCGCCGACGGCATCACGCCGGTAAAGCACGACAGCAGCACGCCCAGAATCATCAGCCCGCCGAACACCGGCAGCACTGTGCCCATGCGGATCAGCAGCAGTGCGGGGATCGACAGCGCGAACAGACCCACGCAACCGAACAGCATGACCGGCTTGCGGCCGATCGCATCCGACAGGCGACCGGCGGCGAGTGTCATCGGCATCATCAGCACCATCACGAGCAGCACGAGGAACAGGCCGTGCGTTTCGTCGAAGTGCAGCGTGGCCGACAGATAGCTCGGCAGATACGACAGCGCCATGTAATCGGTGACGTTGAAAATCAGCACGAGGCCGACGCACAGCAGTAGCGGCTTCCACTGTTGCGCGAGCAACTGGCCGAACGACTGCTTCGGCAGCGCCTTGTCTTCCGCTTCGCGTTGCTCGGCCTGCTTTTTGAACGCGGGCGTCTCTTCGAGCTTCATCCGGATATACAGACCCACCAGACCCAGCGGACCCGCGATCAGGAACGGCACACGCCAGCCCCACGAGAGCAGCGCGTCGTGCGAGAGCGTCGCGGTCAGCACGGCGACCGTGCCCGCGCCGAGCACGTAACCGATCAGCGTGCCGAACTCGAGGAAGCTGCCCATGAAGCCGCGGCGCTTATCCGTCGAGAATTCGGCGATGAAGGTGGCCGCGCCGCCGTATTCGCCGCCGGTCGAGAAGCCTTGCACCAGACGCGCGACCAGCAGGAGCACCGGCGCGAAAATGCCGATGGACCCGTAGCTCGGAATCAGGCCGATCGCGAAAGTGCCGACCGCCATCATGATCATGGTCATGGCCAGCACGCGTTGCCGGCCGATCCGGTCGCCCAGCGGCCCGAACACCATCCCGCCGATGGGCCGCACGAGGAACGCCGCGGCGAACGTGCCGAACGTGGCGATCAACTGCGCAGCCGGACTCGCCGACGGAAAGAACACCTTACCTAGCGTGACGGCGATGTAACTGTACACGCCGAAATCGAACCATTCCATTGCGTTGCCGAGCGCCATGGCGCCGACGGCCCGCTTGAGGAGAGATTTGTCGACGACGGTGATGTCGTCCAGAGAAAGGCGTTGTTCTTGTTTGTGGTGTCGCCAGAAGCCGTTGCTGGAAGCGGTCAAGGTAAAAACTCCAATGACTGCGACGAAACTCATGATGCGCATGAACGTTCCGCCACGGGTGCTGGGGAAGTGCCGTTTCGCGAGCCAAAGCGAAGGCCGCGCCCGTCGCCGGAACCGGCGAAGGAGCGAAATGGGCGCTAAAACGACAACGCCCGTGCCTCGCGAGACATCTCGCGAAAAAACACTCGTCTAGATTGTGCTTGCTGTTGCACCTGCGTGGCCGTGGAAGGGGGGCAGGTGCACGAGGACGATGGGGTGGCTGGAAGCTGGCCCACGCGCCGCTGGAAGGCTTGAAACGAAAAAGGCCGGTGTGAATTCACCGCTCACTGAGTGACATGAGGCGGGGAAGCGACCGACGAGCCTTCTTGTATAAAAACTGTTCGATTCAGGTCTGCGTACAGGCGAAAAACGCACGCAAGACTATATTGAAAAGAACGCGAATGAAGGTGAAATGCTGTTGGAACGATGCACATGTTAGCACGATGACAGAGGATCGTGCAAACCCAAGGCTCCGCGCGAGCCTTGGCGGATCGGTTCAATCCCTTGCCGGGCGGGGGATTGAGCGAATTGAAACGGTATGTAAAGGAGGCTTAAAAGTGGCCCAGAAATGGACCGTCTGGAGAATTCCGGGCGAAAAAAATCCGCGCACGCGGCGCGGATTTTTGCGGGCTTATTGGGGGCTTATTGCGGGCTTACTCGGCCGTTGGCGGCACATACCCTTGCGCGGTATCCGCGCCTTCGCCGAAGAAGAACTTTTCGGTCTGCTTCATCAGATATTGGCGCGCGCGCGGGTCCGCCATGTTCAGACGGTTTTCGTTGATCAGCATGGTTTGCTGCTTCAACCACGCCTGCCAGGCTTCCTTCGAAATGCTTTCGTAGATCCGCTTGCCGAGTTCGCCGGGCAGCGGCGGGAAATCGAGGCCTTCGGCTTCCTTGCCGAGCTTCGCGCATTGAACCATACGAGTCATGCTGTGCTTCTCCTTGAATCCTGTTATCGATGTGGGGACGGGCAGTCGCTCGATCGCGGCGCTGCTCAGAGCTGTTTCATCAGCACGAGCGATTTGCGCTGCCAGTTATAGAGCCGGCGACGATCTTCAGGCAGGTCGTCGACCGTTGCCTTGACGAAGCCGCGCTTGAGGAACCAGTGTTCGGTGCGCGTGGTGAGCACGAAAATACGTGTGAGGCCGCGCGCCCGTGCGCGTTGCTCGATACGCTTCAACAGCCGTTCGCCGTCGCCGGTGCCTTGCGCTTCGGGGGCGACCGTCAGGCAGGCCATTTCGCCGATGCGCTCCTGCGTGTATGGATACAGTGCCGCGCAGCCGAACAGCACGCCATCGTGCTCGATGACCGAGAAATGGTCGATGTCGCGTTCGATCTGATGGCGGCCGCGCCGCACCAGCGTGCCGTCCGATTCGAGCGGATCGATCAGCGCGAGAATACCGCCGACGTCGTCCGGGGTGGCTTCACGCAGGCTTTCGAGGTTCTCATACGAGATCATCGTGCCGACGCCGTCGTGCAGGAACAGTTCGAGCAGCAGGCTGCCGTCGAGCGCGTAGGGGATGATGTGCGCCCGCGCCACGCCGCCGCGGCAGGCGCGAATGGAGTGTTTCAGGTAGAAGCCCGCGTCGCCGGTGACTTCGCCGCTTTCGTGCAGCTTGTAGGCGTCGTCGAGCGACAGTTCGCGCAGCAGTTCGGGGCCTTCTTCGCCGTCTTCCATCAGGCCCGGCGTTTCGGTCAGGAACACGATCTTGTCGGCGCGCAGCGCGATGGCCGCCGCCGAGGCCACGTCTTCCATGGATAGATTGAACGCTTCGCCGGTGGGCGAGAAGCCGAGCGGCGACAACAGCACCAGCTTGCGGCTCGCGAGCGAATGGCGGATCGAGTCCGCGTCGATCTTGCGCACCACGCCGGTGTGGGCGAAGTCGACGCCATCCAGAATGCCGACCGGGCGCGCCGTCACGAAGTTGCCCGACACCACGCTGATGTGTGCGTGCGCCATGGGCGTGTTCGGCAAGCCCTGGCTGATCGCCGCCTCGATATCCAGACGCACTTCGCCGGCCGCTTCTTTGGCGGACTCGAGTGCGCGGGCGTCGGTAATGCGCATGCCGTGCGAAAACTCGGACTCCACGCCGTGCAGACTCATCTGCTCTTCGACCTGCGGTCGCGAGCCATGCACCAGAACGATCTGGATGCCCATGGCCTGCAACAGCGCGATATCGGACACGAGCGCATTCAGGAGCCCCTGATGCACCACCTCGCCGCCGAAACCGACGACGAAGGTCTTGTTACGGAAGGCGTGGATGTAAGGGGCGACTGAGCGCATCCAGTCGACGAATTGCGCATGCTGGGCGAGGTTTTCCGTTGTTCCGGCGGGGGCCGGAACGCTCGCGGGCGCGGGGACGAGGTCGGTTTGGGAATTCATGCCGGGGATTATAATGCGCCCCCATGTCGAATGTACCCAAAAGTCCCGCTGCGGCGAACGAGAATCCGGCGCCGGCCGGCGATCAGTTGAACACCGGCGACGCCGGACGCGGTCCTGCGCAGGACGCCAACCGAAACACGCCACAAAAGGCGCGCGAAACGCGTCGTCCGGAACCGGGCGCGCAGACGCACGCGCAGAAAAAAAATCCGCCGCGTGTTCCCCGCGCGCCGCGCGTCGTCGAACCGAATCCGATTCCGCCGATCACCTTCCCCGAAGCGCTGCCGGTCTCCGGCCGCCGCGACGAGATCGCCAAAGCGATCGCGGAAAACCAGGTCGTGATCGTTTGCGGTGAAACCGGCTCCGGTAAAACCACCCAGTTGCCGAAAATCTGCCTCGCGCTGGGGCGCGGCCTCGGCGCGGGCGGCGCCGGTCTGATCGGCCATACGCAGCCGCGCCGGATCGCTGCGTCCGCCACCGGCCGCCGGATCGCCGAGGAACTCGGCACGCCGTTCGGCGAAGTGGTCGGCTACAAGGTGCGTTTCACCGACAATCTGTCGCCGGGCGCGTCGGTCAAACTGATGACCGACGGCATTCTGCTTGCCGAAACGCAGACCGATCCGCTGCTCAAAGCCTACGACACCCTGATCATCGACGAAGCGCACGAGCGCAGCCTGAACATCGATTTTCTGCTCGGCTATCTGAAGGAAATTCTCGTCAAGCGTCCCGATCTGAAGCTGATCGTGACCTCGGCGACCATCGACGCCGATCGCTTCGCGCGCCATTTCGGCAGCGACGAAAAACCCGCGCCAGTGATCGAAGTGAGCGGCCGTCTGTATCCGGTCGAAGTGCGTTACCGGCCGGTCGTCGAAGACAGTCCGGCGGTGAAGGCCGCGGAGGGCACGAAGAGCGCGGCGGGTTCGCCGGCCGGCGGGCGCGGGCGTTCTGAGCGTCCTGAGCGCCCTAAAACCCAGCGCGAAAGCGACCGCGACCTGATGGACGCGATTGTCGACGCCGTCGACGAACTGTGCCGCGAAGGCCCCGGCGACGTGTTGGTGTTCCTGCCCGGCGAGCGCGAGATTCGCGACGCCGCCGAGGCGCTGCGCAAACATCACCCGCCGCACACGGAAATTCTGCCGCTGTTCGCGCGGCTCTCCGCCGCCGAACAGGAACGCGTGTTTCGTATTTCGAACACGCGGCGTATCGTGCTGGCAACCAACGTTGCCGAGACCTCGCTGACGGTGCCGGGCATTCGCTACGTGGTCGACACCGGCCTCGCGCGCGTGAAACGCTATTCGTACCGCAACAAGGTCGAGCAGTTGCAGGTGGAATCGATCTCGCAAGCCGCCGCGAATCAGCGGGCCGGGCGCTGCGGCCGGGTTGCCGACGGCATCTGCGTTCGTCTCTACGAGGAAAGCGATTTTCAGGGGCGCGTGCGTTTCACCGATCCGGAGATTCTGCGGTCGTCGCTGGCGTCGGTGATTCTGCGAATGAAATCGCTGCACCTGACCGCGATCGAAACGTTTCCGTTCATCGAACCGCCGCCGGGCCGCGCGGTCGCCGACGGTTATCAGCTGCTCAATGAACTCGGCGCCGTCGACGACGACAACCAGCTCACGCCGCTCGGCCGCGAGCTCGCACGCCTGCCGCTCGATCCGCGCGTGGGCCGGATGATTCTGGCCGCGCGCGATCAGCAGGCGCTGAAGGAGGTGTTGATCATCGCCAGCGCGTTGTCCGTGCAGGATCCGCGCGACCGGCCAATCGAAGCGCAGGAGCAGGCCGACCAGGCGCATCGCCGGTTCGCCGACGACCACTCCGAATTCCTTCAGTGGCTCAAAATCTGGAACTGGTTCGAAGAAGCCATCACGCACAAGAAGTCGAACAAGCAGTTGCACGAGGAATGCCGCAAGAACTTCCTGTCGCAAATGCGTCTGCGCGAATGGCGCGACGTGCACTCGCAATTGCTCACCGTGGTGCGTGAACACGGCTGGCGTCTGAACGAAGCGGAAGCCACCTTCGAGCAGATCCATCTCGCGTTGTTGACCGGCCTGCTCGGCAACATCGGCCTGAAAGCCGACGACGAACCGTATTACCTCGGCGCGCGCGGCATCAAGTTTTATTTGTGGCCGGGCTCGGCGCTCGTGAAGAAAGCCGGCAAGTGGGCGATGGCCGCCGAACTGGTCGAGACGAGCCGGCTGTACGCGCGCTGTATCGCGAAGATCGAGCCGGAGTGGATCGAGCGGATCGGCGCGCATCTGTTGAAGAAATCGCTGTCCGAGCCGCATTGGGAAAAGCGCGCGGCGCAGGTGTCGGCGTTCGAGCGGGCCATGCTGTACGGCCTGCCGATCTATCACCGCCGCCGGGTGAGTTTCGGCAAACAGGACCCGGCGCGCGCGCGTGAGCTGTTCATTCGCGGCGCGCTGGTGGAAGGCGAGTTCGATACGAAGCTCGGGTTCTTCGCGCACAACCGCAAACTGCTCGCCGATATCGAGCAACTCGAACACAAGTCGCGGCGGCAGGACGTACTGGTCGACGACGAGCTGATCTTCGGCTTCTACGATCAGGCGGTGCCGCAGGGCATTCACACCGGCGCGGCGTTCGAGCGCTGGTATCGCGACGAGCTGAAAGCGGCCGGCCAGACCGAAGACAAACTGCGCCTGCTGTATCTGTCGCGCGACGATCTGATGCGTCACGAGGCAGCCGGCGTCACCACCGATCTGTTCCCGAAGCGGATGACGATGTCGGGCGTCGAGATGGCGTTGACGTATCACTTCGAGCCGGGTTCGCCGCGCGACGGCGTGACGCTCGCCGTGCCGCTGTATGCGCTGAATCAGGTCGACGCGCGACGCTGCGAGTGGCTCGTGCCGGGCATGCTGAAAGAGAAGGCGCAGCTGTTGCTGAAGTCCCTGCCGCAGAAATTGCGACGTCACTGCGTGCCATTGCCCGAGTACGCGGCGGGTTTCGTCGAGCGGCATGGTGGGCCGCGTTACGGCGCGGGCGGCTTGCTCGAGTCGCTGATCGCCGATGTTCGCGAGCAGAAGCAGATCGCGATGAAGCAGGCCGACTTCAAGCTCGAGACCTTGCCGGCGCATCTGTTCATGAACTTCAAGGTCGTCGACGAACACGGCCGTCAGCTCGCGATGGGCCGCAACATGGCGCAATTGCGTTCGGAGTTGGGCAGCCAGGCGCAGCAGCATTTTCAGAAGATCGCGTCGAGCGCGGCGGGTGCGGCGCTGGCGGACGCCGGCGGCGGCAGTGTCGCGGCGGCTGTGCAGTCGGGTGGACGAGGTGGGCAAGGTGGGCAATCCGTTGCGGCAGCTAGCGCAGGTGCGGTGGCGCAACGCGGCGGCAAGGCTGGGCCGGGTGCGAGTGCTGGCGCGCCGCAAAGCGCCACGGCTGGCACCGCGCTGTACGAAAAGCTGACCACGTGGAATTTCGGCAAGCTTCCCGAGTTGCTCGAAATTCGTCGCGGCGGGCAGACCTTGTTCGGCTATCCGGCGCTGGTGGATCGCGGCACGCATTGCGACGTCGAAGTGTTCGATTCGCCGGAAGAAGCCGCGCGGATTCATCGGGCGGGTTTGCGGCGGCTGTTCGGCCTGCAGTTGAAGGAGCCGATCAAATACCTCGAAAAGAACCTGCCGGGCTTGCGCGAAATGGCGATGCAGTTCATGCCGCGCGGCACGCAGGAAGAGTTGCGCGATCAATTGATCGATACCGCGCTGGATCGCGCGTGTTTGCAAGATCCGCTGCCCACCGACGATCTTTCGTTCCACGCGCGCCGCGACGAAGGCCGTAGCCGGCTGACCTTGCTGGCGCAGGAGATCGCGCGTCTGGTGGGGCTGATTCTCACCGAATACGCGACGGTGACGAAGAAGCTGGTGCAGGCCCGCACGTTCACCGCCGCCCACGCGGATCTGCAGAATCAGCTCGATGCGCTGATCGGCAAGCGCTTCGTGGTCGACACGCCGTACTCGCAACTGGCGCATTTTCCGCGCTATCTGAAGGGCATGGTGTTGCGTATCGACAAGCTGCGAGCGGACCCCACACGCGACGCACGCCAGTTCGCCGAGTTTCAGCCGCTCTGGCAGAACTACCAGCGCGCGGTCGCGCAACGCGGTGGAGTCTTGGACACGCGTTTGTCGGAGTTTCGCTGGTTGCTGGAGGAACTGCGGATTTCGCTGTTCGCCCAGGAGTTGCGTACGCCGATGCCGGTCTCGGTGAAGCGGCTTCACAAGGTGTGGGAGTCGATGCAGCGGTGAGTGGCGTTCACCAATGCAGGCCGGCGCCTAACGATGCGCCGAACTGGCCACGCGAGTCGGTCGTGCCCTGGACCTTGTAGACCCACGTGCCGGTGGCCGAGAGTTGCGACACGCCGATCGCCAGCGCCGATTGTCCGCCGTAGGTGCCGCCGGCCAGCGCCATCATGCCGCGCCCCGGCAGCACCGCTTGCGGCAAGCCCGCTACGGCGAGCGCGGCCGCCGTACCGCCATAAGCGTCGCGGCGGGCCGAGCGGATCTGGTTATCGGTGTAGTCGTTCGCCTGAGCGAGCGCGCCGCTCGTGACCCGTTGCAACTGATTGACGTTGACCGCGTCCGTGCCTTGCACGCCGGCGGCGACATTGGCAATCTGCCGTTCCTGGCCCGCCGCGCCAACCGACACGGTGTTGGCTCGATCCGCGACCGAACCCTGGCCCAATGCCACGGCATTGTCGGCGCCGGCACTCGACGACATGCCGAGCGCGGTTGCGTTATTGCCACTCGCGCTTGAGTTCACCCCGATCGCAATGGCGTTCGCGCCGCTCGCGGTGGAACCGGAACCGAGTGTGGCGGCGTTGTTGCCGCTGGCGCTCGAACCGGAACCGAACGACGCGGCGTTGCTGCCGGTCGCGCTCGCGCCCGAGCCGATTGCGACGGCGCCGTTGCCGCCTGCGCTCGCGCTTGCGCCGATGGCCACCGCGCTCACGCCGAAAGCCTGGGCGTTCGCGCCGGCCGCGACCGAGTGCGTTGCCGACGCCGCCGCGCCTTCGGTGTCGGGGTCGCCGTTGGCGCTGAAGAGTGGGTTCGCGATGGCATCGCCCGCCAGTACATTGCTGACGACGCTGTTGATCGCCGAATTCAACTGGCCGAGGTTGATCGCGTCACCCACCTCTACGCCATTCGCGACGTTATGGATCAGCGTACCGCCGGCGGCGGTGTCGCCACCCATCGTGACGGCGTTGCGGTTGAGGGTGCCGTCCGCGTTCCGGTCGTAATTCACCGCGCCGTTGAGTGTTGCCGAACTACCGTCGACCCTGGCCTCCAGCGCTCTCAACTGACTGACGTTGACCGCGTCGGTGTCGTTCGCGCCGGCGGCGACATGGGTGAGGCGGCGCTCGTTGCCGGTGGAGCCGATCGAGACCTGGCCGATCGGATGGATGCCCTGGATCAGCGAGGCGTCCGAGCCGGCCGGCAGGTAGACCGTTCCGGTCAGCGGAGCCGCGACGGAGCCGGCGCCGAGCGCCACACTGTTGACCTCCGAGACGAATGCCCCGGCGCCGAGCGCCACGCTGTTCACCTCCGAGACGAACGCTCCGGCGCCGAACGCCGACGACTGGTCGGCCGTGGCGCCCGCGCCCGCGCCGATCGCGGTCGCGTTCGTTGCCGTCGACGTGGCGACGCTGCCGACTGCGATCGCGCCCGGACTGTCCGCAAGCGCACGGCTGCCCACCGCCATGGCGGAGTCGCCGTCGGCGACCGCGCTGCCGCCCAAGGCGAGACTTTGCGAGCCGTAAGCCCGGGCCCACGGGCCCATCGCGACGCTGTAGCCGGCGCTCGCGCTTGCGCCGTAACCCAACGCGACGTCACCGGTTGCGGCGGCGAGTGCATAAGCGCCGAAGGCCGCACTGCCGTAGCCGTTGGCCTCGGTGTTGCCGCCGACGGCCGTTGCCGCCTGCCCGGTGGCGCGTGCGGCGTAGCCGGTGGCCGTGGCCTCCTCCGCACTGGCGACCCAATAAGCGCCTAGCGACAGCGTCAGGTCGCGGGTGGCATTCGCGTTACTGCCGAACGCCACGCTGAACAGACCCGACGCGCTGGCCTCGTAGCCTATGGCGACGGCGCGCCGGCCTTTCGACGTGGCGCGCTCGCCGAGCGCGAGCGCTGCCTCCGCGCTTGCCATCGCGCCCGGGCCGACGGCCAAGGCGTTCTGGCCGGTCGCCGAGGCGTCGTCGGTGCCGGTGGGCAGCGTGCCGACGTCGAAGTAATGTTCCGCGAGGGTGGGGGGCGGGGTGGCGTGAACGGTTGTCATGCCGCCGAGCAGCGCGGCGGCGCAAAGCGTCAACCGGGCTGGGGCGAGTTTGCGCTGATTAACGAAGCCGGTTTTAACGCGTGTGCTGTGCTTCGGACCGTCTGCTTTGCCGATCGCGTCACTCCGCACTGATTCAATCATTCTTCTCATATTTTATGGCTCTCCGAAAATGGGTTTGTAAATTAAATCGACGCTTCGGCTGTACTCGCTCCGTTTATAGGATTTGATGGGTGGTAAGAGTTCATACGGGAAAAAATCACGCAGCGGCTCAGATTATGTTGAGCGAGCACGTGCCGAGCATGCTGCCGGCGAAGGCGTGCAATGCGTGGCTAGCGCTATTTTGGCCAAGGTTCGAGCGGCGCGGTGATGGGATAAATCCGAAAATTAAAATCGGTTCGAAATATCGTAGTTTTAGAACTTCTTATTTTCGAGGTGCGAGCTAAATTGTGGATTAAATAAAGCGAGTGCGGGGTAATAAGTCGCGAAATCGTACAGATAAAATTAGAGTAATTTTGATTTTCGATGTGAGAATTAAGAATTGAACGGGAGGGCTCCGTACTACGTTTAAAATTTACGACGCGCAGCAGTTTTTATTTTTGTTGCCGCTCGCTGCGAAAACACCACACCGTACCGCCAACCCATCCAACGCCCGACCCATCTCAACCTTGCAGCACAGTAAACGTTCTACAATGACGAACGTTCTCCCGAAGTGAGTTTTCATGCGCAATTTTTCCTTCTCCGGCTTGACCGGCACGGTCCTGGCGTGCGCGGCAGTGGTCGCGGCAACCGGTTTTTTCTCTCCCGCGGCGCGCGCGAACAACGTGATCGTGCTCAACTCCGGCGAGGCTACGCTCAGCCTGATCGACGAAGCCACGCACCAGGTCGTCGGCACGGTGCCGACCGGCAAGGAACCGCACCATCTGATGTCCACGCCGGACAATTCGTCGTTGATCGTCGCGAATTCGGTGTCCAACAATCTGATGTTCGTCGACCCGAAAACGGGCCAGGTGCAGCGCTGGGTGGAGAACATCGAAGATCCTTACCAGATCGGCTTTTCGCCTGACCGCAAGTGGCTGGTCACCACCGGCCTGCGTCTGGACCGGCTCGACATCTATCACTACGACGGCCAGAAGAACCAGATGACGCTGGCCTCGCGCCTGCCGCTCGCGGTCATGCCGAGCCACATGGCGTTCACGAACGACAGCAAGACGGTGTTCGTCACGCTGCAGGTGTCGGGTGAGCTGGCCGCGATCGATCTGGCCACCCAAACCGTCAAATGGAAAATGAAAGTCGGCAAGGTGCCGGCCGGCCTGTGGATGACGCCGGGCGAGAAGTATCTGCTGATCGGCATGACCGGTTCGGATTACGTCGCGGTGGTCGACTGGCGCAACCAGAAGATCGTCAAGACCATCCAGACTGGCAAGGGCGCGCACAACTTCCGCTCGCTCGCCGACGGCAAACACGTCGCGGTGTCGAACCGGGTGGCGAGCACGATCAGCATCATCGACGAAGACACGCTCACCAACGTCGGCGACATCACCGGCCTGATGCCGGGACCGGACGACATGGAACTATCCGCCGACAAACGCTATCTGTGGGTGACGTTCCGCTTCGCGAAGCACGTCGGTATCATCGACCTGACAACCCGCAAGCTGATCCAGACGATCGCCGTGGGCCGTTCGCCGCACGGTATCTATTTCTACAATCGCGCACCGGTCACGGCACCGAACGGCGCTTGACGCGTTTTTCGTACCCGGCGCTCCCCGGCGAGGCGCGCAACGACGCAGGAAGTAACAGGCCAGCACCATGTTCCATCTGATTTTCGCCTCCCTCGACAGCTTCGTCTCCGCCGTGCAGACGTTGCTGTACGTCGACGTGGTGCAGCCTCTGCTGTTCCGCTTCGACCTGATGGATTACGACGAAGACACCTACGACAGCCTCTACTGGGTGATCGTCGGCGTGCTGGAAGTGTTGGCCATGTACGCGGTGCTGCGCCCGCTGGAGGCGCTGCGTCCGGTCGAGCGGTGGACCGACCGCCGTGCGGTGCGCGTCGACGTGATCTACACGTGGATCGCCAAGCTCGGCATTCTCAATCTGTTTTTCTTCTTCGCGCTGCAGCCTTTGTTCGACAACGTACAGGCGTGGCTGCGCCTGCACGACATCGCGAATCTCGAGTTCGACAATCTGTGGCCCGGCGTCACCACGCAACCGCTCGTCACGTTCGTGATGTATCTGCTGGTGCTCGATTTCGCCGGTTACTGGTACCACCGCTGGCAGCATCGCATCGGCGTGTGGTGGGAATTGCACGCCGTGCATCACAGCCAGCAGCAGATGTCGCTCTGGTCCGACGACCGCAATCATCTGCTCGACGATCTGCTGCAGGCCTCGTTCTTCGCGGTGATCGCACTGGTGATCGGCGTGCCGCCGTCGCAATTCGTCGTGCTGGTGGCGATCACCAATCTCGCGCAGAGCGTGCAGCACGCGAACATCCGCCTGTACTTCGGCTGGCTCGGCGAGCGCTTGCTGGTCAGCCCGACTTTTCATCGCCGCCATCATGCAATCGGATACGGCCACGAAGGGCTGAAGTACGGTTGCAACTTCGGCGTGCTGTTTCCGTGGTGGGACATGCTGTTTCGCAGCGTCTCCTGGAGCCGCGTGATGGAGCCGACGGGCATCAGCGATCAACTGCAGGGCCGCCGCTACGGCGACGGTTTCTGGGCGCAGCACGGCCTCGCGTTCGCGCGGATTGCCCGGCGCCTCGCGTCGAAACGCGGCGGCGAACGCGGCGCGGACAGCGACGCCACGCCCGTTTGAGCCTCTCCTTCATTGCGCCGACGGTTCCCCGTCGGCGTGTCACGTGGTTTATCCTGTTCAGGTTTTCGCGCGTCCCGAAGGCAAAAGCTTTGGGCGCGGCGCGCGGCTTTCCTCATTCCATCGTTATGTTCACCGGCACTGGCTCGCATGAATGATCTATTGCGCTCGTTCGGGCGCGCGCTGGCAAGCGCGCTCCACCCGCGCATGCTCTGGCTGACCTTCATGCCATTTTTCGCGGCGACGGTCGGCTGGGGCGTGATTCTGTGGTTCTCGTGGCAGACGCTGATCGGCGCCACGCGTGGCTGGCTCGACAGCTGGTCGTTCACGCTAACGCTGTACCGGCTGTTCGACTGGCTCGGCTTTTCGGCGCTGCATACGGCGGTCGCGCCGTTTCTGGTGATCGCGATGGCGATTCCGCTGATCGTCGTCACCGTGCTGTTGCTGATCGCCACGCTATCGATGCCGTCAGTCATCCGCTTCCTGGCGGCGCGCCAGTTTGCAAGCCTCGAAATGCGTCGCGGCGGAACGTGGTACGGTAGCCTCGGCCAGGCGTTGTGGACCACGCTGGTGTGTCTGGTGCTGCTGATCGTCACGCTGCCGCTGTGGCTGGTGCCGCCGTTCTTCGCGCTGATTCCGCCGCTGCTGTGGGGCTGGCTGACCTATCGTGTGATGAGTTACGACGCGCTCGCGCTGCATGCCACCCGCGAGGAGCGGCGCGCGCTGGTGCGGCGCTTCCGCTTGCCGCTGCTGCTGATCGGCATTGCCAGCGGTCTGCTCGGTTCGTTGCCCACGCTGTTGTGGGCGTCGTCGGTGTGGCTGATCGTGCTGTTTCCGGTGGTCACCGCGCTGACGATCTGGATTTACGCGTTCATCCTCGTATTTTCGGCGCTATGGTTCGGCTACTACTGTTTGCGCGCGTTGCAGCGTATGCGCGCGGAAGAGCACGGCGGCGTGCGGCACGCGGCGCCGGTTCCTTATTGATGAATTACTGACCAGGCAAAAGAGGCGGCAATGGCATTTGGCGTCATCATCATCGGCGATGAAATCCTGTCGGGCAGACGGGTCGACAAGCATCTGCCGAAAGTCATCGAATTGCTGGGCGCGCGCGGATTGTCGCTCGGCTGGGCGGAGTACATCGGCGACGATCCCGAGCGCATTACCGCGACGCTGCGACGAACCTTCGCGTCGGGCGATATCGTGTTCTCGACGGGCGGCATCGGCGCCACGCCGGACGATCACACGCGGCAGTGCGCAGCTGCCGCGCTCGGTGTGCCGCTCGCGTTGCATCCGGAAGCCGCCACGCTGATTCAGGAGCGCATTCGCGACATGTATCCGGCGAACGCGGCGACGCCGCTCGATCTGGATTCGCCTGAGAACCGGCATCGGTTGAATATGGGCACGTATCCGCAGGGCGCGTCGATCATTCCGAACGGCTACAACAAGATTCCCGGTTTTTCGATCAACCAGCACTACTTCGTGCCGGGCTTTCCGGTGATGGCCTGGCCGATGATCGAGTGGGTGCTCGACACGCAATACGCGGATCTGCATCACGCCATGCCGCATGCGGAGAAATCGTTACTGGTGTTCGAGTTGCCGGAGTCGCGTCTGACGCCGTTGATGGAACAGATCGAACACGATTTTCCGGGCGTGCGGGTGTTCAGTCTGCCGAGTGTCGGCGACGCCGAGCGCGGCGGAGTGTACGCGCGGCATCATATCGATCTCGGCGTGAAGGGCGAGCCGGAAGCGGTGGCGGCGGCGTTCGTCAAACTACGCGAAGGGGTGCATCTGCTGGGCGGCGACATCGTCGAGCCCGAGGTGGCGGCGGCCGCCAAAGCGCGCGAGTGATAAGGGCGGGTTTGAAGTTTTAAGTTTGAAGTTTGACCTGATTCGGGCGCTAAGGCGCCCGTTTTCAATGGCGCTCGCAAAGGGCTCTGCGACCGTGGCACCGGCAGATCATTCGCCTGTCACATTCGACGCCGACGATAACCTCCGTTCTCTTCGCCACGGCGCGCGGCACACTCGGACTCAGACCGCGCTGCGCACCGCCGTCACGCGCCGAGCCACGGCAAGCCCCGAAAGCACCAGCCCGACACCGTCTTCCGATGCCCCTGGCCGTCCTTGTCGCCTTCGAAGCCTTCCAGCAGGTCATACGCCTTCGTGTAGCCGGCCTGGGTGGCGGCGATCGCGGCCAGCTTCGAGCGCGCGGCGCTGCGGCACAGAAACAGCACCGGCGTATCGGACGTCGCCAGCTGGCTCAACTGCTGAAGGAATTCCTGATTCGGTACCGCGCCCGGATAGCGGGTCCATTCCACGTGCGCGTATTGCCCGTCGCCGATCACCGGCCGGCCGACCCAGTCGAGTTCGGCGCGGGTGCGTACGTCGACGAGACGCGTGCGCGGATCGAGCTGCAACAGTTCGAACGCCTCGGCGGGCAACACCGCGCCGGCGTAGGGCAACTGGTTGTCGGTACGGCGCTTGTCCGCCAAAGCGTAGAGCTGTTCGAGCGTGGCCATGAGCGTAAGTCTCCTTCGGACCAAATGCCCATTCTAGCGCGAGGCGGAAGGCGCGAAGGGCGCGCGAATGCAGCGAGGCCGGCGGCGTGGGTGCTGGCGCACAAGCTTCGGCCGCGCTCATTCATGGTGCAAAATGACATGCATGCACCAAAATAAATAATGTCGGCAGGTGTCGTTCGCTGAATGCACGTATTTGGTGCGTGATTTGGCCTGAAGATTTCATCGTGGTTCATCGCGCGGTGCGGCAGTTCCCCGCAAACGCGCGTGCAGTGTGGTTTTGCGCCGGCTTGGCGCATGGGTGGCACAGAAGCTGCTTTATTGGTGCCGATCGATTTGTTCCAGCCGTTCTTTATGGTCCTCCTCACCGCTGAAGGGGTGGACGTGCCGGGGCGGGTCAGCTAGATTGGGCGGCGGCTGAATCCGCCGAATTCGTTAATCAGGAGATAGGTTATGAGTAAATCCGTGGCCGACGTCGTTCAACTCGTCAAAGACGAAGACGTCAAGTTTGTCGACTTCCGTTTCACCGACACGCGCGGCAAAGAGCAACACGTTTCGGTGCCGGTGTCGGCATTCGATGAAGACAAGTTCGAAAGCGGCCATGCGTTTGACGGTTCGTCGATTGCCGGCTGGAAGGGCATCGAAGCATCGGACATGTTGCTGATCCCGGACGCGAACACGGCCTTCATCGACCCGTTCTACGAAGAATCGACTCTCGTGCTGACCTGCGACGTGGTCGAACCGGCTGACGGCAAGGGCTACGAGCGCGACCCGCGTTCGCTTGCCAAGCGCGCCGAAGCGTACCTGAAGAGCACGGGCCTGGGCGACACGGCCTTCTTCGGTCCGGAACCCGAATTCTTCATTTTCGACTCGGTCAAGTGGGGCACGGACCAGTCGGGCACGTTCGTCAAGATCGGTTCGGAAGAAGCACCGTGGTCGTCGTCGATGGACTTCGAAGGCGGCAACACCGGCCACCGTCCGGGCACCAAGGGCGGCTATTTCCCGGTCGCGCCGGTCGACACGTTCCAGGACATCCGTTCGGAAATGTGTCTGCTGCTCGAACAGATCGGCATTCCGGTCGAAGTGCATCACCACGAAGTCGCGGGCCAGGGCCAGAACGAAATCGGCACGAAGTTCTCGACGCTGGTGCAACGCGCCGACTGGCTGCAGCAAATGAAGTACATCATCCACAACGTCGCGCACACGTACGGCAAGACGGCGACGTTCATGCCGAAGCCGGTGGTCGGCGATAACGGTTCGGGCATGCACGTTCACCAGTCGATCTGGAAAGACGGCACGAACCTGTTCGCGGGCAACGGTTACGCAGGTCTGTCGGAATTCGCGCTGTTCTACATCGGCGGCATCATCAAGCATGCTCGCGCGCTGAACGCGATCACGAACCCGTCGACGAACTCGTACAAGCGCCTCGTACCGCACTTCGAAGCACCGGTCAAGCTGGCTTACTCGGCACGCAACCGTTCGGCATCGATCCGCATTCCGCACGTGTCGAACCCGAAGGGCCGCCGCATCGAAACGCGTTTCCCGGATCCGATGGCGAATCCGTACCTGTGCTTCTCCGCGCTGATGATGGCGGGTCTGGACGGCGTGCAGAACAAGATTCACCCGGGCGAAGCCGCCGACAAGAACCTGTACGACCTGCCGCCGGAAGAGGATGCAAAGATCCCGACCGTGTGTGCCGGCCTCGATCAGGCTCTCGACGCGCTGGACGCGGACCGCGAATTCCTGACGCGCGGTGGCGTGTTCACGGACTCGATGCTCGACGCGTACATCGAACTGAAGACGGGCGAGCTGCAACGCTATCGTCAGTCGGTGCACCCGATCGAATTCGAAATGTACTACTCGCTGTAAGCGGTCATGGCGCTTCGCCCGTCACCCGGCGAAGCGCTTGACCCGACGCTCGCGATCGGTCACGAAGGGACGGCGGCGCCGTCCCTTTTTTGTTAGAGCGCGCACAACGTTTGCGGCTTCGTCGCAATGGGCGGCTCCGGCACGTAGCGTCATGGTTAGAGCAGCAACAGGTAGCAGAAGCAACAACGCGTAGCAGAAGCAAAACAAGCAACAGATTGAACTGACACCCCGTTTTATCACCATCTCCTATCGGCAAGACTGCAAGATGGTTCTCAAGAATCTGATCAAGGCAAGGAAAGGGCACGAGCAGTCGCTGTCGGACGACGTCCAACTCGTCGGCTCCGGTTTGTTGCCGGGCTTCGAGGCGTTGCCCACGGTCGTGCTGGTGCTCGAAAAGCGCACGCTGCGCGTGGCGTTTGCGAATCCGTCCGCGGAGTCGATGCTCGAACTCTCGCGCAAGCAACTGACGCAGATGGCGTGGGGGGAGATTTTCTCCAACGGGGACGAGCTGGTCGCGACCATTTCCGCGATCGCCGCCAACCGTTTTCACGCGACCCATCTGGACGCCGTGCTCGAACGCCCGGGCCACGAGTCGCTGCATGTGCACGCGATCGTCGGCTTTCTGGAGAGCGCGCAAGACTATGTGCTGCTCGAACTGTTCGAGAACGAGCGGCATCTGCGTACCGATCGTGAAGAGCGCATCAACGATCTCACGGCGGTCAACAAGCAACTGATCCGCAATCTCGCGCACGAAATCAAGAACCCGCTCGGCGGCATTCGCGGCGCGGCGCAACTGCTCGAGTTCGAACTCGGCGAGCGTCAGCGCGACGAGTTGCGCGAGTACACGCAGGTCATCATCAAGGAGTCGGACCGGCTGCAGACGCTGGTCGACCGATTGCTGGAGCCGCACCGTCACCCGCATATCGTCGGCGACGTGAATATTCACGAAGTCTGCGAGCGCGTGCGCCAGGTGATTCTCGCGGAGTTTCCGCGCGGCCTGACGATCGAACGCGATTACGACGTGAGCGTGCCCGACTTGCGCGGCGACAAGGAACAACTGATCCAGGCGCTGCTGAACATCGTGCGCAATGCGGCCGAAGCGCTGCGCGAACGGATTTCGCAAGGCGATGCGCGGATCGAATTGCGCACCCGCATTGCCCGCAAGATCACCGTGTCGAAACGCTTATGTAAGCTGGCACTGGACTTGCATATCACTGACAACGGCCCAGGCATTCCCGAGGACATCCGCGACCGTATTTTTTATCCGCTCGTGTCGGGGCGCGAGGACGGTAGCGGTCTCGGTTTGACGCTCGCGCAGACCTTCGTGCAACAGCACGACGGTTTGATCGAGGTGGATAGCCGGCCGGGCCACACCGAGTTTCAGATTTTGCTGCCGCTCGACTGCTAAAACTAACGCCTAGTGAGAAAACGCCGGGCCGCCCCAAGTTTTCTCACACCCTCTCGGGGGGCCTGGCGCGAAGCGACAGGTTTGGGGGCGCTCTTAAGACTTCTGACCGACCTATATGAAGCCGATCTGGATAGTAGACGACGATCAATCGATTCGCTGGGTGCTCGAAAAAGCGCTCGCCCGCGAAAACTTCGCGACCCGCAGCTTCGCGAACGTGCGCGAGGCCTCCGCGGCGCTCGATCACGACAGTCCGCAGGTGCTGGTGTCCGACATCAGGATGCCGGGCGGTTCCGGTCTCGAATTGCTGCAGACCGTACGCGACAAGGTGCCGGGTTTGCCCGTCATCATCATGACCGCGTTCTCGGATCTGGACAGCGCGGTTGCCGCGTTTCAGGGCGGGGCGTTCGAATATCTCGCCAAGCCGTTCGACGTCGACAAGGCGGTCGAACTGATCCGCCGCGCGGTCGACGAAAGTATGCGCGGCGAGCAGACGTGGGACGATCGTCCCGCCGAGGCGCCGGAAATGCTCGGTCAGGCGCCGGCCATGCAGGACATGTTTCGCGCCATCGGCCGCTTGTCCCATTCGGCGGCCACCGTGCTCATTACCGGCGAATCAGGCACCGGGAAGGAACTGGTCGCGCGTGCGTTGCACCGGCATAGCCCACGCGCGAATGGCCCCTTCATCGCGCTGAACACCGCGGCGATTCCGAAGGATCTGTTGGAATCCGAACTGTTCGGCCACGAGCGCGGCGCGTTCACCGGCGCGCAGGCGATGCGCCAGGGGCGTTTCGAGCAGGCCGAAAACGGCACGCTGTTTCTCGATGAAATCGGCGACATGCCGTTCGATCTGCAAACGCGTTTGTTGCGCGTGCTGTCGGATGGTCAGTTCTATCGGGTCGGCGGGCACAATCCGTTGCGCGCGAATGTGCGGGTGATCGCGGCGACGCACCAGAATCTCGAATCGCGCGTGCGTCAGGGCCTGTTTCGCGAGGACTTGTATCACCGGCTCAATGTGATCCGTTTGCGCTTGCCGGCGTTGCGCGAGCGCAGCGAGGACATTCCGCTGCTCACGCGCCACTTCCTGCAGAAGAGCGCGCGCGATCTCGGCGTCGAGCCGAAGCGCGTGTCCGAAGAGGCGCTGGCTTATCTGGCGTCGTTGCCGTTTCCGGGCAATGTGCGGCAGTTGGAGAATCTCGCCAACTGGCTGACGGTGATGGCGCCCGCGCAGACCATCGAGATCAAGGATTTGCCGCCCGATCTCGGTCCGGCGCAGGCGGGAGTCTCCGATCTGAGCGCCGGCGGCCTGATCGGCGCGGGTGAAGCGGGGCTGGCGGGCACGGCGCCGATCAACGGTGTCGGCGCGGCAGCGCATCCGGTGGCGGGTGGCGGCGTGCCGGTGGTGGCGTCGACGGTGAGCGCCTGGGAAGGCGGCTTGCGTACCGAAGTGGCGCGCATGCTGCGTGAAAACGCCGCCGACGTAATGGACGAACTCGCGCGGCGCTTTGAAGCGGCGGTGATTCGCGAGGCGCTGGATTTCACGCGGGGCCGTAAGGTGGAAGCGGCGGAGCGGTTGGGGATCGGGCGCAATACGATTACGCGGAAGATTCAGGAGTTGAATCTCGAGCCGTGACGCGTGAATGGTTTGATCGGCCAAGGCGGGATGTTCACCGCCTTGGCTTTTGAAGTCTTGCTGCTGCCGCTACGACGCGGTCTTCTCGACGGCTTTCACCAGAACGTATTCCGAACCTTCCAGCCGGTAATAGTAGGTGCCGCCGCCGGTCTCGTTCCGACTACCGTGCACGACGATCAGGCTGCTGTCGTGTCTGAACTCGATCGGCTCGTTGACGTCGGCATCCCAGCAACAGACCGTGAACGGTAGCCAGATAACACCGCCGGTTTTCGCGTCAATCGCGACAGTCATGATGCAGGATGCACCACATCCCCAACTCGCCAGCGTGTAGTGCCCGGCGTAGTTTGGTTTCTGGCCGCTTAACTGACGCAGGCGAGTGGCGAATCTGCGATCCCGCGCCGAAATAATCTTCACCTTTGCGGGTTGGCCGTTGAATACGCTGTCGACGGGGAACGCGTTGAAGCGGGGCAGAGCTTCGTCCGCGAAGGTTCGGCCGATGCCGCACATTGCCACTATAAATAAAGCGAGGAATAGCTTTTTCATCGTTGAGAGCTGTGCTGTTGTTCCGGGAGGATTTCACTGGGTCCAAGCGGTCCTGTGAGCGGATGTCATGTTGACATAGCGAGGCATCGACCGCGCAATCTCACCCGCCGAAACCTTCCCCCATCCCACAAGGCATAATCAACGCTGTTTTCCTCCGACAGCCGACGATGCCCGCTTCCCCCGCTTCTTTCTCCTGGCCGCTTTCCCCCGATCCTTTCCTGTCGCTCGAAGACCTCGACGATGCCGATGCCCTCGCCTGGGTCGAGCGGCAAAACGCGCGCACGCGCGCGGCATGGTGCGATAGCGCCGAATTCGAAGCGCTCAAACGACGCCTCGCCGACGCCTATCTGCCGCGCGAACGTCCGGTGATTCCCGATCGCTGGCAGGACTGGGCGTACGACCTCTGGCAGGACGAGCACAACCCTAAAGGCATCTGGCGACGCACCACATGGGCCGCCTGGCGCAGCGGTGCGCCTGTCTGGCAGACCCTGCTCGACTTCGACGCGCTCGGCGCGGCCGAAGGCACGCCCTGGGTCTGCGTGGAACTGGACATTCTTTATCCGGACGGCGATCGCGCGTTGATCACGCTGTCGCCGGGCGGCTCGGACGCGCTGGTGGTGCGCGAGTTCGATATCGACGCGCAGCGGTTCGTGGACGGCGGGTTCGCGATCGCGAAGGCCGGCAAGCACACGGCGTCGTGGATCGATCGGGACACGCTTTACGTCGGCTGGGACAACGGTCGCAAGACGCTGACGCGCTCCGGCTATCCGCGCGAGGTGCGGCGCTGGACCCGCGGCACCGCGCTGGCCGATGCGCCCGTGGTCTTCAAGGCCGCCTTCGGCGATATCGGTGTGGAAGCGCATTACGATCCGGTCGAACAGCGCCACTCGGTGGCGAGCAGCGTCGATTTCTTCGACTCGCACACGTATTACCTCGACAGTGCCGGGGCGCCCGATGTGTGGCATCGATTCGACGTGCCGTCGCATGTCGGGGTCGGCGGCTGGCAGGGCTGGCTGTTGCTGGAACCGCGCCTCGATTGGGATTGCGACGGCGTGCGTCATCCGGGCGGTTCATTGCTGGCGATTCGCGAGGACGCGTTCCTGCGCGGCGAGCGCGGCGTCGTGCCGTTGTTCACGCCGACGCCGCTCACGTCGGCCTGCGAGTGGACGCATACGCGCAACCATCTGATCGTCTCGTATCTGGACGACGTGCAGAACCGGACGCTGTTGTGGACGCCGTCGCAGCACGGCGATCAGACGTGGCATTGGGCACAACGCCTGTTCCCCTCGCACGACGACACGCAAGCCGACGTCTCGCCGGTCGAGCCGACGCTCAACGACGAAGTCTTCGTCGACACCGACGACTATCTGCAACCGCCGGCCTACTGGCTCACCGACCTCGCGCGCGAGAATCCGGGCGAATGGGAATTGCTCGACCGCTGGCCGACGCAATTCGACGCCACGCAATACGCCGTGACGCGCGGACATGCCGTTTCCGCCGATGGCACACGCGTGCCGTACACGGTGATCGGCCCGCGCGCCGGGCAAGCGGCGGAGCAGGCATCCCCGCGCCCCTGTTTGTTGAGCGGCTACGGCGGCTTTGCGATTCCGTTGCTGCCGAGCTATCTGACCGGGCAGGGCATCGGCTGGCTGGCGCGCGGCGGCGTGTACGTGGTCGCGCATATTCGCGGCGGCGGCGAGTTCGGCACGCGCTGGCATACGGAAGCGCAGGGCGTGCAGCGCCAGCGCGCGTTCGACGATTTTCTGGCGGTGGCCGACGCGCTCATCGGCAGCGGCGTGACGAGCGCCGCGCAACTGGGCATTCAGGGCGGCAGCAACGGCGGCTTGCTGGTGGCGGCGTGCATGGTGCAGCGTCCTGAGTTATTCGGCGCGGTGGTCTGCGAAGTGCCGTTGCTCGATATGCGCCGCTATCACCTGCTGCACGCGGGCGCGTCGTGGATCGACGAATACGGCGATCCCGACGAGCCCGACGAAGCACGCGTGCTGGCCGCGTATTCGCCGTACCACCGCGTGTCGGCGGAAGTGGAGTATCCGCCGGTGCTGTTCACCACCTCGACGGCCGACGACCGCGTGCATCCCGGACACGCGCGCAAGATGGCCGCGCGCATGCAGGCGCAGGGCCATGAGCGTGTCTGGTATCGGGAGAATACGGAGGGCGGCCACGGTGGCTCCGATGAACTGGAGCAGGCCGAGCATGACGCGATGGTGTTCGAGTTTTTGTGGCGGACGTTGAGTGGCGCGTCGGCGGTGCTATAAAGGCCGGAAAGAAAGGTCGTCAAGCGAAAACGCCCGGTGCAGGACTTCTGGTTAGCGAAGTCAGCGCACCGGGCGTTTTTGCGTTTGACCGCAAATGGTCAGCCGGATTCAAGCGGATTCAAGCGAACTGGGCCACCACCGGCGCGTGATCCGACGGCTGCTCCCACTTGCGCGGCACCTTGTCGACTTCGCACGAGGTGCAGATCTCCGAGAGCGCTTTCGACAGCAGAATATGGTCGATGCGCAACCCCGCGTTGCGGCGGAACGCCATCATCCGGTAGTCCCACCACGAGTAGATCTTCTCCGGCTGCTCGAACTGTCGGAACGCGTCGGTGAGACCGAGCGCGATCAGCCGCACGAACTCGGCGCGCTCTTCGGGCGACACCAGATTCTGGCCTTCCCACGCTTTCGGATCGTGCACGTCGCGATCTTCCGGCGCGATGTTGTAGTCGCCGAGCAGCGCGAACTTGGGATGCAGCGCCATCTCGCTCGCGACCCAGTCGTGCAGTGCGGCGAGCCAGCGCAGCTTGTATGCGAACTTGTCGGTGCCCGGCGCCTGGCCGTTCGGGAAATATGCGGAGACGATGCGCACGCCTTCGATCGTCGCGGCAATCACGCGCTGCTGCGGATCTTCGAAGCCAGGAATGTTGCGCACCACACTGCCTTCGTCGACGCTCAGGCCCGCACGGACCACGATGCCGACGCCGTTATAGGTCTTCTGGCCGGCGAACCAGCTGCGATAGCCTTTCTCTTCGAGTTCGGCGCGCGGGAATTTGTCGTCGGTCAGTTTCAGTTCCTGCAGGCACAGCACGTCGGTGCCGCTGGCTTCGAGCCAGTCGATCACGTGCTGCTGGCGCACTTTCAGGGAGTTGACGTTCCAGGTGGCAATTTTCATGTTTCTCTCACATTCCAGCGGGATTCCGATAGTCCCGCATCTTATCGTGCGGCAGAACCGGCGGTGAAGGCGGGGTCGTGAAAAAATGCCGCGTGGGCCGCGGAAAATAAAAGCGCGGCGGCCTCGAGGCGCGGCGTATAGTGAGACACCACATACGCGCGATCATGCGCATCGGGGAGGCAACATGGCCGAACGTTATCCAGCGCTTTATAAGGACTTCGAAGTGCACCCACTGGTGTTCTCGCGGGCCTTCGACAAATTCGACGGCCACAAGCGCCATGCCGAAGGCTACGACGTCGCCGTACGCGTGTGCCGGCCGGGCGCTATTAGCGGCTCGACGGCGAGCCGCGTGTTCCGCCTCGTGTTGCCGTCCACCTTCTCCGATTTCGGCGTCGCCAAACGCAGCGCGAGCCAGTACGGTGCGGATATTATCGACGGCAAAGTGGAAGGCGCCACGGTGCAGGATCTTTGAGCATTGCACGGACATGTACGCAGTCGCGCGAAGTAGTCGAGTGAAATAATTCGCACGATTGTTTGACGTTTAGATGACGCCCAGCTATAATCTTTTTCTCTGACGCGGGGTGGAGCAGTCTGGCAGCTCGTCGGGCTCATAACCCGAAGGTCGTAGGTTCAAATCCTACCCCCGCAACCAAGTATTGTTGAAAGCCCGCATGACGAAAGTCATGCGGGCTTTTTGACTTCTTGATTTGATCTTTCGCGCGAGTTGCTCGATGTGAATGCGCATGACGGGCATTTGCAAAGCGGCGCCCGCTGCCCGTCATCAAGCTCTACGCCGACTCAATCGCCCATTCCGCTGCGGCCTGCGCGTGCAGCGCCGTGGTATCGAACACGGGCAATACAGAATCTTCCGGTTTGATCAGCAACGAGATCTCGGTGCAGCCGAGAATCACCGCTTGCGCGCCTCGCGCGGCCAGCGTTTCTATGACGCGCTGATACGCCGCGCGCGAATCGTCCTTGACGTTGCCGTGGCACAGCTCGTCGTAAATGATGCGATGCACGTCCGCGCGTTCGGCCTCGTCGGGCACCAGCGTGTCGAGGCCGTGACGTTCGCGCAGCCGACCGGTATAGAACGTCTGTTCCATCGTATAACGGGTGCCGAGCAGGCCGACCCGCTCGATGCCCGCGGCGCGCAATGCGTCGCCGGTCGGATCGGCGATGTGCAGGAACGGCACGTCGATCGCCTGCTCGATCGCTTCGTACACGCGATGCATCGTGTTGGTCGCAAGGATCACGAGTTCGGCGCCGCCGCGTTCGAGTTGCCGTGCGGCATCGGCCAGCTGCTCGCCGAGCGCGGCCCAGTCGCCCGCGCGCTGAAGTGCCTCGATCGGTGCGAAGTCGACCGTGACCATCAGGCTGCGTGCGTTATGGTGGCCGCCCAGGCGCGCTTTCGTGTGGCGGTTGATAAGCTTGTAGTACTCGGCGGACGATTCCCAACTCATCCCACCGATCACACCGATCGTTTTCATGGACCTGCTCCGCGAGTGGATGATGCATGCGGGAGCGCGAAGGCCGCGCGCGCCGTTTGAATGGCCGAGTATAGGCGGCAGAGAGTGGGGAATGCCGGTACGCATTGGCTGCTGCTCGCCGGTACGGCCACGCGATGGAATGTCGGCATGGGGTTTCTGACGCCGATAGAATGGGCTTTTATTGAAGCACGACGCAACAGGTTGTATGGGACTCGAGTAAGCGCTGAAGCGCTTACTCTGGTCGACCGCAACAGGTTGCATGGGGCCCGAGTCAGCGCTAAAGCGCTAACTGCGGCCGACCGCAACAGGTTGCATGGGGCCCGAGTAAGCGCTAAAGCGCTAACTCTGGTCGACCGCAACAGGTTGCATGGGGCCCGAGTAAGCGCTAAAGCGCTAACTCGGGCCGACAGGAGCGACACATGGATCTGATCATCCGACGCGCGACCCTAGCGCCGGGCGCCGCGCCGCAGCACAAGCACACGGTCGACATCGGCATCGAAGCGGGCCGCATCGTCGCCGTCGAGCCGAATCTGGCCGCCAGCGCCGCCGAGGAAATCGACGCGGCCGGCTCGCTCGTCACGCCGCCATTCGTCGATCCGCATTTCCACATGGACGCGACGCTGTCGTACGGTTTGCCGCGCGTGAACGCGTCGGGCACCTTGCTCGAAGGCATCGCGCTGTGGGGCGAACTGAAGCCGGACCTGACGCAGGAAGCCTTGATCGAGCGCGCCTTGCAATACTGCGATTGGGCCGTCGCACGCGGGCTGCTGGCGATCCGCAGTCACGTCGACGTCTGCGATCCGCGCCTGCTCGCGGTCGAGGCGCTGGTCGAAGTGAAGCGCCGGGTCGCGCCATATCTCGACCTGCAACTGGTGGCGTTTCCGCAAGACGGCGTGCTGCGCAGCGCGGGTGCCTTCGAGAACCTGAAGCGGGCCATCGCGATGGGCGTCGACGTGGTCGGCGGCATTCCGCATTTCGAGCGCACCATGGCCGACGGCGCGCAGTCCGTGCGGCTGCTGTGCGAGTTCGCGGCGGAGCAGGGTCTGCGCGTCGACATGCATTGCGACGAATCGGACGACCCGATGTCGCGCCACATCGAAACGCTCGCCGCCGAAACCCACCGGCTCGGCATGCAAGGGCGCGTGACCGGCTCGCATCTGACGTCGATGCATTCGATGGACAACTACTACGTCAGCAAGCTGCTACCGCTGATGCGCGAAGCGGGTGTCGCCGCGATCGCGAATCCGCTGATCAACATCACGCTGCAAGGCCGCAGCGACTCGTACCCGAAACGCCGCGGCATGACGCGGGTGCCCGAGATGATGACCGCCGGCATCACGGTCGCCTTCGGCCACGACTGCGTGATGGACCCGTGGTATAGCCTCGGTTCGGGCGACATGCTCGAAGTCGCGCACATGGGCCTGCACGTCGCGCAGATGACGGGCGTCGACGGCATGCGGAAGTGCTTCGACGCGGTCACGGTAAATGCGGCGCGCATTCTCGGTCTGGAGGGCTACGGAATCGCGCCGGGCTGCGCGGCGAACCTCGTGCTGCTCGACGCGCGCGATCCGGTCGAGGCGATCCGTTTGCGTGCCGCGCGGCTCGCGGTGGTGAGCCGCGGCAAGGTGGTGAGCCGTGCGCCGGCCGCGCGCGCGGCGTTGTCGCTCGAAGGGCGGCCTTCGCAGGTGGATTTCAAGCTGCACCGCGACTAGCAGGTGCTTGTTGCGAGCGCTGCGTTCGGCATGCGGAAAAAGAAAAGCCGGTGATTTGCGTGAGCAAATCACCGGCTTTTTATTAGCGGCGATCAGGCAGGCCAGCGCTCAACTTACCGGGTGAACGCCCGCCCGCGTCAACCGCGACATCAATGCTGCGCGCCAGGCGCCATCCCGCTGTGACGCAGCAACGCGTCGATATTCGGCTCGCGGCCGCGGAACGCCTTGAACGATTCCATCGCCGGACGGCTGCCGCCCACCTCCAGAATCTCCTTGCGATAACGCATGCCGGTTGCCTGATCGAGCACGCTGCCGCTCGCGCCTTGCGCCGCTTCCTCGAACGCGGCGTACGCATCCGCCGACAGCACTTCGGCCCATTTGTAGCTGTAGTAACCCGCCGCGTAACCGCCCGCGAAAATATGGCTGAACGTATTCGGCCAACGCGAGAACGCGGCCTGCGGCACGACGTGGAAACGCTCGTTGATCTCGCTCGCGAGTTCGGTGGCGTTCTGCGTGCCGGCCGCGTCGAAGCCGGTATGCAGTTGCATGTCGAACATCGAGAACACGATCTGGCGCAGCGTGCCCAGGCCGCTCTGGAAGTTCTTCGCGGCCAGCATCTTGTCGAACAGATCGCGCGGCAGCGGCTTGGCGGTGTCCACGTGCGAGGTCATGTCGCTCAACACGTCCCACTCCCAGCAGAAGTTCTCCATGAATTGCGACGGCAGTTCGACCGCGTCCCACTCCACGCCGTTGATGCCCGACACGCCCAGTTCGTCGACGCGCGTGAGCATGTGATGCAAACCGTGGCCGAACTCGTGGAACAGCGTGATGACTTCGTCGTGCGTGAAGCAGGCGGGCTTACCGCCGACCGGCGCCGAGAAGTTGCAGGTCAGATACGCGACCGGCGTCTGCAAGCCGCCTTGCGCGTGCTTGTGACGGCCGCGCGCGTCATCCATCCAGGCGCCGCCGCGTTTGCCTTCGCGTGCATACAGATCGAGGTAGAACTGCGCGACCAGACCGCCGTCCTGATTCTCGACGCGGAAAAAGCGGACGTCGGGATGCCACACCGCGGCTTCGTCCCGACGGATGCGCACGCCGAACAGCGTCTCGGTCACCTTGAAGAGACCCTTGAACACGGTGTCTTCCGGGAAGTACTGCTTGACCTCGTTCTCGGAGAACGAATAGCGCTTCTGGCGCAGCCTTTCGGCGGCGAAGGTCATGTCCCACGGCTGCAACTCGCTCATGCCGAGTTCGTTCGCGGCGAATTCGCGCAACTCTTTCCAGTCCTGCTCGGCATGCGGACGCGCGCGCGTGGCGAGGTCTTCGAGGAAGGTCATGACCTGGGCGGGCGACTCGGCCATTTTCGGCGCGAGCGAGACTTCGGCGAAGTTGTTGTAGCCGAGCATATGCGCTTCTTCCGCGCGCAGCTTCAACTGGTCGGCGAGCACGGCGGTGTTGTCCCATTCCGCTTTGCCGCCGCCGTATTGCGGCCCGAGTTCGGACGCGCGCGTCACGTAGGCGCGATACATCGTCTCGCGCATGGGACGATTTTCCGAGTACTGCATTACCGGGAAATACGACGGGAAGTGCAGCGTGAATTTGTAGCCGGTTTTGCCGTCGCGTTCGGCGGCTTCCTTCGCTGCTTCGATCACGTCTTCGGGCAGACCGGCCAGTTGCTCGGTGGCGCCTTCCTCGACGAGATACGCGTAAGCGTTGGTCGCGTCGAGCACATGGTCGGAGAACGCTTTCGACAGCCCGGCCTGGCGTTCCTGCAATTCGGCGAAATGCGGCTTCTGGTCTTCCGGCAGTTCCGCGCCGGACAGACGGAAATCGCGCAGCGCATTGCCGAGAATTTTCTTGCGCTCGCCGGTCAGCGACGCGAAGTCGCTGCTGGCGTGCAAGGTCTTGTACTTTTCATACAGCGCCAGGTTCTGACCGACGCTCGACCAGAATTCGGTGACGCGCGGCAGGTTCTCGCCGTAGGCGGCGCGCAACTCGGGCGTGTCGGCGACGGCATTCAGATGGCCAACCACGCCCCAGGCGCGCGCCAGCGGTTCGGTGGCGCGCTCGACCGGTTCGACCACGTCGGCCCACGAAGCGGGGGTGATGGGCTGCGCGGCGCGTTCGACGGCGGCGGCCGCGTCGGCGAGCAGTACGTCGAGCGCGGGCGTGACGTGTTCGGGGCGGATGTCGCCAAAACGCGGCAGGTCGGAGAAATCGAGGAGCGGATTGTCGTGATTCGAGGGGGTAGTGGACATAAGGCTTCCTGTCTGACGCGAGTGAACGGGTAGTCGGTGGGTCGGCGGGCGTCCCTCAAGGAGACGGCGATAAACACCCGATATCGACATTATTGGGGCAGGGCACGCCGATTCCAATCCGTCGGCACACAAATTATCAGATCGGCTCGTCTCACGCTGTCCCACGCGCGCGGACCTGCGCCGCCGCGCGTTTGTGCGACAGCGAACGGTGCTGATTGCTGCCGTGCCGCAAAGTGACGTGTCGCTGCCGGTCCTCGATCACCGGCCGGCAACGTTTTTTGCCTGAGAGGTATCGATGAACCCGCTTTCGCACGCTCTATCGCGCAACGGCAACAACTTCGACCTCGTGCGGCTTCTGGCCGCCGTGGCCGTCGTGTATGGCCACTCGTATCTGCTGCAGGCGCCCGACGGCACCACGGACTGGGTCCAGAACGCGCTCGGTTTCGACGGTTTCGGCGCGCTCGGCGTGTACGCGTTCTTCCTGCTGAGCGGCATGCTGGTGACCGCGAGCTTCGACCGGCAACGCTCGGTGCCGCGCTTCGCGGCGTTGCGCATCGCGCGTTTGTGGCCGGCGGTGGCGATGGGCTCGCTGGTGACGGTGTTCGTCATTGGACCGTTGTTCACCACGCTGCCGCTGCGCGACTATTTCGCGTCCGGCATGACGTGGGCCAACCTCGACAACTTCTCGACCATCGTGCTGAAAACCGGCTGGGCGCTGCCCGGTGTGTTCGAGCACAACCGCTTTCCGGTCGACATCTGCGGCCCGCTGTGGACGCTGCCGCTCGAAGTGCGCTGCTATCTGATCGTGCTCGTGACCGGCCTGCTGGGGTTGCTGTCCAGTGCGCGCGGCGTGGTGCTGGCGGCGGCGCTGGGTGGCGCGGCCTTCGTGCTACGTGTGCATGTGCCGCATTTCCAGATCGGCTTGCGCGATTTCAGCGAAACGCCCGGCGGGTACTCGTTCTGGCCGGAGCCCTTCTTCATGCTGGGCATGGTGCTCTACGGATGGCGCGAACGGATCGACCTGAGCGGCCTGACGGCGCTCGGGCTGACGATGGTGTTCCTCGTGTTCCGCGATACCGCCGGCGCGCAGCCGCTGTTCTATCTGGCCTTCGTGTACGGCGTGCTGTGGGTCGGCACGACGCCGCTGCTGCGGCGCTTCGTGCCGCGCCACGATTACTCGTATGGGATCTATCTGTACGGCTTCATGGTGCAGCAATGCATTGCGAATATCGCGCCGCAGCTGAGTCATGTGACGGCGGTGCTAATCGCCGCGCCGTTGATCCTGCTGTGCGCGGCGCTGTCGTGGCACTGCGTGGAGCGGCCGGTGCTGAAGTGGTGCCGCGCGCGGCTGGCGCGCCGTGAGACGCCGCTTGCCACGGGCATGGCGGCGGGGGATCAGGCGGGGTGAGGCGAGGGTGGTGGCAGGGTGCCCGGAATGGACCCCGTAGCCGACACTCCGGCAGTACCGCGACATTGGCCGGTCTGAGCGTGACGCTGAAGGATCCGTGCCGTGAAGCTCCAGTACCGACACCGAGCCCATGGCGCGGATCTTGAAATCGGCACTCGCGGCAGCCGCTTCGACCGCTTGCCGGCGGGCGAATCCACGCCGCCGGCTTTCCCCTTCAGCCTTTATGCGTGCGCGGCCGCTTCGCGCTCGGCGGCTTCGATCGTATTGACCAGCAGCATCGTGATGGTCATCGGGCCGACGCCGCCCGGCACCGGCGTGATGTAGCCGGCCACTTCCTTGACGCCCGCGAAATCGACGTCGCCGCAAAGTTTCCCGTTTTCGTCGCGATTCATGCCGACGTCGATCACCGCCGCGCCCGGCTTGACCATGTCCGCCGTCAGGATGTTGCGCAGGCCGGTGGCGGCGACCACCACGTCGGCATTGCGCGTATGGGCGGCCAGATCGCGCGTCTTGCTATGGCAGATCGTGACCGTTGCGCCGGCTTCGAGCAACAGCAGCGCCATCGGCTTGCCGACGATGTTCGAGCGGCCGATGACCACCGCGTTGGCGCCTTGCAGCGGGATATCGTAGGCGGCGAGCATTTTCATCACGCCATACGGCGTGCACGGACGGAACAGCGGGCGGCCGGTCATCAACGCGCCGGCGTTGGCGACGTGAAAGCCGTCCACGTCCTTCTCGGGCGCGATCGCCTCGATCACCTTGTGGCTGTCGATATGCTTAGGCAGCGGCAGTTGCACCAGAATGCCGTGAATGCGCGGATCGCGGTTCAGTTCGTCGATGCGCGCGAGCAGTTCGGCTTCCGGCAGATCGGCCGGATAACGGTCGAACGACGAACCCAGGCCGTTGTCGTGGCAGGCCTTGACCTTGTTGCGCACATAAACTTCGCTAGCCGGGTTGTCGCCGACCAGCACCACGGCGAGGCCAGGCTGATGGCCGCGGGCGGTCAACGCGGCGGCGCGCGTGGCGACCTCGGCGCGCAGGGTCTGGGAAAGGGCGAGGCCGTCGATCAGTTTGGCTGTCATGGTCGGGTCGAGATGGGCAGTTTGAAAAGCGGGGCAGGGCACGGGCACGCAAGCGCACCACGCGATGGCGCTTTTCGACGGGAGCGGGTCGCCGCCTGAAAAGCGCGCGGCGCGAATCGGAGATAGGCGCCACTGCGAAGTCCGCCATTATACCGGCGCAACATGACGCGCCGCGTACGGATTCCCGGTCGCGAGCGAGGTAGATCATGCGTTGGACAACGCAGCGATTCGGGCCGCGCGACGCGTTTGCGACGCCTGCTTCGACGCGGCCACACGTTGGGGCCGCTAAGGCTGCTGCACCGCCTGCCAGCTATCGTCCGGATCGAACGCCCGGATCGCGGCCGCCGCCCGCGCGGTCTGCGGACCGAGATTCTTCTGATACACCTGCCCGTCCCGGTTGACGATAAAGCTCATCACGCCGGTCTTGCCATAGTCGGCCGGCGACGCGATCAGCCCGAACCCGCCGGTCATCGATCCGTTCACCCGGTAGTTCTGCGCGCCGCCCTTCGCGTGCGCACCCTGCGCGGTCAGGATCCGGTAGTGATAGCCGTGATAGGCCTCCTTGGGCAGCGTGCCGTTCGGCATCGTCGCGGCGAGCGGGCCGAGCGGGCTTTCCGTTTCGCCGGGCGCCGTCGCCCAGTACAGGCCGTCGTGCTGTCCCGGCGTGCTGACGAAGCGTTCGGCGTAGCGCTGCGTCAGGTTGTGATAATCGTTTTGCGCATCGAGGTAGGCGAGCGAAGTCATGATCGCCGCGCGCTCGTTACGGCCGATCCGGCGCGTCAGCATCTCGTTGCGCGCCGCGGGCGGGTCGAAGCGCCAGCCGTGCGCGGCCTGCACGAGCGGAATCGGCAGGGTCCAGCCGCTGTCGCCCACAGCCAGATGGGCGCTCGCGTGGCCGTTGCCGGTGGCCGGGTCATCGACGATCTGGTGACCCTTCGACCAGGCGCCGAGGAACGCGTAGATATCGTCCTGGCCAATGCCTTCGGTGGGAATGAAGCGATGGTAGTCGCTGCCGAGCACGTGTTTGAGCGCCCCTTCGTCGTTACGCGAGAGGGCGTCGACGAACGCGTTGGCGGCGTCGTCGGCACTGGGGTAGACCGCTTGAGCGTGCGCGGCCGGCGCGCCCATCAGCAAGGCCGAGGCTATCAGCAGCGTGGCCGCCGTGCCGAACTCGGCGGCGCGTGTCGCAAGGTGGGCGCGCAACGCGCCGCGTGGGGATAAGCGCATCATCAGAGACTCCTCTTGATCGTTCAACGGCCGCGGCCGAAATGGCGTTCGCCGCCGCCCCCGCCACCGAGCCTGCCGCCACCGCCCCCGCCGCGCTGGCCGCCGCCGCCATTCGCGCCGAACCCGCCGCCCGTGCGCTGTTGACCGCCGCCATTGGCGCCGAGCCCGCCGCCCGTGCGTTGCTCACCGCCGCGATTCGCGAGCGAATCGCGGCTCGCCTGGCCGCGCTGCATGTCCTGGCGGGCGTTGTTGCCGTCGCCGGCGCCGCGCAGCGCGTTATCGCGATTGACGTTTTGCGCGCGATTCTGCAAGTCGGCGTTCGCCGTACCGCCCTGGTGAATCCCTTGCACGCGTTGGCTCGCACTGCCGCCCAGATTTTGTCCGGTGCGATTCTGCAGGGTCTGCTGCGCCTCTGCGCGGGCGTCGTCGCGGCCACGATAAGCATCGCGCTGCGCACTGCCGAGGTTGTTATTGCCGTTGCGATTCAGATTCGCGTTGTTGACGTTGCGGTTGACGTTGGCGTTGCGGTTCCAGTTCGTCGTGTTGCTGTTGACGTTGAGCCGGTTGTTCACGTTGACGTTGTTGTAGCGATTGACGTTGATGTTGACGTCATGGGTATTCCAGTTGAAGCCGCCCCACAGCGAATTGGCCACGGCGACGCCGGCGCCGAACGCGAGCCCCGCGGCGAAACCGCTCGCGATCGCATAGCCGGGCGGCGGCGGTACATACACCGGTGGATACGCGGGGTAGGGCCAGGTGCCGTACACCACGGTCGGGTTATAGGTCGGCACGTAGACCACCTGCGGATTGGCCGGCACGATCTGAATCGTGCTCTGCTCGACCACGACCTTCTGCTGCGAGCTCGTCTTCAGATTGCCGGCAGCCTGCGCCTGCTTGCGCAAGCGTTGCACGGAGTCCATCACGTCGTTGGACTGGCCGAGAAAGGCGGTGCCCAGTTGCGCGACCCAGTCGGGTTTCGAGGCCATCGTGGCGAGCACCTGCGGAAACGCGACCAGCGACTGCACGCTCGGATCCCACGGTTCGGAGGCGACCGCCTTGACGGCGTCGTCGCCTTGCAGCTTCGAGTTCGATTTGGACCACGCGGCCGCGGCCTGCACGTCCTGCGGAAAGGTCGAGGCCATCAGCACCTGGGCGAGCAGCGCGTCGGGATAGAGGGCAATCGGCGCGGTCAGCGAGTCGAGTTGCTGGTTCGACATCTTCGGCGCGCTTTGCGCGTGGACCGCGCTCGGCGCGAGCAGTCCGACGAAGAGCGGCGCCCCGGCCAGAGCGGCGCAAACCAGCATCACACGCGAGCGGTGTGCTCCGGATCGTTTCACGATGAAATCCTCCCGGTTGGATGAGACGCGAGACGTCGATGCGCAGCTAAAGCTGCGCCGGTTCACGGCAATGAAGCGGACGGCGCAGCAAACGACTGTGTAAAAACAGGCAGCGGCGAGGCGGGACGGCACGCGTTTAGCGTTGCGACGGCAAGGCGGGTGAGACGCGGGACGGGAACGAATCGGCCGGATGTGCGATGGCCGTTGCTTTGCACGGTCGGTCGACCCTGCATGCGGCGTTCGCGGCACGTCATTCCGTGTTGATCGTGCATCAGCCATTCCCGTTAAGGTGCTCTGTTTAAATTAGGGCGCGCAGAGAGGCTTGTCAATCAAGTCAGAGGAAAACGTAGTTTCAGACGGGTGTAAGCGATTGCTGAGTCATGCGTAACGATTCGCACGAGGTGGCGTATCGACGCGAGACGCTGAATTTTTACTGCGGTGCGGGAGAGGACAAGAAGCGGGGCGGCGGGAAGGCGAGAAGCAGGGCGGCGGGAACGTGAGAAGCATAGCAGCATGGGAAGGCGCAGACGCGGAGAAGCATGCCGGCGCACATGCCTGGCGAGCGAGGGCGCCTCGGGCCGGACCATGTCGCGAGTCCGGCCGTGTTCCACCATTCAGATTTCAGCTCGGCGTGTAGCGGCGAGCGCCGCTGCCGGTCTTACTGCGCCTGTTGCGGCTTGTTCGACAGCGCCAGTCGCAGCAGATCGGCGACCGTGTTGACGTTGAGCTTTTCCATGATGTTCGCGCGATGCGCTTCGACCGTCTTGATGCTGATGCCGAGGTCGTCGGCGATCTGCTTGTTCAGGCGGCCGGCGATGATGCGCTCCAGCACCTGGTGCTCACGCGCGGTCAGCTTGCCCAGACGTTCGGCGGCGGCGCGTTGTTGCTGAACGCTGGTGCTTTCGCTGCGCGCCTTGTCGAGCATGCGCTCGACCAGCTTGCGCAATTCGGCTTCGTCGAACGGTTTTTCGATGAAGTCCATCGCGCCTTTTTTCATCGTCGACACCGCCATCGGCACGTCGCCGTGACCCGTCACGAAGATGATCGGCAACACTGCGTTGTCGGCGATCAGGCGTTCCTGCAATTCGAGTCCGCTCATGCCGGACATCCGTACATCGAGAATCAGACACGCGATCTGGCCCGGTTGCTGATGCGGGTGCCAGGCGTCGAGGAACTGCTCGGCACCGGAGAAGCACTGCACGCGGTAGCCGTTCGCCTCCAGTAGCCAGCGCAGCGAATCTCGTACGGCCTCATCGTCGTCGACGACAAAGACGGTTTCCTGTGTGGTGACTGGGCTGTTCATAGCTCTCCCGTAACGGTTTGTGGTGTCGGCGCCTCTGACCCGCCGTTGCTCGGGCCGTCAGGCTCTCCAATAGGCAGACTGCAATGGAACGTGGCGCCTGTGATGTGACCGTCGGACTCGACGTTGTTGACCACCCACAGACGACCGCGGTGCGATTCGATAATCGAACGGCAAATGTTCAGCCCCATGCCCATACCATCGGACTTGGTGCTGTAAAACGGTTCGAACAGCCGCTCGGCTGTCGCTTCGTCGACGCCCGGACCCTGGTCGACGACACTGATGCAGACAAACCCGCTCTCCAGCCGCACGACCACGCGGATCACCGGATCCACCGCATTCGGGCGCGCTTCGGCCATGGCTTCGGCGCCGTTCTTCAGCAGGTTGACCAGCACCTGCTCGATCAGCACCGGGTCGACGTAGATCACCGGCAGACGCGAACGCAGATCGGTGACGATGCGAATGCGCCGTTTGCGCACTTCGATCTCGGCGAGACCCACCGCGTCCGCGACGATATCGGCGACGCGCGTGGCTTGCCGCTTCGGCTCGCTGCGTTTCACGAACTCGCGAATGCGCCGGATGATCATGCCTGCCCGCACCGCCTGCTGGGCAGTCTTTTCGAGCACCGGCAGCAGATTGTCGGGCGTGGTTCGACCGGATTTAACCAGCGCCACGGTGCCGGAGCAATAGTTATTGATGGCGGCGAGCGGCTGGTTCAGCTCGTGCGCGAGCGACGAGGCCATTTCGCCCATCGTCATCAGGCGGCTGGTGAACTGCAGTTTTTCGTCCTGCTGGCGCGACAGTTCCTGCGCCTGCTTGCGGGTGGTGATGTCGGTCGCGATCTGCATCTGCGCGAGGTGGCCGTCCACCCACTGAATGTACTGGCGGCGCACTTCGAACCATTTCTGGGCGCTTTGCACGTAGATTTCCTGGGCGTCGGCGGTGCTTTCGGTCAGCGCCGCGGCGGGCAGGCCCGCGTAGGTATCGACCATATCGATCGAATCGGACGAGGCCTGTGCGCTATCGAACCCGCCGCCCGCGAGTTCCAGATGGCCGTCCGGACGAATCCCGAACAGATGGCGGTAGTAGCGGTTGGCGAACAGCAGCTCGGCTTCGTCGGCGGCCAGCACGGACACGGCGGCGTCGAGGCTTTCGAGCACCGTGGTGAAGCGCTCGTGCGCGGCGGCGAGTTCTTCGCGCGCGCGTTTCGGTTCGGTGATGTCGGTCATGGACGACATCCAGCCGGTCTGGCGGCCCGAGCTGTCGATCAGCGGCGACACGTAGAGACGGGCGTGGAAGGTCGAACCGTCCTTGCGGCGCACCCGCAGTTCGAAGCCCGACGACGGCGCCTTGCCGCGCAGCGTCATGTCGAGCTGGCGCTGCATTTCCGGGTACGAATCGCGCGGCCAGTAGGCGAACGGCGCGTTCTTGCCGACCAGATCGCTTTCGTCCCAGCCGGTCATGCGGCAGAACGCCGGATTCACGTGGGTGATGCGGCCGTGCATGTCGAGCACGCGCATACCGATCAGCACGGAGTTTTCCATCGCGCGGCGGAAGAACGCTTCGGCGTACAGCGCCTGCTGCGCTTCGAAACGTTGCCGGGTGTGCTTCCACAAACTCCACAGACTCCACAACACGAAGCACGACAGGCCGGCCACCAGCCAGACGAGCGTGTTGTTGGTGAAGTTGGTCATCTGCGGGAACGCGTAGACGCGTACCGAGACGCCCTGACCCGGCGGGTCGAGCGGCAGGTCGTAGAACATGTCGCGCGGCAGGCGCGGGCGGGTCGACGTGGTGGTCAACTCGCGGTTGTTCACGTCGATGATCGAGATTTTGTATTTAGCCGACAACTCGGGCGGAATGTCGTGCTTCAGGATGCCTTCCACCGAGAACACGGCGGCAATCGTGCCGAGAAAGTCGCGGTCGCGGAACACCGGCGTTTGCAGCGTGATGTAGCCGTTGCCGACGTCGTCGTAGATCAGCGGAGAGTAGACCTGGCGGCGCGTGTTGCGCGCCTCGGCGAAGGCGGCCTTGACCGCCTCGTCCATTTGCGTGTCGTTCGGTTTGGCGAGGCGCTGGCCGAACACGGGCAGGGCGGTATTGGGCCAGCGCGGCTGCTGCTGGCTGGTGTACCAGTTCATGTAGAGGATCTCGGGATGCCCCTGCATGATGTCCGTGGTGGACACCTGGAACGAATGCGGATCGGCGTGGCCGGCGACCAGATCGCGGGCGAGCGCCTGAATCTGTTCCTGCGCGCCGGTCATGGACAGGCGGATCTGCTGCTGCGCCCACGCGACATTACGGTAAAGCGTGTCTTCCTGCTGTTGCTGTTCGCGCCGATTCAGGCTCCACAAAATCAGACTCATGACGACCAGAAACACCAGGATCGACAGGAGCGGCGTCAGCAAATAGGAATTCGACCACCATGGTCCATGGTGCCAGCGGGAGGACGGCGTCGAATCCGCCGGCGAACCGGCGGTGCGCGCCGAGCGAGCGAAAAGCCGTTCGGTCAACATGCGTGGCATTGTAGCGCAGCAGGTCGCTAGCAAATGGCGCAAAAAAGCGCTGAAAGTGTCATTAATCGGCGCAAACTAGCCGACGTATCCGTCCAACGGCAGTCAATCCAGGTTGCGCCGCAGCAATTTTCCGCATTATGAGAAGTGATCTCGCTATTCGAAAATTTTGTTGCGCGGACGTCGGGACCCCTTTTACAATCGGCCGAAGCTGCCGCGGCCGTGCTTCGTCCGCGTCGTCTGTTCAAAGAGCGTTCCTCTAAATCCAGGAGACGAGCATGTCCGCTGTACCCGACGAAGTCATGAAATATGTCGCCGCCGAAAAAGACGACGATCCCCAGGAAACCGGCGAATGGCTGGAAGCGCTGGATGGCGTGATTTCTGCAGTGGGCCCCGATCGTGCCCACTACCTAATTGAGAAACAGATCGAATTCGCCCGCGTGCATGGCGAACATCTGCCGTTCTCGGCTAACACCCCGTACATCAACACGATTCCGGTTGCGCGCCAGGCGAAGATCCCCGGCGACCAGGACATCGAGCACCGTATCCGTTCGTACACCCGCTGGAACGCCATTGCCATGGTGCTGCGAGCCGGCAAGGACACCAACGTCGGTGGCCACATCGCTTCGTTCGCGTCGGCAGCCACGCTGTACGACGTCGGCTACAACCATTTCTGGCACGCGCCGTCGGCCGAACATGGCGGCGATCTGATTTTCGTGCAGGGCCATTCGTCGCCGGGTGTGTACTCGCGCGCGTTCCTGCTCGGCCGTCTGACCGAAAACCAGCTCGACAACTTCCGTCAGGAAGTGGGCGGCGAGGGCATCTCGTCGTATCCGCATCCGTGGCTGATGCCTGACTTCTGGCAGTTCCCGACCGTGTCGATGGGCCTCGGCCCGATCATGGCGATCTACCAGGCGCGCTTCATGAAGTACATGCACGCGCGCGGCATCGCGAAGACCACGGGCCGAAAGGTCTGGGCCTTCCTCGGCGACGGCGAAACGGACGAACCGGAATCGCTCGGCGCGATCGGCATGGCCGGCCGCGAACGTCTCGACAACCTGGTGTTCGTGATCAACTGTAATCTGCAGCGCCTGGATGGCCCGGTGCGCGGTAACGGCAAGATCATCCAGGAACTCGAAAGCGAATTCCGCGGTGCCGGCTGGAACGTCATCAAGGTCGTCTGGGGTAGCCGCTGGGACGCGCTGTTCCAGCGCGACAAGTCGGGCGCGCTGATGCGCCGCATGATGGAAGTGGTCGACGGCGAATATCAGACGTACAAGTCGGAGTCGGGCGCGTATGTGCGCGAACACTTCTTCAACACGCCGGAACTGAAGGCGCTGGTCGCCGAATGGTCCGACGAGGACATCTGGAACCTGAACCGCGGCGGCCACGATCCGCACAAGATCTACGCGGCGTTCGCCGAAGCGTCGAATTCGCAAGGCCAGCCGACCGTCATTCTCGCGAAGACGATCAAGGGCTACGGCATGGGCGAAGCCGGCCAGGCGATGAACATCACCCACCAGCAGAAGAAGCTGCATGTCGATCAGCTGAAGAAATTCCGCGATCAGTTCCGTCTGCCGATCACCGACGAAGACCTCGTCAACGTGCCGTACCTCAAGTTCGAAGAAGGGTCGAAGGAACTCGAGTACATGCGCGCCCGCCGCCAGGAGCTGGGCGGCTATCTGCCGGCGCGCCGGCAGAAGGCCGAGTCGCTGCCGGTGCCGGAACTGACGGCATTCGAGCCGCTGCTCAAGGGCACGGGCGAAGGCCGCGAGATCTCCACGACGATGGCGTTCGTGCGGATCCTGAACATCCTGCTGAAGGACAAGGCCCTCGGCAAGCGCATCGTGCCGATCGTGCCGGACGAGTCGCGTACCTTCGGTATGGAAGGCCTGTTCCGCCAGATCGGTATCTGGAATCAGGAAGGCCAGAAGTACGTGCCGGAAGATTCCGACCAGCTGATGTTCTACCGCGAGTCGGAAACCGGTCAGATTCTGCAGGAAGGCATCAACGAAGCCGGTGGTATGGCGGACTGGATCGCTGCCGCGACGTCGTACTCGACGCACGGCGAGACCATGATCCCGTTCTACATCTTCTACTCGATGTTCGGCTTCCAGCGTATCGGCGACCTGTGCTGGGCGGCGGGCGACATGCGTTCGCGCGGCTTCCTGCTGGGTGGCACGGCGGGCCGCACGACGCTGAACGGCGAAGGTCTGCAACACGAAGACGGCCACTCGCTGCTGTGGGCCGCGTCGGTGCCGAACTGCATCAGCTATGACCCGACGTTCGGTTACGAACTCGCCGTCATCGTGCAGGACGGCCTGCGCCGCATGGTCGCGGATCAGGAAGACGTGTACTACTACATCACGGTGATGAACGAAAACTACGAGCACCCGGCGATTCCGCAGGGCGACGCTGTAGCGGCCGACATCATCAAGGGCATGTACGCGTTCAGCAAGGCGCAAGCCGACGCGAAGGCGCCGCGCGTTCAGCTGATGGGCGCGGGCACGATCTTCAACGAAGTGATCGCCGCCGCCGACCTGCTGAAGAACGATTGGGGCGTCGCCGCCGACCTGTGGAGCGTGCCGAGCTTCACCGAACTCGCGCGCGAAGGCCACGAAGTGCAGCGTTACAACCTGCTGCACCCGAACGAAGAAAAGAAGCTCTCGCACGTCGAGAAGCTGCTCAAGGACGCACAAGGCCCGGTCATCGCATCGACCGACTACGTGCGCGCGCTGACCGAACAGATCCGCGCGTTCGTGCCGCAGAAATTCGTCGTGCTGGGGACGGACGGCTACGGCCGTTCGGACACGCGTGAAAAGCTGCGTCACTTCTTCGAAGTCGACCGCTACTGGGTCACGGTTGCCGCGTTGAATGCACTGGCAGATGAAGGCACGATCGAACGCAAGGTCGTCGCCGAGGCGCTCAAGAAGTACAACCTTGATCCCGCCAAACCCAACCCGATGACCGTCTAAGGCATCATTCCCCGTGTGCCACGGCGTGCGCGCCGGCCCCTGATTGCCAGGGGCCGGCTGCGTGCGCGGCCCAGGAGACACTAACAATGAGTCAAGCGATCGAAGTCAAGGTGCCGGACATCGGCGATTACAAGGACATTCCTGTGATCGAGGTGCTGGTGAAGGCGGGTGATACCGTCGAGAAAGAGCAATCGCTCGTTACGCTGGAATCCGATAAGGCGACGATGGACGTGCCAAGCTCGGCCGCCGGCGTCGTCAAGGAAGTGAAGGTCAAGGTCGGCGACAACGTGTCGGAAGGCGTGCTGATCGTCGTGCTGGAAGCGGCCGAAGGTGGTGCGGCTGCGCCGGCTCCGGCTCCGGCGCCCGCACCGGCCGCCGCACCCGCTGCTGCGCCGGCCGCCGCACCCGCTGCGAGCGGTGGCGGTCTGCAGGACGTGAAGGTGCCGGATATCGGCGACTACAAAGACATTCCCGTGATCGAAGTCTCGGTGAAGGTCGGCGATCGCGTCGAGAAAGAGCAGTCGCTGGTGACGCTCGAATCCGACAAGGCGACCATGGACGTGCCGAGCTCGGTCGCCGGCGTCGTCAAGGAAGTGAAGGTCAAGGTCGGTGACAATGTGTCGGAAGGCTCGGTGATTGTGGTGGTCGAAGCCGAAGGCGGCGCTGCCGCTCCGGCTGCGGCGCCCGCGCCGAAGCAGGCCGTCGAGAAGCCGTCCGACGCGCCGGCCACGCCGTCGCCCGCCCCGGCGCAACCGTCGGCGCTGGCTCAGGCACCGGTCATTCAGGCTGGCGAAGGTTCGCGTCACGCGAGCCATGCGTCGCCGTCGGTGCGCAAGTTCTCGCGCGAACTCGGCGTGGATGTCGCTCAGGTGCAAGGCACGGGGCCGAAGGGTCGTATTACGCAAGCCGACGTCACCGCCTTCATCAAGGGTGTGATGACCGGGCAGCGTGCTGCGCCGGCGGGTGCGGCTGCACCGGCTGCCGCAGGTGGCGGCGAGCTGAATCTGCTGCCGTGGCCGAAGGTCGACTTCACGAAGTTCGGTCCGGTCGATCCGAAGCCGCTGTCGCGCATCAAGAAGATCTCGGGCGCGAACCTGCATCGCAACTGGGTCATGATTCCGCACGTCACCAATAACGACGAAGCGGATATCACCGAGCTCGAAGCGCTGCGCGTGCAGTTGAACAAGGAAAACGAAAAGTCGGGCGTCAAGATCACGATGCTGGCTTTTGTTATCAAGGCGGTGGTTTCCGCCTTGAAGCAGTTCCCGACGTTCAATGCCAGCCTCGATGGCGATAACCTGGTGTTCAAGCAGTACTTCCATATCGGGTTTGCTGCCGATACGCCGAATGGCCTGGTCGTGCCGGTTATTCGCGATGCGGACAAGAAGGGCCTGGTCGAGATCGCCAAGGAAATGACCGAGTTGTCCAAGGCGGCTCGTGACGGCAAGTTGAAGCCGGATCAGATGCAGGGTGGATGCTTCTCGATCTCGTCGTTGGGCGGTATCGGCGGCACTCACTTCACGCCGATTATCAATGCGCCTGAAGTCGCGATTCTCGGTCTGTCGCGTGGTGCGATGAAGCCGGTTTGGGATGGGAAACAGTTCGTTCCGCGTTTGGTCTTGCCGCTTTCCTTGTCGTATGACCATCGGGTTATTGATGGGGCGGCGGCGGCTCGGTTTAATGCGTATCTGGGTGCGATTCTTGCCGATTTTCGGCGTGTGATTCTTTGATTGGGTGATGTTTTTGCGGGGGCGCGGGTTGATGGTGTTGTTGCTGTCTGTTATCTCGCGTCTCTCTGTAGAACCTGATTTGTTAGTGGTCTATTAGCGTTGCCCCTGTGCGGGGCGGCACCTACTTTTCTTTGTCCCACGGGGACTACCTTCGGGTCGTCTTCCAAAGAAAAGTAGGCAAAAGAAAGGCGCGTCCTTGGGCGGACAGCAAAGGATGTTGCTGTTCGCCTCGCTGCCAGCTTTTGGGCTGTTTTTGGGCCGCTGTTTCGGTTCTTTCTTCATCATCGATCAATAAGAGAAGGGGACACTATGAGTCTCGTCGAAGTTAAAGTGCCGGATATCGGTGACTTCAAAGACGTCGATGTCATCGAAGTCAATATCAAACCGGGCGATGTCATCGAGAACGAACAAGCTCTCATGACGCTCGAGTCCGACAAGGCTTCCATCGAAGTGCCGAGCGATACGGCCGGCACCGTCAAGGAAGTTCGCGTCAAAGCGGGTGACAAAGTCTCACAAGGGACCGTGATTGCCCTGGTCGAATCCTCGGCCGATGCGGCGCCCGCGAAATATGCGCCCAAGGCGCCCGCCAAAGAACCCGAAAAGGCTCCGGCTCAAGCCGAAGCGAAGCCGCAGGCAGCGCAAGCTGCTGCACCGAAGGCCGCTGCGCCCGCGCCGCAGGCTGGGAGCTTCTCCGGTAGCGCCGATATCGAATGCGACATGCTCGTGCTCGGTTCAGGCCCCGGCGGTTATTCGGCCGCGTTCCGCTCGGCCGATCTAGGTATGAAGACGGTGCTCGTCGAACGTTATTCGACGCTCGGCGGCGTCTGTCTGAATGTCGGCTGTATTCCGTCGAAGGCGCTGTTGCACACCGCGCTCGTTATCGACGAAGCCGAAGCGCTCGGCGCACACGGCATCACGTTCGCCAAGCCGCAGATCGATCTCGACAAACTCCGTGACTTCAAGTCAGGCGTCGTCAAGAAGCTCACCGGCGGTCTCGCCGGCATGGCCAAGGCGCGCAAGGTCGAAGTCGTGACGGGCACCGGCGCGTTCGTCGATCCGAATCACATGGAAGTGCAGACGGAAGCGGGCAAGAAGGTCGTCAAGTTCAAGCAGGCGATTATCGCGGCGGGCTCGGAAGCGGTGAAGCTGCCGTTCATTCCGGAAGATCCGCGCGTGGTCGACTCGACCGGCGCGCTCGAACTGCGTCAGATTCCGCAACGCATGCTGGTGATCGGCGGCGGCATCATCGGGCTGGAAATGGCCACGGTGTACGCGACCCTCGGTGCGAAAATCGACGTGGTCGAAATGCTCGACGGTTTGATGGCCGGCGCGGATCGCGATCTGGTTAAGGTCTGGGAAAAATACAACAGCAAGCGTTTCGCCAACGTCATGCTGAAGACCAAAACCACCGCGGCGCAAGCGAAAGACGACGGCATCTACGTGTCGTTCGAGGGCGAAAAAGCCCCGGCCGAAGCGCAACGCTATGACCTCGTGCTGGTCGCCGTCGGTCGTACGCCGAATGGCAAGAAGATCGGCGCGGACAAGGCCGGTGTCGCGGTGACGGATCGCGGCTTTATCGATGTCGACAAGCAGATGCGCACCAACGTGCCGCACATCTTCGCGATCGGCGATATCGTCGGTCAGCCGATGCTCGCGCACAAGGCCGTGCACGAAGGTCACGTTGCCGCCGAAGCCGCTCATGGCGAAAAGGCGTATTTCGACGCGCTGCAGATTCCGTCGGTGGCCTACACCGATCCGGAAGTGGCGTGGGCCGGCAAGACGGAAGACCAGCTGAAGGCCGCCGGCGTCAAGTTCGGCAAAGCGGTGTTCCCGTGGGCCGCTTCGGGCCGCGCGATCGCCAACGGCCGCGACGAAGGCTTCACGAAGCTGCTGTTCGACGAGGAAACGCATCGCGTGATCGGCGGCGGTATCGTCGGTCTGAATGCGGGCGACCTGATCAGCGAAGTTTGTCTCGCGATCGAAATGGGTGCGGATGCAACGGATATCGGTAAGACGATCCACCCGCATCCGACGCTCGGCGAATCGGTCGGCATGGCCGCCGAATTGTACGAAGGCGTCTGTACGGATCTGCCGCCGGTGAAAAAGAAGTAGTAGGGCGGTTCGGCCCGCCTGCTTCATGCAGGTGGGCTCGACAAAGCTCAAGCCCATGAAAAAACGGCGCGCCCCGCAAAAGGGCGCGCCGTTTTCTTTCTGGCAAGGCACGTATTCACAACCCGTCTCACACCAGCACCGCGTTGCCGTCTTATCGCCGTGACACCTGCCACGCCGGACGCGTCAGGCAATCGCCCAAAAAAATCCCGGCCATTCGCCGGGCAAACGATACGTCGTTCAACGTATCGGAGCGTCCAGCCAATTAACACCGTGTGAGCGGCAACGGCGCGACGCTGTTGCTTAAGATAACGCCGGCGCCGCGAAAGAGCGGGGCCGGCGTGTAGTGCTACGAATGCTGTCTGAAACTTAAACCGTCTTCTTGGCCGAGCGCGATGCTTGAGCAGCGGCTTGCGAAGCTGCCTTCGAAGCGGCCGTGGCGGCTGCATTGAAGTTGCTTTCGGCGATTTCAACCGCTTGCTTCGTTGCCTTGTGAACCGTTTCGTACGTCGTGTTAGCGGCGGTGATCGCCGACTTGATCACGGCGACAGCCGTTTCCGAACCAGCCGGTGCGTTCTTCGCGACGTTTTCGACGAGCGACTGAACCTTGCGGTTTTGCTCTTCGAATTGCGCTTCAGCGACGCGGGTGAATTCACCTTGCGTTGCCGAGACGATTTCATACACGTGACGGCCGTACGACAGCGCCTTTTCGGCAACCGGTTGTGCCAGGCTGGCTTGCAGTGCCAGCAATTCCTGGCCGTCCTTCACCGACAGCGCGCGTTGGGCATTTTCCTGGCTTTCCGCAATTGTCGACTTCACGACTTGCAGGTTCAGCTCAACCAGCTTTTCGACGCCTTCAAATGCTTTGGTCGTCAGGCCGAACAGCGTTTCAAAGTTGGCTTTCTGGGCTGCGGCGAATTGCTCAGGGGTCAGCAGAGTCATGGTTTACGCTCCTGGATTGCGGTCTGTCTGTGCGGACCGCTTTGGGTAAGTGGCGAGACGCCTTGAAGCTCGTCCCCCCGAACCGCGATGTATGGTGCATCGCAGCAATGGTTCCCATTTTAGGATGACTACTACGAATGTCAAGTGCTTTTTGTGCGCCGCACAATATTAAGAAAGTGTTGATAAAACAATACCTTATGCAGAGAGCATGACGACCGTATGACGCAAGTTAAATTGACCGTCGCACCGAGCTGGTGCGCGAAATATCCGCATTTGTTACCGATTTCACGAGGTGTTTTGACCGTTCGGAGCGAGGGATGCTGCGAAGCGGTAACATCTGGCGCGCGACAAAAAATCGCCGAACGACAATTCGATGTAAACCGGAAACTGTCACGGAACGTTAATGCGCTATGCGTGTCGAAAGCGCGTTGGCGGTTTCCAGCAGGCGTTTAACAGCACCGCAGCGAGACCCCGCGACGTTTCATGGCACGGGCAATGCGTCACCCGCCTGTGCTCGGACCGTATTTCCCCTGATCAAGGTTGTCTCGATATTGCCGTTATGCTGAAAGAATCATCTCGATTCGAGGGCATGACGGCGACGACGGGGCGATGCCCGGTAGCGATTGTTTTTTTCGATCGACCGGAGGCACTTATTTGTGTTTTTGCGATCGGAGCTTACAAGCCGGTTTAAGGAGCGCGTATAAGTGCTTAAAATTGCTAATTTTTCGTTGTTTTACTACACTTGCGGAAACCTCTCGCCGCTCCCTACCGAACACCCATGAAAACCGACATGTTTTCGTCGCTAAAAGTGATCCATGGCGCGGCCCGCAGCACCGCTCTGTCGGTGGCCGCCTCCATGGTCATCGCAGCGGCGTTCGCCACGCCCGTGAGCGCTTTTGCCGCCACACCCGCCGCAGCACCCGCAAAAACTTCCAAACACGTTAAGACCGCCAAAAAGCCGGCCGCCGCGACCGCCAAGGTGGCGAGCAAGTCGGCCAAGGCCGGTAAAAGCGTGGCCGTGAAGGCCGTCGCCGCGGACGACGACGCCCCCCGTGCGAGCGTCAAGCGCAAGCGCGTGACCTACACGTCGAACGGCCGCCGTCACACGGTGGTGCGTCGCGTCGCGTACGAACCGCGCCAGCCGACCGTCGGCCAGGCATTCGGCCTGCACGAAACGCCGGACGCGCTGATGCTGCGTTCGAGCGTGGCGTACGTGATCGATCAGAATTCCGGCGAGTCGCTGTTCGACAAGAACTCGCGCGCCGTGGTGCCGATCGCGTCGATCACCAAGCTGATGACCTCGATGGTCGTGCTCGATTCGAAAGAGCCGATGACCGACCAGATCGAAGTCACCGACGAAGACCGCGACTACGAAAAAAACACCGGCTCGCGCCTGTCGGTGGGCTCGGTGCTGTCGCGTGAAGACATGCTGCATATCGCGCTGATGGCGTCGGAAAACCGTGCCGCCGCCGCGCTGTCGCGTTACTTCCCGGGCGGCCGCCCGGCGTTCCTCGCGGCGATGAACGCGAAGGCCAAACAACTGGGCATGACCGACACGCACTTTGAAAACCCCACGGGTTTGACGAGCCAGAACGTGTCGAGCGCGCGCGACCTCGTGAAGATGGTGAACGCGGCGTATCAATATCCGCTGATCCGCAAGTTCTCGACCGATCACAGCTACGAGGTGTACACCGGCAAGCGTTCGCTGGCGTACAACAGCACCAATGCGCTGGTGCGTAACCCGACGTGGGACATCGGTCTGCAGAAGACCGGCTTCATCAACGAAGCAGGCGAGTGTCTGGTGATGCAGGCGACCATCCACGGCCGTCCGATGATCATGGTGCTGCTCGATTCGTCGGGTAAGTACTCGCGTTTCGCGGACGCGACGCGTCTGCGCACATGGCTGGACAATGGCGGCGATCAGGCGCGCATTACCAGCGCGGATGCCGGCGGTCCGGGCACCTGAAGCGGTTCAGCGGCCGGTTCGTCGTGAACCGGCCGCACCATGAAAAAAGCCTCGCAGCATGCATGTGCTGCGAGGCTTTTTCTATTCCGCGATGCGCGCGCGAGCCGGTTACCTGAGAGTCACGCGTGATGGCTGTGCGAATGGTCCTGCGGGATCTGCGGGCGATACCCGAGCGACGCGGAAATCAGCAGCGCGGTCTGGCTGAGCTGGCCGAGCCAGGAGTCCTGCAGGCGATCCGCCGGCGCGGACAGCGACAGCCCGGCGACCAGCTTGCCGGTGTCGTCGTAAATACCAGCCGCGATACAGCGCACGCCCAGTTCCAGCTCCTCGTTATCGCGCGCGGAGGCTTGCTGGCGCACGATCGACAGCTCACGTTCGAGTTTCGTCAGATCCGTAATGCTGTTCTGCGTGTGGCCTGACAGACCGGTGCGGGTGGCGTAAGCGCGCACGCGGGTCGATTCGTCGGCCGCGAGGAACAGCTTGCCCACCGAGGTCAGATGCAGCGGTGCCCGCCCGCCGATAGCCCGGACTACCTGCATGCCCGAGCGCTCGGAATAGGCGCGCTCGATGTACACGATCTCGTCGCCCTGGCGCACCGACAGATTCACCGTTTGCCCCGTCTGGCGATGCAGTTCGCGCATCGGCGTGAGCGCTGCGTCGCGTACCGACAGGCGCGCCTTCACCAGATTGCCCAATTCGAGCAGACGCATGCCGAGCCGGTACGTGCCGGGGTCCGAACGGTCGACCAGCCGGCACATCACCATATCGTTCAGGATGCGGTGCGCGGTGGACGGATGCAGTTCCGTACGGATGGCGAGTTCTTTCAGGCTGACCGGGTCGCTATGCGCGGCGAGGGCGTCGAGCAAGCGCATCATGCGTTCGATCACCTGGATCGAAGTTTTGGGATCCGGGTTCGTGTCGCTCATGGGAGGAATCGGTTGACGCGTCAAACAGCGGAAATTGATTGTATCTCGTATCGTGAAAAAAGCGAACGCGGTTGGAAAACCTATTCCAATTTAACGCGTCGTTCGTCTTATGGCTTCCGGCCGTTGGTATTGTCCGCCAAACAGCGGATAATCAGGCACGTTTTCCCGAAGGAGGGCTCATGCGAGTCGGATTGTTCGTCACCTGCCTGATCGACCTGATGCGGCCCGAAATCGGTTTTTCAGTGATCAAGCTGATCGAAGGCGCCGGTTTCGAGGTGATCGTGCCGCCCGCGCAAACCTGCTGCGGGCAGCCGGCGTACAACTCGGGGGAGCGGCGTATCGCGCGCGATCTGGCCGAGAAAACGCTGCGCGAGTTCGAGCAGTTCGACTACGTGGTGGTGCCGTCCGGATCGTGCGGCGGCATGATCCGCGCGCACTACGGCGACCTCTTCGCCGACGACCCCGAGATGATGAACCGCTTCGGCCGACTGCGTGCCAAGGTGTTCGAACTTACGGATTTCCTCGTCAACGTGGCTAAGGTGCAGTTGCAGCCGGGCGAATTCACGGGGCAGGTGACCTATCACGATTCCTGTTCCGGCTTACGCGAACTGGGCGTGAAGGCCCAGCCGCGCGCGTTGCTGAAGCAGGTGGGCGTGGCCGTGACGGAAATGAAGGATTGCGAGCACTGCTGCGGCTTCGGCGGCACGTTCGCGGTCAAGTACGGCGACATTTCCACGGCGATCGTCGACGAAAAATGCGCCAACATCGGCGCGAGCGGCGCGGGCACGGTGGTGCTCGGCGACCTCGGCTGCATGCTCAACATAGAAGGCCGTTTGCGGCGCACCGGCGATTCCGCGACACGGGTGCTGCACATCGCGCAGGTGTTGGCCGGCGACGTGTAAAGGCGTCTGCGGCGCGGCGCGCGATCCATCGCGCTGGGCAACACGCCGTTTCGCATCACTTTCTTTCCATGCACCTCGTTTCACGCTTGTCGGTGCGCGCGTTCCGATCCGCGTTCCGATTCGATTAAGCATAAGGCGGCCATGCAAGTTCAATCGATGCAATTCAAGGCGCGCGCGGGACAGAAACTCGCCGACCAGCGTCTGCAGCAGAACCTGACCAAGCTGTCGAGCAAGTTCGTCTCGGCACGCGCCGCGTCCATGAACGCGATCGACTTTCCGGCCACGCGCGCCGCGCTCAAGGAGCGCCGCAACCGCGCACTGGAAAACCTAGGCGTGTGGCTCGAAACGTTCGAGCGCGAGGCCAGCCGGCGTGGCGTGACGGTGCTGTTCGCCGAGACGACGCAGGAGGCCGCGCGGCTGGTCGGCGATATCGCGCGCCGGCACGACGTGAAGAAAGTGATCAAGACGAAGTCCATGGTGACCGAGGAAATGCGCCTGAACGAGGTGCTCGGCCAGATGGGCGTGGAGTCGATCGAAACCGATCTCGGCGAGTACATACTGCAGATCAACGGCAACGAGCCGCCGAGCCACATCATCGCGCCGGTCGTCCACAAGGATAAGGAAGAGATCGCCGACCTGTTTGCAAAAACACACGGCCGGCCGCGCCTGACCGAAGTGACCGACATGACGCGGGAAGCGCGCGAAGTCCTGCGTCCGCATTTCATGACGGCGGACATGGGCGTGACGGGCGGCAACTTCGTGGTGGCGGAAACCGGCTCGGTCGTGCTTGTCACGAACGAGGGCAACGAGGGCATGTGTACGGTGATGCCGCGCGTGCACGTCGCCGTCACGGGGATCGAAAAAGTGTTGCCGACGCTGGAAGATCTGGCCACCGCCATGCGTCTGCTGCCTCGCTCGGCGACCGGGCAGGCCACATCGAACTATTTTTCCGTGCTGACCGGACCGCGCGGCGAGGGCGACCAGGACGGCCCCGAGCATATGTATGTGGTGCTGGTGGATGGCGGCCGCACGGGGCTGATCGGCGGCGACTTTCAGGAGATGCTGCGCTGTATCCGCTGCGGCGCGTGCATGAACCACTGCCCGGTTTATCAGAAGGTGGGCGGACACGCTTACGGCTGGGTTTATCCCGGCCCGATGGGCTCGGTGCTGACGCCGAGTTATGTCGGCATCGACAAGGCGCTCGATTTGCCGCAGGCCGCGACCTTATGCGGCGAGTGCAATAGCGTGTGTCCGGTGGGCATTCCGTTGTCGGATCTGCTGCGCAAATTGCGCGAGAAACAGGTGGAACGGCGGCTGCGGCCCTGGAAGGAGCGGGCGGGGCTGGCGGTGTGGGGTTTTCTGGCGCTGCATCCGGATGCTTATGCGCTTTTCACCAAGCTGGCGGTGCGGGTGCTGGAGCGGATGGGTGGCAGGAATCGTTCGATCGCGAAGCTGCCGCTGGGCGGCGCCGGCTGGACCAACACGCGAGATATGCCAGCGCCGGTGGGGCGTACGTTCAGGGAGTTGTACGCGGCGCAGCGCAGTCATATTGGGTGAGACGGACTCCATAGCCCGCAACCGCGCTTGCAACTTTTGAGCTGTTTGGCCTTCAGGCGCCGAGTCTGAGGATAGGGTGCCGGTCGAAAATCAGGGGCGACCTGCACTCGTTGCTGACCGGGCACCGTCCGCCTCAATGATTCGTCATCCCGGACGGGTTTCGGCCTTCGTCGCCACGAGGCCGGCTCTGGTTGCCGACGCCGCCTCCGTTACCTCGTCCACCGCCGTTCCCGTTGCCTGCTTGTGGCGGTGACGGCGGTGGACCGCCGGCACCCGGTCGCGGCCCGCTAGAGCCACCCGGCCCGCCGGGGCCGCTCACCGCGCCGCGCGGCGGCGGTCCACCTTGTCCGCCATTATTGGGCTGGCCATGCCAGCCGCCACCCTGACCGCGATTTCCGTTGCCATTGTTCGGCCAATCGCCCCGGTTTCCCGGGTAACCGCGATAACCCGGTCCCGGGCCGTAATAACGCCCCGGGCCGTCGTAGTATCCCGGCCCCGAATAGCTGCCATAGCCGAGATAGATGTTGCTCTGCGGCACGACCGGCACGCCGGGCGCGTAGCCGTCGTCATAGCCGTTGTAGCCGCTATAACCGCCGCCGTAGCCGTTGCCGACCATCGGCGTACCGTCTGGATAGACCGCGCAGCCGCCGAGCAAGGCCGCGGCCGCGAGTCCGATGAGTGGAGCAATGCGTTTCATGTAATGAGCCGGCGCGAGGTTGTCATGTTTGTAAGACCGTCATTATCGCCAGTCGTCGCCAAAGCTTTGTATGTGTTTGTAAGGAATATTTCCGGCCGCTTGCCATGCGCCGAAGCCGGTGGGGCCGGCGGCACCCTGCACTGTTCCATTTGAAGCAACGCTGTATCTCGGTTCACTGGGTTTTTCCCGATTGCGTATTCCTATAGGATTTCGACTGGGCATAGTGAGTCACAAGCTCATCCGCCCCTAATCGGAAGAAACGACATCATGAAAAAGACAATATCGGTGTACTGGCCCCTCGCCCTCGTTGCAGCCCTCGCCGTGGCGGCTTATTTGCATATTTGCGGCGACGCCGTCTCGCGCGCAAAGCAGGCGCCGCTCGCGGCCGACCAATTGACCGCTGAACTCGCGCGCGCCGTTTCGTACGGCATGATCGACGACAGCTCGACGCTGCCGGCAAAACCGCTGCGTGCGGTCGTGACGATGCCGATGGCCGAGGCGTCGTAGTCACAAGGCCTGCCGGATTAATGCCAACGAGGCGCGGACGCAGTCGCCATGACCCGGCTGCCTGAACTAAGGCGCGACTGAGCCGCCTCCGGCAAGATTTCTCCCTGCTTTGTATAATCGCGCCACCGTTTTCCAGCAGCCGTTCCACACGTTGATTACCGCGCCGTAAAGCGCCTCAAACCTCTGATGAAAACCGTGTCCATCTGCTTCGTCTGCCTCGGGAACATCTGTCGTTCGCCGACCGCGGAGGGCGTGATGCGGCGTCTGGTCGACGAGGCGAAGCTCTCTGAGCGCATCTTGATCGATTCGGCCGGCACGGGCGACTGGCACATCGGTCAGGCGCCGGACGAGCGCGCGCAGCAGGCCGCCGGCCGGCGAGGCTACGAACTGGCCGCATTGCGCGGCCGCCAGATCGCCCCCGCGGATTTCGAACGTTTCGACCTGCTGATCGCGATGGACGACAAAAATGTCGCCGCGCTGCGCCAGGTCAGCGCGCCCGCGCAGCGCGAGAAAATTCGTCTGCTGATGGAATTCGTGCCGGAAACGGACACGCGCTGGGGCGGCGCCCGCGAAGTCGTCGATCCGTATTTCGGCGGTGCGGAGGGTTTCGAGCAGGTGCTGGACCAATGTGAAGCCGCGTGCCGCGGGCTGATCGCGGCGTTGCGTCCGCAGTTGCTCACGTAGCTCAGGAAGCGCTCGCGCTTGGGGCGCCCGACAGTACGTCCAAGCGTATCCAGCAATTAAGCAAATGACCCAAATCACGGTAGGGATACTTGACTAAATCGCTCATGTATTTATACTTGACCAAACTTGTCGAGAATTGCGGTCCCCACACCCTATGAGACTCACCACGAAAGGCCGTTTCGCCGTCACGGCGATGATTGACCTGGCACTGCGCCAGGAGCAGGGCCCGGTGACGCTTGCTGGTATCAGCCAGCGCCAACACATCTCCCTGTCGTACCTCGAGCAGCTGTTTGGCAAGTTGCGTCGTCATGAAATCGTCGAGTCCGTGCGCGGACCGGGCGGCGGCTACAATCTGGCGCGCCGCGCCGAAGACGTGACCGTGGCCGACATCATCATCGCGGTCGACGAGCCGCTCGACGCCACCCAGTGCGGCGGCAAGGGCTCGTGCGAGGGCACCAAGCAGCACGACGGCCACTGCATGACGCATGAACTCTGGTCCACGCTGAATCAGAAAATGGTCGAGTACCTGGATTCGGTGTCGCTGAAAGACCTGGTCGACCAGCAGCGTTCGCGCGAAGGCGCGCCGGCGGTACTGCGCGACCGGCGCAACGAAGCGCCGGCGGTCGAGCCGGTGCGCGTGGCGCCGAAAGGGCCCAACTCAGTTTTCAACATGGCCGGTTCCTAGCGCGCGGTGCTTGCAGTAGAGCGAAGCATCGCAGCGAGATAAAAGAACCCAGAAAGCCAGAGCATATGACGTCCCCGGAGCAATTGATGAATAACGACTCTCTCCATCTGCCCATCTATATGGACTACAGCGCGACGACGCCGATCGATCCGCGCGTGGTGGACAAGATGATTCCGTACCTGCGCGAGCAGTTCGGCAACCCCGCTTCGCGCAGTCACTCGTATGGCTGGGACGCGGAGCGCGCGGTCGAAGAAGCGCGTGAGAACGTGGCGAAGCTGGTGAATGCCGATCCGCGCGAAATCATCTGGACCTCGGGCGCGACGGAGTCGGACAACCTGGCCATCAAGGGCGCCGCGCACTTCTACAAGAGCAAGGGCAAGCACGTCATCACGGTCAAGACCGAACACAAGGCCGTGCTCGACACCTGCCGCGAACTCGAGCGCGAAGGCTTCGAAGTCACGTATCTGGATGTGAAAGACGACGGTCTGATCGACCTCGACCAGCTGAAGGCGGCGATTCGCCCGGACACGATTCTGGTGTCGATCATGTCGGTGAACAACGAAATCGGCGTGATCCAGGACATCGAGGCGATCGGCGAGATCACGCGTGAAAAGGGCATCATTTTTCACGTCGATGCGGCGCAAGCCACCGGCAAGATCGAGATCGATCTGCAAAAGCTGAAGGTCGACCTGATGTCGTTCTCGGCGCACAAGACCTACGGTCCGAAGGGCATCGGCGCTTTGTACGTGCGTCGCAAGCCGCGTATCCGCATCGAAGCGCAAATGCACGGCGGCGGTCACGAGCGCGGCATGCGTTCGGGCACGCTGGCCACGCACCAGATCGTCGGCATGGGCGAAGCGTTCCGTATCGCGCATGAAGAAATGGCAACGGAAAACGAGCGCATCCGCATGCTGCGCGATCGTCTGCTGCGCGGCCTGTCGGAAATGGAAGAAACGTATGTGAACGGCGATATGGAAAAGCGGGTGCCGCACAACCTGAACATCAGCTTCAATTTCGTCGAAGGCGAATCGCTGATCATGGCGGTGAAGGACGTGGCGGTGTCGTCGGGTTCGGCGTGCACGTCGGCTTCGCTGGAGCCGTCGTACGTGCTGCGCGCGCTGGGTCGCAACGACGAACTCGCGCATAGCTCGATCCGCTTCACGGTGGGCCGTTTCACGACCGAGCAGGACGTCGATTACGTGATCAACCTGCTGAAGACCAAGATTTCGAAGCTGCGCGATCTGTCGCCGCTGTGGGAAATGCACAAGGACGGGATCGATATTTCGACCATCCAGTGGGCTGCGCACTGACGCGCCGGGTTGGACGACGTCGACTTTATCGAATTGCAAATTGCAGGTTGAAACGGATCAAGGAGTGTAATCATGGCTTATAGCGAAAAGGTGCTGGATCATTACGAGAACCCGCGCAACGTCGGTTCCTTCGCGAAAGACGACGACGCGGTCGGCACCGGCATGGTCGGCGCGCCGGCTTGCGGCGACGTGATGAAGCTGCAGATCCGCGTGGGCGCGGACGGCATCATCGAAGACGCGAAGTTCAAGACGTACGGCTGCGGTTCGGCCATCGCGTCGAGTTCGCTCGTCACCGAATGGGTGAAGGGCAAGACGCTCGACCAGGCCATGTCGATCAAGAACACGCAGATCGCCGAAGAACTGGCGCTGCCGCCGGTCAAGATCCACTGCTCGATTCTCGCGGAAGACGCGATCAAGGCAGCGGTCGCCGACTACAAGCAGCGGCATGGCGAAGCGGTCGTCGCCGGCGACAAGCAACACGCTTGACGCGGTTGTGGCGCGAGCCGGGTTTTGCACCCGAGTCGCGCCTGAGTGAATCGAAGCGGGCGGCGCAGTTGGAACGCACCGTCCGGTATGAGCGATATTTGATGCAGGCAGGGTCGCAGCGCCTGAACTGCCGGGTGGACGAACAAACGTCCACGCAGGCAGACAGAGAGGCGTCGCGCAATGAGAAACGCTATGGCAATTACGTTGACCGAAAAGGCAGCACAGCACGTCCAGAAGTATTTGACCCGTCGCGGTAAAGGCGTCGGTTTGCGCGTGGGCGTGCGCACCACCGGTTGCTCCGGCTTGGCCTACAAGCTCGAGTACGTGGACGAACTCGCGCCCGAAGACGAAGTGTTCGACTGCAACGGCGTGAAGATCATTGTCGACCCGAAGAGCCTGGCGTACATCGACGGTACGGAACTCGACTTCGCACGCGAAGGGTTGAATGAAGGCTTCAAGTTCAACAATCCGAACGTGAAGGACGAATGCGGCTGCGGCGAGTCGTTCCGGGTGTAAATCGGGGCGTTGCCGCGTGCAGCGGATCAAAGGCGGCGCGTGCCGCCTTTTTAGTTTGATCCGCGCATTCGCCTTGGGCCGAGCGCCGATCACCACTTACCGCGCCTTCGAGCGGCGTTTTTAGACTGCACCCCGGTGCGCTTTCCTGAACGGACTCCTTCTATCCGATGGCCTCGCTGAACGACAGCCACTTCGACCTGTTCGATCTTCCGGCGCAATTCGCGCTCGATGCCGCGGCGCTCGACCATGCGTATCGCACGGTGCAGGCGCAAGTGCATCCGGACCGCTTCGCGGCGGCCGGCGACGCGCAAAAGCGCATCGCGATGCAATGGGCGACGCGCACCAACGAGGCGTACCAGACGCTGCGCGATCCGTTGAAGCGCGCCACCTACCTGCTGTCGCTGCGCGACGTCGACGTCGGCGCGGAGAACAATACGGCGATGGAACCGGCGTTCCTGATGCAGCAGATGGAATGGCGCGAAGGCATCGAAGACGCGGCCGCGGCGAAGAACGTCGACGCGCTCGACGCGTTGCTCACCGAACTGCGCGACGAAGAGCGCGTACGCTTTGCCAGGCTCGGCGCGTTGCTCGATAGCGGCGCAAATCAGGCGGCGGGCGAGGCGGTGCGGCAGTTGATGTTCATCGAGCGGGTAGCCTCGGAAATCGGCACACAGATCGAGCGGCTCGAGAACTAGCCGCGCAGCGTCGCGGGCGGCAGGGCGCTCCAACGCCCGCGCGGAAACAGCACGTAGCCCGTGCGCAACCAGACATGCAGTCGTAGCACAACATCCAGCAACGCGAAAATTCAGGACGGGGCGAAACGGCCCCGAGAAGATCCAGATGGCCCTACTGCAAATCTCCGAACCCGGCATGGCGCCGGCGCCCCATCAGCGGCGTCTGGCGGTCGGTATCGATCTCGGCACCACCAATTCCCTCGTTGCCGCCGTGCGCAGCGGCGTGCCCGACGTGCTGCCCGACGAAGACGGCCACGCGCTGCTGCCGTCGGTGGTGCGCTACCTGGAGAAGGGCGGCCGACGAATCGGCCGCACGGCCAAGGCCGAAGCGGCCACCGATCCGCGCAACACGATCGTGTCGGTCAAGCGCTTCATGGGCCGCGGCAAGGCGGAAGTGGAGGGCGCCGAAAACGCGCCGTACGATTTCGTCGACGCTCCCGGCATGGTGCAGATCCGCACCGTCGACGGTGTGAAGAGCCCGGTCGAAGTGTCGGCGGAAATTCTCGCGACGCTGCGCCAGCGCGCCGAAGACACGCTCGGCGACGAGCTGGTCGGCGCGGTCATCACGGTGCCCGCTTACTTCGACGAAGCGCAGCGCCAGGCCACCAAGGACGCCGCGCGTCTGGCCGGCCTGAATGTGCTGCGTCTGCTGAACGAGCCGACCGCGGCTGCGATCGCTTACGGGCTGGATAACGGTTCCGAAGGCCTGTTCGCGGTGTACGACCTCGGCGGCGGCACCTTCGATCTGTCGATCCTCAAACTCACCAAGGGCGTGTTCGAAGTGCTCGCGGCCGGCGGCGATTCCGCGCTCGGCGGCGACGATTTCGACCACGCGTTGTATCGCCACGTGCTGGAGCAGGCGGGCATCGCCCCGCAAACGCTCGCACCCGAAGACGTGCGTCTGCTGCTGGACAGCGTACGCGTGACCAAGGAGGCGTTGTCGAGCGCGCCCTATGCAACCCTGGCGGCGACGCTCTCGAACGGCACCAGCCTCGATCTGACGATCGACGAAGCTACTTTCGAGTCGATCACCCAGGCGCTGGTGCAACGCACGCTCGGTCCGACGAAAAAAGCGCTGCGCGACGCCAGGGTCACCACGAAAGAGATCAACGGCGTGGTGCTGGTCGGTGGCGCGACGCGCATGCCGGTGGTGCGTCGCGCGGTCGAGTCGCTGTTCGGCCAGCCGCCGCTCACCAATCTCGACCCGGATCAGGTCGTCGCGCTCGGCGCGGCGATTCAGGCCGACCTGCTGGCCGGCAATCGCGGCGCGGACGGCGACGACTGGCTGTTGCTCGACGTGATTCCACTGTCGCTCGGCGTCGAAACCATGGGTGGCTTGACCGAGAAGATCATTCCGCGCAATTCGACCATTCCGGTCGCGCGCGCGCAGGATTTCACGACCTTCAAGGACGGCCAGACGGCGATGGCGATCCACGTCGTGCAAGGCGAGCGCGAGCTCGTCAGCGACTGCCGTTCGCTCGCGCGCTTCGAACTGCGCGGCATTCCGCCGATGGCGGCCGGCGCGGCGCGGATTCGCGTCACGTATCAGGTGGACGCGGACGGTTTGCTGTCGGTGTTCGCGCGTGAGCAGGGTTCGGGCGTGGAAGCGTCGGTGGTGGTCAAGCCGTCCTACGGTCTGGCCGACGACGACGTCGCCAGAATGCTCGAGGACAGCTTCTCGACCGCCGAAGTCGACATGCGCGCCCGCGCGCTGCGCGAGGCGCAGGTCGAGGCGCGCCGGCTGGTCGAAGCGACCGACGCGGCGCTGGTCGCCGACGCCGAGTTGCTCGACGACAGCGAACGCGCCGAGCTCGACGCGTTGCTGGCCACGCTGCGTGACATTGCCGGCAGCGACGACGCCGGCGCGATCGAAGCCGCCACCAGAACGCTCGCCGAAGGTACCGACGAATTCGCCGCGCGCCGCATGAACAAGGGCATTCGCCGCGCGCTGGCCGGCCGTAAGCTCGACGAGATCTGAACCAACGCGCAGGTCGGCCGGCTCGCACGCCGCCGGCACGTGCACGTCACAACCGAAGCGCGTCGCGCGGACTTAAAAACGCCGCGCGACGCCAGTAAAATGGTGCGGAGCCTGCTGGCCGCCGCCGTGCCTCAGACCCAAACGGAAAATGTATGCCTCAAATCGTTGTGCTGCCCCATGTCGAACTGTGCCCGGAAGGCGCGGTGATCGATGCCGTGCCCGGCAAGAGCATCTGCGACAGCCTGCTCGAACACGGCATTGAAATCGAGCACGCGTGCGAGAAGTCGTGCGCCTGCACGACCTGCCACGTGATCGTGCGTGAGGGTTTCGCCGCCTTGACGCCGTCCGAGGAAGACGAGGACGATCTGCTGGACAAGGCGTGGGGGCTCGAACCGGCCTCGCGTCTGTCGTGCCAGGCGATGGTGCCGGCCGAGCAGGATCTGGTCGTCGAGATCCCGCGCTACTCGATCAATCACGCGAAGGAAAACCACTAACAGGAGGTTGCAGCCATGAAGTGGACCGATACGCAAGACATCGCGATGGCCCTGACTGACAAGCACCAGGACATCGATCCGCAGCAGGTGCGCTTCACCGATTTGCACCGCTGGGTCATGGAGCTGGAAGGATTCGACGACGATCCTGACCGGTCGAACGAAAAGATCCTCGAGGCAATTCAGGCTGCATGGATTGAAGACGCGGATTATTGATCGCGTTTCACCTTACTGGCGGTAAATAGAAAAAGGCGATTCCATCTGGAATCGCCTTTTTTTGCGCTTGCCGGAAAGTCTGAAAAACCTGGCAAAAGCTTGGGCTGTTGTCTACGGCTAGCTTGCCACCAGCGTACCGTTCTCGATCCGCACGCGTTGGCCTTGCTGGAACGGCGGCGCTTCGTGGTACGTGAAGTAACGCGTCTTGCCGCTTTCCATATGCACGCGCACCGAATACGCGGTGGTGCTGCGAATGTGCTTCTCGACCGAATTACCCGCGAAACCGCCGCCGAGTGCGCCGAGCACCGTCATCGCGGTACGTCCGCCGCCGGCGCCGAACTGATTGCCGACGAGGCCGCCGGCCACTGCGCCACCGACCGCACCGATACCGGTGCCGTGACCTTCCTGACGTACCGCCGAAATCGCCACGACCGTGCCGCAGTTGGAGCAGTACGCCGGTTGTGCCGTCTGCTGCTGCGCGTATTGCGGAGCGGCTTGGCCCTGCTGCTGTTGAGCATATTGTTGCTGCTGCGCGGGCGAGGGCACGGGCGCGCTCGGCGCCGGTTGCTGAGCCTGCTGCACAGGCTGGGCGGACTGTTGTGCTTGCTGTGCCTGCGCCGACGGGCTAGCCGGTGCCGCCGAGTCGACCACGCCCGGTTGGGTCGTGATCTGCGCAGCCTGAGTCTGGTCGCTCTGCGAACCGTTGCTGGACGCTTTCGGGAACACGCCCGTGACGGCCGCGGTGGCGACGAGACTCGCGATGATGACTGCGCCCGCCGCCGTGGCGACGAGGGGGTGGATACGGCGTTGCTGCGTGGTTTGGTTCGGGTTGTCCATGTTGGCCTCCGTCTCTAGCAGAGTCGACTGTTATTGAGACTCAGTGTCGGGCAAATCGATTCCGCGAGGGTTTCAATTTGTAACGAACACCACGCAATCATCGTACCCAAACGGCGTCAAAGGCGCGTGCCACCTGCCAGGCGCCTTGATTCTTCGGCGTTTGCCGGGATCGCGCGGGCGGCGCGCATAGCGCGCCATGGGCAGATTTTACCGACGGTTACAAACCGTCAGCCGTTGCGGCAGCCGCTTTCAGCGAGTTTTCCGTGGGTTTGCGCTGCGGCATAAAAAACGCCCGGTGTTTTGACCGGGCGTTTCTTTGCTGCTTGCCAGACGCGGGCATCGGCGCCCGCAGGCGCGCGACGCTCAGTCTTCGCGACGCAGATGCGGGAACAGAATCACGTCGCGGATGCTCGGGCTGTCGGTCAGCATCATCACCAGACGGTCGATGCCGATCCCGCAACCGCCGGCCGGCGGCATGCCGTATTCCAGCGCACGAATGTAGTCCGCGTCGTAGAACATGGCTTCTTCGTCGCCGGCGTCTTTCTGGTCGACCTGCTTCTTGAAGCGGGCGGCCTGGTCTTCCGGATCGTTCAGCTCCGAGAAGCCGTTGGCGATTTCGCGGCCGGTGATGAACAGCTCGAAACGCTCGGTAATGCCGGGTGCCGCGTCCGACGCGCGCGCGAGCGGCGACACTTCGACCGGGTAGTCGATGATGTAGGTGGGCTCCCACAATTGCGACTCGGCGGTTTCCTCGAACAGCGCCAGTTGCAGCGAACCGACGCCCGCGTTCAGGAATTGCGGCTTCGACGCGTCCACGCCGAACTTCTTCAGTTCGGTACGCAGGAAGTCGCTGTCGGCCAGTTGCTCGTTCGTGTACTGCGGCGCGTACTTCTGGATCGCCTGGGTGATCGTGAGGCGATGGAACGGCTTGGCCAGATCGAGTTCGCGACCCTGATAGGTGATCGTGGCGGTGCCGAGGGAGTCGATCGCCGCCTGGCGGATCAGTTGCTCGACGAAGTCCATCAGCCACTTGTAATCGGTGTACGCCGCGTAGAACTCGATCATCGTGAATTCCGGATTGTGGCGCACGGAGACGCCCTCGTTGCGGAAATTACGGTTGATCTCGAACACACGCTCGAAGCCGCCGACCACGAGGCGCTTCAGATACAGTTCCGGCGCGATGCGCAGGAACATCTGCATATCCAGCGCGTTGTGGTGCGTGGTGAACGGCTTGGCCGCGGCGCCGCCCGGGATCGGGTGCAGCATCGGCGTTTCGACTTCCATGAAGTCGGCCTCGGACATGAACTTGCGGATCGACGCAATCGCCTTGGTGCGCGCGACGAAGGTGGCGCGCGTTTCCGGCGTGACGATCAGGTCGACGTAGCGCTGGCGGTACTTCATTTCCTGGTCGGCGAGACCGTGGAACTTGTCCGGCAGCGGGCGCAGCGACTTCGACAGCAGACGCAGTTCGGTGCAGCGCACCGACAACTCGCCCTTGTTGGTGCGGAACAGCACGCCGCGCGCGGCGACGATGTCGCCCATGTCCCACTTCTTGAATGCGTCGTAGGTTTCCTGGCCGATGTCGGCCGGCGTGATGAAGAACTGGATCTGACCCGAACCGTCGCGCACGGTCGCAAAACTGGCCTTGCCCATCACGCGCTTGAGCATCATGCGGCCGGCGATCGCGACTTCGAGCGGATTCGCGTCGAGCGTTTCCTTGTCGGTCTCGGCGTACTGCGTTTGCAGATCGGCGGCGTGATGGGTGGGGCGGAAATCGTTCGGATAGGCGACGCCCTGCTCACGCAACTCGCGCAGCTTTTCGCGGCGCTCGGTCATGATCTTGTTGTCGTCGCCTTCGGGCGCCGCATTCGGCTGGGTCGGTTCGGTCATGATGATTTGGAGTTCGGTGACCCGCGGGGAACGCCCCACATGCGGGTGGCCAGTCAGTGTAAAAACCTCAGGCGGTAAAAAGATGCGGCGCGGCAGTGCAGGGCATGACCCAACGCACTGCCGCGCCGCGTGCGCTTAAACACCCTGTTTCAGGCTTGCGCTGATGAACGGATCGAGGTCGCCGTCGAGCACGCTCTTGGTATTGCTGATTTCGACGTTGGTGCGCAAATCCTTGATACGGCTGTTGTCCAGCACGTACGAACGGATCTGATGACCCCAGCCCACGTCGGTCTTGCCGGCCTCGAGCTTGTCCTGCTCTTCCTGACGCTTGCGGATTTCCGCTTCGTACAGGCGCGATTTCAGCATGGCCATGGCTTCGGCGCGGTTGCGGTGCTGCGAACGGTCGTTCTGGCACTGCACGACGATGCCCGACGGCATGTGCGTGATACGCACGGCGGAGTCGGTCTTGTTGATGTGCTGACCGCCCGCGCCGGACGCGCGGTACGTGTCGATGCGCAGATCGGCCGGGTTGATGTCCACTTCGATCGAGTCGTCGATTTCCGGGTACACGAACACCGACGAAAACGACGTATGACGGCCGCCCGACGAGTCGAACGGCGACTTGCGCACGAGGCGGTGCACGCCGGTTTCGGTGCGCAGGAAGCCGTACGCGTATTCGCCTTCGATCTTGATCGTGGCGTTCTTGATGCCCGCGACGTCGCCCTCGGTCTGTTCCAGCACTTCGGTCTTGAAGCCCTTGCGCTCGCAGTAGCGCAGGTACTGGCGCAGCAGCATGGAGGCCCAGTCGCACGCCTCGGTGCCACCGGCGCCGGCCTGGATGTCCAGGAACGCGTTGTTCGGATCCGCCGGATTCGCGAACATGCGGCGGAATTCCATGTCGCCGACGCGTGCCTCGAGCGCTTGCGCGTCGGTTTCGCAGGCGATCAGCGTTTCGTCGTCGGCTTCTTCACGGGCCATTTCGAACAGGTCGAGCGCGTCGCGCAGGTCGTCGTGCAGCGACGTGAGTTTGCCGACCGTGTCGTCCAGCAGCTTTTTTTCCCGGCCGAGGGCCTGGGCGTGTTTCGAGTCGTTCCAGACGTTCGGGTCTTCGAGTTCCCGGTTGACTTCGATTAGACGCAGTGCTTTGTCGTCGTAGTCAAAGATACCCCCGTAGGTCGGCCGCGCGCGTGCGCAGGTCCACCAGAGAGGCTTCGATCGCGTTGAGACGTTCCGCTTCCATGTCGATCTTTTATAGCTTCGTAAAAAGGGGAAATTATAGCCGATCGGCGTGCCGCGCCGATCACTCTTGAGCGATCCGGCGCGGGTTTGGGGTTGATTTTGCGGAGTATTTCGCGCTTTCGAGCGGGACCGCGAGCGGCGTGCCCACGGCTCGATCGGCCTGTTCAGCTCGCCGCGTGCTCGACGATCAACTGCACGCGCGACACGCCGTTCCACGTATCGCTCGCCAGCCGGTAAGCGACGGTGGTGCGCGCGGGCAGCGTGTCGGTGTGGTTGAACCAGATCGCGTTGAAGCGCTGGCGGCCGCGCACGAGTTGCAGCTTCAGATGCTTGTCCTTCACCAGCGCCTGCGACGCGACGTCGAATTCGCCCGAAAACACCGGCGCCGGGAAGCCTTGGCCCCACACGGCGGCGTCGAGCATGTCGACGAATTGCGGCGTGAAGTAGGCGTCTTCGAGTTCGCCGTCGGTTTCCACGGTGCGCGACAGCGCCTCCGCGGACAGCCATTCGCGGCCGACCGCCTCGAACGCGGCGGTGAAGCGCGGGACGTCGGCGGCGGCGAGCGTCAGGCCCGCCGCCATGGCGTGGCCGCCGAATTTGGCGATCAGGCCCGGCTCGCGCTTCGAGATCAGATCGAGCGCGTCGCGCAGGTGGAAGCCCGAAATCGAGCGGCCCGAGCCTTTGACGGTCTGGCCGCTGTCGTCGGCGAGCGCGAAGGTGAACGAAGGGCGGTGGAATTTTTCCTTCAGACGACCCGCGACGATGCCGATCACGCCCTGATGCCACGACGGATTAAACAGCGTGATGGTGGTCGCGCCTTCCGGGTCGATGGCCGAGAGATCCTCGAGCGCCTGCTGCTGCATGCCGGCTTCGATTTCGCGGCGCTCGCGGTTCATCGTGTCGAGTTGTTGCGCGAGATCCCATGCGCGGCCGATGTCGTCGGTGGTCAGGCATTCGATCCCGAGCGACATGTCCGACAAGCGGCCCGCCGCATTCAGCCGGGGCCCGAGCGCGAAGCCGAGGTCGAAGCCCGACGCGCTGCGCGCCTCGCGCGCGGCGGCGCGAAACAGCGCGGCGATGCCCGGCTGCATCTTGCCTTTGCGGATGCGCTGCAGGCCCTGCGCGACCAGCACGCGGTTATTGCCGTCGAGCTTGACGACGTCGGCGACCGTGCCGAGCGCGACCAGATCGAGCAGACCGTCCAGACGCGGCTCCGGAAAGTCGTCGCCGAACGCGCCGCGCCGCCGCAATTCCGCGCGCAACGCCAGCAGCACGTAAAACATCACGCCGACCCCGGCAATGCACTTGCTCGGGAACGTGCAGCCCGGCTGGTTCGGATTGACGATCGCGCGGGCGGCCGGCAATTCGTCGCCGGGCAGATGGTGGTCGGTGACCAGCACGTCGATGCCGAGCGCGTTGGCCGCTGCCACGCCGTCGACGCTGGCGATGCCGTTGTCGACGGTAATCAGCAGTTCCGGTTTGCCTGACGGGTTGCGCGCGGCCAGCGCGACGATCTCCGGCGTCAGGCCGTAGCCGTATTCGAAGCGGTTCGGCACCAGATAGTCGATCTGTCCGCCGAACATGCGCAGGCCGCGCACCGCAACCGCGCAGGCGGTGGCGCCGTCGCAATCGTAGTCGGCGACCACCAGCATGCGGCGCTTCTGCTGGATCGCGTCGGCGAGCAGCGCGGCGGCGTCTTCGCAGCCTTTGAGGCCGGCGGGCGGGATGAGCCGTGCGAGGCCGATTTCGATTTCATCCGGCATGCACACGCCGCGCGCCGCGTAGAGACGCGCGAGCACCGGGTGCAGGCCGTGGCGGGTAAGCACTTCGGCGTCCACGGGGGAGCAGGTGCGCGTAACGATTCGAGTCATTCGGAGAGGCCGTGGGTCATGCGATCAGTTCGATGCATTCAATCATTCGATGAAGAGCGACGCGAGCACCCGCCGCCGCCAGAATTTGCGCAGGTCGCCGCGCGTGACCGTGAGCGTCACCGAGCCGGTGTCGCCGCACAGGGTCAGGCCGAGTTCGCTGAGTTCGCCGGATTGCAGCGCCGCAAGCGCGGGGTCGAACCAGTCGGTTTGCAGCGCGGCGAAAGCGTCGTTCCAGCGTGCCCAGTCCTGCTCGATGTAGGGCGCGGAGAAGGGATCGAGTTCGACGAGCGTGATGCCGACGGCCGCGCCATCCGGGTTCGCCGCGGCGTGCGCTTGAGGTCGCGATACGGTCGGCGCGGCGCCGGCCTTGTCGGGCGCACCCGATGCATTCGTCGCAGCGGCCGTTAGGGCTGACTCGCCAGTTGAAGCCGCGCTTCGCAGCGCGCCGAACGAAGCCGGCGGCGCGCCGGTTTCCACGCCCGCCGTCATCGCCAGACCGCGCGTGGCCACCGCGTTCGAAAGAACCCGCGCAAACGGACTGCGCACCGGCTGCACCGCGCCTTGCGCGTGAAACCAGATCGAGTTCACTGCCGGCAGGCCGCGCGCCTCGCGCGCTTCGTTGACCGGATGCTCGAACCAGGCCATCTGCACTTCGTTTTGCAGTTTCATCCACGCGCGCGACCGTTCGCCGGAATGCGCCTCGTGCGGCAGCCAGATTTCGATGTTGCGGCCGCTTGCGCGCAGCGGCGAGGCGCCCGCCAAGGTGCCGAAACCCTCGCCGGACAGATACCAGCGCGCCGGTCGCGGTGCTTCGATGCGCACGCCGAGTTCTTCGATCAAAGGCCGTGCGACCGCGAGCAGCGCGGCGGCTTCGTCGTCGGACAAATCGAGCGAGGCGGGATCGATCAGCACCAGATGGTCATGCGCGATGCGAACATGCACCGGTTGCACGCAGGCCCATGTCGCCGTGCCGGGGTCGCCGCCGTCGGCGCGCAGCATGTACGGGGCGAGCGGCGCTTCGTCGGCGGCGGCAGCGCCGCTGGGCAGCGCGCCGAATTGCCGCGCCACCCAACGCTCGTGCGGCAGCGTGCGCTGAAAGTCTTCGCCGACCACGCGTTCCACCAGCGTCGCGCGGGCGATCAGCCGGTCGAGAGCGGGACTCTGGATGTCGTGGAGCGCGGTGGCGGCGTCCGCTGCGGCGGGCAGCGCGAAGGGGAGAAGAAGATGGAGACGGTTGGCGTGCATGATGCTGCGCATTGTAGGGCAAAGAGTGCGAGTATTCAGACCATCGCCGACCCTGCATCGCGGACCATTACCTTGCCGTTCGACGGATCGCGACGAGCGGTCGACCGTTGCGCCGCTGCCCAGGCGTCGCAACAGCCGCGCGCGGCGGAACCGCGCCCATGAAGAGGGAGACGGGTATGCCGCGTGAACTCAAAAGCGAGCAGGAACTGCTCGCGCTGGTCGTCAAGGCGCTCGATGCGGACCCGGCCACCGCAGGCTGGATTCCGACCGGCTTTCACGAAACCGTGGAAGACGACGCGGGCTGCAACTGGGACATCAGCCATCTGCACCGCGACCGCCGCGACGCCGATGCGCGCGGCGTCGCCAGCAAAGCCGCCGCGGACATTATCAACGGGCTGCGCGGGCGCTATAACCTGCTTTAGCGGCGGCCGCGAGGCCGGAGTCGGCGAGTCCGCGGGATTGTATGGCAAACTTCGCGCTTGATCGGCGGCGACGACCGCTGCGGCCGGCTTTCAGGCAACACGGGAGGCGGCACGCAGCGGCGGCGGTGAGCCGTGGCGCGCGCATTGCTACAAGCCGGCGCGCCGTACCGGAACCATCCGCGTCGCCGCGACACCAATGATCACGACGCTCGGGCCGCACGACAGGCGCTTCACGCCCGCGTGCGCGGCACAAAGCCGAAGAACGCAGAAAAGGATTCGCTTGAAATTTCCCTACGAATGGCAGATTGGCTGGCGCTACACCCGCGCCGGCAAACGCACGACCGGTAACGGCTTCATCTCCTTCATCGCGCTGGTGTCGATGTCCGGCATCGCGCTCGGCGTCGCGGCGCTGATCGTCGTGTTGTCGGTCATGAACGGTTTCCAGAAAGAGGTGCGCGACCGCATGTTGTCGGTGCTGGCGCACGTCGAAATTTTTTCGCCGACCGGGTCGATGCCCAACTGGCAACTGACCGCGCAGGAAGCGCGCCAGAACAAGGAAGTGATCGGCGCGGCGCCGTACGTCGAGGCGCAGGCGCTGCTCACGCGCCAGGACGCCGTGAGCGGCGTGGCGCTGCGTGGCGTCGAGCCGTCGCTGGAGCCGCAGGTGTCCGACATCGGTAAGGAGATGAAAGGCGGCAGTCTGAACGCGCTGGTGCCGGGCGACTTCGGCATCGTGCTGGGCGCCGATCTCGCCACCAATCTCGGCGTGCAGGTGAACGACAAGATCACGCTGGTGGCGCCCGAAGGCACCATCACGCCCGCCGGCATGCTGCCGCGGCTGAAGCAGTTCACCGTGGTGGGCATCTTCGAGTCCGGGCATTACGAGTACGACAGCACGCTCGCGCTGATCAACATCAAGGACGCGCAGGCGCTGTTCCGGCTGCCCGCGCCGACCGGGGTGCGCTTGCGCCTGACCGACATGCAGCGCGCGCCGGAAGTGGCGCACCAGCTCGCCCGGACCTTGTCCGGCGACCTGTACATTCGCGACTGGACGCAGCAGAACAAGACCTGGTTCTCGGCGGTGCAGATCGAAAAACGCATGATGTTCATCATCCTCACGCTGATCATCGCGGTGGCGGCGTTCAATCTTGTTTCGTCGCTGGTCATGACCGTGACCAACAAGCAGGCCGACATCGCGATTCTGCGCACGCTCGGCGCGCAGCCTCGCTCGATCATGAAGATCTTCGTGGTGCAGGGCGTGACGATCGGCTTTATCGGCACGGCCACGGGCGTCGCGCTCGGCTGCCTGATCGCGTGGAGCATTCCATGGCTCGTGCCGATGATCGAGCATCTGCTAGGCGTGCAATTCCTGCCGCCGTCGGTGTACTTCATCAACGAATTGCCGTCCGAACTGATTCCGGCCGACGTCGCGCGGATCGGCGTCATCGCCTTCGCAATGTCGGCGCTGGCAACGCTTTACCCGAGCTGGCGCGGTGCGAAAGTCCGCCCGGCGGAGGCGCTGCGCTATGAATGACCGAACCGCCACTTTACCCATGACTTCTCAGGACAACGCGCCGTATCCGTACGTGCTCGAAGCAACCGGTATTTCCAAAGCGTTCGTGCAGGGCGGCTTGAACGTGCAGGTGCTCAACAACACGCAACTGAGCGTACGGCGCGGCGAGAAACTGGCAATCGTCGGCGCGTCGGGTTCGGGCAAGAGCACGTTGCTGCACGTGCTCGGCGGGCTCGACGATCCGAGCGCGGGTCAGGTGTCCGTGATGGGCAAGCCATTCACGAAACTCTCCGAGCGCGAACGCAACGACCTGCGCAATCGCGCGCTGGGTTTTGTCTATCAGTTCCACCATTTGCTGCCGGAATTCACCGCGCTCGACAACGTCGCCATGCCGCTGCGGATTCGCCGCGTGACGACCGAAGTCGCGCGCCGCGAAGCGCTCGCGGTGCTGGAGCGGGTCGGCATGGGGCATCGCGCGAAACATCGGCCGGGCGAGTTGTCGGGCGGCGAGCGTCAGCGGGTCGCGATTGCGCGAGCGCTGGTGACCCAACCCGCCTGCGTGCTCGCCGATGAACCGACCGGCAACCTCGACGGCGGCACGGCCGATACCGTGTTCAACCTGATGCTCGAACTGTCGCAAACCATGGAGACCAGCTTCGTGATCGTCACGCACGATCCCGAACTGGCCGGACGTTGCGACCGCATCATGCGGCTGCGCGAAGGCGTGCTGTATGAAGAGCCGCCGGTGCCGGTTTGAGCGGCCTCGGCATACCGGCCATCTGATCGTTTGATCGTTTGATCGTCTAACGCTGCGCGCATAGTCCGATACGCCATGTGGATCGATACCCACTGTCATCTCGACGCATCCGAATTCGACGCCGACCGCGATGCCGTCGCGGCGGCGGCGCGCGCGGCGGGCGTCGGGCGGATCGTGATTCCCGCGATCGGCCGGCAGAATTTCGCGGCGGTGCGCGAGCTGGCGCATCGCGTCGCAGGCGGCGCTTACGCGCTCGGCATTCATCCGCTGTTCACGCCGAGCGCGCAGGACAGCGACCTCGATCTGCTGCGCATGGAGATCGAGGCGAGTCTCGCCGATCCTTTGTTCGTCGGCATCGGCGAGATTGGGCTCGATTATTTCGTCGACGGTCTCGACGATGCGCGCCAGCAGTTTTTCTACAACGGACAGCTGCAACTCGCGCGCGAATTCGATCTGCCGGTGATTTGCCATGTGCGCAAATCGCAGGATCAGGTGATCGCGGGGCTGCGGCGGCAGCAGATTCATCGCGGCATCGCGCACGCGTTCAACGGCAGTTTTCAGCAGGCGCAAGCCTATCTCGATCAGGGCATGCATCTCGGCTTCGGCGGCAATCTGACGTTCGAGCGCGCTCGGCAGATTCGCCGTCTCGCGGAGCAATTGCCGTTCGATGCGTTGGTCGTCGAAACCGATGCGCCGGACATTGCGCCCTCGTGGATCTATAAACAGCGCAACTCGCCGGACCAGATTCCCGCGATCGGCGCGGGCCTCGCGCAACTGCGCGGCATGAGCGCCGACGAAGCCGCCCTAGGCACAACGGCTAACGCGCTCGCCGCGTTGCCGCGGCTGGCACTTTCCTCTGCATAATTAACGCGTTGATTCGAAGGGTTCGCGCTGGGCGACATCCCCGTCCGGCGGGCTTGCCGATGCCTGTTCGTCGGGCGTTGAGTGTTGATGTTGAGTCGTCCGGCGACGGCTGGGCGGAGGGGGTATGCGGGCGTGGTGGTGCGGATTTGCGTTGGGCGTGATCGGGTTGCAGCGGCAGTCGACGTTGCCGGGGTGGTGGGTTTGGCTTGGGCTGGCGGTAATGTGCAGCGTGGGGTTGGGCGTTGCGGTTTGGGGATGGCGTGGGGGTGGGGCGTCGGTTGGGGCTAGGGCCAGGGCCGCCGCTCCGGCTTTAGCGACTGCCACGGCCACGACTGCGGCCACGGATTCGGCTACTGCCGCGGCCAAGTCCAGCACTTCGAAGCGGACCTCAACATGGTCCGCGATGCGGACTCGCGCATGGAACCTCCACTTACGCGTCACGCGTTGCAACGCCCGCCTACGGACCTTTGTCATCTGGACCGGTATCTGGTGCGCGGCAATCTGCACAGGCTTCGGCTATGCCGCATGGCGCGCCGAAGTCCGGCTCGCGGTGAGCTTGCCGAGCGAGTGGGAGGGCCGCGACATCGCCGTGACCGGCAGCATCAAGGGCCTGCCGTCGCGCGACGAAAAGGGCGCCCGCTTTCTATTCGAGGTCGAGGCGGCCGACGCACCGATCGCCCCCTTCCCACGCGTGATTCAATTGTCATGGATCGCTCAGGAAGCGCCGCCGCCTGCGCTCGAACCGGGTCAGCGCTGGCGTTTGACGGTGCACCTCAAACGTCCGCACGGCAACGCGAACTTCGGCGTGCGCGACGCCGAGGCCAGCCTGCTCGCCCGCAACGTGCGAGCGACCGGCTACGTGAGCACACCGGCGTCGGCCTTGCGCTTGCCGGGCGCGGCGCACGGTGTGAGCGTCACCGTGGATCGCTGGCGCGCGGCCTTGCGCGCACGGATCGGCGCCGTGCTCGCCGACGCGCCGCATCGCGGCATCGTCGTGGCACTGGCGATCGGCGCCCAGGACGAGGTCAGCAAGGCGGACTGGCTGCTGATGCGCGGCACCGGCACGAGTCACCTGGTGGCGATTTCGGGTCTGCACATCGGCTTCGCCGCGGGTCTCGCCGGGTGGTTGGCAGGGGTGCTGTGGCGCCGCTCGGGTTGGCTCGGCTGCCACGGGCCGTTGTGGCTGCCCGCGCAGATCGTTGCGGCGGCGGCAGGCGCGCTGTTCGCAGGCTTGCATGCCGCGCTGGCCGGTTTCAACGTGCCGGCGCAACGCGCGCTATGGATGGCCGGCGTGCTCGCGCTGGCGTTTGTCACTGGCCGTCATGTCGCCCGTTCGATGGTGCTGGCGTGGGCGCTGGGACTGGTGCTGCTGATCGATCCGTGGGCGGTGTCGTCGGCGGGATTCTGGCTGTCCTTCTGCGCCGTGGCGGCGATTCTGTTCGCGGTGTCGGGGCGGCCGCGTATGCAGGATCACGAACAGCGTCGTGCGGAAGAGGGCGACGAAGCCAACGCCGACACCGACACCGACACCGACACCGCGTCGAGCCGTTGGTCGAGCCTGCGCGCCGATCTGCGCCGCCGTGCCCGGGCTTTCGCGCAACGCCTGCGCAGCGCCGCGCACGTGCAGTTCGCAGTGACCGTCGCGCTCGCACCGCTGACGGTCTACTGGTTCGCGCAGATTCCGCTGATCGGCCCGCTGGCGAACGCGTTTGCGATTCCGTGGGTGAGCCTGTTCGTCACGCCGGCGGTGCTGGCCGGCGTCGCGCTGCCGGCGCCGTTCGATGGCTACGCGTTCCAGGGCGCGCACACGTTGCTCGATTGGCTGGCGTCGGGGTTGCAGGTGCTGTCCGGTCCAGCCTGGGCGCTGTGGCGGCTGCCGCAGCCGGACGCCTGGACGCTCGGCGCGGCGGCGGTCGGTGTGCTCTGGTGTCTCGCGCCGCGCGGCTGGCCGTTGCGCTGGGCCGCGCCGCTCACCTGGTTGCCGCTGCTGTTGCCGCCGGCCAATGGACCTGCGCCGGGTGGTTTTCGTCTGACCGCGCTCGATGTCGGTCAAGGCACCTCGGTGCTGATCGAAACGGCGCATCACACCTTGCTGTTCGACGCCGGTCCGGGACCGGAATCGACGCACGCGGGCGAGCGCGTGGTGGTGCCGTTTTTGCAGGCGCGTGGCGTGAACGCGCTCGATACGTTGATCGTCAGCCACGCCGATTCCGACCATTCTGGTGGCGCGCCCGCGGTGCTCGACGCCATCGAGGTGAGTCAAATGGTGGCGGCGCTGGCGCCGGAGAACGCGCTGTGGTCGAACGCGAAGCAGCACGGCGCCGACACGCTGCCTTGCGGGGCGGGGCAGCGCTGGCAGTGGGACGGCATCGAGTTCGCGATGTTGTGGCCGGACGCCGGGCCGTTGCAAGGCAAGCCGAACGCGCATAGTTGTGTGCTGCGGGTGAGTACGCTCGGAGCGTCGGACGAGCCAAGATCGGATTCGTTGGGCGCTTCAGGCGCGGCCCCGCGATCTGCCGCGTCGCTGGTTGCACCGGACGGCGCGTCGGTCCACGCTTCGGCAAGCCTTTCCACCGCGCCCGTTCAAACGCCGGCTCCGCGCATCTCGGCCTTGCTGACGGCGGACATCGAGGCGCCGGTCGAACGCGTGCTGCTCGCCCGCGCCCGCGACGCATTGCACGCGCAGGTGCTGGTCGTGCCGCATCACGGCAGCAAGACCTCCTCGACCGAGCCGTTCCTCGACTCTATCGAGCCGCTCGTCGCGCTATTTCAGGTAGGCTATCGCAACCGTTTTCATCATCCGGACGCGGGTGTGTTCGAGCGCTACCGGGCAAGGCGGATCGAGCTTGGGCGCAGCGACGCGGACGGCGCGGTGCGCGTCGAAGTCGATGTGGATCCCGGCCGTGAAGCGCCAACCGGCTCGGGTACGCAAGGCGCCACCTTGACGCTCGAGCGTTATCGCGAGGTGCGGCACCGCTACTGGATGGATCGCTAACGTGATCGTCGGCGGGAGCGTTGGCCGGAGCGTCGAACAGCGGCCGGCCACTGGCCCGCACGAAAAAACAGAACGGAGATAGCCGCAGTTGAAAAACATCATTCACTTCTCGCACGCGAACGGTTTCCCGGCGTCGACCTACCGGACGATCTTCGCCGAACTCGCCGACGACTACGAGCTGCGCTCCATCGAGCGTATCGGTCACGACGCGCGTTATCCGGTGACGCAGGACTGGCCGCATCTGGTCGAGCAACTGCTCGATGACGTCGGTCGCGCGTACGAGCGGCCGGTGTGGCTGGTGGGCCATTCGCTCGGCGGTTATCTGTCGCTGATGGCCGCGCTGAAAAAGCCGCAGTGGGTGAGGGGCGTGGTCATGCTCGATTCGCCGGTGATCGCCGGCTGGCGCAGCAGCATGCTGCGCGTGTCGCAATGGACCGGTCTCGACGAGCGCCTGTCGCCCGCAGCCGCCACCCGCACGCGGCGCACCCAGTGGGCGAGCCGCGAGGAGGCGTGGCGGCACTTTCATTCGAAGCCGGCGTTCGCGCGCTGGGACGAACGCATGCTGTCCGATTACATCGACTTCGGCATCCCGCAAACGTCCGTGGACGGTGCGCGGGCACTGGCGTTCGACCGCCGTACCGAATATCAGATCTACAAGACCTTGCCGCATACGCTCGGCTCGCGGCTCGCCCGGGGCGCGCCGGTGCCGGTGGGCTTCATCGCCGGCACGCGCTCGAAGGAAATCCGCCAGGCCGGGCTCGACGCGACCCGACGCGCGACCGGCGGTCATGTCGAGTGGATCGAGGGTAGCCATCTGTATCCGATGGAAAAACCGCTCGAAACCGCCCGCGCCGTGCAGCGGATGTTGCGCGAGCTGGAGCGGTGAGTTCGACCGGAGGCGGTAGGCCTCGATAACGCCATGACGGAAAAACGGTGCATGATCGGCGCGGCGCAAGTGCCGCCGTCATGACACAGTCACGTACAGATGTCGCTCGGATTTTGCTGGGTTGAGACCCTGCTTTACGGTATAATCCGTTTTTCCCGCGAGCATCCAGCGATGACCAAATATGTTTTCGTCACCGGCGGCGTAGTATCTTCCCTCGGCAAGGGTATTGCCGCCGCTTCCCTCGCCGCGATCCTCGAATCGCGCGGTCTTAAAGTCACCCTCCTCAAGCTCGATCCGTACATCAACGTCGACCCCGGCACGATGAGTCCGTTTCAACACGGCGAAGTGTTCGTTACGGAAGACGGAGCAGAGACTGACCTCGACCTTGGCCACTATGAGCGCTTCATCAGCACGAAGATGCGCAAGGCCAACAACTTCACGACTGGCCAGATTTACGAATCGGTAATCCGCAAGGAACGCCGGGGCGATTATCTTGGCAAGACGGTGCAGGTCATTCCGCACATCACGAATGAAATCCAGGCGTTCGTCGAACGTGGCGCGGCATCGGCCACCTGCGGCGAGCCTGACGTCGCGATCGTCGAAGTGGGCGGCACCGTGGGCGATATCGAATCGCTGCCGTTCCTCGAGGCCGCCCGTCAGATGAGCCTGCGCATGGGCCGCAACAGCGCGTGCTTCGTGCACCTCACGCTGGTGCCGTGGGTTGCCACGGCCGGCGAACTGAAGACCAAGCCCACCCAGCACAGCGTGCAGAAGCTGCGCGAAATCGGCATTTCGCCGCACGTGCTGCTGTGCCGCGCCGACCGCCGCATTCCGGACGACGAGCGCGCCAAGATCTCGATGTTCTCGAACGTGCCGGAAGACGCGGTGATCTCCGTGTGGGACGCCGACAGCATCTACAAGATTCCGCAAATGCTGCACGACCAGGGCCTGGACGCGATCATCTGCGAAGAGCTCAAGCTCTCGCCGAAGGCGGCGGACCTGTCCATGTGGTCCGGTCTGGTCGACAAGCTCGAGCATCCGAAGCACGAAGTCACGATCGGCATGGTCGGCAAGTACGTCGATCTGACCGAGTCGTACAAGTCGCTGATCGAAGCGCTGCGCCATGCGTCGATGCACACGTCGACCAAGGTCAACATCGAGTACATCGATTCGGAAGAAGTCGAGACGCACGGCGTCGATAGCCTCAAGCATCTCGATGCCGTGCTCGTGCCGGGTGGTTTCGGCCGTCGCGGCACCGAAGGCAAGATCGCCGCGATCCGCTATGCGCGCGAAGCAAAGGTGCCGTACCTCGGCATCTGCCTCGGCATGCAACTGGCCGTGATCGAATTCGCCCGCGACGTGGTCGGCCTGAAGAACGCGAACAGCACCGAGTTCGATCCGGAAACGGAGAACCGCGTGGTCGCGTTGATCACCGAGTGGTACGACCGCGAAGGCAAGGTCGAAAAGCGTACCGAAGAATCCGATCTGGGCGGCACCATGCGCCTCGGTTCTCAGCGTTGCCCGATCAAGCCCGGCACGATGGCCGAAGAGATCTATGGCAAGGATGTGAACGAGCGCCATCGCCACCGTTATGAAGTCAATAACCGCTTCGTGCCCCAACTCGAAGGCGGCGGCCTTATCATCAGCGCCCGTACCCCGAGTGAAGATCTGCCGGAAATGATGGAACTGCCGCGCAGCATGCACCCGTGGTTCGTCGGCGTGCAGTTCCACCCGGAATTCACGTCCACGCCGCGTGACGGCCATCCGCTGTTCAAGTCGTTCGTCGAAGCGGCGCTCGCGGGTCAGCAATCCCGCGCGGCGGCCGAAGTCGGGGAGAAAGCATGAAACTGGGCGATTTCGAAATCGGGCTCGACAAGCCGTTTTTCCTGATCGCAGGCACCTGTGTCGTCGAATCCGAACAGATGACGATCGACACGGCGGGCCGGCTGAAGGAAATCTGCGCGAAGCTGAACATTCCGTTCATCTACAAATCGTCGTATGACAAAGCCAATCGCAGCAGCGGCAAGTCGTTCCGCGGTCTGGGCATGGACGAAGGTTTGCGGATTCTGTCGGAAGTGAAGCGCCAGCTCGGTCTGCCGGTGCTGACCGACGTTCACGCCGAGCACGAGATCGAGCAGGTCGCGTCGGTGGTCGACGTGCTGCAAACGCCCGCTTTCCTGTGCCGTCAAACGGACTTCATTCACGCTTGCGCGCGTTCGGGCAAACCGGTCAACATCAAGAAAGGCCAGTTTCTCGCACCGGGCGACATGAAGAACGTGATCGACAAGGCGCGCGATGCCGCGCGTGAAGCCGGTCTGTCGGAAGACCGCTTCATGGCGTGCGAACGTGGCGTGTCGTTCGGCTATAACAACCTGGTGTCGGACATGCGGTCGCTGGCGATCATGCGCGAAACCCACGCGCCGATCGTGTTCGACGCGACCCACTCGGTGCAGTTGCCGGGCGGGCAGGGCACCAGTTCGGGCGGCCAGCGCGAGTTCGTGCCGGTGCTGGCGCGTGCCGCGGTCGCGGTCGGTGTGTCGGGGCTCTTCATGGAGACGCACCCGAATCCGGCCGAAGCCAAATCGGACGGTCCGAACGCCGTGCCGCTGCATCGCATGGCCGATCTGCTCGAGACGCTGGTTACGCTCGATCAGGCCGTCAAGCGCGCGCCGTTCCTCGAAAGCAATTTCAACTGATTCAGGCGTTCGGCGGGTGTCACGATCGGTACGGATAATCGTGATACGAGGCGAACGCACGTAATGGTCGTCGAACGTATCGGCGCGCAAGCAGGTGGCCGGGGAGACCGGTTTTCTGCATCGCGATATGCGCCTGGTACAGTGTCACAGTAAAGAATTCAACGTCATTTCTTGAGGAAACCATGAGTGCTATCGTAGATATCATCGGTCGAGAGATTCTCGATTCGCGAGGCAACCCCACCGTCGAATGCGACGTGCTGCTCGAGTCGGGCACGATGGGCCGCGCTGCGGTGCCGTCGGGCGCGTCGACCGGTTCGCGTGAAGCGATCGAACTGCGCGACGGCGAAACCGGCCGTTACGGCGGCAAGGGCGTGCTGAAGGCTGTCGAGCACATCAACACCGAAATCTCCGAAGCGATCATGGGCCTCGACGCTTCCGAGCAGGCTTTCCTCGACAAGACCTTGCTGGAACTCGACGGCACCGACAACAAGTCGCGCCTCGGCGCGAACGCGATGCTGGCTGTCTCGATGGCCGTCGCGAAGGCGGCCGCTGAAGAAGCCGGCCTGCCGCTGTACCGCTACTTCGGCGGCTCGGGCGCCATGCAACTGCCGGTGCCGATGATGAACATCGTCAACGGCGGCGCGCACGCGAACAACAGCCTGGACATCCAGGAATTCATGATCGTGCCGGTCAGCCAGCCGACCTTCCGCGAAGCGCTGCGCTGCGGCGCCGAAGTGTTCCACGCGCTGAAGAAGATCCTGTCGGACCGTGGCATGAGCACGGCGGTGGGCGACGAAGGCGGTTTCGCGCCGAACTTCGGCAGCAACGACGAATGCCTGTCGACCATCCTGCAAGCGATCGAAAAAGCGGGCTACCGCGCGGGTGAAGACGTGCTGCTGGCGCTCGACTGCGCAGCGAGCGAGTTCTACCACGACGGCAAGTACCAGTTGGCCGGCGAAGGCCTGCAACTGTCGTCGACGGAATTCGCGGATTACCTGGCGAACCTCGCCGACAAGTTCCCGATCGTCTCGATCGAAGACGGCATGCACGAAAGCGACTGGGCAGGCTGGAAGACGCTGACCGAGAAACTCGGCAAGAAGGTCCAGCTGGTCGGCGACGATCTGTTCGTGACCAATACGCGCATCCTGAAGGAAGGCATCGAGAAGGGCATCGCCAACTCGATCCTGATCAAGATCAACCAGATCGGTACGCTGACGGAAACGTTCGCCGCCATCGAAATGGCCAAGCGCGCCGGCTACACGGCCGTGATCTCGCACCGTTCGGGCGAAACCGAAGATTCGACGATCGCGGATATCGCGGTCGGCCTGAATGCCGGTCAGATCAAGACGGGTTCGCTGTCGCGTTCCGACCGCATCTCGAAGTACAACCAGTTGCTGCGTATCGAAGAAGACCTCGGCGATATCGCAAGCTACCCGGGCAAGTCGGCGTTCTACAATCTGCGCTAAATGCATCGCTCGCTAGCGCTGACCGATGCGCCGGTTACCCTTCGTTTCTGATTGACCTCGCCGCCCTGCGTATAGCGCAGGGCGGCGCGTATTTATTGTGCTTACTTCATGCGGCTTGTCACTGCTGTCCTGATCGTTCTGCTGGCGCTGATCCAGTACCCGCTCTGGTGGGGACACGGCGGCTGGTTGCGCGTGCACGAGTTGCAACAGCAACTGGCGCAGCAACTGCAGAAGAACGCCGATTCGAAAGTGCGTAACGAGCGTATTCAGGGCGAAGTGCAGGATCTGCAGAACGGCACGGCCGCGGTGGAAGAGCGGGCGCGCTACGAAATGGGCATGGTCAAAGACGGCGAGGTGTTCGTGCAGTTCGTGTCGCCGAACGCGCCGTTGCCGGCCGCGAACACGCCGTCGGCAACCACGTCGACGCGTGGCGAGGTCTCGGCTGCGCCGCTGCATGTGGTGCCGAATCCGGAGTCGCGCGCGAAGCCGGATCGCAAGCACGGTGCGAAGAGCGCGGCGAAAGATAAGAAGCCCGCGCATTGAGTTTGGTCGCGCAGCGCGCGATCAATGCCCGCTGAGTGCGATTCGTCATGAGCATGAAAAAAGCCGCTTAAACGCGGCTTTTTCTTTGGGCGATGCATCTGCACGTGGGCGCCGTCAGGCAAAGCGTTCACCAACCCCAGTACGGCGAGTACCCGACGCCGACGCCCGTACCCCAGCCACGTCCCCAACCACCACCGCCGTAATAGCTGCCGTACACGGAGACCGGTTGCGGCGAGTAGTAACGCGACCACGCCTGCGCCGCATTTTCGGCGGCAATGGCCTGATTCTGCTCGGTCATGACCTGTTGGTCGATCGCGTCGTAGCGCTGACGCTCTTCAGGCGTGAGCGGCTGGGCAGTGGCGGCTACGCCCGACTGGTCGGCCGGCAGACGGCTATAAATCGGCGACGGCCCCGGTGGGTCCATCACGCAGCCGGTCAATGCGGCGCTGACGGCGACGACGGTCAGCAACGCGAATAGGCGCGTGTGGCGGGTCAACAAAACGGTTTTATTCATGTTCGATCTCCATCGGCCGGACGCGTGGGCAAATGATTTGCAGCATGGCCAGCCAATGCTTCAACACAATGATCAAAAAAGCGCGCCCCGGAACCTCGCAAAGGCAACCAGCGGCGCGCTATTTTACTGTCGTGAAACACCGGTGATAAACCGGCTGCCGACCCTCGCTCGACAGAGCGTGAAAGCCTGCGTCGGTCAGCCGTTTCAGTGCCGCTGGTCGGCCGCCGGCGACACTCCTTGTGAGAGCGCATTGGCGACAAAAAGTTGCGCCACGTCGACCGGATCGAATTCATAGCGCTGGTTGCAGAACTCGCAATGAATCTCTACGTGACCTCGCTCTTCGATCACGCTGTCCACTTCTTCGCGGCCCAGCATTTTCAGCATCGAGCCGACTTTTTCACGCGAGCAGCCGCATTCGAAACGTGCCTGAGCCGGCTCGAAGTGCTGGACGTTTTCCTGCCAGAACAGACGGCGGAACACGGTTTCCGGTTCTTCCTTCAGCAACTCGTCTTGCGACAGCGTGCCGCCGAGCGTGCAGACGCGCTCCCACGTATCGGCGTCCAGTTCGCCGGGATGCGGGACGATGCCGCCGTCGCCAGGCAGCTTTTGCAGCAGCATGCCGACCGCGCGCTCCGTGTTCGCCGCGAGCCACAGGCGCGTGTCGAGCTGCTCCGAGTGGTGCATGTAGTGTTCGAGTACTTCCGCCATCGACTTGAGCGGGCCGTCCACGCCCGACAGCGGCACGATACTTTGATACGGCTGCTGGCCCGGCTGTTTGTCCGCCGGGTCGAGCGTGATCACGCAGCGGCCGTGGCCGCTCGCGTTGAGCAGATCGATCATGCTGGTGGCTTCGTCGATCGTTTCGGCCGACTCGCCCGACAGCTTGGCGGTGGCGCGCATGGACAGATCGGAGCCGCACTGGACCACCAGCATCTTCACCGGACCGTCGCCGAAAATCTGCATGATGAGGGTGCCGTTGAACTTGAGGTTCGCCGACAGCAGCGCGCACGCGGCCATCATTTCGCCCAGGATTGTCCGCACGGGCGCCGGGTAATCGCGGCGCGTCAGCACTTCCTGCCAGGTATTGCGCAGCGAAACGATCTCGCCGCGCACCGGCGCCGCGCTGAACATGAATTTTTGCAACTGGTCGCTCACAACTTTTCCTCGGTCGAATGACGCGGCCTGATGCCGCGCCGTGCGCGCCGTGCGCTCCGGCTGGTTAGCCGATACGCACGAGCTGCGCCTTGAAATACTCGCGGCGTTCGGCATAACCGGCCGAGCCGCGCTGCATATTGGCGATATCCGTTTCGTTCAGTTCGCGCACCACTTTGGCGGGTGCGCCGAGAATCAGCGAATTGTCGGGAAACACTTTGCCCTCGGTGACGATGGCGCCCGCTCCGACCAGACAGTTGCGGCCGATCACCGCACCATTCAAGACCACCGCCTGAATTCCGATCAACGAGCCTTCCTTGATCGTGCAGCCGTGCAGCATGACCTGGTGGCCGATCGTGACGTTCGGCTCGATGGTCAGCGGAAAGCCGGGGTCGGTGTGCAGCACCGCGTTTTCCTGCACGTTGCTGCCGGCGCCGATCGAGATGGGCTCGTTGTCGCCCCGCAGCGTCGCGCCGAACCAGACGCTGGCGTTGGCCCCGAGCGTCACATTGCCGATAATGTTCGCCGAATCCGCGACGAACACGCTTTCGTGGATGGTCGGGGCGGCGTCGCCGAGCTTGTAAATGGTCACAGTGTCTCCTGTCAGGACGGCGTTGGCGCTTTTGCGCCGACTCCGGTCCCATGCAACATGGTTGCTGTTGATCGGTCGCTGCGCGCGCTGGATGGGCCGCAAGCGGTCCGGCACACCGGGTTGCCCCGGCTCGTGCCGCATCGCCAGCGCGGTGGGCGCGCTGGATGGTCGAATCGAGTATTGTAAATGGTTGTGTGGTTCGGGTGCCTGAGTGCGTCGAAGCGCGCCTGGGCTGTTGCCGTGCCGTCGTCGTCTGTCTTTCCGCTCACCTGTGCGTCCGCCGATCCGCTTGCCATGATGTTTGCCCCTTCGTCCGTTTCGTCCGTTTCGTCCGCTTTATCCGTTCCGCTCGTTTCACCGGGTTTGTTGCCTGCCCGATCGTCCGGCGCGCCGTCCGCGGTGTCCGAGGATGCGGCACCCGACGGTGCGGCACCGATCGACGCCTCAGTGCAGTGTGCGCGCACCGCTGCCCTTGCCGCGCTGCGCGAAGCCGATCCCGTCATCAAGGCCGCCGCCGCCCGCGGGCTTTACGACGCTGTGCGCGAGGGCCGCGCCAGCTGCGCCGCGCACCTGGAACTGGTCGAGCCGGCGGATTTGCCAGGTCGTCCGGCGCGGCCCGAGCTGGTCGATCCGCGTCAGTTGAAGCGGCGCAGCATGCAGTCGCCGCAAGGTCGCGCGGTTTTGCTGCATGCTCTCGCGCACATCGAATTCAACGCCATCAATCTCGCGCTCGACGCCGTCTGGCGCTTTTCCGGCATGCCGGCCGCGTTTTACGTCGACTGGCTCAAAGTCGCGGCCGAAGAGGCCTATCACTTCTCGCTGCTGAGCGTGCGTCTGGCGGAATACGGTCACGCCTACGGCGATTTTCCCGCACACGACGGTCTGTGGGACATGTGCGAGCGCACGCGCGGCGACGTGCTGGCGCGTATGGCGCTGGTGCCGCGCACGCTCGAGGCGCGCGGCCTCGACGCGTCGCCGCCGATCCGCGCGCGACTGCAGCAGGCGGGCGATCAGGCGTCGGCCGCGATTCTCGATGTGATCCTGCGCGACTAGATCGGCCACGTGTTGATCGGCAACCGCTGGTTCCGTCATTTGTGCGAGGGCGGAAAGCTCGATCCGCATGCGACCTACGCGCGTCTTGCCGACCAGTATCACGCACCGAAATTACGCGGTCCGTTCAATTTCGAAGCGCGCCGCGAGGCCGGCTTCGACGAGGCGGAACTGGCCGCGCTGACTAAGCTGGCGGGGCTTGATGAGGGGCCGGTGGCATCGACCGGACCGACGGCGGTGGCGGAGCGGCCTGAGGTGGAGTTGTGATGGCATAGGCGGTGGGTTCATAGGCAACCACGCCAGCGACCACGGCGGTAGCCACGGCAACCACGGCAACCAACCCGTTCCCACGCCACCGCCCGCAAACCGCGCCACCCTCCCTGACCCGAAGCGCTCTTCAACCTCAACCCGCCGCGCATCATCCTGCTATCTCGTTATAATCGAACGACCATTCTTTTTTCGGCCGAACTGCTCATGAACACCTCCCAGTCTGAATTCGTCGCCGTGCGCGGCATCCGTCTGCATGTGCGCCGCTGGGGCAACCCGGACGCGCCGATCCTGTTCATGCTGCACGGCTGGATGGACGTGGCGGCGTCGTTCCAGTTCGTCGTCGACGCGCTGGGCGGCGAGTGGCAGGTGATCGCGCCCGACATGCGCGGATTCGGGCTGTCGGACTGGCCGGTCGCGGCGCACGGCAGCGGCAATTACTGGGTACAGGACTATCTTGCCGATCTCGATGCGCTGCTCGATCACTACGCCCCGAGCGGCGAGGTGAATCTGGTCGGCCACAGCATGGGCGCCAACATCGTGAGCCTGTACGCGGGCATTCGGCCGGAGCGGGTGCGGCGGGTGGTCGACCTGGAGGGTTTCGGGCTCGCGCCGTCGCACGCGGCGCAGGCGCCGAAGCGCTTGCGCAACTGGCTCGACGAATTGCGCGATCCGCCGCAACTGAAGCGCTACGCGTCGCTCGACGACGTCGCCGCGCGCCTGATCAAGACCAATCCGCGGCTCGCACCGCAGCGCGCCCGGTTTCTCGCCCAGCACTGGTCGAAAGCGGATGGCGAAGGGCGCTTCATGTTGCTCGCCGATCCGGCACACAAGCTGCGCGGCCCGACGCTGTACCGCCTCGACGAGGTGATGGCGGTCTGGCGCAAGGTGAGCGCGAAGGTGTTGCACGTCGAAGCGGCCGGTTCGCCGACGCTCGCGCAGATTGCCGGCGAGATCCCGCTCGACGAATTCAAGGCGCGTTTCCAGGCGTTCCCGGACTGGCGCGAAAAGATCATCGACGAAGCGGGGCACATGGTGCACCACGACCAGCCGGAGCAGGTCGCGGCGCTGATCGAGGGGTTTTGCGCGTAGGGACGTATTGGCTTAAGGGCGTAAGGCGGCGAGGCAGGTCTCCGGCTCACGAAACGGCGTGAGCCGGCGACGCCCCCGCCCGCGAGATAGCGCTGCGCCCGCTTACTGCGTTGCAGTAAAATGGGCGTAGATCCCTTTCCAAACGACGATGAACGCCGACCTCCACTGTCACTCCACCGTTTCCGACGGCCAATTCGCGCCGGCCGACGTCGCGCGCCGCGCGCACGCGGGCGGCGTGACGCTGTGGGCGCTGACCGATCACGACGAACTGGGCGGCCAGCACGAAGCGCGCAGCACGGCCGAGGCGCTCGGCATGCGGTACCTGAGCGGCGTCGAGATTTCGGTCACGTGGGCGTCGCGCACGGTACACATCGTCGGGCTGGGTATCGATCCGACCAGCTCGATCCTGATCGACGGCCTCGCGCGCACCCGCAGCGGCCGCGCCGCGCGCGCCGAAGCGATCGGCGAACAGCTCGCCACCCTCGGCGTGCCGAATGCCTACGAAGGCGCGCTCAAATACGTATCGAATCCGGACATGATTTCGCGCACCCATTTCGCGCGTTTCATGGTCGAAAGCGGCTATTGCAGCTCCACGCAAGACGTCTTCACCCGTTACCTCGGCGACGGCAAGGCGGGTTACGTGCCGCATCGCTGGGCCAAACTCAGCCACGCGGTCGGCTGGATCCAGGCCGCCGGCGGCGAGGCCGTGATCGCGCATCCGGGGCGCTACGAGTACTCGCCGGTCGAATTCGACGCGTTTTTCGCCGAATTCATCGATCTCGGCGGCAAGGCGATCGAAGTGGTCACCGGCAGCCACACGCCAGACCAGTACCGCGAATATGCGGATGTCGCGCGCCGCTTCGGTTTCGAGGCCTCGCGCGGGTCCGACTTCCACGCACCAGGCGAAGGCCGCGTCGACCTCGGCACGCTGCCGCCGCTGCCTTCCGACCTCAAGCCCGTCTGGGAACGCTGGCTGTGATCGCGCGCCGTGCCCCGGCGGCACGTCGTACGCGAGAGCCGGCCGGGCGCGGTGGCGTCCGCTTCTGTCGTTCGCCTTGTCGTTCGCTCCTGTCTCCGGTGCGGTCAGTCGATTCTCGGTCCGCCCTTCGCTTGCCACTCGCGTTTCGCCACGCAGCCGCGCTTTCCGGCGCGGTTTCCTCGTCGTGTTCACGTGGGTGCCGCGTGTCCCCAAGTAGCCACCGTTAGCGATCATGTCCCAATACTTCCGGCTTCATCCTGACAATCCCCAGCCGCGCCTTGTCAAACAGGCCGTGCAGATCATCAACGATGGCGGTGTGGTCGCGTTGCCGACCGACTCGAGCTACGCGCTCGCCTGTCATCTCGACGACAAGGACGCGGTCGAGCGTCTGCGCCGCATTCGCGGGCTCGACGAGAAGCAGTTGCTGTCGCTGCTGGTGCGCGATCTGTCGGAGCTGGCGAACTTCGCGATGGTGGACAACCGCCAGTACCGGCTGATCAGATCGGTGACGCCGGGCCCTTACGTGTTCGTGCTGCAGGCCACCAAAGAGGTGCCGCGGCGCCTGTCTCATCCGTCGCGCAAGACCATTGGCCTGCGGGTGCCGGATCACGCGATCACGCTGGCAATTCTCGAGGAACTCGGCCAGCCGCTGCTCGGCTCCACGCTGATCATGCCGGGCGAGACCCAACCGCTGAACGACCCGGAAGAAATCCGCGAACGGCTGGAAAAACAGCTGGACCTGGTGATCGACGGCGGTCCCTGCATTTGCGAGCCGTCGACCGTGATCGATCTGACCGGTCCGGCACCGGTGCTGGTGCGGCCGGGGCGCGGCTCGCTCGCGCCGTTCGGGCTCGAGGAAACGGCATGATGGAAAGCGGACAGACGCCCGCCAGCGCGTTGTTACAATAGCGAGTTATGGATTCTTCCCTGATACAAACCATTGCGGTGTACGCGCTGCCGGTGATTTTCGCCATCACGCTGCATGAGGCCGCGCATGGTTACGTCGCGCGCTGGCTCGGCGACAACACCGCCTACGTGCTCGGCCGCGTCTCCATCAATCCGATGCGGCACATCGACCCGCTCGGCACGATCGCGATTCCGTTGCTGCTGTATTTCGCCACCAGCGGCGCGTTCATGTTCGGCTACGCGAAGCCGGTGCCGGTCGCCTTCGGCAATCTGCGCAATCCGCGCTGGGGCAGTTTGTGGGTCGCGGCGGCGGGGCCTGCGTGTAATTTCGTGCAGGCGCTGGTGTGGTACATCTTGTTCGTGACGCTGCTCGGCCTGAATGTCGACGAGGCGTTTTTCATCGGCATGGCGAAAGCCGGCGTCTATTTCAACCTCGTACTCGGCGTGCTGAACCTGTTTCCGCTACCGCCGCTCGACGGCGGCCGCGTGCTGCTGGCGCTGTTGCCGCCGCGCCAGTCCATCGCGTTGTCGCGCATCGAGCCGTACGGTTTCTTCATCGTCATGGCATTGGTGATGACGGGCACGCTATCGCGCTACTGGCTGAATCCGCTCGTGAATATTGGCTACGGCGCGATTACGGCCATCATGTCCCCACTCGTTTCGCTTTTCTAAACCACCATGTTTCCAGACCGTATCTTTTCCGGCATGCGGCCTACCGGCTCGCTGCACCTTGGCCACTATCACGGCGTGCTGAAGAACTGGGTACGGCTGCAATCCGAGTACCCGTGTTTTTTCTGCGTGGTCGATTGGCATGCGCTGACCACGCACTACGAAACGCCGGAGGTCATCGAGAAGAACGTGTGGGACGTACTGATCGACTGGCTCGCGTCGGGCATCGATCCGGCGCAGGCCACGCTGTTCATTCAGAGCAAGGTGCCCGAGCACGCGGAGCTTGCGCTGCTGCTGGGTATGAGTACGCCGCTCGGCTGGCTCGAACGCGTGCCGACCTACAAGGAGCAGCAGGAGAAGCTGAAGGACAAGGACCTGTCCACTTACGGCTTTCTCGGCTATCCGGTGCTGATGGCGGCGGACATTCTGCTGTACCGCGGCTCGCTGGTGCCGGTCGGCGAGGATCAGGTGCCGCATGTCGAAATGACGCGGGAAATCGCCCGCCGTTTCAACTATCTGTACGGCCGCGAGCCGGGCTTTGAAGTAAAGGCCAACGAGGCCGCGAAAAAGCTCGGCGGCAAGCGCGCCAAGCTCTATCACGAATTGCGCAACGCATACCAGCAGGAAGGCGACGACGAGGCGCTCGAACAGGCGCGCGCCATGCTGCAGGAATCGCAAAGCCTGTCGATGAGTGATCGCGAGCGCCTGTTCGGCTATCTCGAAGGTTCCCGCAAGATCATCCTCGTCGAGCCGCAGGCCATGCTGACCGAGGCATCGCGCATGCCGGGCCTCGACGGCCAGAAAATGTCGAAGTCCTACGGCAACACGATCGGTTTGCGCGAAGACGCGGAAACCATCACGAAGAAAGTACGCACCATGCCGACCGATCCGGCCCGCGTGCGCCGCACCGATCCGGGCAATCCGGACAAGTGCCCGGTCTGGCAACTGCACCAGGTCTATACGAACGAGACGACGCACGAGTGGGTTGAGCAGGGCTGCCGGACGGCGGGGATTGGCTGCCTCGAGTGCAAGCAGCCGGTGATCGAAGGGATTCTGCGCGAACAGCAGCCCATGCTCGAGCGGGCGCAGAAGTATATGGACGACCCGTCGCTGCTGCGCGCGATCGTCGCCGACGGCTGCGACAAGGCCCGCCGATTCGCCACGGAAACGATGCGCGATGTCCGCGAGGCAATGGGTTTGTCGTACAACTGAGCGGATCTCGAACCGATGAGCACTTCCGTCGCGGCGATGCATGGGCTGGGCGAGCCGTCGCGCTGGGTTCGCCATTGGGCGCATCTGGTCGCGGCGGGCGGCGCGGTGCTCGACGTGGCGTCGGGGGCAGGGCGGCACGCGCGGTTTTTTGCGTCGCTGGGGCATCCGGTGACCGCCGTCGATCGTGACGCGGCCGCGCTCGATACGCTGCGCGACGCGCCGCTGATCACGCCGCTCGCGGCCGACCTCGAAGGCGCTGCCTGGCCGTTACCCGGCGACGCGAAATTCGCCGCGGTGGTCGTGACGAACTATCTGCATCGCGCGCTATTTCCTCAGTTGTTGAATTCGCTCGCGCCGGGCGGCGTACTGGTTTACGAGACCTTCGCGCAGGGAAACGAAAGCGTCGGCAAGCCCTCTAATCCGGCGTTTCTACTCGCGCCCGGCGAGCTGCTCGAGATCGTGCGCGGCCGGCTCCGGGTCGTTGCGTTTCAAGACGGTTTTCTCGCGCAGCCGCGCCCGGCTTACGTCCAGCGCATCTGCGCAATTCTGGAGGCGGAGCGTTCAGCCGACCCCGCGCAGGCGGCACCCCCGCCTTGTTACGAGTTGGCTGGCTAATCCGCTACAATCGCGGTTTACCTGATCAAATTCATGGCGTTTCATGACTAACGGCAACCACAGCGGCACCCACGGCAGCAACGACAGCGTGCAGATTCGCGGCAGCATTCCTGCCATCATTACCCCGATGCTCGAAGACGGCGGCCTCGATCTGCCGGCGTTTCGCAAGCTGATCGATTGGCACGTCGCGGAGGGCACCAATGCGCTCGTCGTGGTCGGCACGAGCGGTGAGTCGGCTACCTTGTCGGTCGAAGAACACGTGCTGATGGTCAAAACCGCGGTCGAGCACACGGCGGGCCGGATTCCGGTGATCGCGGGCTCGGGCGGCAACTCCACCACTGAAGCCATCGAACTCACGCAGCAGGCCAAGGACGTCGGCGCGGACGCCACGCTGCAGGTCGTGCCGTACTACAACAAGCCGACCCAGGAAGGCATCTATCGCCATTTCGCGAAGATCGCCGAAACCGTCGACCTGCCGGTGATCCTGTACAACGTGCCCGGCCGCACCGTCGCCGACATGAGCAACGAAACGATCCTGCGTTGCGCGCAGGTGCCGGGCATCATCGGTGTGAAGGAAGCGACCGGCAACATCGACCGCGCCGCGCATCTGATCAAGTCGGCGCCCGCGCACTTCGGCATCTACAGCGGCGACGATCCCACCGCGATCGCGCTAATGCTGCTCGGCGGTCACGGCAATATTTCGGTCACCGCGAACGTCGCACCGCGCGCCATGAGCGAACTGTGCAAGGCCGCGCTCGCGGCGGACGCGAAGACCGCGCGCGAGATTCATCTGAAACTCCTGTCGCTGCATAAGAACCTGTTCATCGAATCGAATCCGATTCCTGCGAAATGGGCGTTGCAGCAACTGGGTCGTGTGCAGGGCGGAATCCGCCTGCCGCTCACGCCGCTCGACGCGCAATACCACGAAGTGGTGCGTGGCGCGCTGCGCGAAGCGGGTCTGTTGGGCTAAGCGGATCGACCGCGGCACCCACCAGCGCCAACGAAAGCCTGCTACCGGCACTCCCTTAACCGACGTCGATCCAGCCACGTTCCCTGCACACAGAACCAGGCACCGCGTTCCAGCATCACGAAGGACCTCATGAAACGTTCCGCACTTTCCCTCCACGCAACCCGCATGGCGGCGCTGGCGCTTGCCCTGGTGACGCTCGCCGGCTGTGACACGCTGAACGACTGGTTCGCTTCCGACCGCGTCAACTATAAGGGCGCCGGCAGCGCGCCGCCGCTCGCCGTTCCGAACGATCTGAGCACCACCAAGACCGACGAGCGCTACGTCGCGCCGCCGACCAATCTGGCCCTGGGCGGCGCGCCGACGCGTGCGATCACGGCGGCAGGCAATGCCACCGAAGGTCAGCCGAGCGCGCAGGATCCGCTCGGCATGCATATCGAACGCGACGGCGATCGCCGCTGGCTGGTGGTCGACGGCCGCTCGCCGGAACAACTGTGGCCGCAACTGCAGGAGTTCTGGCAGGAAAATGGCTTCGCGCTGAAAACCGATGCGCCGGCCACCGGCATCATGACGACCGACTGGGCTGAAAACCGCGCCAATATTCCGGACGACTGGTTCCGTCGTACGGTCGGCAAGGTGATCGACTTCGCCTATTCGTCGGGCACTCGCGACAGCTTCCGCACGCTCGTGTCGCGCGCACCCGGAAACACCACGGACATCTCGATCACGCACAGCGCGATGGAAGAAGTGCTGACGGGGCAGGACAAGACGTCGTCGCGTTGGGAAGAGCGTCCGCGTGACCCGGCGCTCGAAGCGCTGTTCCTCACCAAGCTGATGCAGAAGTTCGGCCTGACCGAAGCGCAGTCGAAGCAACTGCTGACCGACGCGCGTCCGGCTGTCGCGCCGGCCACGATCGATCAGAGCGCGGGCACGTCGACGCTCGACCTGCCGGAGTCGTTCGACCGTGCCTGGCTGCGTGTGGGCCTGGCGCTCGACCGCACCAACTTCGCCGTCGACAACCGCGATCGCGCGAAGGGCATCTACTACGTGCGCTACGCCGACTCGATGCAGGAACTGAAGAAAGAAGGCCTGTTCGGCAAGCTGTTCTACAGCGGCAATACGGCCAGGAAGCCGGGTCAGGAATTCCTCGTCAACGTGCGCTCGAAGGGCGACGCGGTGACGCAGGTGGCGGTGCTGGATGCGAACGGCCAGGTGGACAATTCGTCCGACGCGCAGCGTATCGTGACGCTGCTCCACGCGCAGTTGAACTAAGCGGGCCGTGAGGTTCGCGAGTCTCGGCAGCGGTAGTGAAGGGAATGCGTTGCTGGTGGAAGCGCACAGCGGCGCGACCACCACGCGCGTGCTGCTCGACTGCGGCTTTTCAGCCAAGGAAGTCGAGCGGCGTCTGAACCGGCTTGGCGCGAGCGCCGAAGGTCTCGACGCCATTCTGATTACGCATGAGCACAGCGATCACATCGGCGGCGCGCTGACGCTGGCACGTAAGTGGTCGATTCCGTTGTACATGAGCTGGGGTACTGCCCGTGCGGTGGGTGCCGACGAAGCCGATATCGACCTGCAGGTGCTGTGGGGCGACGAGGCGGTGGCGATCGGCGACCTCAGCATTCTTCCCTATACCGTTCCTCACGACGCCCGCGAGCCGTTGCAATACGTGCTCTCGAACGGCGCGAGCCGGCTCGGTGTGTTGACCGATGTCGGCACGTCCACGCCGCATATCAGTTCCGTGTTGAGCGGTTGCGACGCGCTGGTGCTCGAATGCAATCACGACGTGCAGATGCTCGCGGGTAGCCGCTATCCGCAGTCGTTGAAGGCGCGGATCGGCGGTAATCATGGGCATTTGAACAACGAGGCGGCCGCTGAAATTTTGGCGTCGCTTGACCGCTCGCGCTTGCGGCATCTGGTTGCGGCGCATCTGAGTCAGCAGAACAACTCGCCGGAACTCGCGCAGGCAGCCATGGCCGGTGTACTGGGTGCGGCGCCGACGGAGGTGGTGGTCGCTACCCAGGAAGATGGCTTTGCGTGGCTGAGCCTGTAGCGCTCGTCAGAGTCAGATGGCGCTGCAACCGGCACAGGTAAAGAAAAAGCCCATGACGATCGCTCGTTATGGGCTTTTTCTTCAAGACGGGCGCCTGATGCGCCCCGTCTTCGGGTTCGAACTTAGTTGCGGTTGCCGCCGAAAATGCCGAGCAGCGCGAGCAGATTGACGAACACGTTGTACAGATCCAGGTAGATCGCGAGCGTGGCGGTGATGTAGTTCGTTTCACCGCCATTCACGACGCGCTGGACGTCGAACAGCATGTAGGCCGAGAAGATCACGATGGCCATCACGGACACGGTGAGCATCAACGCCGGCAGATGCAGGAACACGTTCGCCACCGACGCCAGCAACAGCACGATCACGCCCATGAACAGCCACTTGCCGAGACCCGAAAAGTCGCGCTTGCTGACCGTGGCGATGGTTGCCATCGACGCGAAGATCACACCCGTGCCACCAAAGGCGAGCATGATCAGCGACGGGCCGTTGGAAAAACCGAGCACGAAGCTGAGGATGCGCGACAGCATCAGGCCCATGAAGAACGTGAAGCCGAGGAGCACGAAGACGCCCGCGGCGCTGTCTTTGGTCTTCTGGATCGCGAACATGAAGCCGAAAGCGATCGCGAAGAACGCCAGCATGCTCATGGCCGGGCTGGTGGCCGCAAACAGCGAGAAGCCGGTGGCGAGGCCGACCCATGCGCCGAGCACCGTCGGAATCATGGACAACGCCAGCAGCCAGTAGGTGTTCCGTAGCACGCGGTTACGCGTTTCGACCGTGCTGACTGCGCCATTGCGGCCAAAGCTATACGGATGATCGTTCATGGTCTCTCCTTACCTCAGAAGCGTGTTGCGTGTGGTTGTTAAGCAGTGGTGACGGCGGTGCAGCGGTTGCAGCCGGTCGTGCAGCGAAGCCGGGGATTTTTGCCGTCGTTCGCGAAGTACCCAATCCTAAGATTGGCGCGGTGGCAGGGAGTTTCAATGCCCAGAAAATACCCGCGCGACCTACGCTACCAGCATTCGAAAACTCCTGCTTGGAGTCTTTCAGTGCTGTAAGGGTTCAATCGCAATCATACACGGGAACATGCTACAATAGCGGATTCATTTGAATCTGTAACCTCTTAATTTTTTGGAGTTTTTATGGCGATCGAACGCACCCTGTCGATTATCAAGCCGGACGCAGTGGCCAAGAACGTGATCGGCCAGATCTACAGCCGTTTCGAAAACGCTGGTCTGAAGATCGTGGCTTCGCGCATGGTTCATCTGTCGCGCGCCGACGCTGAGAAGTTCTACGCTGTGCACGCTGCACGCCCGTTCTTCAAGGACCTCGTCGAATTCATGATCTCGGGCCCGGTGGTCGTGCAAGCGCTGGAAGGCGAAAACGCGATCCTGACGCATCGTGACCTGATGGGCGCAACGGACCCGAAGAAGGCGGAAAAGGGCACGATCCGCGCGGATTTCGCCGACAGCATCGACGCTAACGCGGTGCACGGTTCGGACGCTCCGGAAACGGCAGCAGTTGAAATCGCATTCTTCTTCCCGCAAGTGAACGTTTACTCGCGTTAAGACCTGCCGTTGTGGGCGGTCCGTGCAGCCGAAGCTGATTTATCGCACGAATCGTCCGGCAAAGTAGTAAGGTAAAAGCAGCAGGAATGGGCGCGAACGGCATTGCGTTCATGCAGCTTGTTGCATGAACGTAGTCTCGCACTGAAATGGCAGGATTCGATATGACGAGCAGTTCCACCGTCAACCTTCTCGACCTCGACGCCCAAGGGCTCGTCGCTTACTGCGACAGCCTGGGCGAGAAGCCGTTTCGCGCCAAGCAATTGCAGCGCTGGATTCACCAGTACAACGCTGCCGACTTCGACGGCATGACCGATCTCGCGAAGTCCTTGCGCGAAAAGCTCAAAGGGCGCGCCACGATCTCGATGCCGGGCATCGTCAGCGACCATATTTCAACCGACGGCACACGCAAGTGGCTGATCGACGTCGGCAACAGCAACGCGGTCGAAACCGTCTATATCCCGGAAGAAACGCGCGGCACGTTGTGCGTGTCGTCGCAGGCCGGGTGTGCGGTCAATTGTCGTTTCTGTTCGACCGGCAAGCAGGGTTTCTCCCGCAATCTCTCCACCGCTGAAATCATCGGCCAGTTGCGCATGGCCGAATTCGCGCTGCGTGCCACGCGCGGCGGCGACGGCGGCCGCGCCACGGGTGGCGACGGCAAGGGCGATCGCGTCGTCACGAACGTCGTGATGATGGGCATGGGCGAGCCGCTGCTGAATTACGACGCGGTCGTGCCGGCCATGCGCCTGATGCTCGACGACAACGCCTACGGCCTGTCGCGCCGGCGCGTCACGCTGTCCACGTCCGGCGTTGTGCCGATGATGGACCGGCTCGGCGCCGACCTGCCGGTGGCGCTCGCGGTATCGTTGCACGCGCCGAGCGATCCGCTGCGCGACATGCTGGTGCCGCTGAACAAGAAGTACCCACTGCGCGAACTGATGGCCGCTTGCCAGCGTTATCTGAAAGTCGCGCCGCGCGATTTCATTACGTTCGAATATTGCATGCTCGACGGCGTGAACGACAGCGAGGCGCAAGCGCGCGAATTGCTGGCCGTCACGCGCGACGTCCCATGCAAGTTCAACCTGATTCCGTTCAATCCGTTCCCCGAATCGGGCCTTTTCCGCTCGAAACCGGAACAGATCAAGCGGTTTGCACAAGTGTTGATGGACGCGGGCGTCGTCACCACGGTGCGTAAAACACGCGGCGATGATATCGACGCAGCCTGCGGTCAGCTGGCCGGTGCGGTGCAAGACCGCACGCGCCTCGCTGAGCGCACCGGGAAGGCGGCGAAGATTATCGAGGTTCGGGCCGTGTAATCGTTCTGGCGGCCTGGGCGCAGGCGTTCGGTGGAATACCTCTCCGAGCGTGCAAATAGCGACCTTGCCGCCCACGATTGAAAAGAAAGTTTGCAGAAGCGATCGGAAGCGGCACACAAGGCCGCACATTTTGTTATAAACGGTCTGCGATTTGGGCGTGAGGCGTGAGCCCGCCCGGGTGGCACGAGTTAAAAAGAATCGACGCGAAAGGATTTGGGATGAGTGAGCCGCAGCACCCGCAGCCGCAGGACACAGACACGAACGAAGGCCATCCGGCGCCGGTCGCACGGGCGCTGGTGCAGCCCGTCGTGCAGCCGGGCATGGATTCGTTGGCGGCAGTTGGCGCGCGCTTGACCCAGTTGCGTGAGTCGAAAGGCTGGACGATCGAGGACGTGTCGGCGCGTCTGAAAGTTTCGGCAGTCAAGTTGCGTGCGCTCGAATCTGGCGACATCAGCCACTTGCCGGATACGACCTTCGCGCTCGGCGTCGTGCGCAGCTATGCGAAGATGCTGGGCGCCGATCCCACGCCGTTCACGCAGGCCTTGCGTCGCGAGAAAGGTGTGCCTGCGCCGGATCTGTCGATGCCGGCTTCGTCGGGCAAGGATTTGCCGCGTGGCAAGGTGTCGTTGTCTCTCGGTGGGAGCGGTCAAAAGAGCCGCTCGTGGTTGTGGGGCGTGGCAGCGGTGATCGTCGCGGTGATCGCGTTGGGCATGTGGCATACCAACGGCGGCGATTCGTCGGCATGGCTTGCGCGGTTGAAGGCCAGCGCGAATGGCGCCACGGGTGGCGCGACCGGAGCATCGGGCGCGGTGGCGCAGGGTCAGGCGGCAGGTTCCGATGCCACGACCGAAGAGGCAGCGTCCGCGCCGGACGCGCAAACCGCAGCGGACAGCGCAGCATCCGGTACGCCGATGCCCGCGCCGCTGGCTACGGGTAATGCGCCTTCATCGGCTCCGGCTGTGACGGCAACCGCGGCTGCGCCCAGGGCGGTTTCGCAAGCGCAAGCTGCGGCACCGGCCGCGAGCGCGCCGGCGGCGGCAGTTGACACGGCGGGCGGTGGCGAGGCGGTCGTCGCGCTGCGCGTGACGCAAGACAGCTGGTTCAGCGTGCGCGGCAAGGACGGCAAGGAAGTCTTCTCCGGTCTCGTCCACGCGGGCGACACCAAGGAAGTGACGGGCTTGGCGCCGTTGAAGGTCACGCTCGGCAACAAGGCCGGTCTCGAGTCGTTGACGCTCGACGGCCAACCAGTCGACCCGGCCAAATATTCGGCAGCTAAAGGTAACGTGGCGCGCTTCGCGTTGCCTTGATAGATACGGTATGCGCCGCGGCCAAACCGGCCTGCGGCGCTTTTTCAATTCAGGCGCTACGTCTTTGTGTGGCGCATGCGGCGTAAATGGGTTTTTCGATGCAATCCGAAGCTCAATCCCAATCCAATAGCAAGATCGTTTCCAACGAGCCGGTATTCGGCGGCCACGCGGCGCGGCGCAAGTCGCACGCGGTCGACGTCCGCTGGGGCGGCCAGCTCGTCACGATCGGTGGCGACGCACCCGTGCGCGTCCAGTCGATGACCAACACGGACACCGCGGACGCAATCGGCACCGCGATCCAGATCAAGGAACTGGCGCAAGCCGGCTCGGAGCTGGTGCGTATCACGGTGAACACGCCGGAAGCGGCCGCGGCCGTGCCGGCCGTGCGCGAGCAGCTCGACCGCATGGGCGTGTCGGTGCCGTTGGTCGGCGATTTCCACTACAACGGCCATTTACTGTTGCGCGACTATCCCGAATGCGCGGAGTCGCTGTCCAAGTACCGGATCAATCCGGGCAACGTCGGCCATGGCGCGAAGCGCGACACGCAGTTCGCGCAAATGATCGAAGCGGCGGTGAAGTACGACAAGCCGGTGCGTATCGGCGTCAACTGGGGCAGTCTCGACCAGGACCTGCTCGCCAAAATGATGGACGAAAACGCAGCGCGCTCCACGCCGTGGGAAGCGCAAAGCGTGATGTACGAAGCCCTGATCCAGTCGGCGATCGGCTCGGCCGAGCGCGCCGTCGAAATCGGCCTGCCGCGCAACAAGATCATTCTCTCGTGCAAGGTCAGCGGTGTGCAGGATCTGATCGCGGTGTATCGCGAACTCGCGCGCCGTTGCGACTTCGCACTGCATCTCGGCTTGACGGAAGCCGGCATGGGCTCGAAGGGTATCGTCGCGTCGACAGCGGCGCTGTCGGTGCTGTTGCAGCAAGGTATCGGCGACACGATCCGAATCTCGCTGACACCGGAACCGGGCGGCCCGCGTACCGGCGAAGTGATCGTCGGCCAGGAAATTCTGCAAACCATGGGTCTGCGCTCGTTCACGCCGATGGTGATCGCTTGCCCGGGCTGCGGCCGTACCACCAGCACGCTGTTCCAGGAACTGGCGTCGCAAATCCAGACCTATCTGCGCACGCAGATGCCGGTGTGGCGCGATCAGTATCCTGGCGTCGAGAAGATGCACGTCGCGGTGATGGGCTGCATCGTCAATGGTCCGGGTGAGTCGAAGCAGGCCAATATCGGCATCAGCTTGCCGGGCTCGGGCGAGAACCCGGCTGCGCCGGTGTTCATCGACGGCGAGAAGGTCAAGACGCTGCGTGGCGAACACATTGCGCAAGAATTTCAGCAAATCGTGAGTGACTACGTCGAGCGCCGCTATGGCCGCGCCGAAGCCGGCCGCGCCGAAGCACTCAACTAAATATCGGCTATCGAAAGACAGATGACTGAACAGAAGAAAAAGCTCGAAAAGTTGTCCGGCGTGAAGGGCATGAACGACATCCTTCCGCAGGAAGCCGGGCTGTGGGAATTTTTCGAAATGACCGTCAAGTCGATGCTGCGTTCGTACGGATACCAGAATATCCGTACGCCGATCGTCGAGCATACGCAGTTGTTCAAGCGCGGTATCGGTGAAGTAACCGACATCGTTGAAAAAGAGATGTATAGCTTTACCGACGCGCTGAACGGCGAGAACCTGACCATGCGTCCGGAAAACACCGCGGCCGTGGTGCGCGCGGCGATCGAACACAACATGCTGTACGACGGCCCGAAGCGCCTGTGGTACGTCGGTCCGATGTTCCGCCACGAGCGTCCGCAACGCGGCCGTTACCGCCAGTTTCATCAGGTGGGTGTGGAGGCGCTGGGTTTCGCCGGCCCGGATGCCGACGCTGAAATCATCATGATGTGCCAGCGTCTGTGGGACGACCTCGGGCTGATGGGCATCAAGCTCGAACTCAACTCGCTGGGTCTGTCGCACGAACGTGCGGCGCATCGCGTCGAACTGATCGCCTACCTCGAAAAGCACATGGACGTGCTCGACGAAGAAGCGAAACGCCGTCTCTATACGAACCCGCTGCGCGTGCTGGATACGAAGAATCCGGCCATGCAGGAAGTCGCCCAGAACGCACCCAAACTGATCGATTTTCTCGGCGAGGAATCGCTCGCGCACTTCGAGGGTTTGCAGCGCATTCTGAAAGCGAACAACATTCCGTTCACGATCAATCCGCGTCTGGTGCGCGGTCTCGATTATTACAATCTGACCGTGTTCGAATGGGTGACCGACAAGCTGGGCGCGCAGGGCACCGTCGCTGCGGGCGGCCGTTACGATCCACTGATCGAACAGCTGGGCGGCAAGCCGACCGGCGCGTGCGGCTGGGCGATGGGCGTCGAACGGATTCTCGAGTTGTTGAAAGAAGACAAGCTCGTGCCGGAAGACGAAGGTTGCGACGTCTACGTGGTCCATCAGGGCGACGCGGCGCGCGAGCAGGCCTTCATCATCGCCGAGCGTCTGCGTGACACGGGCCTCGACGTCATTCTGCATTGCAGCGCCGACGGTCAAACCGCCAGCTTCAAATCGCAGATGAAGCGCGCGGATGCGAGCGGCGCCGCCTTCGCGGTGGTGCTCGGCGAAGACGAGATCGCGAACGGCACGGTCGGCGTCAAAGCGTTGCGCGATACCAGCAACGGCGCGGGTAACGGCGGTAAGAGCGAGCAACAGAACGTGCCTGCCGAAGACTTGACCGAATTTCTAATCAATGCGATGGTTGCAACCGCCGAAGACGGCGACGACTGATCGCGATGTCGTCGAGCCCATTGGCTGCTGTCTGGCTCGACAAGTACACGTATCAAGAAAGAGGAAATCGCCGGGCAATGAGTTACCACGACGAACAAGAATCGATAGAAAGTCTGAAGGCATGGTGGACGCAATGGGGCAATGCAACCACGTGGATCGTGCTGGTGGTCCTGGTTGCGGCCGCCGGCTGGAACGGCTGGAATTTCTGGCAACGGCGTCAGGCGGCGGAAGCCGCCGTGCTGTATGACCAGGTCCAGCAAGCCGTGGCCTCGGGCGACAAGGCGAAGGTCACGCGCGTTGCCACCGACATGGAAGACAAGTTCAGCGGCACCGCTTACGCGCAGATGACCGCACTGGGCGCGGCCAAGGCGCTCTACACAGCGGGCGACGAAGCTGGTGCGAAGACCCAGTTGCAATGGACCATCGATCACGCGAAAGACGACGAGTTCAAGCAGATCGCCAAGTTGCGCCTCGCTTCGCTATTGCTCGACGACAAGGCTTACGACCAGGGCCTGGCGCTGCTCGCCGAACCGCAGTCCGACGCCTTCAAGGGTCTCGTGGCGAATGGCCGGGGCGACCTGCTGGCCGCCCAGGGCAAGCGTGACGATGCACGCACGGCCTACAAGCTCGCGCTCGACTCGCTGTCGAAAACCGATAGCTCGGCACGTCAGTTGATCCAGTTCAAGCTGGACGCACTGGGCGGCTAAGCGCGCCGCGTGCCACGACCAACCGGTTTCCTTTAATCCATTTCCTGAATGCTTCGTCCACCGATGAATCTGCTGAAACGTTACGCTGTGCCCGTTGCCTGTGCGATGACCGTGCTCACCCTGGCGGCTTGCTCATCCACGAAAGACGAACGCCGCGTGCCGACGCCGCTGACCGAGTTCAAACCCGTGCTCGACGTGCAGCAGGCCTGGAAGGCGAGTGTGGGCAAGGCGGGCCGTTATCTGTTCTCGCCGGTCGCGGTCGGTAACGCGGTTTACGCGGCGGGCGCGAACGGTTCGGTCGCGAAGATCGACGCGCAAACCGGCAAGGACATCTGGCGTGTGAAGCTGCACGACGACCTGTCGGCGGGCGTCGGCAGCGACGGCACGCTGGCTGCGGTCGGCGGCCTGAAGGGCGACGTCTACGTGCTCGGCGCGGACGGTAAGCAACTGTGGACTGCCAAGGCGCCGGGCGAGATCATCTCGCCGCCGCTGGTCGGTAATGGCCTCGTAGTGGTGCGTACGGTCGACGGTCAGATCGTCGCGTTCAACGCGCAGACCGGCGAGCAGAAGTGGAACTATCGCAATCGCGCGGTGCCGCTGAACCTGCGCGTATCGTCGGGTATGACGTTCGCGGGCGACGCGGCGGTGCTGGCCGGTTTCCCGGGCGGCTCATTCGCGGCGATCAATCTGCAGACCGGCGACAACTACTGGCAGACACCGGTGTCGTATCCGAAGGGCGTGACGGAAGTCGAGCGCATCAACGACGTGACCGGTCCGCCCACGCTGGTCGGTTCGGAAACCTGCGCGGTGACGTTCCAGGGCCAGATTGGTTGTTTCGACGCGAACTCGGGCCGCGCGCTGTGGGAGAGGGCATTCTCGAGCACGAGCGGTCTGGCGCAGGATGACCGCGCCGTCGTCGCGGCCGACGACTGGTCGGTCGTCTCGGCGTTCGACGTCACCAGCGGCGCGCCGCTGTGGAAGAACGACAAGCTGAAGAACCGCGAACTCGGTGTGCCGTACCTGCTGGGCCGTGCTGCTGTGCTGGGCGACTATCAGGGGTACGTGCACTTCCTGTCGCGCGACGACGGTACGCTCGTCGCCCGTGTGAAGACCGACGGCAGCCCGATCACCGCGGCGCCGGTGTTGGCTGGCGACACGCTGGTCGTGTTGACGCACGACGGCGATCTGTACGGCTATCGCCCGCGCTAAGCGCGCAGGCAAGTCGGCGAAGTTGCCGTTTAGCGCGCAGGCCGGCTTTGCCGGCCGTGCGCGTTTCTGTAGGACTCGAGTCGTAGAGCAAGTAGAAGAATCGCGCCGGACTGGCTGGTCCGGCAAGTCGGATCAGGAAATGGTCAACGCGCCGCAGAGGCATCGCGCGCGTGGCCATCGGTGGCTGCTTGCGGCGCCACCGTTGGCGGTCGCTCGGCAGGTCGTCAAAGATTTCGCAGAGCACCGTCATCTCGCAGGCGTGCGAGCCGTCTAGCAGGAAAGACTGAACTCGGTGGCCCACTGGCGCCGCCCCAACCAGCCAAACTCCCGTCCGCCCGGGTGCGCAAATTGACAGCGTATCCGGGGCCGGTCGAATTCGTGATAATTTTCGTCAAACGCTGCCGTGTAGCGGCCGCATGGCGTCGCTACGCGGGCGGTCGATTTCGATCCCGCGTTTCACCGTGAACAACATCTGATGAAACCCGTTATTGCCCTCGTCGGGCGCCCCAATGTGGGGAAATCCACGCTGTTCAACCGGCTCACGCGTTCGCGTGACGCGCTGGTTGCCGACCTGCCCGGTCTTACCCGCGATCGCCACTATGGCGAAGGGCGCGCCGGCGACCGGCCGTATCTGGTCGTCGATACCGGCGGCTTCGAGCCGGTCGCGAAAGAAGGCATCCTGCACGAAATGGCGCGTCAAACCCGCCAGGCGGTCGAGGAATCGGACATCGTCGTGTTCATCTGCGACGGCCGGAACGGCCTCGCGCCGCAGGACAAGACCATCGCCGATTACCTGCGCAAGGTCGGCCGGCCGATTTTCCTCGTCGTCAACAAGGCGGAGGGGATGAAGTACAGCAATGTCGCCGCCGACTTCTACGAGCTCGGGCTCGGCGATCCGCGCGCCATTTCGTCCGCGCACGGCGACGGCGTGACTGAAATGATCAACGACGCGCTCGCGGTCGCCTATGCCGGCCAGCCGGACGAGAGCGACGAAGAGAAAGCGGCGCACGGCGTGAAGATCGCGATTGTTGGCCGCCCGAACGTGGGCAAGTCGACGCTGATCAATTCGCTGGTCGGCGAAGAACGCGTGATCGCGTTCGACATGCCAGGCACTACGCGCGATTCGATCTACGTGGACTTCGAACGCCAGGGCAAGCCGTACACGCTGATCGACACGGCTGGTTTGCGCCGTCGCGGCAAAGTGTTCGAAGCGATCGAGAAGTTCTCGGTGGTGAAAACGCTGCAGTCGATCTCCGACGCGAACGTCGTGATCCTGCTGCTCGACGCGCGCCAGGACATCTCCGAACAGGACGCGCACATTGCCGGTTTCGTGGTCGAGCAGGGCCGCGCGTTGGTGGTGGGCGTGAACAAGTGGGACGGGCTCGATTCGCATGTGCGCGAGCGCACCAAGGCGGACCTCGAGCGCAAACTCAAATTCCTCGACTTTGCGAAATTCCACTTCATTTCCGCGACGGAAAACACGGGGATCGGCCCGCTGATGCGCTCGGTGGACGATGCGTACAAGGCCGCGATGGCCAAGCTGCCGACGCCGAAGCTCACGCGCGCGTTGATCGAGGCCGTGGAGTTCCAGCAACCGCGCCGTCGTGGTCCGGTGCGTCCGAAACTGCGCTATGCGCACCAGGGCGGACAGAACCCGCCGCTGATCGTGATTCACGGCAACGCGCTCGACGCGATCACCGACACGTATAAACGCTACCTCGAAAACCGCTTCCGGGAAACTTTCAAGCTGACTGGGACTCCATTGCGCATAGAGTTCAGATCGTCGACGAACCCTTACGCGGACAAAGGCTGAACTTAGGCTGAAACCCGCGTGTGTGCTGGGTTTGGCCGCTTGGCCAGGCCCGTCGCGCAAAAATGAAAATCGGCTATAGTGTAGCGGTTGACGTCGGATCTCTTTTTCTTCGGCGTCAATTCAGTCAACCTGCAAAAAAATACGGAGTTTGCTATGAGCAACAAAGGGCAATTGTTACAAGACCCGTTTTTGAACGCACTGCGTAAAGAGCATGTGCCGGTGTCGATCTACCTGGTCAACGGCATCAAGCTTCAAGGGAACATCGAATCGTTCGACCAGTACGTCGTGTTGCTCCGGAATACGGTCACCCAGATGGTCTACAAGCACGCAATTTCCACGGTCGTGCCAGCCCGTCCGGTGAATTTCCACCCGGATTCCGAACAGTCCTAACCCCTCGTCGCGGCCGGCGTAGCGTCGCCCGTTGGCGATCACTCCCCGGCCGCCTCAATTTTGATACCCTCCAATTTGATCAATGCAGCGCTTGTCGGCATCGACTTCGGTAAGATCGATTTCGAAGCCAGCCTGGAAGAACTCAGCCTGCTCGCGCAAAGCGCGGGCGCGAATCCCTTAGTCACCCTCACCGGGCGCCGGTCCAGTCCGGACGCGAAGATGTTCGTCGGTAGCGGCAAAGCCGAAGAACTGCGTCTCGCGTGTGAGGCGAACGACATCGAACTCGTCATTTTCAATCACGCTCTGGCGCCTGCGCAGCAGCGCAATCTGGAGCAAGCGCTTAATCGGCGCGTGGTCGATCGCACCAGCCTGATCCTCGACATTTTTGCGCAACGCGCCCGCAGCCACGAAGGCAAGCTGCAGGTGGAGCTCGCGCAGTTGCAGTATCTGTCGACGCGGCTAATCCGCGCATGGACCCACCTCGAGCGGCAAAAAGGCGGTATCGGTTTGCGCGGTCCCGGTGAAACCCAGCTCGAAACCGACCGCCGTCTGATCGGCGAGCGCATCAAGGCGCTCAAGACCCGGCTTGAAAAACTGCGGCGTCAGCATGGCACGCAGCGCCGCGCGCGTAGCCGTAATCAGACCATGTCGGTGTCGCTGGTCGGCTATACGAATGCCGGCAAATCCACGCTGTTCAACGCATTGACGAAGGCTCAGGCCTACGCCGCCGACCAGTTGTTCGCCACCTTGGATACCACCTCGCGGCGCGTCTATCTGGGCGATGAAGCGGGGCAGGTGGTGGTGTCCGATACGGTCGGTTTCATCCGCGAATTGCCCCACCAGCTGGTGGCAGCGTTCCGCGCCACGCTCGAGGAAACCATTCACGCCGACCTGCTGTTGCACGTGGTCGACGCGTCGAGCGCGGTGCGGCTCGATCAGATCGATCAGGTGAACGAGGTGTTGCACGCGATCGGCGCCGATAACATCCGTCAGGTGCTGGTGTTCAACAAGATCGACGCGGTGCCGGAGTTGGCGGCTCGTGGCGACGCGGTTGAGCGGGATGAGTATGGTAATATTTCGCGCGTCTTTTTGAGCGCGCGCACGGGGCAAGGCCTGGATACATTGCGCGCTGCTATCGCTGAGATCGCTACTGCCGAACCTCTTCACGATGCTCATGTCGATCTGTCGGAAGAAGACCGGTCGGCAGCTCCACGCGACGACCGCAAGGTCCCAGAACTCGGGCACTGACCCGTTCCAATTGCACTGACCCGCTGTCTACTCTGGTGAACGAACACAGGTGAACGATTACAACGAGCGGAGTATCTGGCTGCGCATGCGCGCCATGCTTTCACTGAACGATCCGCGCTGGGGCCGGGGCGACGGCAATGGCGACCGGCAACGCCCGAATGAACCGAAACGTCCTCCGACCAAAGACGGTGAAGGTCCGCCCGATCTCGACGAAATGTGGCGTGATTTCAACCGTCGCCTGAGCCGCGTGTTTGGGCGCAAGGGCGGCGGTACGGGTGGCGGCCGGCCGGATAACGGACGTGGCGCGCGTATCGGCGTGGGCATCGTGATCGGTGTGCTGGTGGCCGTTTATCTCGGCAGCGGCGTATTCGTCGTGCAGGACGGACAGGCCGGCGTCGTGATGCAGTTCGGCAAGTATCGCTATACCGCCGGGCAGGGTGTGCATTGGCGTCTGCCGTATCCGTTCGAAGCGCATGAGCTCGTCAATATCGGCCAGATCCGTCAGGTGGAAATCGGTCGCAACAACGTGGTGCGTCTCGCCAACGTGAAAGATGCTTCGATGCTCACGCACGACGCGGATATCGTCGACGTGCGCTTCGCGGTCCAGTACCAGGTGCGCAAGCCGACCGACTATCTGTTCCGCAGCGCCGATCCCGATCAGAGCGTGATGCAGGCCGCCCAGGCGGCGGTGCGCAGCATCGTCGGTGCGCGCAGCACCAGCGAGATTCTCGATCAGGATCGCGAAACGATTCGCCAGCAGCTGATGGCGTCGATCCAGCAATCCCTGGATGAATATCAGTCAGGCCTCGCGGTGACCGGCGTGACGATTCAGGGCGTGCAGGTGCCCGACCAGGTGCAGGCCGCCTTCGACGACGCCGCCAAGGTGCGTCAGGAAAACGATCGCGCCAAACGCGATGCGCAGGCCGCGGCCGCAGACCTGCTGCCGCGCGCGCAAGCCGATGTGGCGCGTCAGATCGACGAGGCGAAGGCCTATAGCGACAAAACCGTCGCCCAGGCGCAAGGCGACGCCGAGCGCTTCAAGCAGGTCTACGCGCAGTACTCGAAAGCGCCCGCCGTGATTCGCGAGCGCATGTACCTGGAAACCATGCAGCAGATCTATTCGAATACGACCAAGGTGTTTGTGGACAGCAAGAGCGGCAACAACGTGCTGTATCTGCCGCTCGACAAGCTGGTCGAGCAGACCCGCCAGCGTGTAGCCGACGCCGCAGTCGCTGCGTCGGGCGTTTCGGCTGCTGCCGCATCGCAAGGGGCGGGCAGTGCCGCTTCGTCGTCGGTGGCGCCGGCGGTTGCTCCGTCGGCGGCCACGCCGGGCAGCGTAGCCTCCGCACCCGCCGCACCCGCCGCAGCCGCCGCAACGCCCGCTAGCCAGGCCGCGGCCAGCAGCGACGCGCTGCGTTCACGCGACGCCTTCCGCAGCCGTATGCGCGAAGACGACGTTCAATAAGGAGCGCACAACATGAACAAGATCATTGCGCTCGTCGTGGCCGTCGTCATCGTGCTGTTCGCGGCGTCGTCAACCGTATTCGTCGTCGATCAGCGGCATATGGCGGTGTTGTCGTCGCATGGCGACTCTGCGCCGACGCTGCTTGGCCCAGGCCTGCACGTCAAACTGCCGCCGCCGCTGCAAACCGTCACGCTGGTCGATAACCGCATCCAGTCGCTCGACGCGCCGGACGAAGACCGCTACGTCACGTCCGACAAAACCGATCTGCTGGCCAACCCTGTCGTCAAATACCGGATCACCGATCCGCTGAAGCTGATCGCCGAAACCAGGGGCGACGTGCAAAGCCTGCCGGACCGTCTGGCACTGCTGTCGCGCAGCGCGCTCGGCGACGCGTTCGGCAAGGTCGCGCTGCCGGATGCGCTGGCCAAACAGCAGGCCATCGCCGACGAAGCCCGTGGCGCGATGGACAAGGCCGCGGCATCGCTGGGCGTGTCGGTCGTCGATGTTCAACTCACGCGCGTCGATTTCCCGGCGGCCATGGCCGACTCGATCTACAAGCGGATGATCGCGGCCCGCGAGCAGATCGCCGCCGACGAGCGCGCCAGGGGCGCCGCCGAAGCAGACCAGATCAAGGTGGATGCGGTGGGCCAGCAGCAGGCGATTCTCGCGGACGGCTACCGTCAGGCCCAGACCATCAAGGGCGAGGGCGATGCGAAGGCTGCGGAAATCGCTGCCGAAGCGTATGGCGCCGACCCGCAGTTCTACCAGTTCTATCAAAGCATGCAGGCGTACAAGAACACCTTCAAACCGGGCGACGTGATCGTGGTCGACCCGAGCAGCGAGTTCTTCCGCTTCATGCGTAGCCCGACCGGCGGCACCGCCCCGGACGCTCCCGCGGTCCCGCGCAAACACTGATAACCGGAAGGCCGCGGCATCCGCATCGCGGCCTCTTGATTCGCATGGATATAGCCGGCTCGTTACTGCTCGCGATTGCGTTGATGCTGATTATCGAGGGCATGTTTCCCTTCGTTTTTCCGAGCGCCTGGCGTGACACGTTCCGTAAAATAGCGGAACGCCCGCCGCATCAGATTCGCGTCGGCGGGCTGATCGTGATGGCGCTTGGGCTGATCCTGCTGTTTATCGTGACCTGAAACGGTCCGTCCGGCGAAGCGGGCGCAGAAACTTAGGCCGCTGTGCGCTCGCCGTGTCGTGACCGCGCCTTTGCCTCGCGGACGCGGGTCTGCCGACTCGATCAGTCGGTACGCTGGCCGAAAACGCCTGTCTCGGGCTGCACCCACGCCTGCGACAGCCGCCAGAATCGAGCCGCCGCCCGCCATTCACATTCACTTACCGGCGCACCCAGCCGCCGTGTTCAACGTCGTAGGACTGTATCGATGTCGACCTGGTTACTTCCCGAGAATATTGCCGACGTGCTGCCGTCGGAAGCCCGCAAGATCGAAGAACTGCGGCGCCGTCTGCTGGACCGTTTCCGCTCGTACGGCTACGAGATGGTCATGCCGCCGCTGCTCGAATACATCGAGTCGCTGCTGACCGGCGGCGGGCAAGATCTGAATCTGCGCACCTTCAAGCTGGTCGATCAGTTGTCCGGGCGCACGCTCGGTCTGCGCGCCGACATCACGCCGCAGGTCGCGCGTATCGACGCGCACTTGCTGAACCGGCAGGGCGTGACGCGTCTGTGCTATGCGGGCAACGTCGCGCATACGCGGCCGCGCGGCCTGCACGCAACGCGTGAGCAGATCCAGATCGGCGCGGAAATCTATGGTCACGCCGGTCTCGAAGCCGACCTCGAAATCCAGCAGCTGATGCTCGACGCGCTGCGTCTGGCCGGCCTCGCGAAAGTGCGGCTCGACCTTTGCCACGCCGGCGTGCTGGCCGCGCTGATCGAAGCGGAACCGGCCGCGGCGGAGTTGGGCCAGTCGCTCTACGACGCGCTCGCCGGCAAAGACGTGCCGCGCCTCGTCGAGCTGACCGCGAATCTCACACCGGTTACACGCGACGCGTTGCGTGCGCTGCCCGCGCTGTACGGCGACGCGTCGGTGCTCGCGGAAGCGCGCGCGCGTCTGCCGAACGCGCCGGCTATTTCGCGCGCGCTCGACGACCTCGCGTTCCTTGCGAGCCAGGTCGAGGGCGCCGAAGTCATGATCGATCTGGCGGATCTGCGCGGCTATGCGTACCACAGCGGCGTGATGTTCTCCGCGTACGTGGACGGCGTCCCGAACGCGGTGGCGCGCGGCGGCCGTTACGACCACGTCGGCCAGGCCTACGGCCGCGCGCGCGCGGCAACCGGCTTCTCGCTCGATTTGCGCGAAGTGGCACGGATCTCGCCGGTCGAAGCACGCAGCAGCGCGATCCTCGCGCCGTGGCAGCACGACGACGCGCTGCGCGTGAGCGTCGCCGCGTTGCGCGATGCCGGCGAAGTCGTGATCCAGGCGCTGCCGGGTCATGAACACGATCTGGACGAATTCGCTTTCGACCGCGTGTTGGTCGAGCGCAACGGCGCATGGGTCGTCGAACCGCGCGCGTGAGCGCATTGCGGCGCGCTTACGCGCGCTTCGCCGGACCCGCCTGAGGTCTCCCCTCAGCGCAACTCAGAAGGCGTCCAAAGTGTCGCCGGCCCCCCGGCGCGGCCGTCCGCCGCGCTGTTTTCGATATACCCACCATAACGTGCATACCGTTGAGCGGAAACGGAAAAATTCGGAAGGTTCCGCGAACATAGGTAGAATACGTTTTTAACCAGCTTACGAAACAACATGTCTGCCAGCGCAGTGAATGTGAACCCCGGGCGTAACGTCGTCGTCGTGGGAACCCAATGGGGTGATGAAGGCAAGGGCAAGATCGTCGACTGGCTGACGGACCACGCTCAAGGCGTCGTTCGCTTCCAGGGCGGTCACAATGCCGGTCACACGCTTATCATCGGCGGCAAGAAAACCATCTTGCGTCTGATTCCGTCGGGCATCATGCATCCCGGCGTCGCGTGCTACATCGGCAATGGCGTCGTGTTGTCGCCGGAAGCTCTGTTCAAGGAAATCGGCGAGCTCGAAGCCGCCGGGGTCGACGTTCAGAATCGCCTCTTCATTTCCGAAGCCACCACCCTGATCCTGCCGTACCACATTGCCATCGACCAGGGCCGCGAAGCGCGCCGTGGCGCGAGCAAGATCGGCACCACCGGCCGCGGCATCGGCCCGGCTTACGAAGACAAGGTGGCACGTCGCGGCTTGCGCGTGCAGGACCTGTTCGAGCCGGAAATCTTCGCCGAACGTCTGCGCGAAAACCTCGATTATCACAACTTCGTGTTGACGCAATACCTGGGTGTTGCCGCGGTCGACTTCCAGCAAACGCTCGACACGATGCTGAGCTATGCAGACCGTCTGAAGCCGATGGTCACGGATGTCTCGCGCCGTCTGTACGACGCGAACGCCGCCGGCAGCAATCTGCTGTTCGAAGGCGCGCAAGGCACGCTGCTCGACATCGACCACGGCACGTATCCGTACGTCACGTCGAGCAACTGCGTGGCGGGTGCGGCCACGGCGGGCGCCGGTGTGGGTCCGCAAAAGCTGAACTACATTCTCGGCATCACCAAGGCGTATTGCACGCGCGTCGGTTCGGGCCCGTTCCCGAGCGAACTGTACGACGCCGACAACGCCGCCCGCCAGGAAGCGATCGGCCTCGAACTGGCCACGGTCGGCAAGGAATTCGGCTCGGTCACCGGCCGACCGCGCCGCACCGGCTGGCTCGACGTCGCCGCGCTGCGCCGCTCGATCCAGATCAACGGCGTGTCGGGTCTGTGCATGACCAAGCTCGACGTGCTCGACGGTCTCGACGAAGTGAAGCTGTGCGTCGGCTACACGGTCGACGGTCAGTCGGTCGACCTGCTGCCGCGCGGTGCGTCGGAAGTCGCGCGTTGCGAGCCGGTGTACGAAACCTTCGCGGGCTGGAAGGAAAGCACGGTTGGCATCAAGGAATGGGACAAGCTGCCGGCGAATGCGCGCGCGTATCTGTCGCGTGTGCAGGAAGTCGCGGGTATTCCGATCGACATGGTGTCGACCGGTCCGGATCGCGACGAGACCATTCTGTTGCGTCATCCGTTCAAGGTTTAAGCCATGGTTCAAGGTGTGCCCATGATTGCGATGAAAGACCCGCGCAACGACGACAAAAACCTGTGGGTCGGCTGGGACGAATATCACCGGCTGATCGAATTGCTCGCGCTGCAGGTGCATGAGTCGGGCTGGAAATTCGACAAGATCCTGTGCCTTGCACGCGGCGGTTTGCGCGTGGGCGACCAACTCTCGCGCATTTACGATCTGCCGCTGGCGATTCTCGCCACGAGTTCGTATCGCGAAGCGGCCGGCACGGAGCAGGGCGATCTCGACATCGCGCAATACATCACCATGACGCGCGGCGAGTTGCATGGCAACGTGCTGCTGGTCGACGACCTGGTCGACTCGGGCGTGACGCTGGCGCGGGTTCAGCAGCATCTGAAGGAACGCTATCCGGCGATCACTGCGGTGCGCTCGGCGGTGCTCTGGTACAAGGGCTGCTCGAAGGTGAAACCCGATTACAGCGTGCAGTACCTGCCGACCAATCCGTGGATTCATCAGCCGTTCGAGGAATGGGACACGGTGCGTCCGCATAACCTCGGTGCGTGGATCAAACGCGGCATGGCGCAAGCGCAGGAATCGTCGGAGCAGTGATGCCCGCTTCGGCGCCGGGCAGAGGCGTCGGAGCCGGCGCTTTGTCCTGTGCAGTGCCATGTAATACCGCAAAACGGAGTCCCAACGGACTCCGTTTTTTCGTTTACGCGACCCCGATCGCACCGTCGGCCCGGCGTCCGGCGAAGCGCGAACTCGCGCTTCGAACGAAACACCTTGCACCGCAGACGCGCCCATACCGCAGTGCTACACTGCGCGGACCCGCCACGTGGTGTATCCACAACAAGCCGGGTGGCGCCATGCCGGCAGTTTAGAATGGCGGTCGTTTTTTCCGCTCAGGGAACGGATTTCCTCGCGTTTATGACAGATAACAATCACGTGCACAAACAGCCTCTGCCGTCCCTCGCCATTGCCGCGATCGGGGTGGTGTTCGGTGATATCGGCACGAGCCCGTTGTACTCGCTGAAAGAGGCTTTCAGCCCCTCGCATGGCATTCCGCTGACCGACCAATCCATCCTCGGTGTGATCTCGCTGCTGTTCTGGGCGATCGTGATCGTGGTCGGCATCAAGTACGTTTTGTTCGTGATGCGCGCGGACAATAACGGCGAAGGCGGCGTGCTCGCGCTGATGGCGCTGGCGCTGCGCTCTATCGATCAAAAGTCGAAAATGGCCGGCGTACTGATGATGCTCGGCATCTTCGGCGCCTGCATGTTTTATGGCGACGCGGTGATCACTCCGGCCATCTCGGTGATCTCGGCGGTCGAAGGTCTGGAGATCGCCGCGCCCAATCTGTCGCATCTGGTGCTGCCGCTCACCATAGTGATTCTGGTGCTGCTGTTCTGGATTCAGCGGCACGGCACCGCCACGGTCGGCCGCCTGTTCGGGCCGATCATGGTGTTGTGGTTTCTGGTGCTCGCCGCCCTCGGCCTGTGGCACATCGTGCAATCGCCGAACGTGATTCGCGCGCTCAACCCGTACTACGCGTACACCTTCATGGCCGCGCACGTGCTGCAGGCCTACGTGGTGCTCGGCTCGGTCGTGCTGGTGCTGACTGGCGCCGAGGCGCTGTACGCCGACATGGGCCACTTCGGTGCCAAGCCGATCCGCATGGCGTGGTACGTACTGGTGATGCCGTCGCTCGTGTTGAACTACTTCGGGCAGGGCGCGCTGCTGATGCACGACCCGAAAGCGATCGAAAATCCGTTCTTCCTGCTCGCGCCGGACTGGGCGCTGTTGCCGCTCGTCGTGCTGTCGACGGTCGCGACCGTGATCGCTTCGCAGGCCGTGATTTCGGGCGCCTATTCGTTGACGAGCCAGGCGATCCAGCTGGGCTATGTGCCGCGCATGAAGATCCTGCACACGTCGGACCTGGCGATCGGCCAGATCTACGTGCCGGTGGTGAACTGGATGCTGCTGTTCATCATTCTGTGCATCGTGATCGCCTTCAAGAGCTCGGACAATCTCGCCGCCGCGTACGGTATCGCGGTGACGGCCACGATGGTGATCACCACCATCCTCGCCTGCGTCGTGATGGTCAAGGTGTGGAACTGGAACAAGCTACTGGTGGCCATGATCATCGGCGTATTCATGGCGGTCGATCTGGGCTTTTTCGGCGCGAATCTGCTGAAGGTCGCGGAGGGCGGCTGGTTGCCGCTCGGCATCGGCGCGCTGCTGTTTTTCCTGCTGATGACCTGGTTCAAGGGCAGAATGATCGTCAAGGAGCGCACGGCTGCCGACGGTATTCCGCTGATGCCGTTCCTGCAGGGACTGCTCGCGCATCCGCCGCATCGCGTGTCGGGTACGGCGATCTATCTGACCGGCAGCGATTCGCTGGTGCCGGTGAGCCTGCTGCACAACCTGAAGCACAACAAGGTGCTGCATGAGCGCACCATCTTCCTGACCTTCGTGACGCGCGACATTCCGTACGTGAACGAAGCGGAACGTGTGACGGTCAAGGATATCGACGGCGGTCTGTATCTCGTCAAGGCGGCCTACGGGTTCAATGAAACGCCGGACGTGAAGGCGGTGCTGCATGAGGTCGGTCGTACCAACGACATGACGTTCGAACTGATGGACACGTCGTTCTTCCTCGCGCGCGAGACGGTGGTGCCGACGCAATTGCCGGGCATGTCGGTGTGGCGCGAACGGGTCTTCGCGTGGATGCATCAGAACGCCGCGAAGCCGACGGACTTCTTCAGCATTCCAGCCAACCGGGTGGTGGAGTTGGGGACCAAGATCGAGATTTGACAACGCCCCGTGCGTTGTCGCGTGCTTCGCCCGAATGAGCGGGGCACGCGGGAAAACAAAAAGCCCACGCAATTTTGCGTGGGCTTTTTGTTGGGCGCCGCGGATTGCGCGGCGGGTGTTTCAATGTCGGTGTTACTTCTGCTTCAGCTTCGCGAACGCCGCAGCCATTGCGCCGCCGGCTTCCGGTTCACGCGAGCGCTGCTGCTGCGCGCCGCGTCCACCACCGCCCGAGCGCGCCGCGCCACCGCGATCCTGCTGCGCACCGCCGCCGCTACGCGCCGCTGCTGCACCGAACTCGTCGTCGAGACGCATGGTCAGCGCGATACGCTGACGCTTCACGTCCACTTCCAGCACCTTCACCTTGACGATCTGGCCGGCCTTGACGACTTCATGCGGGTCCTTGATGAACTTCGTCGACAGGGCCGACACGTGCACCAGACCGTCCTGATGCACGCCGACGTCGATGAACGCGCCGAACGCCGCCACGTTCGTCACGACGCCTTCGAGCACCATGCCCGGCAGCAGATCGCTGACCTTCTCGACGCCTTCGCGGAACGTCGCGGTCTTGAACTCCGGACGCGGATCGCGGCCCGGTTTTTCGAGTTCGAGCAGAATGTCGCGCACGGTCGGCAAGCCGAAACGATCGTCGACGAATTCAGCCGGCGACAGGCCGCGCAACGCGTCGCGATTACCCAGCACATCGCCGACATGCTTGCTGATCTTCGCCAGTATCCGTTCGACGACCGGATACGCTTCCGGGTGAACCGACGAGCGATCGAGCGGATTCTCACCGTTGTTGATACGCAGGAAGCCGGCGGCCTGCTCGAACGTCTTGTCGCCCAGACGCGGCACCTTGCGCAGATGTTCGCGCGACGGGAACGGACCGTTCGCATCGCGGTAGTCGACGATATTGCGCGCCAGCGTGGCGTTCAATCCCGACACGCGCGCGAGCAGCGCGACCGACGCCGTATTCGCGTCCACGCCGACCGCGTTCACGCAGTCTTCGACGACCGCGTCCAGCGAACGCGCCAGCTCGCGCTGATTCACGTCGTGCTGATACTGGCCGACGCCGATCGCCTTCGGCTCGATCTTCACGAGTTCCGCGAGCGGATCCTGCAGACGGCGCGCAATCGATACCGCGCCGCGCAGCGTCACGTCCATGTCCGGGAATTCCTTCGCCGCGATCTCGGACGCCGAGTACACCGACGCGCCGGCTTCCGACACGACGATCTTCTGCAGCTTGAACTCCGGATGCCGCGCGATCAGTTCGCTCGCGAGCTTGTCCGTTTCACGCGACGCCGTGCCGTTGCCGATACTGATCAGCTCGGCCTGCGTCTGGGCGCACAGACGCGCGAGTTTGGCGATCGAGCCGTCCCAGTCGCGGCGCGGCTCGTGCGGATAGATCACGTCGGTGGCGAGCACCTTGCCGGTCCGGTCGACCACGGCCACCTTCACGCCGGTGCGCATGCCCGGATCGAGACCGATCACGGCCTTCGGGCCCGCGGGCGCGGCCAGCAGCAGGTCCTTCAGATTGCGCGCGAACACGCGGATCGCTTCGTGTTCGGCTTCGTCGCGCAGGTTGGTCAGCAGTTCGTTTTCGATGTGCGGTTGCACCTTCACGCGCCAGCACCAGCGGCACACGTCGGAGAGCCACTTGTCGGCCGGCCGGTTCTGATTGGCAATGCCGAAGTGGCGCGCGACCAGCGCTTCGCCCGGATGCGGCACCTGCGCGTCGAGTTCTTCGCCGAGGCCCAGCTTGACCATCAGCACGCCCGCATTGCGGCCGCGGAACAGCGCCAGCGCGCGATGCGACGGCACGGTCCGGAGGGTTTCCGCGTAGTCGTAGTAATCGCGGAATTTTTCTTCCTCCGCGTTTTCCTTGCCCTCGACCACTTTCGACGACACCACGCCCTGGTTGAACAGGTAGTCGCGCAGCTTGCCGAGCAGATCGGCGGTTTCGCCGAACTGCTCCGACAGAATGTCGCGCGCGCCGTCGAGCGCGGCCTTGACGTCCGCGACGCCTTTCTCGGCGTCCACGTAGCCCGCGGCTTCGGTTTGCGGGTCGAGCAGGGGATTGGCCAGCAGCGCGTCGGCGAGCGGCTGCAAGCCGGCTTCGCGAGCGATCTGCGCGCGCGTGCGGCGCTTGGGCTTATACGGGAGATACAGGTCTTCCAGCACCTGCTTGCTGTCCGCGCCTTCGATCGCGCCACGCAGCTCGTCGGTGAGCTTGCCCTGTTCGTCGATGCTGGCGATGATCGCCGCGCGCCGGTCTTCCAGCTCGCGCAGATACAGCAGACGTTCCTCGAGATTGCGCAGTTGCGTGTCGTCGAGATTGTCGGTCACTTCCTTACGGTAGCGGGCGATGAACGGAACAGTCGCTCCTTCGTCGAGAAGTTCCACCGCGGCCGCGACCTGGCGCGGCTGGACGGACAGTTCGGCGGCGATGCGCTGTACGATCTTGAGTGCTACGTTTTCCGTCATAAGGTCTTGGTGTTCCTGCGGACTCAGTCTAAGGCCGCGCGCTGATGACCCGTTGGGGCACGGGGTGAGCCACCTCGGGCACGTGCTGCACGGTGGTGGGGCACGCCGCGAAGCATGCCGTGTAGCACGCTATGAAGCACGCCGGGCGTGCGCGCTGCGACCAGGTTGCTAGAGCGGGGCATTTTGCCATAAATGCCAAAGGGCTCAACCGCAGGGTGATAGAATTTCGGGCATGTTCCGTTGACCTCCTACGACGTTGCCGATCTCCTTGTTCCTCAACTGCCTGGGCTCCCGCTTGGTCTCTCGCTTGCCACAATCGCCGCTGTTTTCGCGTTCGCCGCGCGTGTCGTTCACGCGGGTAACGCGCTCCGTGTTCAAGTCCGTGCCCGTTCCCAACGGAGTGTTCGCCGCGTCGTGCGCAGCGGGTGTGCTGGCCGTTGCGTTGGGGCTGTCCGCGCCGGTCATGGCGCAGACCGCCGGGCAGGCTACGGCGCCCATGATGGGCAGCAGCGCGAAGGCGGCTGGGTCGGATGCCCGGTCGGTGGATACCCGCGGCGCCATGAACACCGGCAACGCAGACACCACCGCCGGCAACGCGGCGCAAGACAATGCGTTCGACGCGCGCCAGAAGGTGCTGGATCAGCGCAGCGACGAAAACAACTACCGCTACGGGGTTGCCGAGCACGACTGCTACAGCAGGTTCTTCGTCAACTATTGCCTGAACAAGGCGCGCGACAGCATGCGCGTCGTGCAGGCCGATATCCGCAAGGAACAGTTGGCGCTCGACGGCGAGCAGCGCGCCCAGCGCGCCCGCGAGCGTGACGAGCAGGCCGCGATCAAACGCGCGCAAGACGAAGCGAGCGCCCCGCAGCGCGCCGCCGACGACGCACGCAATACCCAGGCGTACGAAGACAAGCAGCGTCAGCATCAGCTCGACCAGGCGCAGCGCACGGCCGAGGCGCCGCAGCGCAGCGCCAATGCGCAGGCGTATCAGGACAAGCAGCGCCAGCACGCACTGGATCAGGCGCAGCGCGGGGTGAGTCCGTCGCAGGCAGCCGCTAATCAGCAGGCGTACGATCAGAAGCAAAGCGACTTCCAGCGCAAGCTCGAGCAGGCCCGTGCGCAAGGCGCGCAAAAGGCGCAGGAGCGCGTCGAGAAACAGCAGAGCTTCGAGAAGAAGCAGGCTGACGCGGCGCAGCACAAAGCCGACGTCGAGTCGCGCCAGAAGCAGGCGGCCGACAAAGCCGAGCAGAAACGTCAGGATCAGTTGAAGCAGCAGCAGGAACTCGAACAACAGCAGAAACTGCAACAGGAGCAACAGTAAGTGTGCTGTAGTTGAGCGCAGCGTTTGCTTGCTGTAATGGGCGCGGGCCGGTTCGCAGTCGCTGACCGAAGCCGGCCCCGCAGTCGCCGTAACGCGTTTTAAGCCGGACAGCAACCTCAGGCATCGGGCCGCACAGCGGTTCGTGCCGTCGACGAGAGGAGGCGAGCATGCGCGATCAACATCACGTCATCGACGCGAACACACTTCGCGACCGTATTCTGCAACTGGAATCGGAGCACAGTGGGCTCGATCGTTTGATCGACCGAATGTCGGATGAGCCCGGCATCGACGACTTCGAGTTGCAGCGCCTGAAAAAGCGCAAACTCAAAGTCAAGGACACCATCATCTTGCTGCAATTGCAGCTCGAACCGGACACACGCGCCTGAGTTCGCGGCCTGGCAAGAAGCGCCGGGCGCGCGCCGCGCGAGCCGGACTTTGCAGGAACGCTTGCCTTGAATTCATCGCTTGAACCATCACCCCGCGCCGCCTCGGGCGACGCCGCATCGGGCGCCGGCACACCGGCGCCGCGGGCGGCCGCGTCCGCACTGAGCGCGTCGCTGAATCCGCGCCGGGCCGCTGAACTGGACGAGATTTTCGCCGACAACGGTCTGCTGGCCCGGCAGATCGACGGCTATCGGTCGCGTGCGTCGCAGATCGAGATGTCGCGTGCGGTGGCCGCCGCGATGGAAGCATCCGGTCGCGCCATGCCCGAACCCGCCATGTTCGAAGCGCAGAAGCGCCCAGCGCGGCGGCTCGGCGCGCCCTCGGGCACCGAGGCGGCCACGGTCGAAAGCGACGCAGCGAACAGCCTCGACGGCAGCGAAAACACGCTGATCGTCGAAGCGGGCACCGGCACCGGCAAGACCTATGCTTACCTCGTGCCGGCCATGCTGTGGGGCGGCAAGGTGATCGTCTCCACCGGCACCAAGCACTTGCAGGACCAGCTGTTCCAGCGCGACATTCCGACCGTGCGCGACGCGCTCGCGGTGCCGGTGTCGGTCGCCATGCTGAAGGGGCGCGCGAACTACCTGTGCCATTACTATCTGCAGCGCACCGCGGACAACGGCCGTCTGCCGTCGCGCCAGGAAACCTCGTATCTGCAGGACATCGTGCGCTTCGCGAAGATCACGCGGACCGGCGACAAGGCCGAACTCGCGAGCGTGCCGGAAACGGCGGCGGTGTGGTCGATGGTGACGTCGACGCGCGAAAACTGTCTCGGCCAGGAGTGTCCGCACTACAAGGATTGCTTCGTCATGCAGGCGCGCCGCGAGGCGCAGCAGGCGGATATCGTGGTGGTGAATCACCATCTGTTTTTTGCCGACATCATGTTGCGCGATACCGGCATGGCTGAGTTGCTGCCCACCGCCAACACGGTCATCTTCGACGAAGCGCATCAGTTGCCGGAAACCGCCACGCTGTTTTTCGGCGAGACGCTGTCCACCACGCAGTTTCTCGAGCTGGCCCGCGACTCGGTCGCCGAAGGCCTGGGGCACGCGCGTGAAACCGTCGATTGGGTGAAGCTCGGCTCGACGCTCGAACGTGCGGCGCGTGACGTACGGCTCGCGTTCAAGGAAGACTCGGTGCGTCTGTCGATCGGGCAATTGCCCGACGATCATCCGCTGTTTGCCGCGCTCGAAACGCTCGAGACCGAACTCGATGCATTGGCGTCGGCGCTCGCGAGCCAGGCCGAGCGCGCCGAGTCGATCGGTGCGTGTCTGCGCCGCGCACGCGAGCTGCAAGGCGTGCTCGCCGGCTGGACCACGCCGCCTACCGAAACCGAACGGGCAGCGGCTGACAGCGCGGCTCAAGGCGCTTCGGCCGACGGTAAAAACGAGCGCGCCGACCCCAACGAAAAGGTGCGCTGGATCGAGGTCTTCTCGCATACCGTGCAGTTGCATGAAACGCCTCTGTCGGTCGCGCCGATCTTCGCGAAGCAGCGCGCCGGCGTGCCGCGCGCGTGGATTTTCACGTCGGCCACGTTGTCTGTGCGCGGCGACTTCACGCACTACGCCGCGCAAATGGGCCTGAACGCCAAACGCTCAATGACGCTGCCCAGTCCTTTCGACTATCCGACGCAAGGGCTGCTGTACGTGCCGCGCAATCTGCCGCAGCCTTCCTCGCAGGCGTTCACCGACGCCGTGTTCGACGCCGCGTTGCCGGCGATCGAAGCGTCGGGCGGCGGCGTCTTCATGTTGTGTACGACATTGCGCGCAGTGGACCGCATTTCGACCAAATTGCGCGACACGATCGAAACGCGTGGCTGGGACTACCCGCTGCTGGTGCAGGGCGACGCGAGCCGTACTGAATTGCTGGACCGTTTCCGCTCATACGGTAATGCGATCCTGGTGGGCAGTCAGAGTTTCTGGGAAGGTGTCGATGTGCGCGGCGATGCGCTGTCGCTGGTGGTGATCGACAAGCTGCCGTTCGCGCCGCCTGACGACCCGGTATTGTCCGCGCGTCTCGACGCGTTGACGAAGAAAGGCTTGAGCCCGTTTGCCGTGCATCAATTGCCGCAGGCAGTGATCACGTTGAAGCAGGGTGCAGGCCGTCTGATTCGCGCCGAGACCGATCGCGGCGTACTGATGATCTGCGACACACGTCTCGTCGACAAACCGTATGGGCGCCGTATATGGCAGAGCCTGCCGCCCTTCAAGCGCACACGTGAAATCGAAGTGGTGCGTGAGTTTTTTGAAGAGAGCGCGACATCCGCCGAATAACACACGCAAGTTGGTATTAAGTCGGCGCTGTTGTAAAAAGCGCCGCCCAAACGACAAAACGCCACGGATGTGAATCCGTGGCGTTTTGCTTTACTGCCCGGGAAATCGAGGGGACTTCCCGAGGCAGTTTTCGCCCAGAGGCGAACCCTACGCGACAGCTTACTGGCTTGCGCCCGAAGCCGGAGCAGCAGCCGAAGCAGCAGCGTCCGAAGCAGCAGCGGTTGCGTCCGAAGCAGCCGCCGTAGCCGAAGCAGCAGCGTCGCTCGCAGCAGCAGCAGCACCCGAAGCAGCCATAGCCGAATCCGAAGCTGCAGCAGCCGGTGCCGAAGCAGCAGCTGCGTCGCTAGCCGGGGCAGCGGCTTGATCGTTGCTCTTGTTGCATGCAGCCAGTGCCACAGCTGCCAACAGGGATGCTACGAGGAGGGATTTCTTCATGATCACGTCCTTTTATGGTTTAAAGGTAAGCAACAGCGCAAAATAAAACCGGTAATGTGCTCCAACACCGACCTGGGCCGTTGGTGGAGAAGCTCTTTGAACGAGCTGGAATCTTCCCTACGGCTTGGGCGGAAATTATATGCACTTTCGTACTGACAATCCATAAATCCGGGGTCAATACGTTGTCTTTCTCATACAAAATTTGAAAGTACGGTATAGCAGGTGAGCAAGCATTGCGCAAACTGTTACGCGAGCTCGCCCACTTCTATCCAGCCCGCACAATACCACTCGTGCAGCAATGCTGTCACCGACGAATCGTGTGAGAGTGTTACAAAGCGTTTCGCACTCATACACCGGTGGTCAGCGAGATCAATCAACCACTTTTTTGCGCCATCAAATGACGTTTCCTCTCCATTTACGAAGAAAAAACGGCGGTTGTACAACAAATTAGTCTTGCGGTTCAGCCGAATGCCTGACTTTGATGCGCGACTGATGAAACGGGCTTCATTAAGCGGCCTTTGCGGCGGATCAAACACGACACTCGGCTTAGGTTCGCTGAGGTACGTGCCAAGGAACGACGCAATATCCTGCTCTTTCCACTTGATGCCAGCAAGGATCGATCCAACCCTTTCGACCAGCGCTGCCGGCAACTCGGCCGGACGTTCGACAGCGGGTTGCTGCGGGTCGCGATACAACGCGCCCGGTTGGGTCGCCGACTCGCCGCGCTCGGCCAGATGGTAGAGGAATTGCGCAGTCAACTCGCTCGCCGAGGGCGCGCGGAAACCGATCGAACAGGTCATGCATTCGCCTTCGGCGATGCCGTCATGGGCGATATGCGGCGGCAGGTAGAGCATGTCGCCCGGCTCGAGCACCCATTCCTCTTCGGCCTGGAAATTCTGTAAAACTTTCAAAGGCAGGCCGTCCTGCAAGGTGAGGTCTTTCTGCGCGCTGATGCGCCAGCGCCGCTTGCCTTTTACTTGCAAAAGAAACACGTCGTAGGAATCGAAGTGCGGGCCGACACCGCCGCCGTCACTTGCGTACGAGATCATCAGGTCGTCGAGCCGCGCGTCCGGCACGAAACGGAAGCGGTCCAGCAAGGCGCGCGCACGGTCGTTATGAAGGTCGACGCCTTGCACGAGTAAAGTCCATGCGCGCTGCTTCGCCGACGGCAGTTCGTCAGGCGCAAAGGGGCCGTGCTCGAGTTGCCACTTGTTGCGAAAATGGGTGATCAGACGGGCTTCGACTTCGTCCTGATCGGCCAGCTCGAAAAATTCCTCGCGCGAGAGCGGCGCCTCGACGTTCGGGATCGCCTGACGGATCAGCAGCGGCTTTTTTTGCCAGTAGCGGCGCATGAATTGCGAGGGCGTCAGACCGCCGAGCAGCGGTGTCGGCGTGTCGGGCGAGGGTGGCAGAACCGGCTTCGCCGCCGATGAAGAATTTCGTGCCGAAGCGAGGTCGGCCGGGTGGTCAGTGGGCCGCTTGGGCATCGTATAATGTGAGTTGTATTCTGGAGAGTCGAATGAAAATCGCAAAGAACACCGTCGTGTCGGTCGCTTACAAGCTGTCGGATGCGCAGGGCAATCTGATTGAAGAAAGCGACGAGCCGATGGTCTATCTGCACGGCGGCTATGATGGCACGTTCCCCAAGATCGAGGAAGAGCTCGACGGCCACGAGGCCGGCTTCGAGGCCCAGATCCAGCTTGAACCGGCCGACGCGTTCGGTGAGTACGACCCCGACCTGGTGAAGATCGAGCCGCGCGATCGTTTTCCCGAACCGCTCGAAGTCGGCATGCAATTCGAAGGCACGCCGGAAGAGGGCGACGAAGATCTCGATTCGCTCGTCTACGTGGTCACGGACGTCGCGGAAGACAAAGTCGTGCTCGACGGCAACCATCCGCTCGCCGGCATGGCGCTGCGTTTCGCGTTGACGGTCAAGGACGTGCGTCCCGCGACTGAAGACGAAATTCAGCACGAACACGCGCATGGCGCCGACGGCCTCGAAGTTCTCGACGAAGACGACGAAGCTGACGACGACAAGTCAGGGCCCACGCTGCACTGAGCTGGCCGGCACGCCGCCGTTCAGGTTCGTACCTGAAGCGGCGCCCGGCATGTGCGTCGAGGTAGCGGAGGCGGGTGGCACCGAGGTCGCCGGCCCGTAGCCGCCGCCACCCTGGTCGGCCGGAATGCGCGGCTGCTGATCCAGTTGCGACTCCCCGGGCGTCGGCAACAGCGGTGGCAATTCCGAAGCGGGACCGAGCGAGGGCACTGCCGGCATCGACGCGGCGGGCTCTTCGTGCGGCGGCAAAGGGGGCGGCACGGGCAAAGGCATCTGCTTAGGTACGTCGCGCACACTCACGCGGAAGGGCGGTTTCCTGCCGGGGTCCGCTTCAATTCGAATCCATTGGTTAAGACGATCATGCGGCGCCAGCGCGATCCGCGTGAGATTCGTCACGAGCGCGCCCTTGTCATTGCGTAACGGCTGATCGATCAGGAAGCCGCCGCTCGCGCGTTCGTCGTCGCAATGAATCACCAGCACCGGTCCGCGGAACGTCTGCGCGAGTTTGACCATACTGCGCTTGAATTCCAGAAAACCGTCGCGGCGCGTGGTGCGTGCAAAACGCAGCCAGGCGAAACGGTCGGGCCGTTCATAACGCTCCGGGTCGGGGTCGCCTTGAATGAACACGACGATCGCACGCGCATCGCGGCGTTTCGCATATTCACCGGCATGCTCGAGCCAGAATGCATTGGCGATTGCCCGGTCTTCGAATTCACCGTTGCGGCCGCCCGCGCTCAGATAGTGATTGTTCGGGCCCGGCGCGTTCAGACCGATGAACACGGTGTCGCCCACTTGCCAGCGCACGTTTTCGCGAAACGGACGAAAGCGCGAGACTTCGCTTTCGCGCGTCAGCGCGATGGGGTTCTGGCCCATCGACGTCGAATCGGCGAACAGGGTCTGGCGTAACTGGTCAAGCCGTTCGGTCGGGTCGAAGCCGCCGGCTTCGGCGGTGCCGCAATCGGCCCAGTCATGCTGGCCCGGAATGAAGAACAGCGCGGGCCGCGAGGTTTCGAGCAACGCGTGACGGCGCTCGTAGAGCGCGTCGCGGCAGGCTTCTTTCGCACCCTTCAGATTGCCGTTATAGACGACGAACGCGATGTCTCGCTCCCGCCCGATCGCGTCGATCAGGCGCTGCGTGGCGGCTTCGTCGGCGGTGTTTTGCAGCGTGTTGGCGATGACCGCGAACGCGTAGCGCTGCGCCTCGGCGTGCGCCGACTGGGCGCATATGAGCAGGCCGGTGAGTAGACCCATGAGCAGACCCACGAGCGGCACAAAGCCGCCCGTGAGAAGCGGGGCGAAGTTCAGCGCCGCGCGAAACGTGCGCGGTCGCTGCCGGGGTCTGGGAGCGTCAATGATCCGCATCTGGCGCGGTAGCCAGCTCGTGCAGTTCGTACAGCAGGTCGAGCGCTTCGCGCGGGCGCAAGTCGTTCGGGTCGATTGCGCGCAGACGTTCGGCGAGCGCCTGCATGGCGGGCGGCAATGCGGCGGCCTGCGGCTCGTCGTAGCGTTCGTCGTCCGTGTCTTCGAGCTGCATCGGCATGGGGGCGGCGAACAGATCGAGTTGCGGCGCGGGTTGCGCCGCCGATTGCTGCTCGAGATGCGCGAGATGCTTGCGCGCCGCGCGAATCACCGCGTTCGGCACGCCCGCGAGCTGCGCGACCTGCAGACCGTAGCTCTGATTCGCCGGCCCTTCGTTGACCGCGTGCAGGAACACGATGCCGTGCCCATGCTCGACCGCCGACAGATGCACGTTGGCCGCGTGCGGAAACTCGGCCGGCAACTGAGTGAGTTCAAAGTAATGCGTGGCAAACAGCGTATGGCAGCCGTTGTGCGACAGCAGATGTCGTGCGATCGCCCAGGCCAGCGCGAGCCCGTCGAAGGTCGACGTGCCGCGGCCGATTTCATCCATCAGCACGAGACTTTGCGGTGTCGCGTCGTTAAGGATCGCGGCGGCTTCGGTCATTTCCACCATGAAGGTCGAGCGGCCGCCGGCCAGGTCGTCGGCCGCGCCGATCCGCGTGAAGATGCGGTCGATCGGCCCGAACGCCGCGCGCCGGGCCGGCACGTAGCTGCCCACGTAAGCCAGCAGCGCGATCAGCGCGGTCTGCCGCATGAAGGTCGATTTACCGCCCATGTTCGGGCCGGTGATCAGCAGCAGTTTGCGCTCGGGTGTCAGCGTGCAGTCGTTGGCGATGAACTGCTCGACCTGCGCCTCGACCACCGGGTGACGCCCCTGTTCGATTTCGATACCGGTATTCGGCGAGAAGCTCGGCGCGACCCAGTCGAGCGCGCGGGCGCGTTCGGCGAAGGCCGCCAGCAGATCGAGTTCGGCGAGCGCCGAAGCGACCCGCTGGCAGTCGGGGATGAAGGGCAGCAGCGCCTGCAGCAGCGCATCGTATAGCGCGCGTTCGCGTGCCAGTGCGCGTTCCTGCGCCGACAGCGCTTTGTCCTCGAAAGTTTTCAGCTCCGGTGTGATGTAGCGCTCGGCGTTCTTCAGGGTCTGGCGGCGCCGATAGTCGTCGGGTACCTTGTCGGTCTGACCGCGTGTGACTTCGATATAGAAGCCGTGCACCTTGTTGTACTCGACGCGCAGATTGCCGATGCCCGTGCGGGCGCGCTCGCGTGTTTCGAGGTCGATCAGGAACTGCCCGCAGTTCTCCGAAATATCGCGCAACTCGTCGAGGTCCGCGTCATAACCGCGTGCGATCACGCCGCCGTCGCGCACCATCGCCGACGGCTCCTGCGCGACCGCGCGCCTGAGCAGTTCGACGCAGTCTTGCGGCGGCACGAGCGACGCGTCGATACGCGCGAGCGAATCCGCGTTGGACGACACCGCCGCGAGCTGCATGCGCAGGTCGGGCAACGCGATGAACGTGTCGCGCAGGCTCGACAGATCGCGAGGCCGCGCGGACAACAGCGCGAGACGCCCGGTGATCCGTTCGATATCCGAGATTTGCCGCAGCGCGCCGCGCAGCGAGTCGACGCTCGTGCCGAACGGCGCGTCGAGCAGCGCGCCGATGGCTTGCTGCCGTGCCTGCGCCACCGCGGCTTCGCGCGGCGGGTGATGCAGCCAGTGACGCAGCAGCCGGCTACCCATGGTCGTGCAGCAGGTGTCGAGCAGCGAGCACAGCGTGGGCGACTCGGTACCGCGTAGCGTTTCGGTGAGTTCGAGGTTGCGGCGGGTGGCCGGGTCGAGGCCGATATATTCGGACTCGTATTCCACCTTCAGGCTGCGCACGTGGCGCAATTGCTGGCCTTGCGTGGCCGCCGCGTACAGCAGCAACGCGCCGGCCGCGCCGCATGCGGCCGTCAGCGAATGGGCGCCGAAGCCGTCGAGGCCCGCCACTTCCAGTTGATCGCAGAGACGCTGCGTGCCCGACGCGATATCGAAGTGCCACACCGGCACGCGGGTGAGGGCGCCGGCATTGACGGGCGGCGTCCAGCTAGCGGAATCCGCGGTGGAATCGGCCACCAGAATTTCCGCGGGACGAATGCGTTCGAGCGCGGCCGCCACCTGGTCGGGCGCGACTTCCGCGAGGCGCAACGCGCCGCTCGCCAGATTCAGCCACGCCAGCCCGACGCTGGTCGCGACGCCGCGGCGGTTGTGCGCGACGCACAGCGCCATGAGATAGACGTCGTTCTTGTCCGACAACAACGCGGCGTCCGTGAGGGTGCCTGGCGTCACCACGCGTACCACTTTACGTTCGACGGGGCCCTTCGACGTCGCCGGGTCGCCGATCTGTTCGCAGATCGCGACGGATTCGCCGAGCTTCACCAGCTTGGCCAGATATTGTTCGACCGCGTGATGCGGCACGCCGGCCATTTTGATCGGATTGCCGCCTGACGCGCCGCGCTGCGTGAGCGTCAGATCGAGCAGACGGGCGGCCTTTTCGGCGTCGTCGAAAAAGAGTTCGTAGAAATCGCCCATCCGGTAGAACACCAGCGTGCCCGGATGATCCGCTTTGATGCGCAGGTATTGCTGCATCATGGGCGTGTGATTGCTTAAGTCGATGCTTTTCACGTCAGGTTTTGCGGTCGTTTCTTCCATCTATCCTATATCCAGCAAGGCGCATGGCCTTTTTGCATGTTTCTGTCCAGGCATGCTCGTGCATGCTTTCACAGTGCAAAGCTTGAGCGGTTAGCGCAGGTTTCTGGCCGGAACATCTCTATTTGCCGGCAAAACCTACGCTGAATTTTATGTACTTGATGCGCGCGCGAAGAGGGGCAAGAGCCGGTCACGCACAAGCGGTAACCGACTAACGCACCAAACGGCGATATGGTACCGCAGCAGTCGAATTACGCAGTGGGAATCCGGTGCCGCCATTCGGTCGAGGGGCATGTCGAACAGGCTCCGGTTGCCGAACGTAAGAACGGCGCGCAGTGCCTACGTCGCGTGGCCCGGTGTCATCGCGACGCCAGAGTTAATTTTCTTCGGCATGCCGAACTCCTCGTTGCACTTCCAGCATGGCCGAGCATCGCCAGAAGGTCGTTTTTGCGTCTGGCGGCCGGTGCAAGGTGTTCGTTGCGCTCCCGGACTAGGGTAACGATCGGCTAACTATCGGATGCGACCGATGGCCGCGTTGGTTCGAATTCGACGCAGCCGGCGATATAGTTGCGTCGATCCGAACCCGCTATCGCTACTCACTAACGCCTCTCACCATCGCGAAGGAATCCCTGCATGACCGACCGAGAAATCATCGTTCCCGATGGAATGGAACAGATCGTTGAGCGCGCGGGCTATGCGCCCGCCGTCAAGGTAGGAACAACGGTATTTTGCGCCGGACAAGTCGGGCGTACACGTGAGCTCGAAGTCATCCACGATCCCGAGGCGCAGTTCCTCGCGTGCTGGGAAAATCTGAAGATACTTCTCGAGGCGGCAGGCTGCACGTTTGAAGACGTCGTCGAGATGACGACTTACCACGTCCAGATGAGCGTACACATGGCAGTCTTCCGCGAAGTGAAGAACCGGGTTTTTCCGCGCGGTACATGTGCGTGGACGGCGATTGGCGTATCGGAACTCGCGCATCCGGGCTTGCTGGCCGAAATCAGGTGCGTGGCGGTACAACGGAACGCGGTCAAGGCTTGAGCCCTGCGCGAAGGGATTGAGCGCGGCGGCGCGTCGCGCTGAGCCGGTAACGTGCCACGGCTCAAACCGCCACACAAACGCCCACGCACACTCACTCCTCCACCATCGCCCGCATATCCACCTTGCGCTCATTCACCGCGCTGCGCCGTTTCGCGAGCCACATCATGAACGTGATGAAGCTGCCGAACACGACGATGATCCACTGCGCCGGCAGCTTCGCGGTCAGCAGTAACGCATAGACCCCGAGCATCAGCAGCACGGCCAGATTCTGATTGAAGTTCTGCACCGCGATCGAATGCCCCGCCGACAGCAGCGTGGCGCCGCGGTGCTGCAGAATCGCGTTCATCGGCACGATGAAAAAGCCCGACAAGGCGCCGAGCAGGATCATTAGCGGATAGGCGAACAGAATGTAAAACGGCAGCACGTACGTGCCGATCCGGATGCCCGAGCCCGCCGGGAACAGATCCTTGTTGTAGAACGCCACCGCGATCGCCACCGCGCCGGTGAGAATCCCCACTGGTAGCACCCGCAACGACTGGCGCAATGGAATCAGCGCCGCCGCGGCCGCCGCGCCGACCGCGATGCCGAGCCCCGTGACCCCTTGCATGACCGCCGCCTTCGACAGCGACAGCCCGAGATTGACGTTGGCCCATTTGAGCACCAGCAATTGCAACGTCACCGCGCCGCCCCACATCAAGGTCGTGACCCACAGCGCGATCTGCGCGAGCTTGTCGGCCCACAGCACGTTGAAGCAGTGATAGAAATCGCCCACCAGCTTCTTCGGTTCGGTGAGGCGGTTCGGATAGCGCGCGCCGGTGTCGGGAATGAAAATGTTGATCGCGGCGGCGATCGCGTAGGTGACCATGGTCGCGAACATCGCCAGATCGGCGGACGAGCGGATCAGCGGCCAATGCGCGTGCGCGACGAATTTGTCGGCGACCGTGCTGATCAGCGCGCCGCCGACCATCGTGCCGACAATGGTCGACAGTACCGTCGCCGATTCGAGCCATGCGTTCGCCTTGACGAGTCGGTCGGCGGGCAGCAGCTCGGTGAGGATGCCGTATTTGGCGGGCGAATACGCGGCGGCGCCGAAGCCGACCACGCCATAGGCGATCATCGGATGCACGCCGGCGATCATCATCAGGCAACCGCTCGCCTTCAGCGCGTTGGAGGCGAACATCACGTGCCGCTTCTGCATCGCGTCGGCGAAGGCGCCGACGAACGGCGCGAGCAACACGTACGAGACGGTGAAGAAAATTTGCAGCAGCGGAGTGACCCAGGCGGCCGAGCGAATCACGGAGAGCAGCGCGATGGCGGCGATCAGCAGGGCATTGTCCGCGAGCGACGAAATAAACTGCGCCGCAATGATTGTGTAGAAGCCTTTTTTCATGAAGCGGATCGAAAGCGGTGCGCCGAAGTTGGCGCACGGCAGGGCGCAGCGAAAGACGCGCAAAACGCAACCGGCGATCGGGCGGGCCGGTGCGGCATCCCGCTTTGTAGCACGAACGCTTGCGCGATGCAGGCGAGCCAAACGAAAAAGCGGCCGAAGCCGCTTGTGGTGTTTCTGTGGGCGTGGCCTGAGCTGACACTCAAGACCGGTCGGTCGCGCAATGACGCGGACCTGGCTTGTGAATCTCGTGAATCTGGCGGTTCCGGTTTGAACCGTTCCACCAGAATCGCAGCCGTGTGCCGCTTAATCCGCTTGCTGGCGGGTCCGGCTGTAGCGCGACAGGATCGGGATCATCTGCGCGTAAATCTTCGGGTTGCCCGCGACGATTTCACCGATGTGCAGGAAGTCCGAGTCGCCGGTGTAATTGCCCACCAGACCGCCCGCTTCCGTGATCAGCAGGCTGCCCGCGGCGACGTCCCACGGATTCAGGCCTTGCTCGAAGAAACCGTCCATGCGGCCGGCGGCGACGTTCGCCAGATCGAGCGCAGCCGCACCCGGACGGCGCAGGCCGGCACAGGCCTCGGTCATTTCGGCGAACTGGCGGCCGTAGGCGGCGAGGCCGTCGGTTTCACGGAACGGGAAGCCCGTGCCGATCAGGCCGTCGGCCAGACGGTCGCGCTTGGCGACGCGGATACGGCGGTCGTTCAGGAACGCGCCACGGCCGCGCGAGGCGGTGAACAGGTCGTTGCGGGTCGGATCGTAGACCACGGCCTGGGTCACGATGCCCTTGTGAGCAAGCGCGATCGATACGCAGTAGTACGGGAAGCCGTGAATGAAATTGGTGGTGCCGTCGAGCGGATCGATGATCCACTGATATTCGGATTCGTTATCCGACTTGCCGGATTCTTCGGCGAGGATGGCGTGATCGGGGTAGGCGGTCTTCAGCGTGTCGATGATCGCCGCTTCAGACGCTTTGTCGACCTCCGTGACGAAATCGTTGTGCTGTTTCTTGCTGACTTGGATCAGATCGAGGTCGAGCGACGCGCGGGTGATGATCTGGGCGGCGCGGCGCGCGGCCTTCACGGCGATGTTGAGCATGGGATGCATGAGACTGGATCCTTGTGCCGGGGCAGCACGGCTGCTGGCCGGTAAATAAGCGCTAAACCTGCGCTGACAGGGCGCCTGCGAGGCGCGAAAACAGCACGGAACGCTCGCCCGGTACAGGCCCGGTGCGCATTCCGCCGACGGAGACGAATTGGATAAGAACGAGGCGCCGGACCTTTCGGTGTCTTTCGTGGACAGACGAAAACCGGACGCGAATCTCAATATTTTACCTGAGTTTTCCTCGAGTCCGGTCGCCAAGGCATGGTTTGCCCGTATTTACAGGAAAACCGGACCGCTTAGAGGCTTGGCGCTACCATACGCGTCTTTAGTCTTGCAGAACGCCATCGTGGACCACACCCACCATTCCTCCGATCCCGCCGTGGCCGAGTTTCGCGGCGGCTTCACCTCGACCCGTTTCGTGCTCGTCGAGCCGAGTCATCCCGGTAACGTCGGCGCGGCGGCGCGCGCGCTGAAGACCATGGGCTTCTCGCGCCTCGTGCTGGTCTCGCCGCGCGTGCCGAACGTGCAAAACGATCCGGAAGCGATCGCCATGGCGGCCGGCGCGGACGACGTGCTGGCGTCCGTGCACGTCGTGCATACGCTCGCCGACGCGCTGAGCGGGGTGCACTGGTCGGTCGCGTTGACGGCGCGGCTGCGCGAATACGGACCGCCGCAAGGCACGCCGCGCGTCGCGGCCGGCGTCGCGCGTGACCAGGCGGCGCACGGCGAGATCGCGCTGGTGTTCGGCAACGAGCGCACCGGCCTGTCGAACGAAGATGTCGAACGGTGCGGCGCGCTGGTGCATATTCCGGCCAATCCGGCCTACAGCTCGCTCAATCTCGCGCAGGCGGTGCAGGTGCTGGCGTATGAATTACGCACCTCGTTTCTGTCGACCGACAGCGCGGCGTCCTCGGTCATGCAGGCGGCCGGGCAAGCGTCCACGGCGCAGGGCGACACCGCCGAACCCCGCGCGGCCAGCGACGAAATCGAAAGCATGTTCACGCATCTGGAAAGCGCGCTGGTCGCGCTCGAATTTCTCGATCCGGCCAATCCGAAGAAGCTGATGTCGCGCTTGCGGCGGCTATTCGCGCGTTCCGGTCTGGAGCGCGAGGAAGTGAATATCGTGCGCGGCATCGCCAAGCACATTCTGCTGAAAACCCGCCACCCGGACGGCGACGGCGCCTGACGCCCCGCGTCGCCATCGACGACCTTGCCGGCAGCGTGGGCTTCCGGCAGGTTCCGCGCAATCCCCCTACAATCGCTCGAAACGTTCTAAGCAAAGCTGCCGGGCTGCTATGCGGCAAGCATGCCGTCGGGTGCGGTATTTCGCACCGGCGTTCCTTCTCCCACGACACCATTCCTGCCATGTTCACGAGACTTCGCGAAGACATTGCCACGATCCGCGAGCGCGATCCCGCCGCCCGCAGCGCCTGGGAAGTCATCACGTGTTATCCGGGCCTGCACGCACTCGTGCTGCACCGGCTTGCGCATGCGTGCTGGCGGGCAGAGCGCCGTTGGCTTGCGCGCTTCGTGTCGCAGATGGCGCGTTTCATGACCGGCATCGAAATCCATCCGGGCGCGACGGTGGGGCGGCGTGTGTTCATTGATCACGGCATGGGCGTGGTGATCGGCGAAACCGCGCAGATCGGCGACGACTGCACGATTTACCAGGGCGTGACGCTCGGCGGAACCTCGCTCACGCGCGGCGCGAAACGGCATCCGACGCTCGAGCGCGGCGTGATCGTCGGCGCGGGCGCGAAGGTGCTGGGCGGCTTCACGATCGGCGCGGAAGCGAAGATCGGTTCGAACGCGGTGGTTACCAAGCCGGTGCCCGCCGGCGGCACGGCGGTGGGCAATCCGGCGCGGATCATCGTGCCGGCGGCTTCGGCGGTGGCTTCGGCAGGCGCCGCAGTTGCGGCAGGCGCGCCGCAAGGCGAAGCGACCGCCGACGCGGCGCGGCAAGCGAAACGCGCCGGCGCGAGCAGTGCGTTCTGTGCCTACGGCATCACGCCGAATGCGGACGATCCTGTGTCGCTCGCCATTCACGGGCTGATCGATCACGCGGCCACGCAGTCACGGCGCATCGACGAAATCGTCGGCGCGCTGGAGCGGCTGGGCACGAGTCTGGAAGGGCTGCAAGGCGCCGATGCGGCGTTGCTCGATTTACGACGTTTGTCAGCCGCGATCGCAGGAAAAGTGGAAGACGTGGCAGCGGAGCGTTAGTCCGCGATAGCGAGCGACAGGCAAGGGCCGATGCGAGCCCGTCGTTGCGCCATCGAATCCGGCTGGCATCGATTAGCGTGCCGGTGCTGGCCTTGCGTCGTATGACGGCCGTACACCACGCTCGGTACGCTCGGCCACGCCGACGTCAATCCAGCGGTAACGCCCGAATTCCTTCGGCATCGATCCGCAGATAACCGCCACGGCGCTCGCCGTGGTCGAGATCCCAATCCGGCAGCACCCAGCGCGTGCCCGCGGGCTCGCGGTGCCGCGCCGGCCGGTGCGTATGACCATGAATGAGGGTTGCGGTGTTCGACGCTTTGAACAATGCGGCAACGGCTTTCGAGGTCACGTCGTACTTCGGCGAGACGGGCCGTGCGCGCCCTTGCTCGCTCTTCGTGCGCATGTTCTCCGCGAGCGACTGACGCCAGCGGAACGGCCACGCCAGAAACAGCAACTGCGCGAAGCGGCTGCGCGCAAAGCGGCGGAACGCCTGATAACCACGGTCGGCGGTACACAGCCCGTCGCCATGTGCCAGCACCACACGCGTGCCGAACGCGGTGATCACGAACGGATCGGGCAGCCAGATCGCGCCGGCCGCTTTCATGAAGCGCTTGCCCAGCAAAAAATCGCGATTGCCATGCATGATGTAGAGCGCGATGCCGCGCTCCGACAACGTGTGCAGCAGCGCCGCGATACGGCCGGCAAACGGCTCGACCAGCATGTCGTCGCCGATCCAGTACTCGAACAGGTCGCCGAGAATGAAAACCGAATCCGCCTGCTCGGCGGTGACGCGAATGAAATGCTCGAACGCGGCGACCGTGTGCGGAATCGCCTCGCTCAAGTGAATGTCGGAGAGGAAAAAAAACGGGCGTGCGGCGTGCGGGCGTTTGCCCTCGCCAGGCACGCCCGCGGCGACGCTTCGCAGCGGCGTTTCTTGCAGCATTGAAGGTGCCTGATATCAGTTCGAACGAGTCGACGCGTGCAGGGCGCGCGTTGGGCGCGCCGTTGCCGCTTAATCGACGATCACGGCCTTTTCGATCACGACGTCGTCGACCGGCACGTCCTGATGGAAGCCCTTCGAACCCGTCTTGACCTTCTTGATCTTCTCGACGATGTCCAGACCGTCGACGACCTTGCCGAACACGGCGTAGCCCCAGCCCTGCGGCGTCGGCGACGAGTGATTCAGGAAGTCGTTGTCGTTCACGTTGATGAAGAATTGCGCGGTCGCCGAGTGCGGGTCGTTTGTGCGTGCCATTGCGACCGAGCCGTTGACGTTCTTCAGACCGTTGTTGGCTTCGTTGTCGATCGCTTCAGCCGTCGGCTTCTGCTTCATGCCGGGTTCGAAACCGCCACCCTGGATCATGAAGCCGTCGATCACGCGGTGGAACACCGTGTTGTCGTAGTGACCGGCCTTCACGTAGTTGAGGAAATTCTCAACCGACTTCGGCGCCTTCTCAGCGTCCAGTTCGAGTTTGATGACGCCGTGGTTCGTATGCAGTTCAACCATGATGGAATCCTTTGATGAACGAGGTGGGTAAAAAGCGCGGCCGCCCCTCATATGAAGCGATGACGGCGGTCCGCGCCGGGGCGTGGATTGAGCGCCTGCCGCTTGCTGCTGTCTGTCTGTTACTTGCCGACCACCGTAGCCGACTCGATCACGACGGCCTTGGCCGGCACGTCGCTCATCGGGCCGCGCGTGGTGGTGGGTGTGCCTTCGATCTTCTTCACGACGTCCATGCCGCTCGTGACCTTGCCGAACACCGCGTAGCCGTTGCCGTCCGGATTCGGATAGTCGAGGCCGGCGTTGTCCACCGTGTTGATGAAGAATTGCGCGGTGGCCGAATTCGGGTCGCTGGTGCGCGCCATGGCGAGCGTGCCGGCGGCGTTCTTCAGACCGTTACGGCTTTCGAGCGGAATCGGCGCGCGGGTCGGCTTCTCGGCGAAGCTCTGCGTGTAGCCGCCACCCTGAATCATGAAGCCGCGAATCACGCGGTGGAAAATCGTGCCGCTGTACTGGCCGGACTTCACGTAGTCGAGGAAGTTGGCGACCGTCTTCTGTGCTTTCTCAGGATACAACTCGACGCGGATGTCGCCTTCCGACGTCTTGAAGAGGACGGACGGATGCGTGGCTTGCGAACCGGACTGGGCAAAGGCGGGAGCGTTTGCGATCAGGGCGGCGCTGCCGAGCGCCAACATCAACCATTTCATGAAGATCCTCAGGGTTGGAAAAAACGATGTGCCGGAAACAGCGCGGCGTTACTTCGACGGCGCCATGTAGGGCGGCATGGCGAGCGAGCCGTTCGAGCCGCCGAACTGGAAGCTGGACGAGTCGGTCATGTTCGAGGTGGCGCGGGCCGTGTAATCGTCCGGCGCGACGGCCGCCTTTTTCACGGCCGGCGTTTTGGTCTGCGGCGGCGAGACGATCTTCTGAATGTCCGCGAGGCGCTGCGTGGTCGTGGCGCTGGCCTTGCCCAGGCTTTGCGCGCGACGGTAGGCCTCATTGGCCATGCGCAGATAGAGGTCGCCGAGGTTCTCGTAGGCGAGACCGTAGCCGGGATTCACCTTGGTTGCCGTTTCGAGCGCGCCGCGTGCTTCCGTATAACGGCCTTCTTTCGCGTAGAGCGCCGCCAGGTTGTTATACGGCTCGGGCAGCTCGGGGTACAACTGCGTGAGTTCGGTGAAGGCGGTGATCGCCTCGTCGTCGCGATTCAGGTGCGCCAGCACGGTGGCGCGCTTGAATTTGGCCTGGGCGTCGCGCGGGTTCGACGCGATGCGCGCGTCGAGCTGGGTCAGCGCGGCCTGCCAGTTTTTCTGCGCGATCGTGGTGTCGATTTCCGGCGTGTTGTCGCGCACCGCGGGGCCTTGCGGCAAGGTCGACGCCTTCTGCGCAAACGCGGCTGCGCCGGGCGCAACCGCGAGCGCGGCAGCGAGGGCGACGCGCAAGGCGAGGGCACGCGTGGAGTCACGAACAACGCCACGGGACACGCCGCGCACGACGCCATCAAAGGCTGTCGCGGCGTGGGTCGCAGCGCTGCGCGCGCGGCCGCTGGAAGGTTTCATAGGCTCAGGTCTGGATGTTATACTCCGACCCATTCTAACAAAAGGTCTGCGCGTTCCGTCGAACCGCAAACTGTCTTTTCGCCACTCGTGGTCGTCTCCGCCTTGATCGCAGCCTGACCGCCGCATCCGCTGCACCGGTTTTGCTGTACGCGACGCACCCGCCGTCAGTTCGCGGGGCACGGCGCGCATGAAACACATTGCGGATTTCTTTCGGCCCACGCACCGTTCTCTATGGAATCACTGCGCATCTACAACACGCTCGCGCGTGACAAGCAAAACTTCGTGCCGCTGCAGCCCGGCGTCGTGCGGATGTATGTCTGCGGGATGACCGTGTACGACTATTGTCACGTCGGTCATGCGCGGGTCATGGTCGTGTTCGACATCGTGCAGCGCTGGCTGCGCACGCTCGGTTACGAGGTGACCTACGTGCGCAACATCACGGATATCGACGACAAGATCATCCGGCGCGCGGTCGAGAACGGCGAGACGATCAAGTCGTTGACCGACCGCTTCATCGCCGCGTTGCACGAAGACGCGGACGCGCTCGGCATCGCACGGCCCGACATCGAGCCGCGCGCCACCGATTTCATTCCGCAGATGCTCGGCATGATCGAGAAGCTCCAGTCGAACGGTTGCGCCTATCAGGCGAGCGACGGCGACGTGAACTACGCGGTGCGCAAGTTCGCGGGCTACGGCAAGCTGTCGGGTAAATCGATCGAAGATCTGCGCGCGGGCGAACGCGTCGCAGCGAACGACGCGAAGCAGGACCCGCTCGACTTCGTGCTGTGGAAAAAAGCGAAACCGGAAGAGCCGGCCGACACCGGCTGGGACTCGACATTCGGCCGCGGCCGTCCGGGCTGGCATATCGAATGCTCTGCGATGGGCTGCTCGTTGCTCGGCGATCGTTTCGACATTCATGGCGGCGGCCAGGATCTGCAGTTTCCGCACCATGAAAACGAAATCGCGCAAAGTGAAGCCGCGACCGGACAAACGTTCGTGAATTACTGGATGCACAACGGCTACGTGCAGATCGACAATGAGAAGATGTCGAAGTCGTTGAACAACTTCTTTACGATTCGCGAAGTATTGGCGCAGTACGATGCCGAGGTCGTGCGTTTTTTCATTGCGCGTGCGCACTACCGTTCGCCGTTGAACTACAGCGACGTGCATATCGACGACGCGCGCAACGCGCTCGCGCGGTTGTACACCGCGCTGAAAGACGTGACGCCCGACAGCGCCGGGCTCGACTGGAACGAGGCGTTCGCGCAGCGTTTCCAGGCCGCCATGAACGACGACTTCAACACGCCGGTCGCGGTGTCGGTGTTGTTCGAACTGGCCACTGAAGTGAACCGCACGCGCGACCCCGCGCTGGCCCGTCAACTGCGCTCGCTGGGCGCGGTGCTCGGGCTGCTCGGCCGTGAGCCGCGTGCATACCTGCAGCAGGCCGCGGGCGTCGCCGCCGAAGGCGCGCTCGAGCCCGCCGCGATCGAAGCGAAGATCGCCGCGCGCGTGGCCGCCAAGCAGGCGAAGGACTATGCGGCAGCAGACCGGATCCGGGCCGAATTGCTCGAGGCCGGCGTTGCACTTGAAGACAAACCCGGCGGGTTGACCGAGTGGCGGCGCGTGTGAGCGCACCTCGTACTTCCCTCTGATCGACTCGCCAGGCAGGAGGCAGGATGGCAACGGCCACGAAGACGCCGGCTAAACGAGCCACGTCTCAAACAAGCGCGGCAGCCGCCGCCAAGTCGACTCGAACGTCGGCTCGCAGCGGCAGCGGCGCGGTAAAAAAAGCATCGTCGAAAGCCGGTGGGGCGGCGGCCAAGGGCGCAACGGGCGCGGCGAAAAAGCCGGCGGCGAAGCGGGCGCTCAATGGTGCATCGGCTCCGGCGTCTGTGTCGGCATCCGCATCTGTGTCCGCGAAGCGCGCCAAGGCGCCGCGTGCGAAGAGCAACGGCGCATTGCCGGCCGAACTTGCGGGCGACGTGCAGGAGCTCGCCCACGTCACCCAGAAAGGTCACGAAGGCGAAGTCGTGCGCAAGACGCGTGCGTCGTCGAGCGCGGGCGGCGAAGGGACGAGCGCGAGCGAAGTCGCGGTGCCGGTGCAGATTGGTGGCCTCACGCCTGAAGAGACGCGGCCCGCGTATTGGGACAAGGCGTGTGCGGACCTCGTCAAGCGCGATCGCATTCTGAAGAAGCTGATTCCGAAATTCGGTCCAGTGCATTTGCTGAGCCGTGGCGATCCGTTCGTCACGCTCGCGCGTTCGGTGGTCGGCCAGCAGATTTCGGTCGCATCGGCGCAGGCGGTGTGGGCCAAGGTCGAAGCCGCGTGTCCGAAGCTGGTGCCGCAGCAGTTCATCAAACTCGGTCAGGAGAAGCTGACTGCGTGCGGTTTGTCCAGGCGCAAAGCGGAGTACGTGCTCGATCTCGCGCAGCACTTCGTGTCGGGCGCGCTGCACGTCGGCAAGTGGACGACCATGGAAGACGAGGCGGTGATCGCCGAACTCACGCAGATTCGCGGCATCGGCCGCTGGACCGCGGAGATGTTCCTGATCTTCAATCTGTCGCGTCCCGACGTTCTGCCGCTCGACGATCTCGGTTTGATCCGCGCGATCAGCGTCAACTATTTCAGCGGCGAACCGGTCACGCGCAGCGAAGCGCGCGAGGTCGCGGCAAACTGGGAGCCGTGGCGTACCGTCGCGACCTGGTATATGTGGCGTAGTCTCGATCCGTTGCCGGTCGAATACTGAATACTGAACCAAAGAAGGCAGCCATCTCGGAAACTATCGGTCATTTGTATTCGATAGTTTAGAGGGGGTTTAGACATTCGCGCGCGCGGTTAGAATACGCGCTGCCGGTAAGTCCAAGGATTACAACCAATGAAGACCACGTTTCTGGATTTCGAACAGCCGATCGCTGAACTCGAAGCGAAGATCGAAGAATTGCGCTTCGTGCAGGACGATTCGGCCGTCGATATTTCGGAAGAGATCGAGCGGCTGTCCAAGAAGAGCCAGCAGCTCACCAAAGATCTTTACGCGAACCTCACACCGTGGCAGGTTTCGCAAATTGCCCGTCATCCGCAGCGCCCGTACACGTTCGACTACGTGAACGAGCTGTTCACCGATTTCCACGAACTGCACGGCGACCGCAACTATGCGGACGACCTGTCGATCGTCGGCGGCCTTGCGCGCTTCAACGGCCAGGCCTGCATGGTGATCGGCCATCAGAAGGGCCGTGACACGAAAGAGCGCGCGCTGCGCAACTTCGGCATGCCGCGTCCGGAAGGCTATCGCAAGGCCGAACGTCTGATGCGTCTCGCCGAAAAATTCAGCCTGCCGATCTTCACGTTCATCGACACGCCGGGGGCTTATCCCGGCATCGGCGCGGAAGAGCGCGGCCAGTCCGAGGCGATCGGCCGCAATCTGTACGTCATGGCCGAACTGAAGACGCCGCTGATCGCCACGATCATCGGTGAAGGCGGTTCGGGCGGCGCGCTCGCGATCGCCGTGGGCGACAGCGTGCTGATGCTGCAATTCTCGACCTATTCGGTGATCTCGCCGGAAGGCTGCGCGTCGATTCTGTGGAAGAGCGCCGCGAAAGCACCGGAGGCCGCCGAAGCGCTGGGCCTGACCGCGCATCGTCTGAAGGCGCTCGGCTTGATCGACAAGATCGTCAACGAGCCGCTCGGCGGCGCGCATCGCGATCCGAAGGGCATGGCCGCCATGTTGCGCCGTGCGCTCGCCGACTCGCTGCGTCAGTTCCAGGGCATGAGCATCACCGACCTGCGTCAACGTCGTTTCGAACGGCTCATGGCGTACGGCAAGTTCAAGGAAACGACGCCGGGTGCGTAAGCCCGCGCGTGTTTTCTTTCGTCCGGTAGCGCAGCACGCGCCAGCGACGTGACCACCACCGCCGATTCCTCCGCCGACCGCCTCGTTCTCGAGGCGGTCGGCGTTTCTTTATCCGCACTGTCATTGTCACTGCCTCGCGACGCGCGGATTGCGATTGCGTTTAGCGGCGGGCTGGATTCGAGCGTTTTGCTCGATGCCGCGGTGCGGGTGGCCGGCGCGTCGCGTTGGATCGCGCTGCATGTGCATCACGGTTTGAGCGCTCATGCCGACGCGTGGCTCGCGCACGGCGAAGCGTTCGCGCGCGAACGCGGCGTCGAATTCGATGCGCGGCGCGTCGACGTGCCGCGCGATGCGGGGGCCGGCGTCGAGGCCGCCGCGCGCGAAGCACGTTATCGCGCGCTCGATGCGCTGTGCGCGGCGCACGGCGTTCATACGGTGTGGCTCGCGCAGCACGCGGACGATCAGGCGGAAACGGTGTTGCTGCAGTTGCTGCGTGGCGCGGGTCTCGCGGGGCTATCGGCGATGGCGCCCGAGTACACGCCTGCTGGCGCGGCAGCGGTGCGGGTGCGGCCGCTGCTTCATCTGCTGCGCGCCCAGCTCGAGCAGTACGCGAGCGCACGCGGGTTGCGCTGGATCGACGACGAATCCAATGCGGATGTCCGCTACGCGCGCAATGCCTTGCGTCACGAGGTGACGCCCGCGCTGGCCGTTCACTTCCCCGGATTCCGCGATGCGCTGGCGCGCACGGCGGCGCATGCGGCGTCGGCGCAGCGCTTGCTCGACGATCTCGCACGCGTCGATATGAACACGGTGTCGCGTGAGGCAGGACACGCGCTGTCGCATGACGCGCTGCTCGCGCTCGACGACGATCGCGCGCTCAATCTCTTGCGTTACTGGATGCGCATGCTCGGCTTCGTCGCGGCATCGACCGCGCGACTCGGCGACGCATTGCGTCAGTTGCGCGAAGTCGGTCAGGCCGACGAGGGTCACCGCTTGCGGATCGACTATTCGGGGCAGGCGTTGCGCAGCTATCGCGGCCTCGTGTACTGGGAGGCGGGCGATAGTCGCGAGCCGGCCGACGAGACGGCGCTCGTCGCGCGCGAGGTGAGCGAGTTGGCGTGGCAGGGCGAATCGATCTGGCGTTTGCCGCAATGGCGCGGGACGTTTGTGTTTGCGTTGGTGGAGCAGGGCGGGATTGAAGCGCGTCGACGCCGGCACGAAGGCGATTGCGCCCCTCGCCTGGGCGCGGGCACGCATGACGAGCGCCACGGACAATCCGGTTTCGACGCGCCAGCCTACGCGCCTGACACGATCCCACTCGCTGCACTAAAACGCGCGCGACTGAGCGTCCGTTCCCGCCGCGGCGGCGAGCGCATGCGCGTGAACCTGTCGCCCAACGCGCCGAGCCGTACCCTGAAAAACCTCTTTCAGGAGCGCGGCATTCCGGCATGGAAACGCGACGTGCCGTTGCTCTATCTCGGTGACGAGCTCCTGTTCGTGCCCTTGCTCGGCCTCAACCGCGCGGCGCTCGCGGAGCTCGCCAACTCGACGGAACCCCGCGTTCGCATCGATTGGCGCGAAGATCTGACGATCGCCTGACCGACCGGTCGGACGACCCGATTATCCAACCGGTGAATCGCGCGCCGACGCGTCAATCCGCGCCGGACAAGCCTTTCCAGCCGCGATTCGACGCCTTTTCACGGCCTTTCCGGCTTGTCTTTTTGCGCTCGATCGGGTACGTTAACTTGTTTGCCCGGCCCGCTTTTGCCGTCGCTTGTGTCGGTTTTCCGATCGTGATCCGAAATTCCCGGTAAGCCATTAGCGATCAATCACGGGCAAATCCGCGCGTGCTGCACGCGCGCTGCATCTACGCCGCCACACACTTCGCCGCCGTTCACGAGACGTTGCGCCCCTGTGCTTTTGTGCGGTCGTCTCCAGCGCGCCAGCGCGGTTTCTCCTTCAGTTCAGAACGACAATGGCACTCATCGTACATAAATACGGCGGCACCTCGATGGGCTCGGTCGAGCGCATCAAGAACGTCGCCAAGCGCGTCGCGAAATGGCATAAGGCCGGCCACAAGATGGTGGTCGTGCCGTCGGCAATGTCCGGCGAAACCAACCGCCTGCTCGGTCTCGCGAAAGAAATCACCACGCAGCCGAGCCCGCGCGAACTCGACATGATCGCCGCCACCGGCGAGCAGGTCAGCTCGGGCCTGTTGGCCATCGCGCTGCAGGAAGCCGGTGTCGACGCGGTCAGCTATGCCGGCTGGCAAGTGCCGGTCAAAACGGATAGCGCGTTCACGAAAGCGCGCATCATGGAGATCGACGGCGAGCGCGTGATGCGCGATCTCGAGGCAGGCAAGGTGGTGGTGATCACCGGCTTCCAGGGTATCGACCCGGACGGCAATATCACCACGCTCGGCCGCGGCGGTTCGGATACGTCGGCGGTTGCGGTCGCGGCCGCGTTGAAGGCCGACGAGTGCCTGATCTACACGGACGTCGACGGTGTCTACACGACCGACCCGCGCGTGGTCGAAGAAGCGCGCCGGCTCGATCGCGTGACGTTCGAGGAAATGCTGGAAATGGCCAGCCTGGGTTCGAAGGTGCTGCAGATCCGTTCGGTGGAATTCGCCGGCAAATATCAGGTGAAGACGCGCGTGCTGTCGAGCCTGACCGATCCGCTCATCCCGCTCGACGCCGAAATGAAGTCGGGCACCCTGATTACTTTTGAAGAAGACGAGACCATGGAAAAAGCAGTCATCTCGGGCATCGCGTTTCAGCGCGACGAAGCTCGTATCGCCGTGATGGGTGTGCCCGACAAGCCGGGTATCGCGTATCAGATTCTCGGCCCGGTGGCGGACGCGAATATCGACGTCGACATGATCATCCAGAACCAGAGCGTGGAAGGCAAAACGGCCTTCACGTTCACCGTGGGTCGCGGCGACTATCAGCGCGCCATGGACATCCTCACGACCCAGGTGAAGGGCCATGTGCAGGCGGAGCAGGTGCTCGGCGATCTGAAGGTGTCGAAGGTCTCGGTGGTCGGCGTCGGCATGCGTTCGCATGTGGGTATCGCGAGCACGATGTTCCGCACGCTGTCGGAAGAGGGCATCAACATCCAGATGATCTCGACCTCCGAAATCAAGATTTCGGTGCTGATCGACGAGAAGTATATGGAGCTCGCCGTGCGCGCGCTGCATAAGGCGTTCGAACTGGATCAGGCGTAATTTGCTGAAAAACGGGGCGCTGGGAAGCGCCCCGTTTGCTTTCTACGGCCAATGTGAACAGATCAAGTCGCCAATGACGAAATCGGCACAAAAAATGTTCGCCAGACATTGACCTTCCCGGATCGGCCCGCTATTATCTTGGCTTCGTTGCGCTGACTCCCTGCGCAACCGAAAGTTTGGGAGACGTGGCCGAGAGGTCGAAGGCACTCCCCTGCTAAGGGAGCATCTGGGCCAAAACCTGGATCGAGGGTTCGAATCCCTCCGTCTCCGCCAGAAGTGGTAGAGAGAACCCCGCAGAGTCTAGGCTCTGCGGGGTTTTTGTTTTGTGCTTCGCCAATCAACCAGAATCAATCTGGCTTCACTGCATATCGCGTGCTCTCTGTCTCACGCCGATCGCGTTGTTGTTCGCGCGTCTCACCAGCTTCACCGGTCTCACCCGGCGTATGCCCGAACTCCGCCTTGAAAATCCGGTAGAAGTATTTCTCGTCCGTGAAGCCATGGCGCCACGCAATATCCCGGATGCGTTCCGCGGGACGATGCGGCGACGACAACACCTGATGCACCCGATACAGCCGCTTCTGGCGGATTTCCCGCATGACCCCGCCGCCGCTTTCGAAGAGTCGGTAGAGCATGGCTCGCGACAAACCCACGTCCCGGCAGATGCTCGCGGGCGTCAGATCGGGCTGCAGCAGATGGTCGTCGATGTAGCGGCGAATGCGCTGAAGCAGCAGGTCCCGAATCGGCGTCTGCGCGGCGGCCAAGGTATCCAGTTCCGGGTGAAGGCTCGCCTTCAGCAACTCGGTCGTTGCTCGAACGATGTGCGGTACATCGTGACGAGTGAGTTGGGCAAGCGTGTTGTACAGCGACATGAGGTAGTCGCTCAACAACGATCCGACGCCCCGCGTCAATGAACAGCCGTGCAACTTCCCTGTCTCGGCGGGCAGCCATTCTCTCGGCACGGAGAGGGAGATTTCGCTCCCCGGCGTAATGACGCGCTCGAACGGACGCGCGAAGTCCAGCAGATACAGATCCCCAGGCCGCTTGATCGTGGTCCCTGCATCGGATCGCAGCGCGGCCGTGCCGCTGATCTGCAGACTGAAACTATGAATGTCCCGTTGATCGGCGCGGATGCGCGCCGGCGTGCGCTTTGCCTCGTAGGCGAGAGACGGATCGGGATGCCGCCATGTCCGGCCGGCCAGAACGAGCGGGCCGATCGAGACGTTGTCGCGGTGAGCGTCGAACGGAAGATCCGATCGATACGTCGTCACCATATCGCAATAGGTGCTGTGCGCGGCCCAGGCGTCGAATCGTTCGTCGGCGGGCGCGGAGTCCGTCGAAAAACGACGCACGTTCAACGCTTGATGTTCGGACACGTTGCATCTCCCGGCAGGGTGTACGGAGCCAGCCATTGGCGTCTGACGTCAGAAAGGGAAGTCGTCGTATTGTCATTTAGACGTGACGGGTCGAATAACCGGGGTTTATACGCATGGTATAGCCCGAGACTCGATTTTCTCTATTTTTACCGGTATAGACGATTAATTGTCAGGCCAGATTGAACAGGCTGAACGGCAAGGCCGGTAATAATTTCGCGCAACGCAAATCCACTCCAAATAGAGACGCCATGGCACCCCGCCTGCCCGGCCTCCATCCTAAGATGTGGCCTGCATTAACGCTTTATCCAGCCTTGATTTAACAATTATCTGGAATACCGGTTTTGAAAAAACGGATTTAACAGAAATAGATCACAGCGCGACCGGACGACGCGCTGTCATTTAAATCAACAGCGCGAGCGAGACCTTTTCAATCTGGGGACATCCATGAAATCCATCGCAGCGGTTGCTGTCGCAACCTGCCTGATGTTGTCCGCCTGTGGCGGCGACGACGTGTCCAATTCAACCGGCGGTGCCACGTCGGGTTCGACCGGCACGACCTCGACGCCGGGCAGTCCGACCAATCCGGCGGGCGGCGCCAGCGTCAAGGCGGGTTGGTCCGCGCCCGCCACGGTGGACGGCAAGGGCCCCGAGTTTTTACCCGCCGTGACCGTCGATGCGCAAGGCAACGCGCTCGCGTTGTGGATGACGAACGGTCCCAATGGCTCCCTCGGCAACGAGATGTGGTCGAGCCGCTATGTGCCCGGCACGGGATGGGCGACGCCGGTGCGCGTCGATACATCCGACGGCACGTACGCCATGAACGCGCCCGGCACCAGCGCGCCGGTGCTGGTCGGCAGCGCCGACGGTCATGCGGTGGCGCTGTGGCAGCAATTCCTCGCAGGGGCAGGCTACGGTCTGTGGGCGCGCCCCTACGATCCGGCGACCGGCTGGGGAGCGGCGGTGGAACTGTCGCCCAACGAAACCAGCTACGCGTGGACGGCGGGCATCGACGGCAAGGGCAACGCGATCGTGGCCTGGCAGCAGCAAACCGATGTGGCCGATACGCGTGTCTTCACGAGCCGCTACACCGTCGGCGGCACATGGTCGTCGCCCGCGCAGATCGTGCAACCGGTGCAGACAGGTCCTGGCGCGATCACGGGCATCGGCGGACAAGGTATCGACAATGTCGAGCTGAATCTCTCGGTGACGTCGGCGGGCAATGCGGTACTCGCATGGCGGCAGAAGGACAACACGCAATCGGCGTTGTGGGCGACGACCTACGACGCGACCAACGGCTGGGCCAACGCGACGCCAGTGGTGCTCGAACCGAACGGCGCGGCCAGCAAATCGGTGTTCGCGCCGGCCGCCGGCATGGATGCGAAAGGCAACCTCATGCTGGTCTGGGGCGAGGTCGATATCGACAGTAATGGGCCGCACACCACCACCGTGTCCGAGCGTTACCTCGCCGGTTCGGGTTGGCAGACGCCGCAGCCAGTGGCCCCGTTCATCGACACGGCGGACACCGGCTATTACCCGCAGCTAGCCATGAACCACCAGGGCCTCGCGGCCGTGACGTGGATCCGGCCGGACGGCACGCTGCAGGCCAGTACGACGGATGCGAACGGTACCTGGGGGCCGACGCAACAGCTGACCGCGCATGTGTACCAGTTGAACGCACGGCAGCCGGAGATCGTCATGGATGCCGCGGGCAATGCGACGGTCGCCTGGCAGGACGTGAGCACGGCGAATTCCACGGACGTCGTCACGAGTCGCTATACGAACGGTGCATGGGGCACCGCCACGCTGTTCGGTCAGCAGCCGCAGGATGCGAGTTGGCCCGCGATTGCGGTTAATGCATCGGGTGTGACGGCGCTCGTCTGGGAGCTTTACAAGGACGGCACCGTGGGCAATATCCTGGAGTCGAGCTTCTATACGCCGGGTTCGTAACCCGCGTTATCGCGACGCGGCGTGAGATCGATCGTCGAGCCAATCAATAAGAAACGGGACAAAACGGGAATAGGAAAATGGACCTTCACCAAGCAATCGGGCGCGCGGCGATGATCGCTGCCAGCGGTCTGATCCTGTCGGCCTGCGGGACGACACAGATGAACATGATCGATGTCCAGAACTCGACCGCGAAGACGCTCGGGCTCGGCTCATCGGACGAGATCGTGATCGACAATATCCAGTACGGACAAAAGAACGCGCTCGGCGGGCAGCAGGTGAAATACGACGCGACGACCGGCAAAGGACGGCACTTTACGTGCACGGTTTTCATGATTCCGGGACTCACGCCGATCAATCCGCCCACCTACAACGACTGGGAATGTCATCCAAAGTGATGATCGGGGAGGCACGATGAAAGCCACAACAAACCGATGTCTTGCAGCGTTGTTCATCGCGACTACGTTGGCGGGGTGTATGGTGCCGCCGCAAAATCGGGCCACGGTCGGGGCGCGATCCGATGCGCCACTGACCACGGCCGACTGGGCCAAGGTCGTTGAAAACGACCGCGCGTCGGTGCAGGCGGGTCAGTTGCCGAAAGAGGTGATCCAGTACGATCTCGAGATAGAAAAAATGATTCCGGAGGGCCAGCAACTCCTGGCCTCTCACGATCAGGTGAAGGGGCGCATCTGGGCGAAAAAAATCAATGCTATCGTCGAAGCGAGAAACAAGGCTACGGAACAGTTTTCGGCCAAGGCAATCGCCAGAAACAATGCGATCGCCAACGCATTCGGTAATGCAAAGCCTGATCCTTGCCTGTCACCCATGGGCAAGAACACGTGTACGGCGTCACCGGCACGACAGCCGGACAGCGTCAATTACACGGTCGGTCCCGGTGGCTTGGGCGCAACTATCGGTCATTACACAGTCGGGCCTGGCGGTATCGGGGCTGGCGGCTTCTGATCCAGGTCGAGAGACGCGTCCGGTCGACGCCGATGTCCAGCCGCGTTGCCGTTACGATGCCGATCCGCAGTCGGCCTTCGCGACGATCAGGGGAGAGCAAACATGCGTCTCGCACGTTTGGCGCTACTTGGGGTAGGTGGCGCTGTCGCCGGTTCTGCATTCGCCTACCAGACGCCCCGAACCGAGGTGTTGCCGCTTTCGATCGTCGATAACCGCCCCTTCATCACGGCGACGGTCGATGCAAAAGGCCCGTTCTCTTTCATCCTGGATACGGGATCGTCCAGTTCGACCGTCAGTACCGCGCTGGCGGCAAAACTGAAGCTTGTCCCCACGGGTGCGGGGACAGGAACGGGCGCCGGTGAACAGCAACTCGCGTTCAGCATCGTTCACGTGAGCGATCTCAGCGTGGGTTCGTTTTCAGTCGGCGCGCTGGATATTCCGACAATGGATACGTCCCAGCTCGACCGCGTCATTGGATTTCAGCATGTCGACGGCGTGCTTGGGTCGGAAATATTCCACCAGGGCGTCCTGACGCTGGATGCCGCGAAAGGCCAACTGACCCTTCAGGACGAGGGTCGATTCAGGCCGGCGGCGCATGCGATCCCGATTCCGTTTTCTCTGGACGAGAACGACATGCCTGTCGTCAAAGCGTCGGTCGCGGGTATCGCCGCCATGTTTCAGATCGATACCGGCGACCGCTTCAGTCTGACGCTGTTCGGTGACTTCTGGCGGGCGCATCGGCTGGACAGGCAAATGGGGGCGACCATCGAAGCCATGACCGGCTACGGCGGCGGGCCGATCCGCGGCAAGGTCGCGCGGTCAACGAGCTTTGCGATCGGCGCTCTTGCCGTGCCGGCGCCTGTCACGCGCCTCTCGCTTCAGAAGGCTGGTGCTTTTACGCGGGCCGATCGGGCAGGGAGCATCGGCATGGGCATCCTGAAGCGATTTACGGTCTCTTTCGATTATGGCCGTCGTGTGATGTGGCTGTCGAAGAATGCCGGATTCGATGCGCCCGATCTTTATGATCGAAGCGGCATGTGGTTAGGTCTTGCTCGACCAGGCCCAGGCGGGCTTCAGGTCATGGATGTGACGGCGAATGGACCGGCGGCAAAGGCAGGGATCCGGGTCGGTGACGTCGTTGTCAAAGCGGGCGATCTTCCCGCCGGGGCCGCGACCTTATTCAGAATACGAGCCATGCTTCAACAGCCGCGCAGGTTGACCGTTCCGATTGTCGTGAGCAGAGCGGGCGGCGATCGGCCAGTCAGTCTCGTCCTTCAGGATCTGATACCGCCCTGGCAGCGTAACCCGTAGAACGGACACCGGATCAGCAACACGCGGCCAAGCTGCCGCCGGGCTGCGGGCGTCAATGCCCGCAGCCCGCAGCCCGCCCCGGCAGTTTTGCAGGAGATTCAAAACGCGTGCCGCAACCCCACCATCCCGACAAACTGCGAAGGCCCCGACGACGGCGTCGTATTCTGCGAATCGCCCACTACCGCGACCGCGTTGGTGATCGTCGTGCCCGTGGTACCGGCCGCGATCAGCGTCTTGCCCTGTGCGTGCTGATACGCCTCCAGCGCGTAGATCGTGGTGCGCGTCGACAGGTTATAGGTCTGCTCCAGCGAAATCTGGTGATAGCGCGCCGGGTCGCTCATGCCGTTCGACTTGCTGGCGCTGGTGTAGCTATACCCCGCGCCGATCGTTACCGCCGGCGCGACGCGGTAAGTCGAAATCACGCCATACGTGTTGAACACGGCTTCGCCGGTGAACAGCGAACCCGAGCCCGGTGCGTATTGCACGTTCGAGTAGTTGATCCCGATCATCAGGTCCTTGAGCGTGTAGCGTGCCGCGGCGGCGAACAGCTGCGAACTGCGGGCCGTCGCATAGCCGCTGTTCACCGGCGAGTTATCGGCGAAGGTGCCGAGCGCACCGCTCGTCGCGATGTCCTTCAGCTTCACGTAACCCGCTGCCACCGCGAACGGCTGGTAGTCGTAGCGAATCGCCGCGCTGAACTGACTGCCGTTGGCGACGCTGCCGGGCACGCCACCCAGCCCGTATTGCGCACTGAACTGCAAGCCGGCGAGCGCCGGCGACAGATAGGTCACCGAGTTGTTCAGGCGCAGCGTGGTATCGAGCGCGTCGAGGTCGCCGGGGTGCGCGCCGGTCGCGCCGGTCAACACGCCGGTCGGTCCGAGCGCGCCGACCATCTGGAAGTAGGGCGTGTACTGGCGGCCGAGCGTCACCGTTCCGTAGCGGTCGTTGCTGAGGCCCACGTACGCCTGGCGGTTGAACATATAACCGGCGCTGCTCTGCGCACCGGTCAGCGAATTGAAGCCGCTTTCCAGCCGGAAAATCGCCCTGGTGCCGGCGCCGAGATCTTCCGAACCGAGCAGGCCGAACTTGCTCGCCTGCAGATTGCCCTGGCTCATATAGAAGTTCGAGTGGCCGCGCTGATTGCTCGAATAGGCGAACGCATTGTCGACGACGCCGTACAGCGTCACGCTGCTTTGCGCCGACGCGCCGGTCGACAGCAGGGCGCCCGCCAACGGCAGGCACGAGAGGGCGAGTGCGCGGGTGCGCGTGGGCTTGAGTGACTTCATGGCTTGCAGGTCTCCTGATGGGGCTGTGTTCGTTGCTCTGTGGGGCGGGGTTTTGTGTGTACCTGGTGTGTCTAGGTGCGTGCTCAGTGCGCATTCAGTGCGGGATCGAAATCGTCACGCAGCGCCAACCGTCCGCGGTCTGATCGGCCACGAGCGTTGCGTGGGTCGACGCGACGCAGACGATCGCGCGCGTTTCGCTCATCGGCACGAACAGGCGGACCTGTGACTGCGCCTGCGGCATCCAGCCTTCGCGTTCTATCGCCACCTGCAGCGTGTTTGCGTCGCCGGTCAGCGTGACGTGCCAGCGGCCTTGCGCGCCGTCGCGCCATGCTTCGCTTTCGCCGTCGTCCTCGACGCAGCCGCCGCGCGCGATGCCGGCGCCGACGGGCGGCACGGCGATAAACGCGCGCTCATCGGCGGCATGGCCAAAGTGCTGTTCCGCGACGTTCAGCGCAATCACGCAGCCTTCGCGCAGCAGCACCACCGGTTGCTCGAACGGCGCGGGCAGCGTGACCGTCTGCCCACCGTCGAAGCGTTCGCCGCTCCAGTACGACACCCAGCGCGCGCCGTCGGGCAGATACACGTCGCGGGTGGTCTGGCCGGCTTCGACCACCGGCGCGACCAGCATCTGCGAACCGAGCATCATGTCGTCGCCATCCGCGAGACAGCGCGGATCGTGCGGAAACTCCGCGAACAACGGCCGCAACACCGGCTCGTACGCGCTATGCGATTGCCACAGCAACTCGTACAGATACGGAATCAGGCGGTAGCGCAGCTTGATCAGCGCGGCGACCTGCTGCGTGACCTCGGGATGCATCCACGGTTCGTTGACGGTGCCGTCGTCGTTCCACGAGTGAATGCTGAAGCGCGGCAGGAAAATACCGAACGCGACCCAGCGCGCGAACAGTTCCGGACCCGGCGCGGGCCCCGAGAAACCGCCGATATCGTGACCGCTGTTGGACACGCCCGACATCGCGAGGCCGAGGCCCATCTTCAGATTGAAGCGCAGCGTTTCCCACGACGTATAGTTGTCGCCCGACCACGTCTGCACATACCGATGCATGCCGACGCCACCCGCGCGCGACACCAGAAACGGCCGCCGCTCGGGCGCGTGTTCGCGCTGCGCCTCGTGCGACGCGCGCATCATCAGCTGCGTTTGCAGCACCTTCGCCTGATGCGCCGGATACGCGTGGCCGAAGCCGTGCGCGATCGCGTCGGGCGACCAGATTTCGAATTCGTTGTTGTCGTTCCACGTCGCCGCGATGCCGTGCTTCAGCAGGCTGTCTTTCACGCGCGATTTCCACCAGGCGATCGTGTCGGGATTCGTGAAATCCAGGTAGGCGCCGACCTCGTCCCAGAACTGCACCCAGGCCGGATCGCCGTCGCGCGATTCGATCAGCAAGCCGGCCTGGGCGACTTCGTCGAACGCGGGGTGGTCCTGCAGCAGACACGGTTTGATGTTCGCGCACAGACGCACGCCGTGGTCGAGATAGCTCTGCACGAAACCGTCGATATCGGGAAACTTCTCGTGATTCCAGTTGAACACGTAGCGCTTCGCACCGATCGACGTGTAGCCCGACGACAGATGAAACGAATCGCACAGCACGTCGTGCTCGCGGCATTGCGCGATGAATTCGCCCATGCGTTGCTGCGCGTCGGGCGCGTCGGTGTAGCTCATCGTCGAGCCGGAGTAGCCGAGGCCCCATTTCGGCAGCCACGCCGGCCGTCCGGTCAGCCACGTGAAGCGGCGCACCGCGTGCAAAGGCGTGCCGGCCGACGCGATGAAGTAGTAGTCGAGATCGCCGTGCTCGGCGACGAAGTGCCGATAGTGACCGTGATAGTTGTCGAGCTCGCGGCCCATGTCGAAGCGGCAGTCGGCGAGCGTGTCGTAGAACAGGCCGAATCCCGTCGACGCTTCCGGCTGCCACGTCACGTAAAACGGAATGTGCTTGTAGAGCGGATCGGTGCTGCGCGCGCTGTAGCCCATTGCGTCGATATTGCGCATCTCATAGCTTTGATTCGCGCGATCCAGCGTACCGGCCCGCTCGCCAAGGCCGACATAAATCTCGTCCTTGCGACGCTCGACGTAGTGATAAACGCGCTGATCCCACCAGCCGAAGTTGTAGGCCTGGGTTTTGCGGTCGCTCATCACGCGCTGCCAAACGTCTTCGTGCAGGATGTCCCACGCGCAGAAGCCGCCGTCGAGCGTGACGGTCAGGCGAATGCGCGCGGTTTCCACCACGAGCTGCGCGGCGTCGTCGTCGCTCGAGACGTTGAACGGCGGCGGCGTGAAGCCGCTCAGGTCGCGGCGCTCGCGGCCTTCGGGCGCGACGTCGTCCATGCCCGGTGCGATCGCCCAACTGCGCGGCCCATGCAACTCGCCGTCCGGCAGAACCAGCACGCGGATGATGTCGTCCGCGAGCACGAACAGTTCGATACGGCAGTGCGCCAGCGCGCTCAGCACGAGATGGTTGCCGACATGAGACGTCAGCGAAAAACGCGGCGGATGTTTCAGATTCGTCAATGAACGCATGATGGGTCGTCGAGTGAGGTCAGGCGGGGGTGCCGGCGCCGGTGTCGGCTTGCCGCGGACGCGCGTCGCTGGGCACGCCGCGCATCAGAACGATCAACAGCGTGGCGCCGATCAGATCGAAAGCACCAAGGGCGCCGAAGAGGGGCGTGTAGCCGATCTTGTCGGCCAGCGCGCCGACCAGCAGCGAGAAGCCGAGGCCGCCGATCCACGCGGACATGCCGGCGAAACCAGCCACCGTGCCGACTTCGCTGGGGTCGAAGACATCGGCGGCGAGCGTGTTGACGAGCGCCGAGATCATCTGGTGCGCGAAGCCGCCCACGCAGAACAGCGCAATCGCTTCATACGGCGACGCGACGAGGCCGATGCAGGCCGGCCCGAGCATCATGAACGCGCCGAGCACGACGCCCGCGATCCGCGACCAGACCAGCGGCACGCGCAGATGCTTCATCAGGAACGGCGACAGATAACCACCGAACAGACCGCCGAGATCGGCGGCGAGAAACGGCAGCCACGCGAACAGCGCGATCTGCTTCAGATCCATATGACGCTGGGTGGCGAGGTACAACGGAATCCAGAAGCTGAACGTCTGCCAGGCCGGTTCGGCGAAGAAGCGCGCCTGCGCGATGGCCCAGAAGCGGCGCGTGCGCAACACTTCGCGGATGCTGCGGCGCTGGGTCGTGGCCGGTGTCTGGCCGCTGACGATCGTTTCACGCTCGGTGCTTCCGATGCGCGGATGTTCGGTCGGCGAGCGATACAGCAGATACCACGCGGCGGCCCACACGAAGCCGAGCGCGCCGGTCACCGCGAAAGCACTTTGCCAGCCGTAGCGCAGCGACAGGAACACGACGAGCGGCGGCGCGAGCAGCGAGCCGAGCGAGGTGCCCGCGTTGAAGTAGCCGACCGCGACCGATTTCTCGCGATTAGGAAACCACTCGGCCACCACCTTCATGCCGGCGGGAATCGCCACCGCTTCGCTCAGGCCCATCAAGCCGCGCAACGCCGCGAGCGACAGCCAGCTGCCGACGAAGCCGTGCAGCACGCCGGTGAGCGACCACAGGCAGGCGAACAGCGCGAAGCCGAGCCGCAGGCCGATCAGGTCGATGACCAGGCCGCAGACCGGCTGCATGATCGTATAGCCAACCTGGAACGCGCCGACCACGTAGGAATATTGCTGCGTGCTCATGTGCAGCAGCTTCATCAGCTCGGGCGCCATCACGCCGAGCGCGTTGCGCGACAGATAGTTGACGATCGTCCCGGCACACACGAGGGCAATGATCCACCAGCGCAAACCTATGATTGTTTTCAAAACTGTCTCCGTACCCAGAATGTGCGCCGGCTTGGTCATTGATCTGGCTGGCGTGCTCGAATTCGAACATTTTTCTTCGTTTCGTGTCAGTCATCGTATCACTTGGGCGGGGTGGCGACACTAGGGGAAACCATGGTTTTAACACTTGAATTATGAGAAATAGTCAATAAAACAGGGGTCTGGTGGGTTGCTTATTGGACGGAGGTCTGATGACCGCTGACCTGATTGAGTTCGGGGTGATGTTCTTTCGAACATGAAAATGTTCGTTTTTCGGATGAGGGCGGTCGAGGGAGGCGTGCGCGGATGCGTCACGGGTGATCTGATCTGGCGGGTAGGCGGTTGCGGTGGTCGAACCGGCCTACGCGCGGAAGCGGTGGAGGAAGGGGCGAGGGGGCGTATTGCTCGATATGCTTCGACATCCTACTGATTTGCCGGCCAGCGAAGGCCGCATGACGCCGTTGCCGTCCCTCCTGGCTTGTGAATCAAAACGCAGCGCGCCACTCGATTACAACGCCACCGTTTTTCACCAAAACCTTGTCCGATGTAACGAGACGTAACCAGGGCGCGAGGCCTGCGATGTTATGCATCAGTTATTACAAAGTTGAAATACGCGGCGCGCAGGCTTGCGCTATATTTCGGCCAACAACACACATTCATCAAAAGGGTGATCCATGAAGTCCACTCGTCTTGTTCCACTTCTGATCGGGGTTCTCGCGTTGGGTGCATCAGGTGCTGCCATGGCCGGTGGCTTTAACGTCGGGGTCAATATCGGGATTCCCGCGCCGGTCTATGTCGCCCCGGCTCCTGTCTATGCACCTCCGCCGCCGCCTCCGCCGCCGGTCGTATATCAACCGGCGCCCGTGTACTACGGCGGTCCGGCCATCGTGATCGGCTGGCATGGCGACCGCTACTGGGACGGCCGCCGGTATTGGGCCCGCGACGACTGGTATCGCCATCATCCGCCGGGCCGCTACGACTACGGTCGCGACCACTACGACAATCATCGCGGCTGGCATTGAGGTATCGCGCCACGATTGAGTCGATCGTAAAGAGAAACCGCCTTCGGGCGGTTTTTTCATTGGGCTCGTGCTTTATCGTGATGTATCGGGATGTTGCGGCCGGCGCGCTTTTATTGGGTAGAATTCTCTCGCATCGCTGTTGCCCTTCCAACGCTGCGTCACCATCAAGGCCCCCATGACAACTGGCTCGCGACGAGTTCCGACGCCTCATGCACTTCGGTGCAGCGTGATTCAAAGACTCTCGCGTGCTGGTTTGCCGCTTATCGCGCAGCGCTCGCCGCTCGCGTGGCCGGATCGAGGCGCGTCACGCATGCCGCGCGCATGGCGCACGGTATGCGCCGCCGCGATGAGCGCCGTGCTTGCCCTTTCGGGTTTGCTGGCGTCGCCGGCGGCGCACGCGGTTTATGCGATCGCGCAATACGGCGCGCCGAAATACCCGGCGGACTTCAAGCACTTCGACTACGTCAACCCCGACGCGCCGAAGGGCGGCACCCTGGTGCTGGCCAACCCGAACCGCTTGACGAGCTTCGATAAATTCAATCCGTTCACGCTGCGCGGCAACCCGGCGCCGGGCGTGGACCTGATGTTCGAGAGCCTGACCATCGGCAGCAGCGACGAAGTCGCGTCCGCCTACGGCCTGCTCGCCGACGACATCGCTATCGCGCCGGACGGCTTGTCGACCACCTTCCACATCAATCCGCGCGCGCGTTTTTCGAACGGCGATCCGGTCACCGCCGCCGACGTCAAGTTCTCACTCGACACGTTGAAAAGTCCGCAGGCCGCGCCGCAGTTCGCCTCGTATTTCGGCGAGATCACGCGCGCGGTGGTGGTCGATCCGCAGACCATCCGCTTCGAGTTCCGCCAACGCAATCGCGAGTTGCCGCTACTCGCGGGCAGCATGCCGGTGTTCTCGCGCAAGTGGGGCGTGAAGCCCGACGGCAGCCGGATTCCGTTCGACCAGATGGCGTTCGAAAAACCGGTTGCCAGCGGGCCTTATCTGATCGACCAGTACGACAACGGCCGCACCATCACCTACCGTCGCGACCCGAAGTACTGGGGGGCGACGTTGCCGGTGCGGGTCGGCATGAACAACTTCGACCGGATCGTCTACAAGCTCTATTCCGATAGCACCGCACGGCTCGAAGCGTTCAAGGCGGGCGAGTACGACGCACTGGTCGAATACGTTGCGCGTAATTGGGTGCGACGCGACGTGGGCAAGAAGTTCGACAGCGGCGAGCTGATCAAGCGCGAGTTTCCGCAACATAACGGCACCGGCATGCAGGGCTTCATGCTGAACCTGCGGCGGCCGCTGTTCCAGGACGTGCGGGTGCGCAAGGCGCTCGATCTCGCGCTCGACTTTCAATGGCTGAACCGCCAGTTGTTCTTCAATCAGTACACGCGGATCGACAGCTACTTCGCCAACACGGATCTGCAGGCCAGGGGCTTGCCGGCGCCGGGCGAACTCGCGCTGCTCGAACCGTGGCGCGCGAAGCTCGACCCCGCCGTGTTCGGGCCGCCGCCGAAGCAGCCGGACACCGATGCGCCCGGTTCGTTGCGCGCCAATCTGCTGCAGGCGCGCGCGCTGTTGCAGCAAGCCGGCTGGACCTATCGCGACAATGCGTTGCGCAACGCCCGCGGCGAGCCGTTCCAGTTCGAGATTCTCGACGATTCCGGTTCGTCCGCGCAGATGGAGCCGATCGTCGCCACCTTTATCCGCAATCTGCAGAAGCTGGGCATTACGGCGACGTTTCGCGTGTCGGATTTCGCTGTCTATCAGAAGCGGCTCGACGCGTTCGATTTCGACACCACGACGATCCGCATGGGTGACGTGCAGGTGCCGGGCTCGGAGCAGATCGACCGCTTCGGCAGCAAGGCCGCCGACACGCCAGGTTCCGACAACGTGATCGGCCTGAAATCGCCGGCCGTCGATGCGATTCTGCGCGCGCTCGTGCAGGCGCAAACGCGCGAGCAACTGCTCGACGCGACGCATGCGCTCGACCGTGTGCTGATCAATGGCTACTACGTGGTGCCGCACTGGTACAGCGCGACGCATCGGGTGGCGTTCAAGCGTGGTCTGGCGTGGCCGAAGACCTTGCCCCTGTACTATGGCGCGGAAGGCTGGATCACGTCGATGTGGTGGTACCAACCGGCGCAAACGGCCGGCCAGAACCCGCCGCAACCCGCTGCGCCAACGCAGCCCTAGCCGGTCACGTCGCCACGCCGACGCGTGATCCATTCACCGTATTCGCACCGGACACCCCGCCATGTGGAGCTACATCCTCAAACGCCTGCTGCTGATGATCCCGACCCTGCTCGGCGTGCTGACGCTGACCTTCGTGGTGATCCAGTTCGTCCCCGGCGGTCCGGTCGAGCAGATGCAGCACGAGTTGCGCAAGGGCGCGGAAAACGGCGCGCCGTTCGGTCTGCGCGCGCATAGCGGCGTCGACGCGCAGCAGATCGCGCAACTCAAGGCGCTGTACGGTTTCGACAAGCCGCCGCTCGAACGCTATGGCCTGATGCTCAAGCGCTTCTCGACCTTCGACCTCGGCCAGAGCTATTTTCGCCATCAAAGCGTGTGGTCGCTGATCGTGTCGAAGCTGCCGGTGTCGATCAGCATCGGCTTGTGGACCTTCTTCCTGACGTACCTGATATCGGTGCCGCTGGGCATCGCGAAGGCGGTGCGCAACGGCTCGCGTTTCGACCTCGCGACGAGTCTGGTGGTGCTGATCGGCTACGCGATTCCCGGCTTCGTGCTGGGTGTGCTGCTGCTCGTGCTGTTCGGCGGCGGCACCTTCCTGCAACTGTTTCCGCTGCGCAACCTCACCTCGGACAACTGGGCGCAGTTGAGCATGGGCGGCAAGATCGTGGATTATCTGTGGCACATCACCTTGCCGATCACGGCCTCGGTGGTGGGCAGCTTCGCGGTCGTCACCATGCTCACCAAGAACGCCTTCCTCGACGAGATCCGCAAGCAATACGTGCTGACCGCGCGCGCCAAAGGGCTGTCCGAGCGGCGCGTACTGTGGAAGCACGTGTTTCGAAACGCCTTGCTGCCGTTGATCGTGGGGTTCCCGGCGGCGTTTATCGGCGCGTTCTTTACCGGCAGCCTGCTGATCGAAACGCTTTTCTCGCTCGACGGCCTCGGCCTGCTGTCGTACGAATCGGTGGTGCGGCGCGACTATCCGGTCGTGCTCGGCACGCTGTATCTGTTCACGCTGATCGGTCTTGCGACCAAGCTGATTTCCGACCTTTGCTATGTGTGGGTCGATCCCCGCATCCAATTCGAACAACTGGAGCGTTGATGAATCGAGCCCGCCTTTCCACCGATGCGGCGGCGCGCACCGAACCGGCTCGCGCGTTCGTCTCGCCTTCGCCCGCGCGCCGGGTCTGGCAGCGGTTTCGCCGGCAGCGGCTGGGTTACTGGAGTCTGATCGTGTTCGTCGTCGCGTTCGCGGCGAGCCTGGTCGGTCCGCTGTGGTCGAACGACAAGCCGCTGGTGGTGCGTTACGACGGCCAGCTGTATTTCCCGCTGTTCAAGACCTACGCCGAGACCACCTTCGGCGGCGATTTTCCGACGCCTGCGGACTATCTCGATCCGTACGTCATGCAACGTCTCGATGCGCCGGGCAACTTCGCGGTGTATCCGCCGAACCGCTATTACTACGACACGCTGAATTACTTCTCGACGGCGCCGAACCCGGCGCCGCCGTCGCGCGATAACTGGCTCGGCACCGACGACCGCGGCCGCGACCTGTTCGCGCGGCTGCTGTACGGCTTTCGTGTGTCGGTGGAGTTCGGCCTGGTGCTGACGCTGATCGGCACGGTGCTCGGCATCGCGGCGGGCGCGGTGCAGGGGTTCTTCGGCGGGCGCATCGATATCGTCGGGCAGCGGCTGATCGAAATCTGGAGCGCGATGCCCGAGCTTTATCTGCTGATCATCTTCTCGTCGATTTTCGAGCCGGGGTTCATCCTGCTGATCGTGCTGCTGTCGCTGTTCGGCTGGATCGGTCTGTCCGATTACGTGCGCGCGGAATTTCTGCGCAATCGCCAGCAGGATTACGTGCGGGCGGGGCGGGCCATGGGGCTGTCGAGCTGGCAGATCATGTGGCGGCACGTGTTGCCCAACAGTCTGACGCCGGTGATCACGTTCCTGCCGTTCCGGATGAGCGGGGCGATTCTCGCGTTGACGAGCCTCGACTTTCTCGGCCTCGGCGTGCCGTCGCCCACGCCGAGCCTCGGCGAACTGCTGGCGCAAGGCAAGGCGAATCTCGACGCGTGGTGGATCTCGTTGTCCACCTTCGGCGTGCTGGTCGCGATGCTGTTGCTGCTGACCTTCATGGGCGACGCGCTGCGTAATGCGCTCGACACCCGGATCGCCGATGCGATGCGCGCCGGAGGCAATCAATGAGCGCCACGCCAACCACGCCAAACGGTGCGCAAGCGCCCACGCCGCCGCTGCTGGAGCTCGAGCATCTGCACGTCACCTTCGGCGACACGGTCGCGGTGAACGACGTCACGCTCGCGATCGCGCGCGGCGAACGGGTCGCGCTGGTCGGCGAATCGGGCTCGGGCAAGAGCGTGACCGCGCTGTCGATCCTGCGTCTGCTGAACGACGCGCAGGTGAGCGGGGCGATCCGTTTCGACGGCGAGGATCTGCTCGCCAGAAGCGAACGCGAGATGCGCGGTCTGCGCGGCTCGGACATCGCGATGATCTTTCAGGAGCCGATGACGGCGCTCAATCCGCTCTACACGGTCGGCGACCAGATTGCGGAAACCATCGTCGTGCATGACGGCGTGACGGCCAACGAGGCGCGCAAGCGCGCCGTCGCGCTGCTGGGCCGCACGGGAATCGCGGAGCCGGGCAAGCGCGTGAACAGCTATCCGCATCAGCTGTCGGGCGGCCAGCGGCAGCGCGCGATGATCGCGATGGCGCTGGCGTGCCGCCCGCGTCTGTTGCTCGCCGACGAACCGACCACCGCGCTCGACGTGACGATCCGCGCGCAGATCGTCGAACTGCTGCTGGAGTTGCAGCGCGACGAAGCGGAAAAGCGCGGCATGGCCGTGTTGCTGATCACGCACGACCTGAACCTGGTGCGTCATTTCGCGCAGCGCATTGCGGTGATGGAGAAGGGCGTGCTGGTGGAGAGCGGGCCGGTCGACCAGGTGTTCGCGTCGCCGCAGCATCCTTATACGCAGCGGCTGCTCGCAAGCCGGCCCGAGCGCACGGTGGTGCCGGTGCTGCCGATCTCGCCGGTGCTGCTCGAAGCGCGCGATGTTTCAGTCGACTTCAAAACGAAGCTGCCGGGTTTCGGCGGCTGGTTCCGCGCGGGACGGTTTCGCGCGGTCGCGCAGGCCACCGTGTCGGTGCGCCAGGGCGAGACCCTGGGGATCGTCGGCGAATCCGGCTCGGGCAAATCGACGCTGGCGATGGCGCTGCTCGGTCTGCAACGCACCGTGCACGGCGAGATCGAGTTCCAGGGCAGGGCGCTCGGCAGTTATCGCGGCGCGGAGCAGACGACGTTGCGCTCGAACATGCAGGTGGTGTTTCAGGACCCGTTCAGTTCGCTGTCGCCGCGCCAGACGATCGAACGGATCGTCGGCGAGGGGCTCGCGCTGCACCGCCCGACCATGACGCCCGAGGCGCGGCGCGACAAGGTGGTCGCCGTGCTGCGCGAAGTCGGCCTCGACCGCACGGTGCTGTACCGCTATCCGCACGAGTTCTCGGGCGGACAGCGGCAACGCATCGCGATCGCCCGGGCGCTGGTGCTCGAACCGCGCATTCTGATCCTCGACGAACCGACCAGCGCGCTCGATGTCTCGATCCAGCAGCAGGTGCTGAAACTGCTCGCCGGGTTGCAACAGAAGTACAACCTCGGCTTCGTTTTCATCAGTCATGATCTGGCCGTGATCGGGGCCATGGCGCACCGTGTCGCGGTGATGCAAAACGGTTCGATCGTCGAAAGCGGCGACGTTGAGCAGATTTTTGCGACGCCGTCGCACCCGTACACGCGAAAGCTGCTGAAAGCAGCACTGGATCATTGATTTTTCACCCTTTCACCAATTGGGTGCGTGTCTCGATTGTATTTTTCTATTTGTTTTGACACGTGAATACTTACTGGCTAGTATCGACCAAAATTTTTTCCGTAGACCACTGATTTTTAGGCAAAAAATACCGACCAATGCAGCACAGAAACCTTACCCAGGCTTGCACGCGCGTCGTCGCCGGGATGTTCATTGGCGTCTTGATGGCAGCAGCTCCCGGCGCGTTCGCCGACGAAGTCACCAGTTTCAATCCGAATGCCTCACTTTCGACCCCCAGCGGGTCGAATTCTTTGTCCTCCCCGAGTTCCCAGGCCAGCACGCCGGATAGCGACGGCGGCGCCAAATCGTTCCTGTCCGGCATGGCCGGCAAAGCGGGCGACGTGGTGGTCGGCGCACTGAACATGATCGGTGTGCGCTATCGCTGGGGCGGCAATACGCCGGATTCGGGGCTCGATTGCAGCGGCTTCGTCCGCTACGTGTTCCAGGACACCCTCGGTATGGCGCTGCCGCGCCGTGCCGAAGAAATGAGCCGCGTCGGCGAGAAGGTGCGCGTCAGCGACCTCAAGCCGGGCGATCTGGTGTTCTTCAATACGATGCGCCGTTCTTTCTCGCACGTCGGCATCTATATCGGCGACAACAAGTTCGTGCATTCGCCTTCCACGGGCAGCACGATCCGTGTCGACGACATGGATAGCGGCTACTGGGAAAAGCGCTACACCGGTGCACGCCGGATCGAAACGTCTTACCAGGACGGCGAGGATCTGCGTAAGCGCGTGAACGCGGCGATTGGTGGAAACAACTGATTTCGCTTTGAATTGATTGGGTGGTTGGGGTCTCGTAAAAAAAGCCTGCTTCGAATGAAGCAGGCTTTTTGCGTTTGGGCGGCGGGTTTGGGCCGCGTTTGGAGCTGGCCGGGCGCTGGTTTGGAAGAGGGCGGCCCGGACGCGCGATGGCGCCGCCCAAACCACCCAGCCAATCGCGGCGCGTGCCCGCCGCGTTACCCGATCGCCTGCCCAGTGGAGCGGGCCGCGGCCAGCTTGCGTTGCAACTCCGGCATCATTTTCGCCACCGCTTCCTCGCCCGCCAGAATCGCCGCGTTGCGCTGCGAGAAATCGCTGCCGCTCATGGCGGCCAGATTCGGCCGGATCACGATGTCGGCGTACTTGTCGAGTTCGTAAGCCTTGATCGACTGACCCATGATCGTGAAGGTCTGCATCAGCACGTCGAACGAACTGGAGGTCTGGCCGCTTTCCGGGCGCTGCGAGATATCCACGGCGATCACGAAGTCCGCGCCCATCTTGCGCGCGAACGACGCTGGCACCGGGCTCACCAGGCCGCCGTCCACGTATTCATGGCCGCCGATTTTGACCGGCTCGAAGATCGACGGCACGCTGCACGACGCGCGCACCGCAATGCCCGTGTTGCCGCGCTGGAACAGGATCGGCTGGCCGCTGTTGAGGTCGGTGGCGACCACGCCGAGCGGCTTGACCATCTTCTCGATCGGGCGGTTGTTCAGCGTGGTGTTCAGGTAGTTCTGCAGTGCGATGCCTTGCAGGAAGCCGCGCGTGCGAAACGGCATGGCCCAGTCGCTGATCGACGCTTCGTCCATGGTCAGCGCCAGCTTGTTGAGCGCGAAGCCGTTCATGCCCGACGCGTACAGCGCGCCAACCACCGAGCCCGCGCTCGTGCCCGCGACCAGGTCGACCTGGATGTTGCGCGCCTCGAGCGCCTTGATCACGCCGATGTGCGCGAAGCCGCGCGCGGCACCGCCGCCCAGCGCGAGCGCGACGCGCACCGGGCGCTGCGGCTTGTCGAGCGGCGGCGTGGACGGGGTCGGTGTAGCGGTGATCGGCGAGCCCTCGAGCTTGCTGCCGGTCGTGGTGCAGGCGGCCAGCACGGCGGAAGCGGCGGCCAGTGAGAAATTGCGGCGGGCGAGACAGGGCGGGGTGGATTTCAACGGGTTCTCCAGCAACGGCACGGGCGACGCGAACAGCGTGGCCTCGAGCCGCAATCAGACGGGGTGAGTCGAACGGACAGGGTCGCCGGTGGCGATTCCATGCGCTGTGGTTCGATCACGAGTCGCAGCGCGCGCACATCATAAATCAAAGCGCCGGGGGCGCGGCGGCGCGGTAATGAAACGTTGCAGCGAGACCCTTCGGGTGATGGCGGCGTCGCGTCATTGGCCATTCGGACGAGGGCAGGCAACGCGATGAGCAAAGGTATAATTCGGCTCTCGTATTTATTTCCTTCGTGTCCATGCGCGCGGTCTGTTCGCCGTATGGGCGCGCTCCGCTGCCGCGCTTCACGGGTTTGGCCCGTCAAGGCGCCGGCGCCTGTCTTCCGAGTAACCGCTAATGACCACCTCCGTTCGTACCCGTTTCGCACCGAGTCCCACCGGCTTCATCCACCTCGGCAACATTCGCTCCGCGCTCTATCCGTGGGCGTTCGCGCGCAAGATGAAAGGGACCTTCGTGCTGCGGATCGAGGACACCGACGTCGAGCGTTCCAGCACCGAGGCGGTCGACGCCATCCTCGACGGCATGCAGTGGCTCGGCCTCGATGTCGACGAAGGCCCGTTCTACCAGATGCAGAACATGGACCGTTATCGCGAAGTGCTGCAGCAGATGCGCGAAGCCGGCCTTGTCTACCCGTGCTACATGTCCACGGAAGAACTCGACGCGCTGCGCGAGCGTCAGCGTGAAGCGGGCGAAAAGCCGCGCTACGACGGCACTTGGCGCCCGGAGCCGGGCAAGGTGCTGCCGCAGCCGCCGGCCGGCGTGCAGCCGGTGCTGCGCTTCCGCAATCCGTTGAGCGGCGTGGTCGCCTGGGACGACGCGGTGAAGGGGCATATCGAGATCTCGAACGAGGAGCTGGACGACCTGGTCGTTGCGCGCCCGGACGGCACGCCGATCTACAACTTCTGCGTGGTGGTCGACGATCTCGACATGCGCATCACGCACGTGATTCGCGGCGACGATCACGTCAACAACACGCCGCGGCAGATCAACATTCTGCGTGCGCTCGGCGGCGAACCGCCGGTGTACGCGCACTTGCCGACCGTGCTGAACGAGCAGGGCGAGAAGATGAGCAAGCGCCATGGCGCGATGAGCGTGATGGCCTATCGCGAGGCGGGTTTCCTGCCGGAAGCCGTGGTCAATTACCTGGCGCGTCTGGGCTGGTCGCATGGCGACGCGGAAATTTTCTCGCGCGAGCAGTTCGTCGAATGGTTCGATCTGGAGCATCTGGGCAAGTCGCCGGCGCAGTACGACCACAACAAGCTGAGCTGGCTGAATGCGCACTACATCAAGGAAGCGGACAACGCGCGGCTCGCGGAGCTGGCGAAGCCTTTCCTTGCCGAGCAGGGTATCGAGGAAGTCGCGCTGGCGCAGGGCGCGGATCTGACGTCGGTGGTGGGCTTGCTGAAGGACCGTGCATCGACGGTGAAGGAAATTGCGGAGAATGCGGCGATGTTCTATCGCGCGCCGGCGCCCGAGGCCGAGGCCTTGGCTCAACACGTGACCGACGTGGTGCGTCCGGCGCTGGCCGATCTGGCGGTTGGCCTGAAGACCGCCGAATGGACCAAAGAAGCGATCGCTGCCACGCTGAAGGCCACGCTCGGCGCCCACAAGCTGAAGATGCCGCAGCTGGCCATGCCGGTGCGTCTGCTGGTGGCGGGCACCACGCATACGCCGTCGATCGACAGCGTGTTGATGCTGTTTGGCCGCGATGTCGTCGTCGGCCGTATCGAAAAAGCGCTGGGATAAGCGCGTTCGCGCGGACCTTGAGAGGGTTTGCATGCGACTTGTGAAAAAAGTCGCATGCAATTGCTCAAAGGGTCTTTACAAAGCGCAAATTGGCCTCTAGAATCTCGTTTCTGTTCTGCAAGGGGGGTATAGCTCAGCTGGGAGAGCGCTTGCATGGCATGCAAGAGGTCAGCGGTTCGATCCCGCTTACCTCCACCATCAGAGCAGAGTGAAGTTGTTCCGAAGTATGGAACTTGTAGCAAAAAAAACTTCACAAACGGTTGTTAAGTAGTTAGAATAGCGGTCTTCGTAGTTGACGAAACGAAATAACTGAGAAGTTAGCGTAAGTTGGCAGCGAGTTAAAGACAGATCTGAAAAGATTATGTCCCCTTCGTCTAGAGGCCTAGGACATCACCCTTTCACGGTGAGTACAGGGGTTCGAATCCCCTAGGGGACGCCAAACATCAGCGTCGCTTTAGTGTTCGAAGTAATTCGAGTGGCAGTAAAGCAGCGCAGCTTGCAGAGAAAAAACCAACGCTCGCAAGCCAAGATGGGCAAACTGGAGTGGTAGTTCAGTTGGTTAGAATACCGGCCTGTCACGCCGGGGGTCGCGGGTTCGAGTCCCGTCCACTCCGCCAGACAAAGCCCGTTCATACGAACCTGAACGGGCTTTTTCATTAAAGGTGTAAGCAGTACGTTGTCCCCTTCGTCTAGAGGCCTAGGACATCACCCTTTCACGGTGAGTACAGGGGTTCGAATCCCCTAGGGGACGCCAAGACATCGGCGTCGTTCGGTCAGCAGTTGAACGGTGTAGTCGGCGAGTGAGCTTGGTTTCATTCGCTGCGGTGCGAAAATCTGGAGCGGTAGTTCAGTTGGTTAGAATACCGGCCTGTCACGCCGGGGGTCGCGGGTTCGAGTCCCGTCCGCTCCGCCAGATTTGAGAAAGCCCACTTCGAAAGAAGTGGGCTTTTTTTATTCCCGCGCGGGATCCGCGTCATTGTTGCGCGCATTTATTTCCACGATCCACGCCGCCTGGGTATGCTCGGGACAAACAGCCATTGCCAGCACGCGCAGCCTGTTTTACCGTTGACCCGACTCATCTTTGCCGCCCCACCATGTCCGATCCATCCGAAGCTCCGTCGCCGTTTCATCTGCGCAATGCCAGCATGGACGATTTCGAGTTCGCCGAGGCGCTGACTCGCGCCAATATGGGCGGCTATTACCGGCGGCATCATCTGGTGTGGCGGGCTGATCTGTTCCTCGGTAGCTGGCGCGAGTCGGAGAATTTTATTCTCGAGATGGATGGCCAACCGATCGGCGTGTTGCGCATCACGCAGGAAGGCGATTCGCTGCACATCCGCGACGTGCAGATTGCGGAAGGGCATCGGAGGCTGGGAGCGGGCACGTATCTGCTGGATATCTCGCATCAATGGGCGCGCGAGCGTGGTTTGCGCGAGTTGCAGTTGCGCGTGTTCGTCGACAATCCCGCCGCGCGGTTGTATCAGCGCAAGGGCTATAAGCTGAGCGGGCCGCGTCTGGCGCAACTTGGCGCGATCCGGCATCTGGCGCTGCGAGTTTGAGGACGAGGGGCGGCTGAGGATTTGCTTCGCACCACGTCGTGCGCTATAGCACTGCGCGTCTAATCCGTCTCCCGATCTTCGTGATCCCCCGTTGCGGCGCGATGCTCCGATCCACGTTCGATGAACGCGCGCGGACTTTCACCGAAGGCGCGCCGGAACATCGCCGAAAACGCGCTCTGGCTCTGATAGCCCAATTCCAGCGCGACATGCGAAAGCGGCCGTCCCTGACTCAATAGCGGAATCGCGCGCGCGAGAATCGCCTGCTGACGCCATTGCGAAAAACTCACCCCGAGTTCCTGTCGAAACAGCCGGGCGATCGTACGGCTACTCGCGCCGACGCTGCTGGCCCATTGTTCGAGCGACTCGCCGTGTGTCGGATCCGCGAGCACCGCCTCGCACAACGCACGCAGACGTTTTTCGTTAGGCATTGGTACGGAAAGCGGCAGCGGCTCGGAACGCGTCAGTTCATCGAGTGCCAGCGCGCCGAGCAGTTGCTCGCGTACAGCCGGAATGTCCGGCGTATCGAGCGCGGCAATCACTTCGCGCAGCAGATCGGAGACTTCGACGACGCGCGGCGTATCGAGTCCGGCGGGCACGGTGTTTTCGGCGATATAGAGTGTGCGCAAAAACGCATCTTCGACGGCGAACACTTCGTGCTCCACATGCGGCGGCACCCAGATTGCACGGGAGGGCGGCACCATCCACGTCGTGCCGCTCGTCGCGACCCGCAGCACACCGCGCGATGCATAGGCCACCTGGGCCCACGCGTGCGTATGACGCGCAATGCGCCAGCCGGCGGGCATCGGCCGAGAGCGTACGCGGATCGGGTGCGTCTCGTTCGGCCGGAACGCCGGTGGAATGTCGGCGAAGTGGACGAAGCTCGCTGGAGCGAAGTCGACGGACGAAGTCATGGTGAGAGCTCGATCGGGAGAATCGAGCGCTGAAGAGTAGGGGCAACAACCGTACCCTACAGGCGGCGTGTGTAGCAAGCGGCCCGACCCCAGCGCCGCCGCCAGGGCATTGGTCGCGTCAGCGTCATTGCCGCCGCTGGCCGCAGCCCTTCACCGGTCGCTGTCACGCGTACCCGTCACGCCCAACCGTCACGCCCAACCGTCACGCGCAACCGCCGCCCGCACATCGCCGCCCGCACATCGCCCGCCCGCACATCGCCCGCTACGGCACGCCCGCGTTCGACACCTTGCCGGGACCTCAAAGTTGCATAATGTCCCGATTGCCCGTCCTTCGAGGAGAAAACTCCATGACCTTTGCTACCGCGGACCTCTGCGACGCGCACGAGGACCAGCTGACGCGCGGCGCCTTGCGCGTGCTCGAGCCGGTTTTTCATCTGTTTAGCCGCAGCGAGAGTTTCAGCGGCGAAGCGGTGACGCTCAAAGTCTTCGAAGACAATGCACTCGTGCGCGCCACGCTCGAGGAGCCGGGTGCGGGCCGGGTGCTGGTGGTCGACGGCGGCGGCAGTCTGCGAGGTGCGCTGGTCGGCGGTAACCTCGCGCAGATCGCGCAGCGCAACGGTTGGGCGGGCATCGTGGTGAACGGCTGCGTGCGCGACGCGCTGGAGTTGAACGAAGCCGACGTCGGTGTGATAGCGCTCACCACCCATCCGCGACGTTGCCAGAAGCTCGGCGGCGGCCAACGCGACGTGCCGGTGCAGTTGCCCGGCGCGCTCGTGCATCCCGGTGAATGGATCTACGCGGACATCGACGGCGTGCTGGTTTCAGACGTCGAACTCCAGTGAATCGCGGCTGAACCCCACATCGAACCACGCCTCAAACAGGATCCACCCGACCACCCATTCAAGGAGAGCAAACGACGATGCAAACCGTCTTTGTATACGGCACGTTGCGCGCCGGAGAAGTGAACGACATCCGCGACGCCGCGGTTCGCAATGAGATCGCCTTGCCGACTCTGCTCGGCACGGCCACGGTGCGTGGCCATCTGTTCGACTTCGGCTCGTATCCGGGGCTGGTGGTCGACGAAGCCGGCGTCGACGTGATCGGCGACGTCTACGAAATCGAAGACGAACTGGTCGCGGTACTCGACGAGATCGAAGCGGTATACCCGGGCGTCGAAGATCGTTTCCTCGCGCGCGAGGTGATGGTGAAGGTGGACGGCAACGTCGTGAATTGCCGTTTCTATCCGGTCGCGCCGAGTGCGGTGAAGGGCTTGCCGGAGATCAGATCGGGCGATTGGGTCGAGTACCGCGGCACGCGCTGAGCGGACCGTTGCGCGCAGGTAGCGCGCAAGGCACCGCAGCGCAACGCGCAAACCAGTAACCGGGCCAAAAAAACGGCCCGGCAAGCTCACGCCTGTCGGGCCGTCCGGTCGGTCAGTCTTGCGACGCAAGCCGCTGTCACATCGCGCGTCATGCGGAAGTGCACGAATGCACGACTGGCGCGAAACTAAAGCAGGCTTGCTACTGCGTCGTTCGTTGCGGATGCATCTAATGCCCGCGTCAGATTTCCTCGTACAGCGGCAGCGTCAGAAAGTCGGTGAACTGCTCCGACGTCGACATTTCTTCGAAGATTTGCGCGGCGCGCTCATACGGCTTCGTATCGCCGCCCACGGCCTGCTTCACGTTATCGAGCTCCTGCGCCGACAAGTCGCGCACCAGTTCCGCCGTCACCTTGCGGCCGTCCTCGAGCTTGCCCTTCGGCGAGCGAATCCACTGCCACACCTGCGAGCGCGAAATCTCCGCCGTCGCCGCATCTTCCATCAGGTTGTGAATCGGCACGCAGCCATTGCCCGCGAGCCACGCGCCCAGGTAGTGAATCCCGACGTTGATGTTGTTGCGCAGACCGGCTTCGGTGATCGGTGCTTCCGGACGGAAGTCCGTCAGGTCGGTCGCCGTGACCAGCACGTCGTCGCGTTGCTTGCCGATCTGGTTCGGCTGGTCGCCGAGCACCTTGACGAACTCTTCCATCGCGATCGGCACCAGCCCCGGATGCGCGACCCAGCCGCCGTCGTAACCGTCGCCGGCATCGCGCGCCTTGTCGGAGCGCACGCCGCCCATCGCCTTGTCGTTCGCGGCCGGATCGTTCTTGATCGGGATCAGCGCGCTCATGCCGCCGATCGCCGGCGCATTGCGACGATGGCAGGTCTTCAGCAGCAGCAACGCGTAAGCACGCATGAACGGCGCGGTCATCGTGATCTGCGAACGGTCGGCGAGACAGAAATCGCGGTCGGCCTTGAACTTCTTGATCGCCGAGAAGATGTAGTCCCAGCGGCCGGCGTTCAGCCCCGAGCTATGCTCGCGCAGTTCGTACAGAATCTCGTCCATCTCGAACGCGGCGACGATCGTTTCGATCAGCACGGTCGCGCGAATCGTGCCGCGCGGCACGCCGACGGCTTCCTGCGCGGCGAGGAAAATATCGTTCCACAGACGCGCTTCCAGATGGCTTTCCATCTTCGGCAGATAGAAGTAGGGGCCCGAGCCGCGTGCGACCAGTTCCTTCGCGTTGTGCACCATGAACAGCGCGAAGTCGAAGATCCCGCCCGACACGCGCTTGCCGTCCACCGTGACGTGCTTCTCGTCGAGGTGCCAGCCGCGCGGCCGCACGATCAGCGTGGCGACCTTGTCGTTCAGCGTGTACGATTTGCCGTTCTGTTCCAGCGAAATCGTGCGGCGCACCGCGTCCTTCAGATTGATATGGCCGGTGATCTGATTGTCCCAGCTCGGCGCATTCGAATCCTCGAAGTCGGTCATGTACGAATCCGCGCCCGAATTCAGCGCGTTGATGATCATCTTGCGCTCGACCGGACCGGTGATTTCCACGCGGCGGCATTGCAGATCCTGCGGCAGCGGCGCGATTTTCCAGTCGCCGTCGCGAACGTGTTCCGTTTCAGCGAGAAAATCGGGACGCTCGCCGGCGTCGAGACGCTTCGTGCGTTCCGCGCGAGCCTGCAACAACTGCTGACGGCGCGGCTCGAACGTGCGATGCAGCGCGGCGACGAGTTCGAGGCCTTCGCGCGTGAGAATCGCTTCGTAGCCCGGCTTGATCTCAGCCGTGATGGCCATGCCCTGCGGCAGCGTGAGTGAAGACTGCGACGATGACAGCGGATTCGCCATGGTTTCTCCTTGGTCGGTCAGATTGCAAAGATGCAAATGTTGAGTTGCGATTGAGGTGCGTCGCGGGGTCCGGTAAAAGCCGTCATGCGCCAGGGCTGTGGCGCGTGCGGCCGCTGCCGGGGCCGCTGCTGCGGCCGGGCGACGCGAGGGTTTGCAGGAAAGCGAGCAGATCGTGCATGCCTCCGCCCGTCCCATGCGGCATGACGCCCAGTTCTTCGACGGGTGCGTTTTGCCGGTTGAGCCAGAAAGTGGTGAATCCGAACCATGCCGCGCCGGCCACGTCCCAGCCGTTCGACGACACGAACACGAGCTCGCGCGGCTCGGCGCCGAACGCTTGCGTGCCGAGCGTATAAGCAGCGGGCGAGGGTTTGTAGGCGCGCACGGCGTCGACGGATAAGACGTGATCGAACAGGCCCGTCATGCCGGCGCTCTTCACGGCGATGTCGAGCATTTGCGGGTTGCCGTTCGAGAGGATCGCGAGACGCAGGGGAGAGCGCGCTTGCGCAGCGGCTTCGGCTTCTGCCGTGGTCGATGTGGTCGACGCGAGCGTGGCGGACGACGCCGCCTCGCGCAGCAGGCGCAGCGCCGGCACGGCATCGGGGAAGGCGGAGAGGCACGCGTATTCGTCCATCAGACGTTTTTCGGCCGCGCGGCTCAGCGTGAGCTGACGTTTTTTCGCGGCGAAACGCAGCGCGTCGAGCGTGATGTCCCAGAACGGCCGATAGTGCGCGCCGGGCGCACCAGCCGGATCGGCGAGCGTGCGCAGTTGCGTGTATTCGATCTGTTTTTGCCGCCATAACTGCGAGAGCGCATCGCCATGGCCGGGAAACATCTGCTCCGCGGCAGCGACCACCGAATGCACGTCGAACAGCGTGCCGTACGCGTCGAAAATCACCGCTTTAGGGAAAAGTGTCGTTGTGGCCGACATTGCCGTGCACTCCTATCAGAGGTCAGGACGGATTGTATTAGTGATGCTCAGTGCTAAAAAAGAGGCTAAAGATCACTTGATCTTTTACTTTCATACACCTAATCTGACGCGCACCGACCACTTCCCCGCGTCGCCGCGGCCTCGCGCCTATGGACCGTTTCAAGCAGATCGAGACTTTCGTCACCGTTGCGGCCAAGGGCAGCCTGTCCGCCGCGGCGCTCGCCGAGGGCGTTGCGCCGGCCATCATCGGTCGCCGGATCGATGCGCTCGAAGAGCGCCTGGGCGTCAAGTTGCTGGTGCGTACCACACGCAAGATCACGCTGACCTTCGAAGGCTCGGCCTTTCTCGAGGACTGTCAGCGCGTCATTCACGACATGCAGAATGCCGAGGCCAGCGTGTCGGCGGGCGGCGTCAAGGCGAGCGGCCATTTGCGGCTGTCGGCGCCGGCCGGTTTCGGGCGCCGCCACGTCGCGCCGCTGGTGCCGGCGTTCACCGTCGCGCATCCGGACGTCTCGATCACGCTCGATCTGTCCGACCGGCTGGTCGATCTGGTCAACGAAGGTTTCGACTGCGCGGTACGGCTCGGCGAGTTGCCCGATTCGTCGCTGGTGTCGCTCAAGCTCGGCGAGAACCGCCGCGTGTGCGTGGCCTCGCCGTCGTATCTGAGCCGGCGCGGCGCGCCGCACACGCTGGCCGATCTCGCGCATCACAATTGCCTCGCGCTCGGCGCAAGCGCCAATCAGCAGCGCGGCTGGGTGTTCCAGCAGGCCGACAAGGTCGTCTCGATCAAGGTGTCCGGCACGATGGAGTGCTCGGACGGCGCGGTGCTGCACGAGTGGTGCCTGGAGGGCTACGGCCTCGCGTGGCGCTCGTGGTGGGAAGTCGGCACGGACATCGCCGCCGGGCGCCTGGTCAGCGTGCTCGACGAATTCGCCGCGCCGCCGATCGGCATTCACGCGGTGTTTCCGCAGCGCCGCCATTTGCCGCTGCGGGTCCGGCTGTTTCTCGACTTTCTCAAGCATACGTACGGCCATCCCGGGTATTGGGGCTGAACGCGGCGCCGGCTGCGCGCGCGCCCGCGCGCGTAGTGGCGGTTGCAAAGCCGCCCGCAGCGGGTTTCCGATATGCGGACAGACCCTCGCCGGATCCATACCCTCGATTCCACGTTCTACAATCGATTCAGGCGGCCTGCCGGCCGCGCCTCGTGGACGCTGACGCCGTGCTGCGCTGAGCCGGCGACGGAGGGCATCATGTTCAGGCACATTCTGGTTCCAACCGATGGTTCCGACCTGTCGCGCAAGGCGATCGACGGCGCGATCGATCTCGCGCAGGCCGTCGGCGCGCAAGTCACCGCTTACGCGTGTCTGCCGCAATATCCGTACTCGCCGTTCTCCGACGTGGTGGTCGAACCGCCCTCCGAATTCCTGCAGCGCAGCGAACGCGAGGCGCGGGTGCATCTGCGCGAGGTCGAACTGGCCGGCCGGCGGGTCGGCGTCGCGGTAGTAAGCCGCACCAGCGTGCATCCCGCGCCGTATCTCGGCATCATCGAAGCGGCCGAGCACGGCGGTTGCGACGTGATCTTCATGGCTTCGCATGGGCGGCGCGGTCTGGGCAGTTTGCTGATCGGCAGCGAAACGCAGCGGGTGCTCACGCATACGAAGATTCCGGTGATCGTGTATCGCTAGACAAGCGCTCCGCCGGGCGGGGCGCCGAAAAAAAACGCGCCGGCGATCAGGCCGGCGCGTCCACTGTCCGCCGTGCAATGGATTGCACTGGCTTTATTTCCGCCGCTGCGAGCATCTTCTCTCCCAGATTCCTCGGCCCCGGGGCTGACACGGCGAACCGCGGCGCCCCGATGACGCGCTCCTCCCTGTGACGGCGGCGCTCTGGCGGCGCCGTTTCCCGTCTGTCTGCCTCGTCTGCTACACGTTTTCGCGATCGGACCGCGAGGTGCGTGCGCGGTGTTGCGTGCGCGTGTTGCGCGCTTACGCGACCTTCTTGTCGAAGAACTGTTCGTCTTCCGTCGAGCCGTGCAGCGCGGTCGTCGAGGCTTCGCGTTCGACCGTTTGCGTCACGGCGTCGAAGTAGCCGGTACCGACTTCGCGCTGATGCTTCACGGCGGTGAAACCCTTGTCGGCGGCAGCGAATTCGGCCTGCTGCATTTCGACGAACGCCGTCATCTGATTGCGGGCGTAACCGTGCGCGAGGTTGAACATCGAATAGTTCAGCGCGTGGAAGCCGGCCAGCGTGATGAACTGGAACTTGTAGCCCATTGCGCCGAGCTCGCGCTGGAATTTGGCGATGGTCGCGTCGTCCAGGTTCTTCTTCCAGTTGAACGACGGCGAGCAGTTGTACGACAGCAACTGATCCGGGAATTCCTTGTGGATCGCGTCGGCGAATTTCTTCGCGAACTCGAGGTCCGGCTTGCCGGTTTCGCACCAGATCATGTCGGCGTACGGTGCGTAGGCGAGACCGCGCGAGATCGCCTGTTCGAGACCCGGCCTGGTGCGGTAGAAACCTTCCACCGTGCGCTCGCCGGTCAGGAACGGCTTGTCGTTGTCGTCGATATCCGACGTCACGAGATCGGCCGCTTCCGCGTCGGTGCGCGCCAGCAGCACGGTCGGCGTACCGGAGACGTCGGCCGCCAGACGCGCGGCGGTCAGCTTGGCGATGTTTTCACGCGTCGGCACCAGTACCTTGCCGCCCATGTGGCCGCACTTCTTCACCGAAGCCAGCTGATCTTCGAAGTGCACGCCCGACGCGCCGGCTTCGATCATCGCCTTCATCAGTTCGAACGCATTCAGCACGCCGCCAAAACCGGCCTCAGCGTCGGCGACGATCGGTGCGAAGTAGTCGATATAGCCTTCGTCGCCCGGATTCTTGCCTTCCGACCACTGGATCTGGTCGGCGCGCGTCAGCGTGTTGTTGATGCGCTTCACGACCAGCGGCACCGAGTTCGCCGGATACAGCGACTGGTCCGGGTACATTTCGCCGGCCACGTTCGCGTCGCCCGCCACTTGCCAGCCCGACAGATAGATCGCCTTCAGGCCGGCCTTGACCTGTTGCATGGCCTGGTTGCCGGTCAGCGCGCCGAGCGAGTTGACGAACGGCTCGGTGTTGACGCTTTCCCACAGCTTTTGCGCGCCGCGCTTGGCCAGGGTGTGCTCGACCTGCACCGAGCCACGCAGACGGATCACGTCTTCCGCCGAGTAGGTCCGCTTGACGCCTTTCCAGCGCGGATCGGTGTCCCATTGCTGTTGGAGTTGCTTGGCTTGTTCTTCGCGCGTCGTCATGGTGTGCTCCTTGTTTGCCTGTAATAGGTAAGGTGACTCTGTCTTCGTCGAAGCGTCTGGCCGGTTTGGCGTTTCGTTTCGTGAAGTCTTGTATAAGAGTCTAGGCAAATCGGTGCTGGCGCAATAGACAGGCGTGAGGGTTTTCTTTGTATTTATTTGTGTTTTAAATCAATTACTTGCGATCAACGTTTCGCATTAAGAAACGTTTTTTCCCATCTTGGTATGGGGTATCTTGTGCCGTGCAGCACGATTTTTTACGACGCAAAAAAATTTTCCACATCGTGAAATTCTGGCGTCGACCAAATCGCGGACGAAAAAAAACCGGCGCCTAAGCACCGGTTTCTCCCGACTGACGAGCGGCGCGGAGGCCGTTCGGGTCTTTTTTCAAGCTGACTTGCTGGTATTGCTTGTGTCCGACAAGCGCGCTGTTGCTCTGAAGCAGTGTGACGCGCCGTGCCGATGCACGAGCGAAACCTTAGCTGCCGCGACGCGCCGTACGCGGGCCGTCGCTGCGGCGTGCGCCGTAGCCGCCGTCGCGCGAGCCGCCGTAGCCTTCACGCGAACCGCTGCCGAAGCCGCCTTCACGCGAACCACCTTCGCGCGAACCGCCACCGAAGCCACCGTCACGCGAACCGCCGCCAGCCGACTTGCCGGCCCAGCCGCCACGCGAACCGCCGCCGTTACCGGCCGGCTTGCCTGCGCCGCTGCCGCTACCGAAGCGACGGCCAGCGCCACCACCATTGCCACCGCCCGGACGGCCGCGGCCGCCGAAGCCAGGACGGCCGCCACCCGACGGAGCCGACTTGCGCGGTTCGAAGCCGACAACGACGTTGACCGGCAGCGGGGTGCGCACGAAGCGCTCGATGCGCTTCAGCGCACCTTGTTCAGCGTGATGCACGAGGCTCACGGCGATGCCCGAGCGGCCAGCACGGCCGGTACGGCCGATACGGTGCACGTAGTCTTCGGCGAACTTCGGCAGGTCGTAGTTGAACACGTGCGTGATGCCCGGAATGTCGATACCGCGGGCGGCGACGTCCGTGGCGACCAGCACGCGAACGCGACGCTCGCGGAGTGCCTTGATCGTGCGGTTACGCGCGCCTTGCGGCAAATCGCCGTGCAACGCGGCCGATTCGAAACCGGCGTCGGCCAGACGGCCTGCCAGCTGGTCGGCGTCCATCTTGGTCGCCGTGAACACGATAGCCTGGTCGAGGCCTTCGTCGCGCAGCAGATGGTCGAGCAGGCGATCCTTGTGATCGCGGTCGTCCACGTAGTGAACGGTTTGTGCGATGTTGGTGCGTTGTTCGAGGCGTTGGACGATCTCGATACGCTCCGGATCCTTCAGCAGGCGGCCCGTCAGCGAACCGATCTTGCCGTCGAGCGTAGCCGAGAACAGCATGGTTTGACGCGTGGCCGGCGTGGCCGCGACGATCGTTTCGATGTCTTCGATGAAACCCATGTCGAGCATGCGGTCGGCTTCGTCGAGCACGAGGATCTGCAGTTGCGACAGATCGATACGGCCGCGTTCCAGGTGGTCGATCAGACGGCCCGGCGTGGCAACCAGGATTTCCGGGTTCTTTGCCAGCAGCATCAGTTGCTGGCCGTAAGCGACGCCGCCCAGAATGCTGACGGTGCGCAGGCGCTTCAGATGCTTGCCGTACGTGGCGGCGGCAGTGGTGACCTGCATCGCGAGTTCGCGGGTCGGCGTCAGGACCAGCATGGTCGGACGGGCAACCGGTTGCGGACGACGCGTGTTGCGGGCGCCGTCGGCCGGACGCGGCTCACGCGGCTGGCTGGCTTGCGCCTTTTGCAGTTGCGAGAAACGTTCGATAGCGGGCAGCATGAACGCGGCGGTCTTGCCCGAACCGGTCGGGCTCGAGACCAGCAGATCGCGGCCGGCGATACCGGCGGGGATCGCGCGTTGCTGAACCGGCGTGGGGTTCTGGTAACCAGCGGCGGTCAGCGCGGAGACGACATCCGCGGAGAGACCGAGCGACGCGAACGTCGGGCCGGTCGGCGCCACGGCTTCAGCGGCGACGGCTTCCGGAGCGGCAGCAACGGCTGCGGCTTGGGCGGGTGCGTCGGCGAGACCGAGGGCTTGATCGGCGATGGCGTTCAACGGGCTGGAGGTGTTGCTCGAAGTCATGAGAATCCTTGGTACACAGGGAATTAAAACGTCGGCGCCAATCGGCATACCCAAGTCGTCGGATTCAGCGAGCAAAGAAGCAGCGAGCAAATCGAAAAACGGGGGCAGCTCGCGACAATGAAGGCGAGCTTTTCGTTAGAAGCTGTATCGGATGCGACATGCCAACACGGCGTGCCGCCAGCCTGGGACATGATCGCCCGTAGGGGGCTAGGCAGGAGGGGACAGGTTCTAAACTGGATTGGAGCTAAACGCTACGAGGCGCTGCGCCGCAAAGGCCGCTGGAGGAAAGCCGGGCAGAGCAGTGAAGCGCAGGCAGCATTCTATAGGGTTTTGTTGCACCGCGCCACTGCTAAGAAACTTCTTAGTGGAAGAAATTGCTTTTTCTGGCTGCGCGGGGCGCGCTAAGTGGCGCGGGGCGGGGCGCCTGGTGTTTGGCCGTGGCGCGCGGATCGGGCAGGCGGCGCGGACGGGGAAGCGGGAGGGCACGCTAGTTGGCGGGCGGACGGGCGGGCGGGTGGTTCGGCGACGGCCGAGCGGTCCGGCCGCGAGGCGGCTACCCGAACAGTCGGCCAGACGGTTCGCTCGCTCGACGGCTTGATCCCCAGGCGGCAAACGCCCCCGATCCGCTGCGCTACCGCTGTCAGGCCGCCGTGCCGTTCTTCAACGATTCGACGAGTTCCGCATATTGCTGTTTGGCGGCGTCCTGGGTGGTGCCTTTCAGCGCGCCCCACGCGTCGTACTTGTACTTGCCGACGATGTCGGTGAAGCCCGGCTTGTCGCCGTGAACATCGCCTTCGGTCGCCTGTTTGAAGAGCGCGTACAGGCGCAGCAGGGTGAGGTTACCCGGACGCTCCGTCAGTTGTTTGACGTCTTCCTGGGCCTGTGCGAATTGGGTGGTGATGTCGGTCATGTTCGTTTTGCCCGGTAGGCGGGATTGGGTTGCGGTGGCCGACGATCATAACAATTGCCCGCCGTCGACGGCCCGAGGGCTTATTCCAAACGCCGGCCGTCGGCTTGCGGGCTAACCCGAACCAGATTGGCGCGCGCCGCGCCGATGACGCCGATTACAATACGGTCCATGACTCAAACTGTGCTCCTCGCTCTCGATACCTCGACCGAATTCTGTTCGGTAGCGCTTTTGTCCGTTGCTGGCGTCGCCGCCGGGCAAACGCACGCCGAACCGCGCCTCTGGGTCCGCCACGAGCAGACCGGCGCAGTCTCCAGCACGCGCCTGCTTCCCGCCATTCGCGAACTGTTCGCCGAAGCCGGCCTGACGCTCGCGGACTGCGACGCGATCGCATTCGGCTCCGGCCCCGGCTCGTTCACCGGACTGCGGACGGCAACCGGCGTCGCGCAAGGTCTCGCGTTCGGCCTGAATCTGCCGGTCGTGCCGGTCGGCACGCTGCTGGCTTGCGCGGAAAGCGCGCGCTTGCGCGATCTGTCGGCCACGCGCGTGCTGGCGGCGCTCGACGCACGCATGGACGAAATCTATTGGGCCGACTTCGAGTGGGATGAGGCGCAGGGCGACTGGCGCACGCTGCAAGCGGCGTCGCTCGACGCGCCGGAGCGGCTCGTGTTGCCGGAGGTTCCGTTCACGTTGGCCGGCAACGCCGCCGCCGCGTTCGGCGCGCGGCTGCCAGCGGTCGCCGCGGCGCGCACGGTCGACGGCGACGCGCTGCCGCATGCGGTGCCGCTTGCACACGCCGCGCTGCGCGCGTTGCGCGCCGGCCGTACTGTGCCGGCCGACCAGGCCGCGCCGGAGTACGTGCGCGACAAGGTCGCGCAAACCACGGCGGAGCGGATGGCCGACAAGGCTGAAAAAGCTGCGCAAGCCGAGCAAGCCGCATCAGCCGCGCAAGGTGCACAAGCCACACAAGCCACACAAGCCACACAAGCCACACAAGCCACACAAGCCACACAAGCCACACAAGCCACACAAGCCACACAAGCCACACAAGCGACTCCGGCCACTCCGGCCATCCACGATTCGCACGCCCAGCCAACCGGCGAGGGCGGCCAATGAGCGGCGTGTTGCTAGCCGACCGCTACATATCGCCCATGACCGAAGGCGATCTGGACGAGGTCGCGGCCATCGAAAAGATCGCCTATGAGTTTCCGTGGAGCCGCGGCAATTTCGGCGACTCGCTGCGCAACGGCTATTTCGGCATCTGCCTGCGTCATGTGACCGGCGCGCTGATCGGCTATTGCGTGCTGATGCCGGTGGTCGACGAAATGCATCTGCTCAACCTGTGCGTGACGCCTGCCGCGCAGGGCGGCGGCGCCGGTCTCGCGCTACTGCGCGAAGCGGTGCGGATTACCCGCGCCGAAAAACTCGAAGGTCTGCTGCTCGAAGTGCGGCCGTCGAATCATCGCGCGATCCGGCTGTACGAGCGCTTCGGTTTTGCGTCGATCGGCCGGCGTAAAAATTATTATCCGGCGCGGCATCGCAGCCGGGAGGACGCCATCGTGATGCGTTTCTCGTTTGCCACGGAGGGCGCAGATGGCGCTGCATGATTCGGTACTGGAAGAGTTCGGCCTCGCGCCGCGGTGGGTGCGTCGTGGAATGGCGGCGCAGCCGGCGGCTGTGTCTGAAGCGACCGAGGCGGCCAGCGGGCACGATGCAGCCGGCGCAGCCGCGGTTGAGCCGGAGACGCGCCACGCGGCCGACAGCGACGCGGCTGGGTCGCGGTCGGCCGCACGCGATCGCGCCGCGCCGACGCGCGTAAGCGAATCATCGCGTCCGGTACAGGACGGCCGACCAAACGAGCGCCGTACGCAACCAGCACAACCTGAAGCCCAAACCCGCTCGCAACCGCCCACCACCGCAACGCTGCATCAACCGAAGCCGCCAACCCAGCCCGCGCCAGCATCGCGCGCGCCTGAACAATCGTCGTCATTCGACGCCCCGCCCGACGACGATTTCGCGTGGTTCGACGATCTGCCAACCGAGGTGCCTGGGCACGGACACGCTCCGTCCGAACCCCGTCGCGAAGCCCCCCAACCGCCGGCAATCCACACGCTCGACTGGGACGCGTTGAGCGAGCGCGTCGCCGGCTGCCAAAGCTGCCGGTTGTGCGAGAAACGCACCAACACGGTATTCGGCGTCGGCGATCACAACGCCGACTGGATGCTGATCGGCGAAGCCCCCGGCGAGAACGAAGACCGTCAGGGCGAGCCGTTCGTCGGCCAGGCGGGCAAGCTGCTCGACAACATGCTGCGTTCGCTGACGCTCGCGCGCGACACCAACGTCTACATCGCCAACGTGATCAAGTGCCGGCCGCCCGGCAACCGCAATCCCGAGCCGGATGAAGTCGCGCGCTGCGAGCCGTATCTGCAGCGTCAGGTGGCGCTGGTCAAGCCGAAGCTGATCGTCGCGCTTGGCCGCTTCGCCGCGCAGAGTCTGCTGAAGACCGAGGCGAGCATTTCGTCGCTGCGCGGCCGCGTGCACGAATACGAAGGCGTGCCGGTAATCGTCACCTATCACCCGGCATATCTGCTGCGCAGCCTGCCCGACAAGGCGAAGGCATGGGCCGACCTGTGCCTCGCGCGCGACACGTGGCGCGCGGCCGGCGGCGCGCCCGCGAATCCGCCGAAGTGACGAGCGCCGATGGCCCGGCGGCATACGTCGCCGTCGTGCCCGGCGCTTGCGCCGAAACGCTCGACATGCTCGACACGCTGCTGACCAGTTTGCGTGAGCCCGCCGTGCGCGATCTCGCCTGGTTGCTGCTGAGCGCCGATCTGTTGCACCCGCAACCACCGGCGGGCGTGCTCGCGATGCCGTTCGACACGCCACAGGAGTTTGAAGCGACCGTCGCGTGGCTGCGCGAGCTCGACGCCGCGCCGGCACCTTTGCTGCACGATCTGACGGCCACGCGCATCACGCGTCTTGGCCGTTACGCCGAACGACTGCTCGGCTGGTTCTTGCAACACGGACCGGCGGCGCGGCTGATCGCAGCGGGCGTGCCGCTGCGGCAAGACGGCGTCACGCTCGGCGAGTGCGATTTTCTGCTGCAGACGCAGCACGGCGCGCGGCTCCATTGGGAGCTAGCGGTGAAGTGCTATCTGCATGCCGGCGCGGGGCGCGGCATGCTGGCGGACTACGTCGGGCCGAATCTGAAAGACCGCTTCGATCTCAAGCTCGCGCATGTGCTGAATCATCAATTGCCGATGAGCGCGCGTGAAGCGTTCGCGTCGACCGGTTACGCGGGGCCGTGGGCGCCGCAGATGTTCATCAAAGGCTGGCTGTTTTACCGGCACGGCGAGACGCCGCCCGATCCCGTCGAACTGGATCCGGCGCATGGGCGAGGGTGGTGGGTGACGCGCGGCGATTGGCCGGGATTCGCGGCGGCGCACGCGTGCAGGTGGCGGACCTTGCCGCGCCTGGAGTGGCTCGCGCCGAGGCGCTACGAGCAGCCCGATGCGGATGTGGCGAAACACACGCTGGTCGATGCCGACACGCTTGCCGCACAGATTTCGCAACAGCACGGACCGGTAATGGTCGTCGCGTTCGACGAGGACGGCGAGGGCAGTCTGACGGAACGCTCGCGCGGGTTTATCGTGCCGGACGAATGGCCTGAGCAGGCTCAGGCTTACGCGCGGCAGTAGCAGCGATAGCAGCGGGCGCAGGCGCGCGCAGCCATCCTACTCCCTCACCACCACCGGTAAAAGTGATGCACCGGCCCAACCCCGCTGCCCACGTCTAACTGATCGCTCGCCTGCAGCGCGCCGGTCAGATACAGCTTCGCGTCGGCCACCGCGCTCGCCAGATCGTCGCGCTGCGGAATCAGCGCTGCAATCGCAGACGACAACGTGCAGCCCGTCCCATGCGTGTTCTTCACCGGCACACGCGGTCCGCCAAGACGCAGCGTGCCGCCCGCTTCAATCAGCCAGTCCGGACTATCCGTCGCGCTCAAATGGCCGCCCTTCATCAGCACCGCACGCGCACCGAGCGCCCGCAGGGCTTCGCCTTGCTCGACCATGCCGGCTTCGTCGGTTGCACTGGGCACGCCGAGCAATGCGGCGGCTTCCGGCAGATTAGGCGTCAGCAGATCGGCGAGCGGCAGCAGTTCATCGCGTACCGCCGCCACCGCATCCGGCAGCAGCAGCGCGTGATTGCTCTTCGAAATCATCACCGTGTCGAGCACGATGTGTTTGGGCTTGTGACGCCGCAACGCATCCGCGACCGCTCGCGCGATCGGCGCGTTCGCCAGCATGCCGATCTTCACGGCGTCGAAGCGGATGTCGTCGAACACCGCGTCGATTTGCGCCGTCACGAAGCCGGGGTCCGGCGCGTGAATCGCCGTGACGCCGCGCGTGTTCTGCGCGGTCAGCGCGGTGATCACGCTCGCGCCATAGGCGCCGAGCGCCGAGAAAGCCTTCAGATCGGCCTGAATGCCGGCGCCGCCGCCGGAATCGGAGCCGGCGATGGTCAGCACATTGGGAATCGGTTGAGTCATGGCAAAGCGAGGAAAAGAACGGCGCGGAGGAAGGCGCGGGCGCTAGCGGCAAAAGCGGGCGACCCGCTGCGAATCAGTGCCTGGCTTCGCCGATCAGCGCGACCGAGTCGAACTCGCGCTGATTCGCCTGATGGCGCCGCATCACGAGCCACATCATCAGACAGACGAAGGTGCCGAACAGCACGATCACAGCCGTGACCGGCACGTCGAGCCACACCAGCACGGCGTAGAGGCACAGCATGACGAGCACCGAGAGATTCTCGTTGAAATTCTGCACGGCGATCGAGTGACCCGCCGACATCAGCACGTGCCCGCGATGCTGCAGCAGCGCGTTCATCGGCACGACGAAAAAGCCCGACAGACCGCCGACGACCATCAGGAAAATATACGCGACGATCAGGTAGCCCGGCACATGCACGCGGCCGAAATACAGGCCCCAATGAACCGGGAACAGGCTGCGCGTGTAGAACGCCATCAGCATCACGGCAATCCCCATCATGATGCCGACCGGCAGCACCGACAGCGACTTCTTCAACGGCACGCGCGAGGCGGCGAAGATCGCACCGGCCGCCACGCCGACCGCGACCACGGCTTGCAGGATAGCCGCTTCGGACAGCGACATGTTCAGCGACACTTCGGCCCACTTCAGCACGATGAATTGCAGCGTCGCGCCGGCGCCCCAGAACAGCGTGGTGACCGCGAGCGAAATTTGCCCCAGCTTGTCGCGCCACAGCACGAGAAAGCAGTCGGCGAAATCGGTGACGAGTTTGATCGGCCCGCGTTCCTGTTTCGGATAACGCGCGCCGGTGTCGGGAATGCGCAGATTGAACAGCGCGGCGATGATGTAGATCGCCATGATCACCAGCATCGCTGCTTCGGCCGGCGTATTGACCGTGGGAATGTGCTGCCTGAGGATCGGCGCGGCGATGTGCGGACTGATGAGCGCGCCGCCCAGTACCGTGCCGAGAATGATCGAGCCGACCGTGGTGCCTTCGATCCAGCCGTTCGCGGCGACCAGCCGGTCAGGCGGCAGCAGTTCGGTGAGAATGCCGTATTTGGCGGGCGAGTAGGCCGCCGCGCCGAACCCCACGATGCCGTACGCAATCAATGGATGCGCGCCGATCAGCATGGTGATGCAGCCGACGACCTTGATGGTGTTGGTGACGAACATCACGCGCCCCTTGGGGCGCGAATCGGCGAAGGCGCCCACGAACGCTGCCAGCACGACGTACGACAGCACAAAGAACAACTTGAGCAGCGGCGTCATCCAGTTCGGGGCGTGAAGATCTTTCAGCAGTGCAATAGCAGCGATCAGAAGCGCATTGTCGGCCAGCGACGAGAAAAACTGCGCGGCCATGATGGTGTAAAAACCTTTTTTCATCTGATGCGATGCTGTCCTCGCTGCGGTCTGTCCGCCCCGGTGCCGTGTGGAAGGCGTCCGGGCTTATACCGTTCGAAATGGGTTGTGCGCACGGCTTTATATCACGAAAATAGCTGGATTCGGACTAGCAAAATCCTTGATCGCACCGCCCAGCGGGCTGCCGAGCGTTGAAAACGCCCTGTAAGCCGCTGATTCGCAAGCGTCTTTACGAAAATATCCCATGCCGCGCCCCCTTTCAGCCACGATCCATACCGCCGCACTCGCCAATAATCTCGCAGTCGCCCGCCGCTACGCGTCGAAATCCAAGATTTGGGCGGTCGTCAAAGCCAATGCTTACGGGCACGGTCTCGCCCGTGCTTTCCCTGGTCTGCGTGCCACCGACGGCTTCGGTTTGCTGGACCTCGAAGAGGCCGTGAAGTTGCGTGAATTGGGCTGGGCCGGCCCGATCCTGCTGCTCGAAGGTTTCTTCCGTCCGACCGATATCGACGTGATCGACCGTTACAGCCTGACCACCGCGCTGCATTCGGACGAACAGTTGCGCATGCTCGAAATGGCGCGGCTGTCCAAACCCGTCAACATCCAGTTGAAGATGAACACCGGCATGAACCGCCTCGGTTATACGCCGGAGAAATTCCGCGCCGCGTGGGAACGCGCGCGCGCCGCTCAGGGCGTCGGCCAGATCACGCTGATGACCCATTTTTCCGATGCCGACGGCGAGCGCGGCATCGGCTACCAGATGGAAGCGTTCGAGCGCGGCGCGCAGGGCATTGCCGGCGCGCGCAGCCTGTCCAACTCGGCGGCCACGCTGTGGCATCCGGCCGCGCACTTCGACTGGGTGCGCCCGGGCATCATCCTGTACGGCGCGTCGCCGTCGGGCGTGACGGCCGCGATCCAGGGCACGGGCTTGCAGCCGGCCATGACGCTCGCCTCGGAGCTGATCGCCGTGCAGACCCTGAGCGAAGGGCAGACGGTGGGCTACGGCTCGTCGTTCAAAGCGCGCGGGCCGATGCGCATCGGGGTGGTGGCGTGCGGCTACGCGGATGGCTATCCGCGCGTCGCGCCGGAAGGCACGCCGGTGATCGTCGACGGCGTGCGCACGCGGATCGTCGGCAGGGTCTCCATGGACATGCTGACCGTCGACCTGACGCCGATTCCGACCGCCAATGTCGGCTCGCGCGTCGAGCTGTGGGGCACCTCGCTGCCGATCGACGACGTCGCGCAGGCCTGCGGCACGATCGGCTACGAGCTGATGTGCGCGGTCGCGCCGCGCGTGCCGGTGCGAGCCGAGTAAGACATCAATCCAGAAACAGCAACTCAGGCAATCTCGCGCGTGGCTAAACCCAAGACTCTGTACATCTGTAGCGAATGCGGCGGTCAATCGCCGAAATGGGCGGGCCAGTGCCCGTCATGCAATGCGTGGAACACGCTGGTCGAGTCGGTGGCGGAAGCGCCGTCCACGCACCGTTTCCAGTCGCTCGCCAAAAGCGCGCCGGTGCGCCGCCTCGCCGACATCGAAGCGTCCGACGTGCCGCGTTTCTCCACCGGCGTCAGCGAGTTCGACCGCGTGCTCGGCGGCGGTCTGGTGCCGGGCGGGGTGGTGCTGATCGGCGGCGATCCGGGCATCGGCAAATCCACGCTGCTGCTGCAATCGCTCGCGGAAATCGCCGCCGACAAACGCGCGCTCTATATCAGCGGCGAAGAATCGGCCGCGCAGATCGCGTTGCGCGCGCAACGGCTGTCGTTGCTCGAGCCTGGCTCGAAGGCAAGCGAGCTGCAACTGCTTGCGGAAATCCAGCTCGAAAAGATCCAGGCGACGATCGCGGAGCATCAGCCCGACGTCGCGGTAATCGACTCGATCCAGACCGTTTATTCCGATGCGCTGACCTCCGCGCCGGGCTCGGTCGCGCAGGTGCGCGAGTGCGCCGCGCAACTGACTCGCATCGCCAAGCAGTCGGGCACCACCATCATCATGGTCGGCCACGTCACCAAAGAGGGCGCGCTGGCGGGACCGCGCGTGCTCGAACACATCGTGGATACCGTGCTGTACTTCGAGGGCGACACGCACTCCTCGTATCGTCTCGTGCGCGCCATCAAGAACCGCTTCGGCGCGGTCAACGAGCTAGGCGTGTTCGCGATGACCGAGCGCGGCTTGCGCGGTGTGGCCAATCCGTCGGCGCTGTTTCTGTCGCAGCACGAGCAGTCGGTGCCGGGCTCCTGCGTGCTGGTGACGCAGGAGGGCACCCGGCCGCTGCTGGTCGAGGTGCAGGCGCTGGTCGACGCGGCCAACGCGCCGAATCCGCGGCGGCTCGCGGTCGGTCTCGAACAGAACCGGCTCGCGATGCTGCTGGCCGTGCTACACCGCCACGCCGGCATTGCCTGCTTCGACCAGGACGTGTTTCTGAACGCGGTGGGCGGCGTGAAGATCACCGAACCGGCGGCCGACCTGGCCGTGCTGCTGGCGATTCATTCGTCGATGCGCAACAAGCCGCTGCCGAAAGGCCTCGTCGTCTTCGGCGAAGTGGGGCTGGCCGGCGAGATCCGGCCGTCGCCACGGGGTCAGGAGCGTCTGAAGGAAGCGGCCAAGCTGGGCTTTTCCATCGCGGTCATTCCGAAGGCCAATGCACCGAAACAGCCGATAGAAGGCTTACAGGTCGTTGCGGTCGAACGGATCGAGCAGGCGATCGACCGGGTCCGCACGCTCGAATAGACGGGGCTTCGGCGCCGGTGGGCGCCGTGCGGACCGCGCCGGACGGTAATGGCCGGTAAATATCTCCATATTGTCTGTAACCTGTCCGCCCTACCTTTTTCCTAAGCTGCAAGCGTATTGCATTGCCGTATGCATCGCTTCAGATGCCAGAAAAAGGATCGCGCCTTGAAACAGTCATGTGAAACCGTAGTCGACCGGTCCATCCAGGTGCGCGGCTGCCGCGTCTCCGCACCGATTCGCCAGCCTTGGGGCGGCGCCTGCCGGATCGTCGAGTGGATCGATACGACCGGGCAGATTTCACGTCGGGTAGTGGCCGAAGATGCCACCGCCGCCGAGGTGCGCGCCACGATCAATCGCCATGTGGAAGGCCGCAAGTTCGTGCTGTACGACGACGAGAAAACGCCGCGCCAGACGCTGCCTCGGCAGACGGCGGCGAGGCGGTGAGGGGCGCGTGTTGGGTCTCGGGTATAGCGCTTCGGGTGCCCAGAGCCGAGAGCCGAATACTGAATGCCAAGCCCTGAGTGCTGAGCTCCTGGATGCTAAGCGCCAAGCCCAAGCCCCTTTGCCACGAACCTCACACTCAGTTGAACCCGCGTCGTAATTCCACGCGCGGCTGCGACTCACCCTGTTCCTGCTTCTTTTTCTTCGCTTCGATGGCGCGCTCCGCCTCTGCCGCGGCTGCCAACGCCGCCGCGTAGGCCTGCGGATTGAACAGCGGATGCTGCGCGGCTTCCGCCGCCGTCAGCACCGGCGAAACGCAGCAGTCGAGCGGCTCCAGCAGCAGAACCCAATCTTTCAGCGCACGCTTGCCGATCAGCCCGCCGAGCTCCTGCGTCAGCGCAGCGGCGTCCGGGCCGCCGATCGCCTGGCCGAGGCTCCAGTGACGGGTTGCCCACTCGGGCCGGTCCAGCGCCATGCACAGGGTTTCCCAAAACTTCAGTTCGAGCGCGCCGACCGCGAGCCAGCGCTCGTCGAGCGTGCGGTACAGGTTGTAGCAGGGCACGCCGCCGTTCAGCAGGCCGGTGCCGGCGGCCGGTGCGGCGCCTTCGTTGGCGAGCGAGACCTGCGCGATGACATTGTGCGCATGGGTGACATGCGTCATGGAGACATCGACGAAGCGGCCTTCGCCGCCGCGCGACACATGCCACAGCGCGGCGAGAATCTGCGTGACCGCGCTCAATGCGCCGCCGAGCAGGTCGGCGATCTGGAAATTCGGCAGGATCGGCGTACCGTCGCGGCTCGCCAGTTGTTCGAGCACGCCCGCGTAGCCGATGTAGTTCAGATCGTGGCCGGCATGATCGACGAACGGGCCGCTCGCGCCATACCCGCTGATCGCGCAGTAGACGAGCCGTGGATTGAGCGCCCGCAGCGTTTCGTAGCCGAGGCCCAGCCGCTCCATCACGCCTGGCCGGAAACTTTCGATCAGCACGTCCGATTCAGCCGCGAGCGCACGCAACACGTTGCGGCCGGCGTCGGACTTGAGGTCGAGACGGGTCTCGCGCTTGCCGCGATTGACCAGCCGGTAGAACGCGCCGGGCCGCCCGGCGACCCGGTCGCTCGACGACTGCATCATGGTGCGGGTCGGGTCGCCCGCACCGGGCGCTTCGATCTTCAGCACGTCGGCGCCGAGTTCGGCGAGTCGCAACGCGGCGACCGGGCCGGGCAGCAGGCGCGTCAGGTCGAGCACGCGCAGTCCTTGCAGCGCGGGCGGTGCCGCGCTGGACGATGACACGGATGATGCTGTCGCGGATGACAAGGCCAACCTCCCGTCGCTACCGGCGCGGATCCAGATCCGCCTGCCGCTAGCCGATTTGCTCGAGTTCCTCGTGAGTCTCGAGCCATTCGGCTTCGAGCGTTTCGAGGCGCGCGTTCACATCTGCCTGACGGCGGATCGCCTCCGTCAGTTTGCTCTTCTGTTCGGGCTCGTAACTGGCCGGATCGACGACGAATGCGTCGAGCTTCGTCTTTTCGGCGTTGAGCGAGTCCATTTCCTTTTCGATCTTGCTAATGCGGTTTTGCAGCGGTTTTTTCAGGTGCCCGAGCTTCTGACGCGTTTCCGCTTCGAGACGCCGCTGCTCCTTGCGATTCACGCTGTTGTCCGCGGCGCTCTCGGCGTTGCTTGCCGCCGAGGCCGCCGAACTCGCCTTGAGCGCCGCGCGCTGTTCGGCCGCATGTTGCAGCAGCCAGTCACGGTAGTCGTCGAGATCGCCGTCGAATTCCTGCAGACGATGCTTCGCGACCAGCATGAACTGGTCGGTCGTGGCGCGCAGCAGATGGCGGTCGTGCGACACCAGAATCAGCGTGCCTTCGAACTGCGCGAGCGCCATGGTGAGCGCGTGACGCGTTTCGAGATCCAGGTGGTTGGTGGGCTCGTCGAGCAGCAGCAGATTCGGCTTTTGCCAGATGATCAACGCGAGCGCGAGGCGGGCCTTTTCGCCGCCGGAGAACGGCGCGATTTTCGACGTGGCCATTTCGCCGGAAAAGTTGAAGCTGCCGAGGAAGTCGCGCAGTTCCTGCTCGCGCGTGTCCGGTGCGAGACGCGCGAGGTGCTGCAAGGGGGTGTCGTCGGCGCGCAGCGTTTCGAGCTGATGCTGCGCGAAGTAGCCGATCCGCAGCCCCTTGCCTTCGCGCACGTGGCCGCCGAGCGCCGCGAGCGTGCCCGCGAGCGTCTTGATCAGCGTGGACTTGCCCTGGCCGTTCGCACCGAGCAGGCCGATGCGCTGGCCGTTCTGAATGGACAGCATGACGTGCTGGACGATCGGAATCTCGACGCCGTCCTGTTCGTTGCGATACCCGCAGCGCACGTCTTCCATCACCATCATCGGATTCGGCGCGGAGTCGGGCGTGCGGAACTCGAACGTGAACGGCGACGTGGCGTGCGCCGGCGCGATCATTTCCATCTTTTCCAGCGCCTTCACGCGGCTCTGGGCCTGACGCGCCTTGGTGGCCTGCGCCTTGAAGCGGTTGATGTAGCTCTGCAGATGCTCGACCGTGCGCTGCTGCTTCTCATACGCGCTCTGCTGCAGCGCGATCTGCTGCGCGCGCAGGATTTCGAATTGCGAGTAGTTGCCGCCGTAGCGCTTGATCTGCTGGTGCTCCAGATGCAGCGTGACGTTGCAGACCGAGTCGAGGAATTCGCGGTCGTGCGAGATCACGACGAGCGTGCCCGGATACCGGTTCAGCCAGTCTTCGAGCCAGACGATCGCGTCCAGATCCAGGTGATTGGTCGGTTCGTCGAGCAGCAGCAGATCGGAGCGGCACATGAGCGCCTGGGCGAGATTCAGACGCATGCGCCAGCCGCCCGAGAAGCTGCTGACCGGCTCGCGGGTCTGGTCGAGCGTGAAGCCGAGGCCAAGCAGCAACGCTTCGGCGCGTGCGGGCGCGGTGTAGCCGTCGGCGTCGGCGAAGGCGGCGTGCGCTTCGCCTTCGGCCGCGCCGTCGTGTGCGGCGGAGGCCGCGGCGATCGCGGCTTCGATCGCGCGCAGGGCCGCGTCGCCGTCTAGCGTGTAGGCGAGGGCGGTTTTGTCGGCGGCCGGGGTTTCCTGCGCGACGTGGGCGATCTGCCAGTTGGGCGGCATGGCGAAGTCGCCGCCGTCCGCGTGCAGTTCGCCGAGCAGCACGGCAAACAGCGTCGACTTGCCCGCACCGTTCGCTCCCACGAGGCCGGCCTTTTCGCCGGGGTTGAGGGTGAACGTGGTGTTGTCGAAGAGCGGCTTGGTGCCGCGCGCGAGGCTGAACTGATTAAAGCGGATCACGAAGAGGCCGGCTGGAGAAAAACGCTATTTTAGACTGCCGGGGCGGACACCGGGCGCTCAACGGGGATCGGCCATTCGGCCGACTGTTGCGGCGCGGCTTTTGGCATAGACTGGCAGCTTTTACGGGGGAGCACACATGGCATCGATTTACTCTTTTTCGGCACATACGCTCGGCGGCGAGGAAGTGAGCCTCGAGCAGTATCGAGGCAAGGTTTTGCTGATCGTCAACACGGCGAGCGAATGCGGCTTCACGCCGCAGTATGCGGGCTTGCAGAAGCTGTTCGACACTTACGCGGCGCGCGGACTGACGGTGCTCGGCTTTCCGTGCAACCAGTTCGGCAAGCAGGAGCCGGGCGACGCCTCGGCAATCGGCGACTTCTGTCAAAAGAACTACGGCGTGACCTTCCCGATGTTCGACAAGATCGACGTGAACGGCGCGAACGCGCATCCGTTGTTTCGCTATCTGACCGAAGAGGCGCCGGGTCTGCTGGGTCTCGAGGGGATCAAATGGAATTTCACCAAGTTCCTGATCGGCCGCGATGGCAGCGTGGTGAAGCGCTACGCGCCGCTGACCAAGCCTGAGTCGATCACCGAGGACATTGAAAAGCAGTTGTGACGGGCTGGCGGCGGAGCGGCGCCGTGGTCGTTGTAATCGCCGAAGCCGAAACTGAAGCCAAAGCCGAAGCCGAAGCCGAAGCAACGCGCGGCCGCGGGCGAACCACCGGGGCGACGCCTACAGCACCGGCGAGAACAGTCGCGCCACATGCATCAACACCCGGCGCAGCGCACTCGCATTCCGATACTCGGTGCGGTCGATTTCACGCGACTCGGCGAAGTCGTTCAGCAGCATCGCTTCGACCTCTTTGGCAAAGCTGCGGTCCACGGTCAGCACCATGATTTCGAAGTTCAGCCGGAACGAGCGGTTGTCGAGATTCGCGCTGCCGATGGCCGCGGCCACGTTGTCGATCAGCACCACTTTCTGATGCAGGAAGCCCGGCTGATACCGGAAGATGCGGATCCCCGCGCGCACCGAATCGTACGCATAGAGTTTCGACGCGGTGAATACCACGCGGTGATCGCGCCGGCTGGGAATCAGAATGCGCACGTCCACGCCGCGCAGCACCGCGAGCCGCAACGCGGCGAACACGGCTTCGTCGGGAACGAGGTAAGGCGTGGTGATCCAGATCCGCTCGCGCGCCGCATTGATCGCCTCGACGAAGAATAGCGAGCAGGTCTCCTGCTTGTCGGCCGGTCCGCTCGGTACCACGAGACAATGCATGCCCTGGCTCGCGCTCTGATCGGCCGGGGGCTCTGCCGGCATGTCGAATTCGGGCAATTGCTGGGTGGCCCAGTGCCAGTCTTCGGTGAACACGAACTGAATGCTGGCGACCGCCGGGCCGCGCACTTCGATATGCGTATCGCGCCACGGCGACAAGGGCGGCTTGCTGCCCAGATATTCGACGCCCACGTTATGGCCGCCGACAAACGCACGTTCGCCGTCCACCGAAACGATCTTGCGGTGATTGCGGAAGTTCAGTTGCAGACGGTTCACGAAGCGCCGGTTGGTCGCGAACGGATGCGTCTCCACGCCGGCCGCGCGTAGCGCCGCCACGTAGCGGTGCGGCAGATCGAAACTGCCGATGCTGTCGTACAGGAAGTACACGCGCACGCCTTGCTGCGCTTTCGCGATCAGCGCGTCCTTGAGCATGTCGCCGAGCGCGTCGTCGCGAACAATGAAGAATTGCACGATCACATAGTGACGCGCGTTTTCGATCGCTTCGAAAATGGCTTCGAACGTCGCCGCGCCGTTCACCAGCGTGCGCACCGAATTGCCCGGCAGGAACGGCATGCCGCCGAGCCGCGTGAGCGAATGCACGAGCCGGGCGCCGAGTTCCTGGGTAGGCAGTCCCGCGGAGGAAGCCCGCCTGTCCCATTCCGGCGGATGCGCGCGCGTGCGCAGCAGTTCGTTCTCGACGCGGCGCGCGTCGGCATAACCGGCGAATTTGCTGCGGCCGAGGAACAGGTACGGCACCAGCGTCAGATAAGGCATCGCGACTAGCGACACGGCCCACGCGATCGCCCCTTGCGAGGTGCGCGTGTTGAGAATCGCGTGGCACGCCGCGATCACGCCGAGAAGGTGGGCGAGGGCGACCAGCGGACCGACGTGAAGCAGGTCGAATTGCATAGGCAGACGAAGGGTTGGCGAAACGCGGCTCAAGCCGGGTGGATGAGCGGCGGGTAACTGACCGCGCTCATCTTACCGAACGTGCGTGTTTTGGGGGGTGTTCGGGCCGCGCCTTGAAATCGCGGCCGGGGTGACAGGTGGCGGCCGGCGCGGTCGCAAGGGCCGCCATGGCCGCGCGCGGCAGAAGCAGGCATGGCCGCTTGCGCCGCCCGATTGAGGCAAACCAGCTCAGGCAAACCCGCTCAAACCGGCAGATCTGCGGCCTGGATCAGGAATACGTTGTCGTCGCCGGCGCTGGTCGATAGCCAGACCAGTTCGAGACCGCCGAAGGCCGCTTCGACGTTCGCCCGCTCGTTACCGATCTCGATGACCAGCACGCCGTCGTCCGTCAGCCAGTTGCGTGCCTGCGCAATGATTCGCCGCACGATGTCCATGCCGTCGGCGCCGCCCGCCAGCGCCATGTCCGGTTCGTGCTTGTATTCCGCCGGCAGTTCCTGCATCGAGGTGGCGTTGACATACGGCGGGTTGCTGATGATCACGTCGTAGCGGCGCTCGGCGAGCGGCGTGTACAGATCGCCTTCGAACAGCGCGATGCGGTCCTCCAGCTTGTAGTCAGTCACGTTGCGCGTGGCGACTTCGAGCGCCGGCGCCGACAGGTCGACCGCGTCGATATCCGCGTTCGGGAACGCGTTCGCCGCGAGGATCGCGAGGCAACCGGAACCGGTGCACAGCTCGAGCACCGCGCTCACCTGCTCGGGATCCGCCACGTACGGCTGCAAGCCGTCCTGCAGCAATTCGCCGATGAACGAACGCGGCACGATCACGCGCTCGTCGACGTAAAAGCGGAAGCCGTGCATCCATGCTTCCTGCGTGATGTACGCGGCCGGCACGCGTTCGCTGGCGCGGCGTTCGATCACGTTCAGCACGGCGTCGATCTCGGCCGCGCTCAGGCGCGCGTCGAGAAATGGCTCCAGCAGATCGAGCGGCAGATGCAGCGTATGCAGCACGAGGTAGGCGGCTTCGTCGTAGGCATTGACCGAGCCATGACCGAACGACAGCTCGGCCTGGTTGAAGCGCGACACCGCGAAACGCAGCAGGTCGCGAACAGTGGAAAACGGGAGCGTCATCGCAAATAGTCCTTGGGTCACGCAATGAGTTGTTCGAGCACGCGGCGATACACGTTTTTTAGCGGCTCGATATGGGCGACTTCGATATGTTCGTCGATCTTGTGGATGCTGGCGTTCAGCGGGCCGAATTCGATCACCTGCGGGCAGAGGCGCGCGATGAAGCGGCCGTCCGACGTGCCGCCGGTGGTCGACAGCTCGGTCGTGACGCCGGTTTCGTCCTTGATCGCCTTGGCGAGCGCGTTCGACAGGTCGCCGCGCGGCGTGAGAAACGGCAGGCCGCTCACGTTCCATTGCAGATCGTATTCGAGGCCGTGACGGTCGAGGATCGCGTGGACGCGCGCCTGCAGGCCTTCCACCGTGCTGGCCGTGGAGAAGCGGAAGTTGAACATCACGTCCGCGTGGCCCGGGATCACGTTGGTCGCGCCGGTGCCGCTGTGAATGTTCGACACCTGCCACGTGGTGGGCGGGAAATATTCGTTACCGTCGTCCCAGCTTTCGGCGACCAGTTCGGCCAGCGCGGGCGCGAGCAGATGCACCGGATTCTTCGCCAGATGCGGATAGGCGATATGGCCCTGCACGCCCTTGACGATCAGCTTGCCCGACATCGAACCGCGCCGGCCGTTTTTCACCATGTCGCCGAGCTGGGCGCTCGAGGTCGGCTCGCCGACGATGCAGTAGTCCATCCGTTCGCCGCGCGCCTGCAAGGCTTCGACCACCTTGACGGTGCCGTCGGTGGCGGGGCCTTCTTCATCGCTCGTGATCAGGAAGGCGAGCGTGCCGCGATGTGCCGGATGCGCCGCGACGAATTCCTCGCTCGCCACCACGAAGCCGGCAATCGAGGCCTTCATGTCCGCTGCGCCGCGGCCGTACAGCTTGCCGTCGCGGTGGGTCGGCTCGAACGGCGCCGAATGCCATTGGTCGAGCGGACCGGTCGGCACCACGTCGGTATGGCCGGCGAAGGCGAGCAGCTTGCCGGCGGTGCCGTCCGCACCGCGTTTGACGGCCCACAGGTTGGTCACGCCGTTCGATTCGATCGTCTCGTGCTCGAAGCCGAGCGCGGACAGACGTTCGATCAGAAGACGCTGGCAATGCTGGTCGTCGGGCGTGACGGACGCACGCGAGATCAGTTGTTCGGTAAGGGCGAGGGTGCCGGACATGGATTCAGTACGAGCCACTTTGAAATGAAAAAATGCCGGCTGGCGGTGAAACTCCGCAGCCGGCAACAGCTTTTGCGTCACGCGGCGAGGCCGCGTTTTACTGCTCGAATACGCCTCGTTGCGCTCTATGCAAACAGCGCGGCGTAATCGTCCGCCGAGAAACCGAGCGACTTGACCCGCCCGTTCACTACGAGCACCGGCCGCTTGATCACCGACGGCTTGTGGATCATCAGCGCGATCGCGCCTGGTTGCGTATCCGCGGCCGCTTTCATGTCGTCGGACAGACCGCGCCACGTGGTGCCGCGACGGTTCAGCAGCGCGTCGAGCTTCACGTCTTTCAGCCAGTCCTGCACGAGCGGCTCGGTCACGCCATGCTTCTTGAAGTCGTGGAACTCGAACTCGACGCCGTGCTCTTCCAGCCACACGCGGGCTTTCTTCACGGTGTCGCAGTTCGGGATGCCATAGACGACGGTCTTGTTGCCGCGCGCCATCAGTCGCCTCGCAGCAGCTCGTTCAGGCCGACCTTCGCGCGCGTTTTGGCGTCGACCTTCTTGACGATCACGGCGCAGTACAGGCTGTGCGAGCCGTCTTTCGACGGCAGGTTGCCCGCCACCACCACCGAGCCCGCCGGAATGCGACCGTACGTCACTTCACCGGTCTCGCGGTCGTAAATTTTGGTGCTCTGGCCGAGGTACACGCCCATCGAGATCACCGAGTTTTCCTCGACGATCACGCCTTCCACCACTTCCGAACGCGCGCCGATGAAGCAGTTGTCTTCGATAATGACCGGGTTGGCCTGCAGCGGCTCCAGCACGCCGCCGATGCCCACGCCGCCCGACAGGTGAACGTTCTTGCCGATCTGCGCGCACGAACCGACGGTGGCCCACGTGTCGACCATCGTGCCTTCGTCCACATAGGCGCCGATGTTGGTGTACGACGGCATCAGCACCACGTTCTTCGCGATGAACGAACCGCGCCGCGCGATGGCGGGCGGCACCACGCGGAAGCCGCCGGCGGCGAAGTCTTCAGCGGTGTAGTTGGCGAACTTCGACGGCACCTTGTCGTAGAACTGGCTGTAACCGCCGGCCGGCATGGGTGCGTTGTCTTCCAGACGGAACGACAGCAGCACGGCTTTCTTCAGCCATTGATTGACGATCCAGTCGCCGTCTTTCTTCTCGGCGACGCGCAGCGCACCCTTGTCCAGTTGTTCGATCGCGTGGGCGACGGCTTCGCGCACGTCGGCCGGAGCGGCCTTCGGCGACAGCTCGGTGCGGTTTTCCCAGGCGGTGTCAATGATCTGCTGAAGTTGTTGCGACATATGCGTGCTTTTCTGAAGAGTTGAAATCTGAAGAAGGGAGTGCGATGCGCGGGGCGCCCGCCCGGACTCTGAAACGTCGCGAAGCGGACTCAACCCGCGAGCGCGCGGCAAAAATCGACGATGCGCTGTGCGCCTTGCGTGCATTCGTCGACGTCGGCGACCAGCGCCATGCGGACGAAATTGCGACCGGGGTTCACGCCGTGCGCGGTGCGCGCGAGGAACGAGCCCGGCAGAACCGTCACATTATAGTCGGCGTAGAGACGCTGGGCGAACTCGGTGTCCGTCAGACCCGTGCGCGAGACGTCCGCCCACAGGTAGAACGCGGCGTCCGGCAGGCGCACGTCGAGCACCTCGGCGAGCATCGGCGTGACGGTGGAAAACTTCTGCCGGTACTTCGCGCGGTTCTCGCGCACGTGCGCTTCGTCGTTCCAGGCCGCGATGCTGGCACTCTGGAACACGGTCGACAAGGCCGCGCCGTGGTATGTCCGGTATAGCAGGAAGTCCTTGAGGATCGCCGCGTCGCCGGCTACGAACCCCGAGCGCATGCCCGGCACGTTCGAACGCTTGGACAGGCTCGACAGCATGACCAGCCGATCGAAGCCGCGGCCGAGCCGGTGCGCGGCTTCCAGGCCGCCGAGCGGCGGGTTGGCTTCGTCGAAATAGATTTCAGAGTAGCACTCGTCCGAGGCGATCACGAAGCCGTAGCGGTCCGACAGCGCGAACAGTTCGCGCCAGTCCTCCAGCGTGAGCACGGCGCCGGTCGGGTTGCCCGGCGAGCACACGTACAGCAGTTGCGTGCGTGCCCAGATGGCGTCCGGCACCGCCGAATAGTCGCAGGCGAAGTTGCGCGCCGGGTCGCTATTCACGAAGTACGGCTGCGCGCCGGCGAGAATCGCCGCGCCTTCGTAGATTTGGTAGAACGGGTTCGGACAGAGTACGATCGCAGGCTCGCCGTCAGGATCGCGGCGCGGGTCGAGCACGGTCTGCGCGAGCGCGAACAGCGCCTCGCGCGAGCCCGCCACTGGCAGCACCTGGGTGGCCGGATCGACCGGCGGCAGGGTGTAGCGCTGCGTGACCCACTGCGCGATCGACTCGCGCAAGGCCGGCGAACCGAGCGTGGCCGGATACGTGGCCAGGCCGCCGAGCGCGGCGATCACGGCGTCGCGAATCAAGGCGGGCGTGGGATGTTTCGGTTCGCCGATCCCGAAGCTGATATGCGCAAGGCCTGCGGCCGGCGTGACGTCTTTGAAAAGCGCGCGCAGCTTTTCGAACGGGTAGGGCTGGAGGGAGTCGAGTAGCGGATTCACTGGGCGGACGAGCCTGATCGAGGATGGGCGCAGACGGATGGTGCAGGAAGCCGGACATGCAGGCAGCAAGGCGTACGGAAAATGCGCAAAACGCCAGCAAAACGCCATGCAGCAGCGGCGAGCAGATGATTATAGCGTGGCGCAACCCGCCAGGCGGCGCAGCGAATGCGTTGCAGCGGGAACGACGCGAACCGCCGACGGTTCGCGCAAGAGAGAAGCAGGAGCAGCAATGGTCGCAACAGTCCTGGAGACATTCGGAGCACGCAGGCGCGAGAACGCCGCAGTCCGTCATAGCCAAACTACGGGCAATCCCACGAGCCGGTTCGCGGGTCATGTGCCGCGCACCGCCGGCGGCAACCTCGCATCGCGCACGGCGACGCCCACTCGGGCAAATTACGCCGCCCGCCACACCGCCTGGAGCTCCGCATCATGACCAACTGGCTTCGCAATGGCTGGCCGACGCTCGCGATCATGCTGGGCGCATCGGTGTGGGGAATGATCTGGTATCCGCTGCGCATGCTCGCGGCGCTCGGCGTCACCGGCACGGCGGCCAGCGCGCTGACCAGCGCCGCCGGCTGTCTGTTCGTGTTGCTGGTGCGCTTTCGCGCGCTCAGGACGGTGCGCTGGCATTGGCTGCTGCCGGCCTTGGCCCTGGCCGCCGGCGTCACCAATCTCGGCTTCGTGTGGGGCTCGATTCACGGCCAGGTGATGCGCGTGCTGCTGCTGTTCTATCTCACCCCGGCCTGGACCGCGCTGTTTGCGCATTTCATCCTGCATGAACGGCTGACGTGGGCGGGCGCGGGTCTCGCCGCGCTGTCGCTGGCCGGCGCGATGACCATGCTGTGGTCGCCGCAATTGGGGATTCCGGTGCCGGGCAATCTCGCCGAATGGGCGGGTCTCGCAGGCGGCATGGGCTTCGCGATGAGCAACGTGCTGATCCTGAAGACCAGCCGCGTGCTGCCCGAGATGAAGCCGGAAATGCGCACCGCGACGATTTTCGGCGGCGCGGCTATTTTCAGCGCCTGCGCGTCGCTGTTCGAAGCGATGCCCACGCCGCCCACCGGCGCGCATCTGGGCACGGCCGGGCTGCTGGTGCTCGGCCTCGGTTTGCTGCTCGCGTCGAACAATATGCTGGTGCAATACGGCCTCGCACGCGTGCCGGCCAACCGGGCGTCGATCATCATGCTGTTCGAGATCGTCGTGACGGCGTTGTCTGCGTGGCTGTTCGCCGGCGAGTCGCCGGGGCCGCGCGAATGGGCCGGCGGCGCGTGCATCGTGCTGGCCTCGGCGCTGTCCAGCTGGGTGCATCGGACCAGGTCGATGCCGCCCGATCCCGCCAGCGAAGACACGAGCTCCGCCGACCAGCAGGAAGCCGACCGTAAGGACGGCAAAAACCGCCCACGTGCGATGGTATGATTGCCCCTCATTAGCCGGCGCCCGCGTGAACGCGGGTAGCCGGCCGCCGTATTCCGAGGGTTCGAAGCGGGTCGCGGGCCACGCCGCAGTAACGGCGAACGGCCGGCGCGGCCTTCGCGAGCCACCTATTTTTTTCCCTTTTCAAACAGCGAAATCGCCGTGCGTCTGACCTCGATCAAACTCGCTGGCTTCAAGTCATTCGTCGATCCCACGCATTTCCAGGTTCCGGGCCAGCTAGTCGGCGTGGTCGGACCGAATGGATGCGGCAAGTCCAACATCATCGACGCCGTGCGCTGGGTGCTCGGCGAATCGCGCGCTTCCGAGCTGCGCGGCGAGTCGATGCAGGACGTGATCTTCAATGGCTCGACCGCGCGCAAGCCGGGTAGCCGCGCCAGCGTCGAACTCGTGTTCGACAACGCCGACGGCCGCGCCGCCGGGCAGTGGGGCCAGTATGCCGAAATCGCCGTGAAGCGCGTGCTCACGCGCGACGGCACATCGAGCTACTACATCAACAATCTGCCGGCGCGTCGCCGCGACATTCAGGACATCTTCCTCGGCACCGGCCTCGGGCCGCGTGCGTACGCGATCATCGGGCAGGGCATGATCGCGCGCCTGATCGAGGCCAAGCCCGAAGAGCTGCGCGTGTTCCTCGAGGAAGCCGCGGGCGTGTCCAAGTACAAGGAACGCCGCCGCGAAACCGAGAACCGCCTGCACGACACGCGCGAGAATCTGACGCGGGTCGAGGATATCGTCCGTGAGCTCGGCGCGAATCTCGAGAAGCTGGAAGCGCAGGCGATCGTCGCGACCCGATACAAAGACCTGCAAACCGACGGCGAAGAGAAGCAGCGTCTCTTGTGGCTGTTGCGCAAAAACGAAGCGGGCGGCGAGCAGGAACGTCAGCAGCGCGCGATCGAACAGGCGCAGATCGACCTCGAAGCGCAAACCGCGAAGCTGCGCGAAGTCGAAGCGCAGCTCGAAACGCTGCGCGTCGCGCATTATTCGGCGAACGACGCCATGCAGGGTGCGCAAGGCGCGCTCTACGAGGCGAACGCGGAAGTCAGCCGGCTCGAAGCCGAGATCAAGTTCATCGTCGAATCGCGCAATCGCGTGCAGGCACAGATCGCCGCGCTGACCGCGCAGCGTGAGCAGTGGCAGTCGCAGGCGCAAAAAGCGCAAGACGATCTCGAAGACGCCGAAGAGCAACTGGCCGTCGCCGAGGAAAAGGCCGCGCTCGCCGAAGACGAAGCCGCCGCCAAGCACGACGCGATGCCCGCGCTCGAAGCGCGCTGGCGCGACGCTCAAACCGAACTGAACGCCGAGCGCGGCGGCATTGCGCAGACCGAACAGGCACTCAAGCTCGAAGCCGCGCATCAGCGCAATGCCGACCAGCAATTGCAGCAACTGCAGCAGCGTCACGAGCGGCTGAAAACAGAATCGGGCGGTCTCGACGCCCCCGACGAAGCCCAGCTCGAAGACCTGCGCATGGAGCTCGCCGAGCACGAAGAAGTCCTGCACGACGCGCAGGCGCGTCTGGCGGACGCGCAGGAAACGCTGCCGCGCCTCGACGGCGAACGGCGCGCCGCGCAGGAGCGCGTGCAGTCGGAAAGCGCGCAGATTCATCAGCTCGACGCGCGCCTCGCCGCGCTCAGGCAACTGCAGGAAAACGTCCAGACCGAAGGCAAGATCCAGCCGTGGCTCGAAAAGCACGAACTGGGCGGCCTGCCGCGTCTGTGGAAGAAGCTGCACGTCGAAGCCGGCTGGGAAGCCGCGTTGGAATCCGTGCTGCGCGAGCGGCTCGCCGCGCTCGAAGTGTCGAACCTCGACTGGGTCAAGGCCTTCGCGACCGACGCGCCGCCCGCCAAGCTTGCGTTTTACGCACCGCCTGCGGCCGGTCAGCCGGTCGCCGCGCCGGCCGCGTTGCGGCCATTGTTGTCACTCGTGCGGATCGACGACGCCGGCATCCGCGCGGTGTTGAACGACTGGCTGGGCCTCGCGTTCGTCGCCGACGATCTGCAGCAGGCTTTGGCGATGCGCTCGCAATTGCCGGAAGGCGGTTCGTTCGTCGTCAAGGCGGGTCACGTGGTGACGCGCGTCGGCGTGCAGTTGTATGCCGCCGACTCCGAACAGGCCGGCATGCTGGCGCGTCAGCAGGAAATCGAAAATCTCGGCCGCCAGGTGCGCGCGCAGGCGTTGCTCGCCGACGAGGCGAAGGCTGCCGCGATCCGCGCCGAAGCCGCTCACACGCAAGCCGCGCAAGCGCTGACCGACGTGCGCCAGCAGGCCGAGCGCGCCACGCAGCGCGTGCACGCGTTGCAGATGGACGTGCTCAAGCTCACCCAGGCGCACGAACGTTACACGCAGCGCAGCACGCAGATCCGCGAAGAACTCGCGGAGATCACCGCGCAGATCGAAGAGCAGCGCGCCATGCGCGCGGAATCGGAAGCGAACTTCGAGCGTCACGACGGCGAGCTCGCCGAATTGCAGGCGCGTTTCGAAGATCATCAACTGGCGTTCGAAGCGCTCGACGAACAGCTCACCGCCGCGCGCGGTCAGGCGCGCGATCTCGATCGTGGCGCCACCGACGCGCGTTTCGCCGCGCGCAACATGGCGAACCGCATCGAGGAATTGAAGCGCAGCATCCAGGTCGCGCACGAGCAGAGCGAGCGCGTGGCGGGTTCGCTGGAAGACGCACGTGGCGAGCTCGAAACGATCAACGAGCAGACCGCGCACACCGGTCTGCAGGACGCGCTCGACATTCGCGCGGTCAAGGAAGAAGCGCTGCATGCCGCGCGCCTCGAACTCGACGATCTGACCGCCAAACTGCGCGCCGCGGACGAAACCCGTCTCACGACCGAGCGCGCGTTGCAGCCGCTGCGCGACCGCATCAACGAATTGCAGTTGAAGGAACAGGCGGCGCGCCTGAACGGCGAACAGTTCATCGAACAACTGGCCGCGGCCGGGGTCGATGAAGCCGAGTTGCAGGCCAAGCTCACGCCGGACATGAAGCCGTCGTACCTGCAAGGCGAAGTGACACGCATCAACAACGCGATCGCGGCGCTGGGTCCGGTCAACATGGCCGCGCTGGACGAACTGAAGGCGGCGACCGAGCGCAAGAGTTTCCTCGACGCGCAATCGGCCGACCTGAACAGCGCGATCGAAACGCTCGAAGACGCCATCCGCAAGATCGACGCGGAAACGCGCACGCTGTTGCAAGGCACCTTCGACCAGGTGAATCATCACTTCGGCGAACTGTTCCCGCGTCTGTTCGGCGGCGGCCAGGCGAAGCTGATCATGACCGGCGACGAAATTCTCGACGCCGGCGTGCAGGTGATGGCGCAACCGCCGGGCAAGAAGAATTCGACGATTCACCTGCTGTCGGGCGGTGAGAAAGCACTGACCGCCACGGCGCTGGTGTTCGCGATGTTCCAGTTGAATCCGGCGCCGTTCTGTCTGCTCGACGAAGTGGATGCGCCGCTCGACGACGCCAACACGGAACGTTTCGCGAACCTCGTGCGGGCAATGTCGGACAAGACCCAATTCCTGTTTATTTCGCACAACAAGATCGCGATGGAAATGGCCCAGCAGTTGATCGGCGTGACCATGCAGGAACAGGGCGTGTCGCGAATCGTGGCCGTCGACATGGAATCGGCTGCCGGTTTCGCCCAGAATATCGTTTAGGTTTTCGGTTGAGTTGAGCATCGCGGGCGTCCGCGTTCAGCGCAGCGGCCAGTGGCCGCGCGACAGGTGAACGGGGCGTAACGGCCGCGCACATAAAAGAGTTGCTGATGGAGCATGCATGGACGAGTTGACACTCGGTTTGATCGGCGCGGGCGCCGTAGTAGTCGGGGGCGTGGTCGTATACAACGCGTGGCAGGGTGCGAAGGTGCGCCGCAAGATGCCGCGACCGATGCCGGCCGAGACCGCCGAAACGTTCGCGCGGGACGAGCAGGCAGAGCAGAGTCCGTTCATCGAACCGGCCCGCCCGACCACGCGGCGCGAGCCGGTAGTCGGTTCTGACGGGGTGGCGGAAACGGGCGCGGCGCGGGTCGAGCCGACCTTTGGCGCGGCTGCAGGCGTGACGGCGGGCGCGATCGCCGCGCCGCTCGATACGCCGGCCGATATTCAGGCCGAGACGACCACGCAGAACGGCTATCCGGAAGCGGAAGGCGTGGCGCAAGCCGAAGGCGGCGAGGCCGCCGGCATGGCGAACGCGGCTCGCCATGCCGACGAACCGAACGAACCGATTCTGCCTGCCGCCACGACGATTTCGTCGGCGCCGCCGGCTATCGTCGATCGCCGCATCGACTGTATCGTGCCGATTCGGCTGAATGGCCCGGTGGCCGGCGACAAGGTGATTCCGCTCGCGCAGCGGCTGCGCCGCGCCGGCAGCAAGCCGGTGCATATCGAAGGCAAGCTCGAAGGCGGCGCGTGGGAGTTGCTGCAAAACGGCGCGCGCTATGAAGAACTGCGCGCGGCGGCGCAACTGGCCAATCGCAGCGGCGCGCTCAACGAACTGGAGTTCTCGGAGTTCGTGACCGGCGTGCAGCAATTCGCCGACGCGCTGGATGCGTCGCCGGAATTTCCCGACATGCTCGAAACGGTGGCGATGGCGCGCGAACTCGACGGCTTCGCCGCGCAGTGCGACGCGCAGTTGTCGATCAACGTGCTGTCGGACGGCGCGCCGTGGTCGGCCAATTACGTGCAGGCGGTCGCATCGCAAGACGGTCTGCTGCTGTCGCGCGACGGCACGCGCTTCGTCAAGCTCGACGCGAAGCAGAGCCCGGTGTTCATGCTGCAATTCGGCGACACCAACTTCCTGCGCGACGACCTGACCTACAAGGGCGGCCAGATGATCACACTGGTGCTCGACGTGCCGGTCGCCGACGAAGACATCCTGCCGTTCCGGCTGATGTGCGACTACGCGAAATCGTTGGCCGAGCGGATCGGTGGACGGGTGGTCGACGACGGTCGCCGGCCGTTGCCGGAAACCGCGCTGCTGGCCATCGAAAAGCAGTTGATGACGCTCTACGCGAAACTCGAACAGGCGGGCATTCCGGCTGGTTCGCCGGCCACGCGGCGGCTGTTCAGCCAGTAAGCCGCGTTGTTTCGCCGATGTTCGCAACGGCCGCACGATGTGCGGCCGTTGTCGTTTCAGGCGGTCGCTTTACGACGCGCCTTACGCCATGTCGGCGAGCACAATCGTTGCGCCACGAGAACACTGCAGCGATCCCCGAAACCGTCATTCGGCCGATGTAAAGGGGCACGCTTCCTGCGATAATCCAATGTCTGAATTTCACTGAAAAATCTTCCGACGGTATGGCCCGAACCCCCGCTTCCAATCCAGCAGACAGCACGCCAGACAGCGCGCCCGCAGAACGGGCCGCGTGGTTGCGCGCGGAACTCGAACGCGCCAATTACGCGTATTACGTGCTCGATCAGCCGGACCTGCCGGACGCCGAGTACGACAAGCTCTTCAAGGAGCTGGAGCGCATCGAGACGGAGCATCCGGATCTGATCGTGCCGGATTCGCCCACCCAGCGCGTGGGCGGCGAGGCGGCCAGCGGCTTCGAGCCGGTCGTGCACGACCAGCCCATGCTGTCGCTGAACAATGGTTTTGCGGATGAAGACATCGTCGCGTTCGACAAACGCGTCGGCGATTCGCTTGGCAAGAACGCAAGCGAGCCGCCGGTGCCGGTCGACTACGCGGCCGAGCTGAAATTCGACGGCCTCGCGATCTCGCTGCGCTATGTAGACGGCGTGTTCGTGCAAGCCTCCACGCGCGGCGACGGCGCGACCGGCGAGAACGTCACCGAAAACGTTCGCACGATCCGCTCCATTCCGCTCAAGCTCAAGGGCAAACGCGTGCCGCGCGTGCTCGACGTGCGCGGCGAAGTGCTGATGTTCAAGCGCGATTTCGAGCGTCTGAACGAACGTCAGCGCGCTGCGGAGCAGAAAGAATTTGCCAATCCGCGCAATGCCGCGGCGGGCAGTTTGCGGCAGCTCGATTCGAAGATGACCGCGCAGCGGCCGCTGTCGTTTTTCGCGTATGGCATCGGCGTGCTCGACGGTATCGAGATGCCGGCCACGCATAGCGAACTGCTCGACTGGTACAAGGAACTCGGTTTGCCGGTGAACGGCGAGCGAGCGGTGGTGCAGGGCGCGCAAGGCTTGCTCGGCTTCTTCCACGCGGTCGGCGAGAAGCGCGACACGCTGCCGTACGATATCGACGGCGTGGTCTATAAAGTCAACCGGCGCGACGAGCAGGACGCGCTCGGTTACGTGTCGCGTGCGCCGCGTTTTGCGTTGGCGCACAAATTTCCCGCGCAGGAAGCGCTGACCCAGCTCGTCGCGATCGACGTCCAGGTTGGCCGCACTGGCGCGATTACGCCGGTGGCGCGGCTGGAGCCGGTGTTCGTCGGCGGCGCGACGGTCACGAACGCCACCCTGCATAACGAAGACGAAGTGCGGCGCAAAGATATCCGGATCGGCGACACGGTGATCGTGCGGCGCGCTGGCGACGTGATTCCCGAAGTGGTGAGCGCGCTGCTCGAGCGTCGCCCGGAGAACGCGCGCGAATTCGTGATGCCGACGCAGTGCCCCGTCTGCGGCTCGACTATCGAGCGGCTGCCGGACGAGGCGATCGCGCGCTGTACCGGCGGGCTGTTCTGTCCGGCGCAGCGCAAGCAGGCGCTGTGGCACTTCGCGCAGCGTCGCGCGCTGGATATCGACGGTCTCGGCGAAAAGATCATCGATCAACTGGTCGAGCTAAATCTGGTGCGCACGCCGGCCGATCTGTTCAACCTCGGCTTCGCGACGCTCGCCGAGCTTGACCGCTTTGCCGACAAGTCCGCGCAGAACCTGCTCGACTCGCTCGACAAGGCGCGGCACACCACGTTGGCGCGGTTCATCTACGCGCTCGGGATTCGCCACGTCGGCGAATCCACGGCGAAAGATCTGGCGAAGCATTTCGGTTCGCTGGATCCAATCATGGATGCGTCGGTCGAAGCTTTACTGGAAGTCAACGACGTGGGCCCGGTGGTCGCCGAGTCGCTGCACCAGTTTTTCGCCGAAGAGCACAACCGCACGGTGATCGAGCAGTTGCGCGCGCCGGGCAAGGTGACGTGGCCGGAAGGGCCGCCCGCGCCGAAAGCACCGCAAGGCGTGCTGGCCGGCAAGACGGTCGTGTTGACGGGTACCTTGCCGAGCCTGGCGCGCGAAGAGGCGAAGGAAATGCTCGAAGCGGCCGGTGCGAAAGTGGCCGGTTCGGTGTCGAAGAAAACCGACTATGTGGTAGCGGGTGCCGAAGCGGGCAGCAAGTTGGCGAAGGCCGAGGAACTCGGCATTCCCGTACTCGACGAAGATGGATTGCGTAAGCTCCTGGAGGGGCCGTTATGATTCGCGAAATTCTCAAGATGGGCGATCCGCGTCTGTTGCAGATTGCCGATCCGGTCGATCACTTCGATACGCCCGAATTGCATGAACTCGTGAAAGACATGTTCGAGACCATGCACCATGCCAACGGCGCGGGTTTGGCCGCGCCGCAGATCGGCGTCAATCTGCAGGTGGTGATCTTCGGCTTCGGTCACAACGAGCGCTATCCGGACGCGCCGCCCGTGCCTGAAACGGTGCTGATCAACCCGACCATCACACCGGTCTCGCTCGACATGGAAGAGGGCTGGGAAGGCTGCCTGTCGGTGCCGGGCCTGCGCGGCGCGGTGAGCCGCTTTTCGATGATCAAGTATCACGGCTTCGATCAGTTCGGCAAACCGATCGATCGCGTCGCCGAGGGGTTTCATGCGCGGGTCGTGCAGCATGAATGCGATCACCTGATCGGCAAGCTGTATCCGATGCGGATCAACGATTTCGCCAAGTTCGGCTTCACGGAAGTACTGTTTCCGGATATGGATCCGAATAGCGACGATTGAGGGCGACTGGGTGGTTCGATTGGTTGCCGAAAATAAAAAACCCACGCATTGGCGTGGGTTTTTTATTTGGTGAGTCTGAGGCCGCGTGAGCAGCCAGGGCTTGATGGTTGCTCAATCGGACCGCATCGAACAACCATCGCCGCGCATCAGAACGATTCGTCCGCCGCCAGATAACGCCATTGGCCCGGCGGCAGCGCACCCAGCACCACACGCCCCATCCGCACGCGCTTCAGGCCGATCACTTCAAGGCCGACCAACTCGCACATACGGCGGATCTGGCGCTTCTTGCCTTCGCGCAGCACGAAACGCAACTGCTCGCCGTTTTGCCAGTTCACCTGGGCGGGCTTGAGCGGCTGGTCGTCGAGCGACAGGCCGTGACACAGCAGCTCGAGACTTTCCGGCGGGAAGTGACTTTCGACGTCGACGGTATGCTCGCCGTACGCTACGCGCACCAGATACTCCTTGTCGATCTCCGAATGGCCGCCGATCAACTGCTTGGCGACGCGGCCGTCCTGCGTCAGCACCAGCAAGCCGGTCGAATCGATGTCCAGACGGCCGGCCGGCGCCAACTGACGCAGATGCGAGACCGAGAAGCGGATATCGGACTGATCGTCCGCCCAGCGATTTTCCGGCGTGACCAGCGTGATGGCCGGCTGATAGCCGTCTTCCGCCTGGCCCGACACGAGACCCACCGGCTTGTGGATCAGCACCGTCACCTGGCTCGCCTGCGCGGCTTCGGCGGCGGGATCGATCTCGATACGCTGGTCCGGACGCACCTTGGTGCCGAGCGTGTCGATTCGCTCGCCATCTACCAGCACCCAGCCCTTTTCGATCCATTCGTCGGCTTCGCGGCGCGAGCACAGGCCAAGCTCGGACATCAGCTTCGACAGGCGCAGCGTGCCCGGCGCGTCTTCGTAATCGCGACGCGGGGTGCGCGGCGCGGCATCGGCGTCATTGTGTTCGACGCGTGCTGCGGGTGCCGGGCCGCGCGGCTTGTCGGCGCGCGCGGGACGGTCGTCGCCGAAGCGGCGGCCAGCGGCCGGAAGGGTTTTGTCGAAGCTGCGGGCAGGGCGGTCGCTGCGTTCAGTGCGCTCGGTACGCTCGGTGCGTTCACCGGTTCGAGCCGGGCGGTCGCCGAATTCGCGTTTCGTGAATGAACGTTCACCACGGTCACCGGCGCCTTCGAAACGACGCGGTGCGCTGTCGCTGCGCGGTGCGCGTTCGCCACCGAAGCGGGGACGATCACCGCCTTCGCGATCGCTGCGAACCGGACGGTCGCCACGTGCGCCGCCTTCAGACGGACGGCCTGTGCCCGGCCGTGCACCGCTGAATGGACGACGTTCGCCGTCGTCACGACGCGGGGGGCGGTCACCGAAGCTGCGCGGTGCGCGTTCGCCACGATCACCGGCGCCTTCGAAACGACGCGGTGCGCTGTCGCCGCGCGTTGCGCGTTCGCCACCGAAGCGGGGACGGTCACCGCCTTCGCGATCGTTGCGAACCGGACGGTCACCACGTGCGCCGCTGAACGGACGACGTTCGCCGTCGTCACGACGCGGGGGGCGGTCACCGAAGCTGCGCGGTGCGCTTTCGCTACGGTCGGATGAGCCGCGTTCGCCTCGATTACCGGCGCCTTCAAACTTACGCGGTGCGCTGTCGCCGCGCGGTGCGCGTTCGCCACCGAAGCGCGGACGATCACCACCGTCGCGATCGTTGCGAACCGGACGGTCACCACGTGCGCCGCTGAACGGACGACGTTCGCCGTCGTCACGACGCGGGGGACGGTCGCCGAAGCTGCGCGGTGCGCGTTCGCCACCGAAGCGCGGACGATCACCGCCTTCGCGATCGTTGCGAACCGGACGGTCGCCACGTGCGCCGCCTTCAGACGGACGGCCTGCGCCCGGCCGTGCGCCGCTGAATGGACGACGTTCGCCGTCGTCACGACGCGGGGGGCGGTCGCCGAAGCTGCGCGGTGCGCGTTCGCCACGATCGCTACCGCCTTCAAACTTACGCGGTGCGCTGTCGCTACGCGGACCGCGATCACCACCACCCTCAAACTTACGCGGCGCCCGTTCACCACGGTCCCCCGCGCCTTCGCGCCGCGGCGGCCGATCCGACGACGAACGGCCCGCGCCACCCGCGTCCCGCTCGCGAGAAAACGACCCTTCAGCGCGCGGCGCCCGCGCACCTGCGCCCGCCGGTTTGCCTCCGGGCGGCCGCGTGCCGGCGCCCTTCGGCGCGCCGCTGCCTTCCCCGTGCGCCCCGCTGAAACCCGCCGTCGACGGTTTCGGTCCGGCCGGACGTGTCGGCTTACGCCCCGACGTGCTGCCGGTACGGACAGGGGCGCGTTCGGACGAAGCCGGCCGCGGGTGCTTGGCTGTTAATTTGAGTCGCATGAAATCTCACACTGCAATCGCGCGCAGCAGCTCGGTCTCGACCTGAATTTGCAGGCGGTTGTCCGACAGGCCGTGTCCATCCAGCAGGAACACGTCTTCGACGCGTTCGCCGAGCGTATTGATCCGCGCCGAAGCGACGCCGACCCGATGCTCGGCCAGCACGCGCGCGATCGAATAAAGAAGGCCTGGCCGGTCGTTGGCCGACACGGACAGGATGTAATATTGGCCGCGCTCGTCGGCCCGAAGGTCGACGCGCGGCGTCACAGGGAAGGTCCGCGAAAGCCGCGACAAACGGCCTTTCGACGGTCCGGGGAGCAGGGTGCCGTCGCCGGTGAGACGGGCGGTCAGTTCCTGTTCGACCAGATTGGCAATATCGCGATAATGCACGTCTTCTTCGGTATGCGCGACGAGGAAATTATCGAGCGCATAGCCGTGACGGGTCGTGCCGACCCGCGCATCCAGCACCGACAGGCCGTTGCGGTCGAAATACGCGCAAATTCCGGCGAACAGATCGGGCTGATCCTTCACGTACACCAGCACCTGCAACGCCTCGCCGATCGGCGACGGACGTGCCCGCACGATCGGCGTGGCCGTTTCCACATGACGCGACAGGACGCGGGTTTGCCACGCGATATCGGCTGCGTCGTGACGCAGGAAATAGCCGATGTCGAGCTTGTCCCACAACGCCTTTTGCGCGCCGTCCGGCACGGTTTCGAGGCGCAGCAGCGCCAGCGCCTCTTCCTGGCGCGACTTCAGTTCCGAATGCGCGTCCGGCCGCGCGCCGCCGAGTACGGCCAGCGTGGCGCGGTACAGATCCTCGAGCAGCTTGCCTTTCCACGTATTCCAGACCTTCGGGCTGGTGCCGCGAATATCGGCCACCGTCAGCAGATAGAGCGCGGTGAGGCGGCGCTCGGTGCCCACCAGTTCGGCGAAGCGCTTGACCACTTCCGGGTCGCTGGTGTCCTGCTTCTGCGCGACCTGGCTCATGGTCAGATGCTGCTGCACCAGCCAGACCACCAGTTCGCCGTCGTCGCCCTCGATACCGTGGCTGCGGCAGAAGCGGCGCGCGTCGGCCATGCCGAGCGTGGAGTGATCGCCGCCGCGGCCCTTGGCGATGTCGTGAAACAGCGCCGCCACGTACAACACCCACGGCCGGTCGAAATTCGCGATCAACTGGCTGCAGAACGGATATTCGTGCGCGTGCTCGGCGACCGCGAAGCGCCGCAGATTGCGTAGCACCATCAGAATGTGCTGATCGACCGTGTAGACGTGATACAGGTCGTGCTGCATCTGCCCGACGATGCGCCGGAAGTTCAGCAGGTACCGGCCCAGCACGCTGGTCTGGTTCATCAGGCGCAACGCGTGCGTGATGCCGGCCGGCTGCTTCAGGATTTCCATGAAAAGCCGGCGGTTTTCCGGATCGCGCCGCCAGTGCTGATCCATGATGTCGCGGGCGTTGTAGATTGCCCGCAGCGTGCGCGCCGACAGGCCTTTGACGCCCGGCGTCAGTTCGTACAGCAGGAACGCTTCGAGGATCGCGTTCGGTTCGCGCTCGAACACGTCGTCGCTGGCGATTTCCAGCATGCCCTGCTTTTCGACGAACAGGTCCGTCAGCACCCGCGTGATCCCGCTCGTGTCCGGGAAAAGCTGGGCCTCGATGTTCTGGATCAGGATCGTGGCAAGCTGCGTGACGGCCTTGGCGGACCAGTAATAGCGCCGCATCAGTTGTTCGCTGGCGCGCTTGGTGGCGGTCGGCTGGTAGCCGAAACTCTCGGCCACCGGCGTTTGCAGATCGAACACCAGAATGTCCTGCCGACGTCCGGCGACCACGTGCAGGCGCGCCCGCAGCGCCTTTAGAAAGCCCTCGTTGCGCCGCAGTTCGCGCGCTTCGCGTTCGGTGATCAGGCCACGCGCCTCGAGTTCGCGCCAACTGCTGCCGAAACCGGCCGCCTGGGTGATCCACAGAATCAGCTGAAGATCGCGCAGGCCGCCCGGACTTTCCTTGATGTTGGGTTCGAGCGCGTACGGTGTGTCCTGGAACTTGGCGTGGCGCTGGCGCATTTCCAGCACTTTTGCCTGAAAGAAAGCCTTTGGATCGAGCGCGTCGCGATAACGCTTTGCGAAATCGTCGAACAGCGGCGCGCTGCCCGTAATGCGCCGCGCTTCGAGCAGCGAGGTGCGCACGGTGACGTCGTTGGCGGCCTCTTCGAGGCACTGCGACACGCTGCGCACGCTGCTGCCGAGCTCCAGCCCCAGATCCCACGCAAGGCTGATAAAGCGCTCGATACGCGCTTCGAGATGCGCGATCGGCGCGTCCGGCAGCAGCACCAGAATGTCGATATCCGAATGCGGCGCCAGTTCGCCGCGCCCATAACCGCCGACCGCCAATAAAGCCAGCTCGGGCGGCAGTTCGCAGGTGTCCCAGGCGGCGCGCAACGAGTTGTCGGTGGCGCGCGCCAGCGCGGCCATCAACGCGTCGACGTTGGTGGCCGTCTTGAAGCGTTCCAGCAACTGGGCTTTGGCCACCTTGTAGTCCGCCTTGAGCGACGTGGCATGGGATCGGGCGACGGCGGGAACACTACTCATTGGCAGGCGGGTACGCGGACGGTGGGCGGGAGGTCGGTCAGGCCGTGGCCGCGACGACCGGCGGCCGCGCCGGCGTGCCGGCGGAAACGGTCAGCACGTCGTAGCCGGATTCCGTCACGAGCACGGTGTGTTCCCACTGCGCCGACAGGCTGCGGTCTTTGGTTTTCACGGTCCACTGGTCGGGCATGGTGCGGATGTCGCGGCGGCCGGCGTTGATCATCGGCTCGATCGTGAAGATCATGCCGGCCTGCAACTCGAGCCCGGTGCCCGGACGGCCGTAATGCAGAATCTGCGGATCTTCGTGGAACACCGTGCCGATGCCATGGCCGCAATATTCGCGCACCACGCTGTAGCCCTGGGCTTCGGCGTGCTTCTGAATGGCATGGCCGATGTCGCCGAGATGCGCGCCGGGGCGCACCTGGTCGATGCCGAGCCACATGCATTCGAAGGTGGTCTGAACCAGCCGTTTAGCCATGATCGAGCCTTCGCCGACGATGAACATGCGGCTGGTGTCGCCGAAATAGCCTTCCTTGATGACGGTGACGTCGATATTCAGCGCGTCGCCGTTCTTCAGCGTTTTTTCGCCGGGAATGCCATGGCAGATCACGTCGTTGACGGAAATGCAGGTTGCCTTTGGGTAGGGCGGGTAGCCGGGCGGCTGATAATTCAGCGGCGCGGGCACGGTGCCCTGTTCCTTCAGCATGTATTCGTGGCAGAGGCGGTCGAGTTCGCCGGTCGTGATGCCGGCGGCAACGAACGGCGTGATGTAGTCGAGCACTTCGCTAGCCAGTTTGCAGGCGACGCGCATTTGCGCGATATCGTGTTCGTTTTTGAGCGTAATAGCCATGAGTCGGGCCTGAATTGCGATTTATTCTGAGATTATCGCACCATATCCCGGCTGCCGCAGGGTTTTGCGGGCCTGGCGCGCCGCCAGTCCGCCGGCCTCGCGTCGGGTGAGGCCCAGTGCGCATCCGCAGGTGCAACCCGGCGGCGGCCGGAAGGAGCTACCGTGCGGGTTGAGTCATGCAATAGTCGCGTGCTATAATCTTTGGCTAAGTCGCTCTCTGCCTTGGTTTTATTGTCCGGTATCAGTCTGAATGAGGCTGAAATGGTCAAAAAGACGGCGGGAGCAGCTTCCCACGGTGCGCGTTGCCTGCGTCGTGGGGTGGGGCAGTGTAAGGCAGCAGACTCGCAAGCCGGCGCACCCAGGGTGTCCGTCGCGTTACGCCAAACTGAAGGCGGGCGCGGCCGATACGGCAGCCGGCTTAAGACCCAACCCTCGCGGAGATTTTCATGGCAGTTACCATGCGTCAAATGCTGGAAGCCGGTGTCCACTTCGGTCACCAAACGCGCTTCTGGAACCCGAAGATGGCTCCCTTCATTTTCGGTCATCGCAACAAGATTCACATCATCAACCTCGAAAAGACGCTGCCGATGTACAACGACGCGCTGAAGTACGCGCGTCAACTGGCAGCCAATCGCGGCACGATCCTGTTCGTCGGCACGAAGCGTCAATCGCGCGACACGATCGCTGAAGAAGCGCAACGCGCAGGTATGCCGTTCGTCAACGCACGCTGGCTCGGCGGCATGCTGACCAACTTCAAGACGCTGAAGGTTTCGATCAAGCGCCTGAAAGACATGGAAGCAGCGCTGGAAGCCGGTGAAACCGAACGCATGAGCAAGAAGGAAGCTCTGTTGTTCGAGCGCGAAATGGCCAAGCTGGTCAAGTCGATCGGCGGTGTGAAGGACATGGGCGGCATTCCGGACGCGATCTTCGTGGTCGACGTCGGCTACCACAAGATTGCCGTGACCGAAGCTAACAAGCTCGGCATTCCGGTTATCGCCGTGGTCGACACGAACCACTCGCCGGAAGGCATCGACTACGTGATCCCGGGTAACGACGACGCTTCGAAGGCTGTCGCTCTGTACACGGCTGGCGTGGCTGACGCGATCCTCGAAGGCCGTGCGAATTCGGTCAACGAAGTGGTGCAGGCTGCACGCGGCGACGACGGCGACGAGTTCGTCGAGGTCAACGCGGAAGCGTAAAGCTTCCCCGTGTCCGGCAAAAAAGGGGGCTTTCTACAGGCCCCCTTTTTTTAAGTCGCGACAGACGTAATAGGGCGCTGGAAACGGCGCCCGAGCAATGCCGAAGTGTGGTTGCGTAAAAAAGTACGTGAAACGCTGAAACGAATTCTTGCCGCCGGTATCGAAGTCCGGGCGGCGTGTGACAGACGGAACTCAAGGAGCAAATGATGGCGGCAATTACCGCAAGCATGGTTGCAGAACTGCGCGCAAAGACCGACGCGCCGATGATGGAGTGCAAGAAAGCGCTGACGGAAGCCGACGGCGACATGGCGCGCGCTGAAGAGCTGCTGCGTGTGAAGCTGGGCAACAAGGCCAGCAAGGCTGCGTCGCGCGTGACGGCTGAAGGCGTGGTCGCTTCGTTCATCGGCGGCAATGCGGGTTCGCTGGTTGAACTGAACTGCGAAACCGACTTCGTTTCGAAGAACGACGACTTCCTGGCTTTCTCGAAGACGGTCGCGGAACTGATCGCTACGCAAAACCCGGCTGACGTCGCCGCGCTGGGCGCGCTGCCGCTGGAAGGCTCCACGGTCGACGCGGTGCGTCTGGCGCTGGTCGGCAAGATCGGCGAAAACCTGTCGATCCGCCGCTTCGTGCGCTTCGACACGGCGAACAAGCTGGCCGCGTATCTGCACGGCACGCGTATCGGCGTGCTGGTCGAGTACACCGGCGCGGACGAACAGATCGGCAAGGACGTGGCGATGCACATCGCTGCAATGAAGCCGGTGTCGCTGTCGTCGGACGACGTGCCGGCCGACCTGATCGCCAAGGAACGCAGCATTGCTGAACAGAAGGCCGCCGAATCGGGCAAGCCGGCTGAAATCGTCGCCAAGATGGTCGACGGCAGCGTGCAGAAGTACCTGAAGGAAGTGTCGCTGCTGAACCAGACGTTCGTTAAGAACGACAAGCAGACGATCGAACAGATGCTGAAGGCTGGCAACTCGAGCGTGCAGAAGTTTGCGCTGTTCGTGGTCGGCGAAGGCATCGAGAAAAAGCAGGACGACTTCGCTGCTGAAGTGGCTGCTCAGGTCGCTGCTGCAAAGCAACAATAAGCGTGTCTTAAGTCTCAGTTAGTACCGTTGGACCCGCGGCGGAGCAAGACTTTGCCGCGGTCGGCAGCGCCGCAAGGCTGCGTGCGGGTTGACCCTCGTCACGCAGCCGCCGCTGGCGGACCCCAGGGTTCGTCAATTTGGCGGTGCTTGCCCGAATCAGCATTTCACCCCTACATTAGTCCCTTGTTGTTGCCCTGTTCTGCGCGATCTGGATACCCCTATGCCCACTGCCTATAAACGCGTCCTGCTCAAACTCTCCGGTGAAGCCCTGATGGGCGACGATGCCTTCGGCATCAACCGCGCGACCATCGAAAGAATGGTGGCGGACGTGGCCGAAGTGGTCCGTCTCGGAACGCAGATGGCCGTGGTGATCGGCGGTGGCAATATTTTCCGCGGCGTCGCGGGCGGCGCGGCCGGTATGGACCGCGCCACGGCCGACTACATGGGTATGCTGGCCACCATGATGAACGCGCTGGCACTGCAGGACGCTATGCGTCATGCCGGCATCGAGGCGCGCGTGCAATCCGCGCTGCGCATGGATCAGGTGGTCGAGCCGTATATCCGCCCCCGCGCGATTCGCCAGCTCGAGGAAGGCCGGGTCGTGATTTTTGCGGCGGGCACCGGCAATCCGTTCTTCACGACCGACACCGCCGCTGCGCTGCGCGGCGCGGAAGTCGGTGCGGAAGTCGTGCTGAAAGCCACCAAGGTGGACGGCGTCTATTCGGCCGACCCCAAGAAAGACCCAAGCGCGACCCGTTACACCACGATCAGCTTCGACGAAGCCATCGGCCGCAATCTGCAGGTGATGGATGCGACCGCGTTCGCGCTGTGCCGCGACCAGAAGCTGCCGATCCGGGTGTTTTCGATCGTCAAGCCGGGCGCGCTCAAGCGCATCGTTCAAGGCGAGGACGAGGGCACCCTCGTCCACGTGTAAACTCTCGTTCACATAACGTGGGCTTTAACGCGAGCCCAGGTCGCCGCCTCGCGCGCGCCGGCCGGCTCGCACCGTTTTGAAGGTTCGGAGGTTTAAAAATGTCTGTGGCTGATATCAGGAAGGGCGCTGAACAAAAAATGCAGCGCTCCATCGACGCGTTCAAGAACGACCTGTCGAAGATTCGCACGGGCCGTGCTCACACGGGCCTGCTCGATCATATCCAGTGCGATTACTATGGTTCGCCGGTGCCGATCTCGCAGGTCGCGAACCTGACGCTGATCGACGCGCGCACGATCGGCGTGCAGCCGTGGGAAAAGAAGATGGTGCAGGTCGTCGAAAAAGCGATTCGTGAGTCGGACCTCGGTCTGAACCCGGCCACCCAGGGCGACGTGATCCGCGTACCGATGCCCGCGCTGACCGAAGAACGCCGCCGCGAACTGACCAAGGTGGTCAAGAGCGAAGCGGAAACGGCCAAGGTTGCCGTGCGCAATCTGCGCCGCGACGCCAACGAGCAATTGAAGAAGCTCGTGAAAGACAAGGAAATTTCGGAAGACGACGAGCGTCGCGCGGGTGACGACGTTCAGAAGCTGACGGACAGGTTCGTCACCGAAATCGACAAGATCGTCGTGACGAAAGAAGCCGAGATCATGACGGTGTAAGCCTTCGGGCTCAGCACTTTCACGGTTTCCACTTCTTTATTTGCAGTTATTGTCCCGACGGCCATGACCTATACCAGCTCAACCGTGCGCGTGCCTGATGTCGCCGCGGTGCCGCGACATATCGCGATCATCATGGACGGCAACGGCCGTTGGGCCACCCAGCGGCGTCTGCCGCGCGTGGCGGGCCATACGCGCGGCGTCGACGCCGTGCGCGCGGCCGTCGAGGCCTGCGCGCGTCAGGGCGTCGAATATCTGACGCTGTTCGCGTTCAGCTCGGAAAACTGGCGTCGCCCGAACGACGAAGTGTCGTTCCTGATGCGTCTGTTCGTCACCGCGCTGGAGCGGGAAATCGGCAAGCTGCACGCGAACGGCATCCGTTTGCGGGTGGTCGGCGATCTGTCCCGCTTCGATACGCGCATCCGCGACCTGATCAAGCGCGCGGAAAGCAAGACCGCGCGCAACACCCGTCTGACATTGACGATTGCCGCCAATTACGGCGGCCGCTGGGACATCATGCAGGCCACCCGCAAGCTCGCCGAGCAATCGGCGCTGGCGGGCAAGGCGGTCGAGGTCAACGAAGATTCGTTCGCCGAGCACCTGTCCATGGCTTACGCGCCGGAACCGGATCTCTTCATCCGCACCGGCGGCGAGCGCCGCGTCAGCAATTTCCTGCTGTGGCAGCTCGCGTACACCGAGTTCTACTTCACCGACACGTTCTGGCCGGATTTCGACGCCGACGCGCTCGGCCACGCCATCGCTTCGTACGCGGAGCGCGAGCGCCGTTTCGGGCGCACCAGTGCTCAACTCGAGCCGCAATCGCAAAACGTCGATTCGCTTCCATGCTAAAAACCCGTGTCATCACGGCGATCATCCTGCTGGCGGTGTTCCTGCCGGTCACGTTGTTCGCGCCGGTGGGCGCGTTCGGCGCGCTGATCGCTTTCGTCGTCGTGTTCGCCGCGTGGGAGTGGGCGCGCCTGCTGAAGCTGGGCGGCGCCGGTCCGATCGTTTACGCGCTGGTCGCTGCGATGGCGTTGGTCGCCAGCACGCGACTCGGCACGGGCGTCGAACAGGCCCGTTCGCTCTTCAAGGCGGCGGCGATCTTCTGGGTGGTCGCCGGTCCGTTCGTGCTGCTGCGCAAACCCACGCTCGCCCAAGGCGTGTGGCGTAACTTTCTGTTTCTTGCCGGCATTGTGGTATTCGTCGCGTGCTGGCATGCTCTCGTCGCTGCACGCATGCAGGGCGTGCCGTTCGTGCTGTCGCTGCTGCTCCTGGTGTGGCTGGCCGATATCGGCGCATACTTCTCTGGAAAAGCGTTCGGCAAACACAAGCTGGCACCTGCTATCAGCCCGGGTAAGACTTGGGAGGGCGCGATCGGCGGCTGGCTGGTCGTGATGCTCGTCGCGGCGGCGGCGGTCTTTTTGCATGCGTTCGAGCCGACCCTGTATTCTTCGCTGCTGGCGCAATGGGGCGCCGTGCGCACGCTGCTCGCACTGACCTTGCTGGTGGCATTCAGCGTGGTGGGCGACCTGTTCGAATCGATGATGAAACGCCAGGCCGGCGTCAAGGATTCAAGCGGCCTGTTGCCGGGGCACGGCGGCGTGCTCGATCGCATCGACGCCTTATTGCCGGTGCTGCCGCTTGCCATGCTGCTGCTCGGCTAGAGAAAGAGATATGCAAAAACGTCTGACATTGCTCGGTTCCACGGGCTCGATTGGAGACAGCACGCTCGACGTGGTCGCGCGTCATCCCGAGCGCTTTTCGATCTACGCGCTTACCGCGCATCGCAACGGCGACAAGCTCGTCGAGCAATGCTTGCGCTTTGCGCCGCAGGTCGCGGTAGTCGGCGACGTTGAGACGGCCGCACGGGTCGCGGCGAAGCTGCGCGAGGCAGGCAGCAAGACCGAGGTCGCGTATGGACCGCAGGCGCTCGTCGACGTGTCGAAGAGCGACGCTTGCGACACCGTGGTCGCGGCTATCGTCGGTGCGGCCGGCCTTGCGCCGACGCTCGCCGCGGCGCGCGCCGGCAAACGCATCCTGCTCGCCAACAAGGAAGCGCTGGTCATGTCCGGCGCGATCTTCATGGACGCCGTGCGTGATAACGGCGCCGTGCTGCTGCCGGTGGACAGCGAACATAACGCGATTTTCCAATGTCTGCCGCGCGAAGCCGCGCAGCACGGCGGCGTGTCCAAAATCATCCTGACCGCGTCGGGCGGCCCGTTCCGTACCCGCGAACCGGCCACGCTCGTCGACGTCACGCCCGACGAAGCCTGCAAGCATCCGAACTGGGTGATGGGCCGCAAGATCTCGGTCGACTCCGCCACTATGATGAACAAGGGCCTCGAGGTGATCGAAGCCCACTGGCTGTTCGGCTTGCCGGGCGAGCGCATCGAAGTGCTGATTCATCCGCAGAGCGTGATTCATTCGATGGTCTCGTACGCTGACGGCTCGGTACTCGCGCAACTCGGCAATCCGGATATGCGTACGCCGATCGCCCACGCGCTGGCGTTTCCCGATCGTATCGATTCGGGCGTGGCGCAACTCGACCTGTTGCAGGTCGCGTCGCTGGCGTTCGAAAAACCGGATTACGCGCGCTTTCCGTGCCTCGCGCTTGCCATGAAGGCGCTCGCCGAGGGCGGTCTGGCCAGCGCCGCGCTGAACGCCGCGAACGAAGTCGCCGTGGAAGCCTTTCTGCAGCGCCAGATCGGTTTCATGGCGATTGCCCAGGTGGTCGACTCGGTGCTGAACGCGTTACCCAACGGCAGCGCCCATGCGCTCGACGACGTGATCGAAGCGGATGCCGCCGCGCGTCGCGCCGCCGCCGAATTCATCGCGCGTTTGCCCGACAACGCCCGTCGCACGGAACGCGCCGTCCAGTGAGGCGCCTATGAACCTGCTGATCGAACTGCTCGCCTTCGCGGTCGCGATTGGCGTACTCGTGGTCGTTCACGAGTACGGGCATTACAGCGTGGCACGTTGGTGCGGCGTCAAGGTGCTGCGCTTTTCGATCGGCTTCGGCAAGCCGCTGTTCCAGTGGGTGAGTCCGAAAACGGGCACCGAGTGGACCATTGCCGCGTTGCCGCTCGGCGGCTACGTAAAGATGCTCGACGAGCGCGAAACCGGCGCCGCGCCGATTCCCGCCGACCTGCTGCCGCAGGCGTTCAACCGGAAGTCGGTATGGCGTCGTTTCGCGATCGTCGCGGCCGGCCCGATCGCTAACTTCCTGCTGGCGATCGTGTTGTTCGCGCTGGTGTTCGCCACCGGCGTGACGGAGCCGGCGGCGGTGGTCGCGGCACCCGCACCGAACACGCCGGCCGCTTTGGCCGGCTTCGACGGCGGCGAAACCATCGTCGCGGTGCGCACCGGAAATGCCGGCGAATCCGAGCGGGTGCGTTCGTGGTCCGATCTGCGCTGGAAGCTGCTCGGTGCGGCGTTCGATCACCAGCGCGTGGTGCTGAGCGCGAAAGACGCGCACGGCACGTCCGATTTCCAGCTCGATCTGCGCGGTCTCACCGAGAAAGACGTCGACGACGATTTCATGTCGCGCCTCGGCTTCGAGCCGGGCGGGGGCAAGCTGACCGTGGCGGGCGTGCAGCCGGGCAGCGCCGCGCAAAAGGCAGGGCTTGCCGCGGGCGATCGCCTGCGCGCGGTCGACGGTATTCCGACCGATAACGCCACGGCCTTCATCGCTTATGTAAAATCTCACGCCGGCAAGCCGGTCACGCTGCAGGTGGAGCGCGGCGCGCCAGCGGGCCAGGCGGGTCCAGCGGGACAGGCTGCGGGCAAGCTCGAAGACATCAGCCTCGTGCCGCAGTCGCAGCGCGACGACGCCACCGGCCAGCAGGTCGGCCGCATCGGCGCGGAACTGGCGACTCAGGTGCCGTCCATCGACGTGCGCTATGGGCCCGTCGAAAGCCTGCAACTGGGTGCGCGTCGTACGTGGGATCTCGCGGTGTACTCGGTGCGAATGTTCGGCCGGATGATCGTCGGCGAGGCTTCGCTGAAAAATCTTTCCGGCCCCGTCACGATCGCCGATTACGCAGGAAAGAGCGCACGTCTAGGTCCTTCTGCATTCCTGTCGTTCCTGGCCCTTGTCAGTATTAGCCTTGGTGTACTGAACCTGTTACCAATTCCGGTATTGGACGGGGGTCATCTGTTATATTATTTGGTTGAAGCTGTAACCGGCAAAGTTGTCTCCGATCGCTGGCAACTCGTTTTTCAGAGGGCGGGTCTCGCCTGCATCGTCGCATTGTCGGCGATCGCGCTGTTCAACGATCTGGCTCGCTTAATCCATTTTTAAAGTGTCCGGCGGCGTTCACGATGGCGACCGTCTGACCTGATGCAGCTATACACACTGGGGAAGCACGTTGTTTAAACCTCATCGCTTTGTTCCAAAGACGGTTATAGCCGCGGCGTTCGCCGCGCATGGGCTGGTTGCTCACGCAACGACGCCCTTCGTGGTGCAAGACATCCGGATCGAGGGATTGCAACGCGTCGAACCTGGTACCGTGTTCGCCTACCTGCCGATCAAGCAGGGCGACACCTTCAGCGACGACAAGGCATCGGAAGCCATTCGCGCACTGTATGCCACGGGCTTCTTCAACGACGTCAAGATCGCGACCGAAGGCAATGTCGTCATCGTGCAGGTGCTGGAGCGTCCGGCCATCGGCACGATCGACTTCTCCGGCATCCATGAATTCGACAAGGACAACCTGACCAAGGCGTTGCGCGCGGTCGGTTTGTCGCAGGGTCGTTACTACGACAAGGCGCTTGTCGACAAGGCCGAGCAGGAGTTGAAGCGTCAGTACCTGACGCGCGGCTACTACGCGGCCGAAGTGACCACCACGATCACCCCGATCGACCGCAACCGCGTCGCGGTGCTGTTCTCGGTGGCCGAAGGTCCGAGCGCGAAGATCCGCCAGATCAACTTCATCGGCAACAAGGCGTTCAGCACCGGTACGCTGCGCGACGAAATGCAGCTGTCCACGCCGAACTGGTTCTCGTGGTACACGAAGAACGATCTGTACGCGAAAGACAAGCTCACCGGCGACCTCGAAAACGTCCGCTCGTATTATCTGAATCGCGGTTACCTCGAGTTCAGCATCGACTCCACCCAGGTGTCGATCTCGCCGGACAAGAAGGACATGTATCTGACGGTCACGCTGCACGAAGGCGAGCCGTACACGATTTCGAGCATCAAGCTCGCCGGCAACCTGCTCGACCGCGAGCCGGAGCTGGCCAAGCTGATCAAGATCAAGCCGGGCGACCGCTTCTCGGCTGAAAAGCTGCAAGCCACCACCAAGGCGATCGTCGACAAGCTCGGCGAATACGGCTATGCGTTCGCAACCGTCAACGCGCAGCCGCAGATCGACCAGGCCAACCACAAGGTCGACCTGACGCTGCAAGTAGACCCGAGTCGCCGCGTCTACGTGCGCCGCATCAACGTGGTCGGCAACACGCGCACGCGCGACGAAGTGGTGCGCCGCGAAATGCGCCAGCTCGAAAGCTCGTGGTTCGACTCGAACCGCCTCGCGCTGTCGAAGGACCGGATCAACCGTCTCGGCTACTTCACGGACGTGGACGTCACCACGGTGCCGGTCGAAGGCACGCCCGACCAGGTCGACGTCGACGTCAAGGTGGCCGAAAAGCCGACTGGCGCGATCACGCTGGGCGCGGGTTTCTCGTCGACCGACAAGGTGGTGCTCTCGGCAGGCGTGTCGCAAGACAACGTGTTCGGTTCGGGCACGAGCCTCTCGGTGAACGTGAATACCGCGAAGACCTACCGTACGCTGACGGTTACGCAGGTCGACCCGTACTTCACGGTCGACGGCATCAAGCGGATTACCGACGTCTACTACCGTACGTACCAGCCGCTGTACTACTCGACGGACTCGAGCTTCAAGATCGTCACCGTGGGCGGCGACCTGAAATTCGGTATCCCGTTCTCGGAAGTGGACACGGTCTACTTCGGTGCCGGTCTCGAGCAGAACCAGCTGGACATCGACGCGAACACGCCGGCTTCGTACATCCAGTACGTGAAGGACTTCGGTCGCGTCTCGAACAACGTGCCGATCACGGTGGGCTGGTCGCGCGACGCGCGTGACAGCGCGCTCGTACCGAGCCGCGGTTACTTCACGCAGGCCAACGCCGAGTACGGCACGCCGATCGGTGGCACCCAGTACTACAAGGCCGACATCAACGCGCAGTACTATTATTCGTTTGCGCGCGGCTTCGTGCTGGGCTTCAACTTCCAGGGCGGTTACGGTAACGGCCTGGGCGGCAAGCCATACCCGATTTTCAAGAACTACTACGCCGGCGGTATCGGTTCGGTGCGGGGCTTCGAGCCGAGCTCGCTGGGTCCGCGCGACAAGACCACGGGCGACCCGATCGGCGGCTCGAAGCTGCTGGTCGGCAATATCGAGTTGACGTTCCCGCTGCCGGGCACGGGCTACGACCGCACGCTGCGGGTCTTCACGTTCCTCGATGCGGGTAACGTCTGGGCCGACGCGAGCGCTGCGGCCAATTCGACTGGCGCGAATGGTCTGCGTTACGGCTACGGTGTCGGTCTCGCGTGGATTTCGCCGATCGGACCGCTCAAGCTCAGCTTGGGCTTCCCGCTCGTGAAGCACACTGGCGACCAGTATCAGAAATTCCAGTTCCAGATCGGGACGGCATTCTGATCGGGCGGCGCGATCGCACTCCGGGCGTCGCCGCTGCGAACTATCGGCAGCGGCCGACCCCGGCGGTGGGCGGCTGGCCTAATTACAGAATCGAGAGGATGACTTTGCTAACCGGTATGTTTTCGAAACGTGTGGCATGCGCGCTGGCGCTGGCAATGACCTTGGGTGTCGGGGTAGCGCACGCGCAGGAAGCCCGGATCGCCGCGGTGAATTCCGACCGGATCCTGCGGGAGTCCGCTGCCGCGAAGGCCGCGCAGGTCAAGCTCGAAGCCGAGTTCGCCAAGCGCGACAAGGATCTCGCGGACATGGCGCAGAAGCTGAAGACCCTGTCCGATTCGCTCGACAAGAACGGTGCGTCGATGTCGGTGGCAGATCGCGCGCAGAAGCAGCGCGATCTGTCGCAACTGGACACGGACTTCCAGCGCAAGCAGCGCGAGTTTCGCGAAGATCTGAACCAGCGCCGTAACGAAGAACTGGCGGCGGTGCTGGACCGCGCGAACAAGGTGATCAAGCAGATCGCCGAACAGCAGCACTACGACCTGATCGTTCAGGAAGCGGTGTATGTGAGCCCGCGTATCGATATCACGGACCAGGTGCTCAAGGCACTGGCCGCGTCGGGTAACTGAACGGCGCAAGCGCCGGGCGTTGGCTCGCGAGTGGGTGGCTCCTACGCCGCCCACGGTCATTGTCCGGTGGCAGTGAAGACGTAGAACTGACAAGTTGGACTGAACTGCAGGAGACTGGATAGGCATGGCATTTACGCTTGAGGACATCGTCCAACGGTTCGGCGGTGAAGTAGTCGGAAACGGTTCGCAGCGCGTCGGTAGCCTTGCGCCGCTCGACCAGGCAGGTCCGGACCAACTGGCGTTCCTCGCCAATCCGAAGTACCTGTCGCAGGTCGAAACGACCCGCGCAGGCGCGGTGTTGATCAATGCCGCCGATCTCGCCAGGCTGGCTCCCAGCGAAAGCCGTAACTTCATCGTCACGCCGAATCCGTACGCTTACTTTGCGCGCGTCGCGCAGACCTTCATCGACCTCGCGGCGCCCAAGGTTGCGCCGGGCGTGCATCCGAGCGCCACGATCGACCCGTCCGCGCAGATTGCCGCGAGCGCGGTGATCGGCCCGCACGTCACGGTGGAAGCCGGCGCGGTGATCGGCGAGAACGTGCGGCTCGGCGCCAATGTGGTGATCGGTCGCGGCACGCGGATCGGCGCCGCTTCGCATCTGTACCCGAACGTGGTGGTGTACCACGGCTGCAAGCTCGGCGAGCGCGTGATCGTGCATGCTGGCGCGGTGATCGGTTCGGACGGTTTCGGCTTCGCGTCGGATTTCGTCGGCGAAGGCGATGCGCGCACCGGTAGCTGGGTGAAGATTCCGCAGGTCGGCGGCGTGTCGATCGCGAACGACGTCGAGATCGGTGCGAACACCACGATCGACCGTGGCGCGATGGCCGACACGATCATCGAAGAGTGCGTGAAGATCGATAACCTCGTGCAGATCGGCCATAACTGCAAGGTCGGGGCGTACACGGTGATCGCCGGTTGTGCGGGCATTGCGGGCAGCACCACGATTGGCCGTCATTGCATGATCGGCGGCGCGGTCGGCATTGCCGGCCATGTGACGCTCGCCGACTACGTGATCGTTACGGCGCAGTCCGGTGTATCGAAGTCCTTGTCGAAGCCCGGGATGTACACCAGCGCGTTCCCGGCCGTGAATCACGCCGACTGGAACAAGAGCGCGGCGTTGCTGCGCAATATCGGCAAACTGCGCGATCGTATCAAGGCGCTCGAAAACGCGGCGGCGGACAAGCCGACGGCTGCCACGTCAAGCACATCGTCGAACTCGTCGAACGCAACGGATAACCCGGCAGCAAGCAATTCCGCAGACGAGCAAGCCTGAGTTCGCGAAGTAATTCGCCGGACGGCTTGCCGGCACCGCGTAAAATGGCGGGCTAGCATCAGAAGCAACGTCGGTTGCCGTGACCGGGTGGCACGGCCGCCGGGTCAGGGCGAGCGCCGGCAGCACGCGTTACCAACCCACCTGCACCAGCATTCGCAGTCATCATCGCGCAGTCAATGCGTGAGCAGAAACACCATGAGCACCGAAAAAATCAATCTCGACATTCATAAGATTCTCACGCTGCTGCCACATCGCTACCCGATACTGCTGGTCGACCGGGTGCTCGAACTCGAGCCGCACAAGCGCATCAAAGCGTTGAAGAACGTGTCGATCAACGAGCCGTACTTCCAGGGGCATTTCCCGACCCGTCCGGTCATGCCCGGCGTGCTGATCCTCGAGGCGCTCGCGCAAACCGCCGCGCTGCTGACGTTCTCGGAAGAGCCGAGCGATCCGACGAACACGCTGTACCTGTTCGTCGGTATCGACAATGCGCGCTTCAAGCGCGTGGTGGAGCCGGGCGACCAGTTGATCCTGAACTGCACGTTCGAACGTCATATGCGCGGCATCTGGAAGTTCAAGGCGCGCGCCGAAGTGGATGGCGTCGTGGCGGCGGAAGCCGACCTGATGTGCGCGGTGCGGCACACGGACAAGGACGCTTAAGTCAGCGTCCGGTCAGCCTGTGGCTCGACGCCGGCGCGGCCGGCATCGCCCGGGCCCATCAGACAACGCAACAGAATCAGAAGCGAGGACGCATGAGCAGGATTCATCCCACTGCGATCGTCGAACCGGGCGCACAAGTCGACGAGTCCGTCGAAATCGGACCGTATGCCGTGATCGGCGCACATGTCACGATCGGCGCGCGGAGTACGGTCGGCTCGCATAGCGTGATCGAAGGTCACACCACGCTCGGCGAAGACAACCGGATCGGCCACTACGCATCGGTCGGCGGCCGACCGCAGGACATGAAGTACAAAGACGAGCCGACCCGGCTCGTAATCGGCAACCGCAACACGATCCGCGAATTCACCACGATCCACACCGGCACGGTGCAGGACGCGGGCGTCACCACGCTCGGCGACGACAACTGGATCATGGCGTACGTGCATATCGGGCACGACTGCCACGTCGGCAATAACGTCATTCTGTCGAGCAACGCGCAGATGGCCGGTCACGTGACGATCGGCGACCACGCTATCGTCGGCGGCATGTCGGGCGTGCATCAGTTCGTGCGCATCGGCGCGCACTCCATGCTGGGCGGTGCGTCGGCGCTGGTGCAGGACATTCCGCCGTTCGTGATCGCGGCCGGCAACAAGGCGGAGCCGCACGGCATCAACGTCGAAGGGCTGCGCCGCCGCGGCTTCTCGCCCGACGCGATTTCGGCGCTGCGCTCGGCCTATCGCCTGCTTTACAAGAATGGCCTGTCGCTGGAAGAAGCGAAGGTGCAGTTGCGCGAATTGGCCTCCGCGGGTGGCGACGGCGACGAACCGGTGCAGACGCTACTCGCGTTCATCGAACTGTCGCAACGCGGCATCATCCGCTAAGCGATGGCATTGCAACCCAATCCGCTGCGCGTCGCGATGGTGGCCGGCGAACCGTCCGGCGACCTGCTCGCGGCGTCGCTGCTCGACGGCCTCGCGAGCCGTCTGCCCACCGGCACCCAGTACTACGGGATCGGCGGTCCGCGCATGAGCGCCACGGGCTTCGACGCCCACTGGCCAATGGACAAGCTGACGGTGCGCGGCTATGTCGAAGCACTGAGGCATATTCCCAGCATTCTCGCCATCCGTAACGAACTGAAGCGCCAACTGCTGGCGGAGCCGCCGTCGGTGTTCGTCGGCGTGGACGCGCCCGATTTCAACTTCGGGCTCGAGCACGCGTTGCGCGATGCCGGCATTCCGACCGTTCACTTCGTGTGTCCGTCCATCTGGGCGTGGCGCGGCGGACGCATCAAGAAGATCGCCAAAGCGGTCGACCACATGATGTGCGTCTTCCCGTTCGAAACCGCGCTGCTGGAGAAAGCGGGCATCGCGGCGTCGTACGTGGGGCATCCGCTGGCCGACGAGATTCCGCTGGTACCCGATACGCTCGGCGCACGCCGCGCGCTCGGTCTTGCGCAAGACGGTCCGATCATCGCGGTGCTGCCCGGCAGCCGGCGCTCCGAGATCGATCTGATCGGTCCGACATTCTTCGCGGCGATGGAAATGATGCAGCACCAGGAGCCCGGTCTGCGTTTCGTGATGCCGGCCGCCACGCCGGCATTGCGCGAAATGCTGCGGCCGCTAGTCGACTCGCATCCCGGCCTCGCGCTGACGATCACCGACGGCCAGTCGCAACTCGCCATGACCGCGGCCGACGCGATCCTCGTGAAGAGCGGCACCGTGACGCTGGAAGCCGCGCTGCTGAAAAAACCGATGGTGATCTCCTACAAGGTGCCCTGGCTGACCGGGCAGATCATGCGCCGCCAGGGCTATCTGCCGTACGTTGGGCTGCCGAACATTCTGGCGGGGCGTTTCGTCGTGCCGGAAATCCTGCAGCACTTCGCCACGCCGCAAGCGCTGGCCGAGGCCACGCTGAAACAGTTGCGCGACGAAGGCAACCGGCGCACGCTGACGGAAATTTTCACGGAGATGCATCACGTGCTGAAGCAGAATACGGCGCAGCGTGCGGCGGAAGTCGTGGCGAACGTCGTCGAAACGCGTAAGGCGCGGCCGTGACCGGTGCGCGCGCACCGCGCCGCAAGACCGTGGCAGGCGCCGCGGCGGAGCAGGTCGGCCTGAACTTCGAAACGCCGGACGACGTCGTCTGTGGTGTCGACGAAGCCGGGCGTGGCCCGCTGGCCGGTCCGGTGGTCGCGGCGGCGGTGATCTTCGACCCGTCGAAGCCGATGATTCGCGGCCTCGACGATTCGAAGGCGCTCACGGCGAAAAAGCGCGACGAACTGTACGACAAGATCGTCAACCGGGCACTGGCTTACTGCATCGCGTCGGCGAGCGTCGAGGAAATCGATTCGCTGAATATCCTGCATGCCACCATGCTGGCAATGAAGCGCGCGGTGGAAGGTCTCGCCGTCGTGCCGACGCTGGTCAAGATCGACGGTAATCGCTGCCCGACGCTGAGCGTGCGCAGCGAGGCGGTGATCGGCGGCGACGCGCTCGTCAAAAGCATTTCGGCGGCGTCGATTCTGGCTAAAGTCACGCGCGACCGGATGCTGCTCGAATTGCATCAGCGTTTCCCGGTGTACGGATTCAATGCCCATGCCGGCTACGGCACGCCGCAACATCTCGCGGCGCTGCGTGAACATGGGCCGTGCGAGCATCATCGGCGCTCGTTCGCGCCGGTGCGTGAAGCGCATCTGCGCTTTGGCACCGCCACGCGTCTGCCGGCGGGTGAAATCGTCGTCATGCCCGTCACGCTGACCGACGCGACGCCCGACGACGACGCCTTCGGCGAACGCAGCGGCATCTGATTTTTCAGTGAGCGCCGTGCGCGTGGCATCACGGCGCGTCGTTCATTCTTTCCTCATTCTCACTGTCTTCGCTGCCTGTGAAAGCTATCACCTCGCGGGACAATCCGCTCTATAAACGCCTCAAGGCATTGGCCGGCTCGACGCATCAACAGCGTCGCGGCGCTCAGGCGTTGCTCGAAGGTTTTCATCTCGCGAGCGCGTTTCTCGAGGTCGCCGGGCAACCGGAACTGTGCGTCGTCACCGACGGTGCGCTGGCTCACGACGAAGCGCGGGCGATCGTCGCGCGTGTCGAACAGCATCGCGTCGTGACGCTGCCGGATGCGTTGTTCGGGCAGTTGTCGAACGTCGTGCATGGTGTGGGGATTCTGCTGCTGGTCGACAAGCTCGATCCGCCGCTGCCCGACACGGTCGCGCAGACCTGTCTGGTGCTCGACGGCGTGCAGGACGCCGGCAACGTCGGTTCGATTCTGCGCAGCGCGGCGGCGGCCGGCATTCAGCAGGTGTTCTGCGCGTCGGGCACGGCGTACGCGTGGTCGTCGAAAGTCTTGCGCTCGGGCATGGGCGCGCACTTCCTGCTGCAGATTCACGAGGACGTCGACACGCAGTCGCTGATCGAACGCCTCGCGGTGCCGATCGTGATCACGGATTCGCATGGCGCCGAGGCCATCTACGATTGCGATCTGAGCGGACCGCTCGCATGGGTGTTCGGCAACGAAGGGGCGGGCGTATCGCAGATCTGGCGCGACGCGGTGTCGTTGCGGGTGACGATTCCCCAGCCGGGCGGCATGGAGTCGCTCAATGTGGCGGCGGCCGCCGCGGTTTGTGTGTTCGAGCAATGCCGGCAGCAGCGGGCAAGCGCGTAGCCTAATAGTCGTATAGCCGCCGTATAGCCGTAAAAAAGGGCGCCGTGTCAGGCGCCCCCGTGAACCGAGTGAATCGCGTGAACCACTTCCGGCAGCAAGCTCAGTAAGCCTGCCGATCCAGCTTGATCTCCTGCAGGATCGTCGTCGCGATCTCTTCGATCGACTTGTGCGTCGACGATAACCACTTCACCCCTTCACGCCGCATCATCGCTTCGGCTTCGTTGATCTCATAACGGCAGTTTTCCGGCGCGGCGTATTTGCTGCCTGGCCGTCGCTCGTTGCGGATTTCGGACAGCCGCTGCGGATCGATCGACAACCCAAACATCTTCTGACGATGCGCGAGCAAGGGCGTAGGCAGTTTGCCGCGTTCGAAGTCTTCCGGAATCAGCGGATAGTTTGCCGCCTTCACGCCGTACTGCATGGCCAGATACAGGCTCGTCGGCGTTTTGCCGCTACGCGACACGCCGACCAGAATCACGTCGGCGTCGGCCAGATTGCGGTTCGATTGACCGTCGTCATGCGCGAGCGAAAAGTTGATCGCCTCGATCCGGTTCTTGTATTCCTCGGTGTCCGCGTTCTGGTGGCCACGACCCATGGCGTGGCTCGACTTCAGTTCCAGTTCCTGTTCGAGCGGCTCGACGAAGGTCTGAAACATGTCCAGCACCAACGCGTTCGAGCCTTTGACGATCTGGTTCGACGCGCTGTCCACCAGCGTGGTGAACACGATCGGCCGGCGGCCGTCTTGCGCAATCGCCTCGTTGATCTTTTCGAGGGTGGCGTAGGCCTTTTCCGTCGAGTCGACGAAAGGCACGCGAACCAGACGGAATTTCTGGTCGAACTGGGAGAGGATCGAATGCGCGAAGGTTTCGGCAGTGATCCCGGTACCGTCGGAGACGATGAATACGGTGGGCGGCATCAGTGGGGCTGGGGAACGTGAGCGGAAAACAGCGCTCGAATAAAACATCGCCGCGCGGACCTCGCTGCCCGGTGGCTAACCGGTGCATGCAGCGGATCGGCACGGCGCGCCGTGGGCACCACAATTGCGTGCGGATGACGCAGGGGACTCGCAAAAGCCCGCTGGCCGGTCCGGCGCGCGTTTCGAGGCGCAATTCTCGTCCGACAGTCACATTTTGAGAGTCGGCACGGTAGAATAGCGGCAACCTGTTGGATAAGCAATTGCAGGCGATTGGCGTCTAACTTACCTTGAACGGTCGTTCAACGCGTCGCCTTCGGTCGGTAACGTGCGGTGAATGTGGTGGATTGATCGGTAAATTCGTCCATTCGCGTTCTTCGTCGCGCATCCGGCCATTTGCACATTTGCGGCATCGCCGTGGCGCTTTTTACCGGCCGTGGCCGCTTTACCGTGCTGTGTCGCGATTGCTTCTCCAACAGGTTGTGCAAGACGCGAGAGCACGCTCCCAATGGGCGTCTCGCGTTCGAGCCCACTTGCACAGCCGTGAATTTCTTTCACACTTAGGGGCTTGTATGACTAACGTAGTTACCGTCGCAAAGGACAAGGCGTATGTAGTTCCGTTCGAGCAGTTGCGAATGACCGACGTGGAGATTGTCGGTGGCAAGAATGCGTCGCTTGGCGAGATGATCAGTCAACTCGCCGAGGCCGGCGTGCGCGTGCCCACCGGTTTCGCTACGACGGCGCTGGCGTTCCGCGACTTCCTGAATCACAACAATCTGACCGAACGCATCGCCAAACGTCTCGAGACGCTCGACGTCGACGACGTGAAGGCGCTCGCCGAAGCCGGCAAGGAGATCCGTCAATGGATCGTCGACGCGCCGATGCAGCCGCAGCTCGAAGCGGACATTCGCGCAGGGTTCGACGTCCTGCAAAACAGCTCGCCTGAAGAGCTGTCGTTCGCCGTGCGCTCCTCGGCCACGGCGGAAGACTTGCCGGACGCCTCGTTCGCGGGTCAGCAGGAAAGCTACCTCAACGTGGTCGGCGTGGAAGACGTGCTCGACCGCATGAAGCACGTGTTCGCGTCGCTCTACAACGACCGCGCTATCTCCTATCGCGTCCACAAGGGCTTCACGCATGCTGAAGTCGCGTTGTCGGCGGGCGTGCAGCGCATGGTGCGCTCGGACGTCGGCGCGGCCGGCGTGATGTTCACGCTGGACACCGAATCGGGCTTCAAAGACGCCGTGTTCATCACGTCGAGCTATGGCCTGGGCGAAACGGTGGTGCAGGGCGCCGTGAATCCGGACGAGTTCTACGTCTTCAAGACCACGCTCGCGCAAGGCAAATACCCGATCATCCGTCGCTCGATCGGCTCGAAGCTGATCAAGATGGAATTCACGAAGGCCGGCGAAGAAGGCCGCGTGAAGACCGTCGACGTGGCGCACGAGCAGCGCAATCGCTTTTCGATCACCGACGAAGACGTGATCGAACTCGCCAAATACGCCGTCATCATCGAAAAACACTACGAGCGTCCGATGGACATCGAGTGGGGCAAAGACGGCCGCGACGGCAAGATCTTCATTCTGCAGGCGCGTCCGGAAACGGTGAAGAGCCAGGCCGCGGGCAAGGCCGAGCAGCGCTTCAAGCTGAAGGGTCAGTCGAACGTGCTGGCCACGGGCCGCGCGATCGGTCAGAAGATCGGCGCGGGTCCGGTGCGCGTGATCCACGATCCGTCGGAAATGGACCGCGTGCAACCGGGCGACGTGCTGGTCGCCGACATGACCGACCCGAACTGGGAGCCGGTCATGAAGCGCGCGTCGGCGATCGTCACGAACCGCGGCGGGCGCACCTGCCACGCGGCGATTATCGCGCGTGAGCTGGGCGTGCCGGCGGTGGTCGGCTGCGGCGACGCGACCGACGTGCTGAAGGAAGGCGCGCTGGTCACGGTCTCGTGCGCGGAAGGCGACGAAGGCAAGATCTACGACGGCCTGCTCGAAACCGAAATCACCGAAGTGCAGCGCGGCGAACTGCCGCCGATTCCGGTGAAGATCATGATGAACGTCGGCAATCCGCAACTGGCCTTCGACTTCTCGCAACTGCCGAATGCAGGCGTGGGTCTGGCGCGGCTCGAGTTCATCATCAACAACAACATCGGCGTGCACCCGAAGGCGATTCTCGAGTACCCGAACATCGACCAGGACCTGAAGAAGGCCGTGGAAAGCGTCGCGCGCGGTCATGCGTCGCCGCGTGCGTTCTACGTCGACAAGCTCACCGAAGGGATCGCGACGATTGCCGCGGCGTTCTATCCGAAGCCCGTGATCGTGCGTCTGTCGGACTTCAAGTCGAACGAGTACAAGAAGCTGATCGGCGGTTCGCGCTACGAGCCGGACGAAGAGAACCCGATGCTGGGTTTCCGTGGCGCGTCGCGCTACATCGCCGACGACTTCGCCGAAGCGTTCCAGATGGAATGCGTCGCGCTGAAGAAGGTGCGCGAAGAGATGGGTCTCGACAACGTCGAGATCATGGTGCCGTTCGTGCGCACGCTGAAGCAGGCGGAGCGCGTGATCGGGCTGCTCGGCAAGTTCGGCCTGAAGCGCGGCGAGCAGGGCCTGCGCCTGATCATGATGTGCGAAGTGCCGTCGAACGCGATCCTCGCCGAAGAATTCCTGCAATTCTTCGACGGTTTCTCGATCGGTTCGAACGACCTGACGCAACTGACGCTGGGCCTCGATCGCGACTCGGGCATGGAACTGCTGGCTGTCGATTTCGACGAACGCGATCCGGCTGTCAAGTTCCTGCTCAAGCGTGCGATCGAAACCTGCTTGCGCCTGAACAAGTACGTCGGCATTTGCGGCCAGGGTCCGTCGGATCATCCGGACTTCGCGCAATGGCTGACGGACGAAGGCATCGCGTCGATCTCGCTGAACCCGGACTCGATCGTCGAGACGTGGCAGCAACTGGCGGCGTCGGCGAAGCAGTAAAACGCCTCGTGCATGCCGCTTCTTAAGCGGCATGCATAGCGTGCGGGAGGCTGCGGCAAAGTGCGCGTAAACAGCGCCTCAAAAGCTCGTCAAAGAGTGTTGCAGCGCCCGTTCGATGCACCCGCTTCGTGCTATAAACACCCCGGTAGATCCGGGGTGTTTTGCTTTGTGGAGGTCGACGTGGCGCCAGGTGGATTGTTCTGGTGGATCGGGGCGGGTGTGCTGGTCGTGCTGGAGTTGATCAGCGGTACGTTCTATCTGTTGATGATTGCGTTGGGCTTCGCCGCGGCGGCCTTCGCGCACATCGCGGGGGCGCCGGCCGACCTGCAATTCGCGGTGGCGGCGGGCGTGGCGCTGGCCGCGGTGCTGCTGCTGCGCCGCTCCCGCTTTGGCCGCAGAACGCGCAAGGACGCTGCGCACAATCCCGATGTCAATCTCGACATCGGCCAGACCTTGACCGTCGACGCCTGGCAGGCGCGTCGCGCGCGTGCCAACTATCGCGGCGCCGCGTGGGACATCGAACTCGCGCCGGGCGAACCGGAAGACGCTCATCTTTACGAAATCACCGCGCTGAACGGCAGTTGTCTTGTCGTCGTCGCGAGCAGGCGGGCGGCGGGCGCCTGAGCGCGCGGCGCGTTCAGGCGCCCACGCTTCACGGCATTTCCCAGCTTCACGCAACCCATCGAGTACGGACCGGAGAACAACAATGGATGTATCGACCATCGTCGGGGTGGTAGTGCTGATCATCGTGATCATGACGGCTGCGCAGACCCTCAAGATCGTGCCGCAGCAACATGCGTGGGTGCTCGAACGGCTCGGGCGTTACCACCGTACGCTCACGCCCGGCTTGAGCTTCGCGGTTCCGTTCGTCGACCGGATCGCGTACAAGCACATCCTCAAGGAAATCCCGCTCGAAGTGCCGAGTCAGGTCTGTATCACGCGCGACAACACGCAGTTGCAGGTGGACGGCGTGCTGTATTTTCAGGTCACGGATCCGATGAAGGCGTCGTACGGGTCGAGCAACTTCGTGTTCGCGATCACGCAGTTGTCGCAGACCACGCTGCGTTCGGTGATTGGCAAGCTGGAACTCGACAAGACGTTCGAGGAGCGCGACTTCATCAACCACAGCATCGTGTCCTCGCTGGACGAAGCGGCGTCGAACTGGGGCGTGAAGGTGCTGCGCTACGAGATCAAGGACCTGACGCCGCCCAAGGAGATTCTCCACGCCATGCAGGCGCAGATTACCGCCGAGCGCGAAAAGCGCGCGCTGATCGCGGCGTCCGAGGGGCGTAAGCAGGAGCAGATCAATATCGCGTCTGGTGGCCGCGAGGCGGCGATCCAGAAGTCCGAGGGCGAGCGGCAGGCGGCGATCAACCAGGCGCAGGGGCAGGCGTCGGCGATTCTGGCGGTGGCCGAGGCCAACTCGCAGGCCATTCAGAAGATCGCGGCGGCGATCCAGTCGAATGGCGGGATGGAAGCGGTGAACCTGAAGGTGGCCGAACAATACGTGAACGCGTTCGGCAATCTGGCCAAGCAGGGCACCACGCTGATCGTGCCGGGCAACCTGGCGGATATGAGCTCGATGATCGCGTCGGCGCTGACGATCGTGAACAAGGGCAAGGGCGGCGCGACCGAGGTGCGCTGAGCCGCCAGATCACCACGTCCGACCAGACAAAAATGGCCCGCTCGAAAGCGGGCCATTTTTTATTGAATCGTCATGTCGAGGCCAAGGCGTGGCAGGCCGGAAGCGCGGCAAATCCGCGCAGACGCGCCCGCGTCCGTGCCGGCGAGCTTCAGCCCGGCGAACGCATCAGGCGCGCCTTCTCGCGCTCCCAGTCGCGTTTCTTCTCGCTCTCGCGTTTGTCGTGCTGCTTCTTACCCTTGGCCAGCCCGATCTCGCATTTGACGCGGCCGCCTTTGTAGTGGAAGTTCAGCGGCACGAGCGTGTAGCCGCGCTGCTCGACCTTGCCGATCAGTTTGCTGATCTGTTCGCTATGCAGCAGCAGCTTGCGCGTGCGCACCGGATCCGGGTGGATGTGGGTCGAGGCTTCGGGCAGCGGGCTGATGTGCGTGCCGATCAGGAACAGTTCGTTGTCTTTGATCACAACGTAACCTTCCTTGATCTGACCGCGCCCGGCGCGCAGCGCCTTGACCTCCCATCCTTCGAGCACGAGCCCTGCTTCATAGCGTTCTTCGACCGAATAGTCGTAGAAAGCTTTTCTGTTGTCGATAATGCTCATGAATGGAAAGTGCCCAACTCGTTTAAAATCACGATTTTAGCAAAGCGGGGCAAGGAAAGCCCGCCGCGCTTGTCCACCCTTGCCACGCGCTGTTCAATTTATGGCAGATGTCCAGAAAACCGTGTTGATCCGCCATTCGGCGGAACAGATGTTCGACCTCGTCACCGACGTCGCCGATTACCCCAACTTCCTGCCCTGGTGCGGAGGTGTCGAAATCCGCCGTCAGGACGAAAACGGCATGGAAGCGAAGATCGATATCAACTTCAAGGGCATCAAGCAGCACTTCGCCACGCGCAACAGTATGGAGCGGCCCACGCGCATCGATATGGAATTCGCGGATGGCCCGTTTCGCAAATTCACGGGCTTCTGGCGCTTCACGCCGCTGCGGGCGGACGCCTGCAAGATCGAATTCGCGCTGCACTACGAATTCACCAACATCATTCTCGAGAAGATCATCGGGCCGGTGTTCAGCCACATTGCCAACACCTTCGTCGAATCGTTCGTGAAGCGCGCCGACGTGCGCTACGGTAAGGCATGAGCGCGCGCTTGTCGATCGAAGTCTGTTATGCGCTGCCGGACCAGCAGACGCTGATCGCTGTCGATTTGCCCGAGGGCGCCACGCTGCAGCAGGCGCTCGACGCGAGCGGTATCTTGCGGCGCTTTCCGCGCATCGATCTGAGCACCCAGAAAGTGGGCGTGTTCGGCAAGATCAAGGCGCTGGATGCGGTGCTGACCGATCATGACCGCGTGGAGATTTACCGGCCGCTGCTGGTGGATCCGAAGCTGTCGCGGCAACGGCGCGTCGAGAAGACCCGCAAGGCGGGTTCGATCGAAGGGCGGCGCTGGCAGAACCGGGATTCGCGCTAGGCGTGTCCCGCGGCATCGCTTTGGCGGCGGTTCAGCGGCGCCGCGCCGGACGAATCGTCGTCCGCATGCTGGCGCACCGACCAGCACACGCCCGCCACCAGCAACAGAATCGCCGCGAGTTCCAGCGGACGCGGCAGGCGCTGGTCGTAAATGAACGCGTAAAGCAGCGCGAACAGCGTCTCGAACACGATCATCTGGCCAGAGAGTGTCAGCGGCAAACGCTTCGACGCGGCGTTCCAGAGTCCATTGCCGAGCCACGAGGCACCGACCGCGACCGCCAGATTCAGCATCCAGAACAGATGCCAGCGGCCGTCCGCCAGTTCGCCCTGCGGGCCGCCTGAGGGCAGCACGGCCACCACCAGCCACAGCGCCGCGCCGAGCGCGCCGGTCACCACGCCCCACAGCAGCGACCATTCATTGCCGCTGAAATGCGTCTGACGCTGCAGATAGCGGGCGTTTTCGACCGCGAACCAGGTCCAGCAGCCGAGCGCGCCCACCGCGCAGGCGAGGCCGATCAGCTTGGTGCCGATGCTCACCGGCGTGGCGTCGGTAACCGTGAACACGTCGACGTTGATGCAGACGATGCCGGCCATCACCATCGCGAGCGGCCAGGCGAGACGGGTGAGCGGCACCGCGCCGTGATCGCGCCGGCCGAGCAGCGTGACGGTAACCGGCAACACGCCGACGATTAGCGAGGCCGGCGCGATTCCGATCAGATGAACGGCCGCGGTCAGCAGCAGGTAATAGAGCAGGTTGCCGGCCAGCGCCAGCTTCACCAGCGCGGCGAGATCCTCGCGGGTCAGGCGTTTGGCGAGCGAGCGCGCCATCGGCAGGGCGGCCGCCAGCGAGACGAGGCCGTACATCGTGTAGCGGCCGGCGCTCAGCAGCAGCGGCGAAAAATCGGGCAGCACGCGCGGCACCAGAAACACCATCCCCCATAAGGCCCCGGCCATTACTCCATATGCCACACCGCGCTGCATCGACTGCCCCTGCAAGAAAACTGGAATGGTCGGGAGAATAGCGGTTCGAGCCGCGAACTGTCTTGTCCGATTCTGCACTCGAATGGCAAATCGCCGCTTTCGAGCCTCCCGGCGGCGCTTTGGGTCCGAACGCGCAAACGAAACCGGATCGAACCCGAGGCGAACGGAGAAGCGAAATCGGCAAGCCGTTTATCGCGAAAAAAATCGCCCGAAATTCGCTAAGCTGCTGTTCGTGCAGTGAAAACCGGGGAGGTATCGCGTATAATCTGCTTTTGCGCCTATAGGATTTGCCATGCGTCTGATCCAAACAGCACTCACGTTCGATGACGTGCTCCTCGTCCCGGCCTTCTCCGATGTTTTGCCGCGCGACACCAGCCTCAAGACCCGGCTGACCCGCAACATCTCCCTGAATATGCCGCTCGTGTCCGCCGCCATGGACACCGTCACCGAAGCCCGTCTCGCGATCGCGATGGCGCAAATGGGTGGCGTGGGCATCATCCATAAAAATCTCACGCCGGCCGAACAGGCGCGTGAAGTTGCCAAGGTCAAGCGCTTCGAATCGGGCGTCGTGCGCGATCCGATCACGGTGCCGCCGCAAATGAAGGTGCGCGACGTGATCGCGTTGTCGCAGCAGCATGGCATTTCGGGCTTCCCGGTCGTCGAAGGTGCGCAACTGATCGGTATCGTCACGAACCGCGACCTGCGCTTCGAAGAGCGTCTGGACGAGCCGGTGCGCAACATCATGACGCCGCGCGAACGCCTCGTCACTGTCAAGGAAGGCACGCCGCTCGCCGAAGCCAAGGCGCTGATGCACAGTCACCGCCTCGAGCGCGTGCTGGTCATCAACGACGCATTCGAACTGCGCGGCCTGATGACGGTGAAAGACATCACCAAGCAGACCGAACACCCGGACGCCTGTAAAGACGAACACGGCAAGCTGCGCGCGGGCGCGGCGGTCGGCGTCGGCGCGGACAACGAAGAGCGCGTGGAGCTGCTGGTGCAGGCGGGTGTCGACGTGATCGTCGTCGATACCGCGCACGGTCACAGCAAGGGCGTGCTCGAGCGCGTCCGTTGGGTCAAGCAGAACTTCCCGCACGTCGAGGTAATCGGCGGCAACATCGCCACCGCCGCGGCGGCAAAGGCGCTCGTCGAATACGGCGCGGACGGCGTGAAGGTCGGTATCGGCCCGGGTTCGATCTGCACGACGCGGATCGTCGCCGGGGTCGGCGTGCCGCAGGTCACCGCAATCTCGAACGTGTCCGAAGCGCTGAAGGGCACCGGCGTGCCGGTGATCGCCGACGGCGGTGTGCGTTTCTCGGGCGACGTCAGCAAGGCGCTGGCCGCCGGCGCGAACGCCGTGATGATGGGCAGCATGTTCGCCGGCACCGAAGAAGCGCCGGGCGACGTGTTCCTGTATCAGGGCCGTCAGTACAAGTCTTACCGGGGCATGGGTTCGGTCGGCGCGATGAAAGACGGCGCGGCGGACCGCTACTTCCAGGACAACTCCGCGAACATCGACAAGCTGGTGCCGGAAGGTATCGAAGGCCGCGTCGCCTACAAGGGCTCGGTCAACGCGATCCTGTTCCAGCTGATCGGCGGCGTGCGTGCCAGCATGGGTTATTGCGGCTGCCGCACCATCGACGAGATGAACGACAAGGCCGAGTTCGTGCAGATCACGGGCGCGGGCTTGCGCGAGTCGCACGTGCACGACGTGCAGATCACCAAGGAAGCGCCCAACTACCACGTGGACTAAACGCCAATGAAGCCATTGCTGCGCGCTGTACTCATTCTCGATGCCTTGCTGCTGCTCGCGTTCGGCCTGCTGTTCCTGCTGACGCCCTGGACTTCGTTGTACAACGCGCTGCTGCTGGTGCAAACCCAGCCGGCTCTGGTCGGCCAGGGGTTTGGCGTGGCGCTGATCGGGCTCGCGTGGCTGGCGTTTCACGCGTCGATCGACGGGGCGTTGACCTCGACGGTCGCCAAGGTGGTCGGCCATGTGAACTGGCTGACCGGCGTGCTGATGCTGGTCTGGTTGCTCGGCTTGCATACGCCGGCGCTGACCGGCTTCGGGCAGATCGTCGCGGTACTGACCGGTGTGGTGTTGCTGGTGATCGGTCTGGGTGGCGTGCGCCTGTCGGGCGCGGTCAGGCGGCGTGAGAAGGAGCGGGTGGCGGAAGCCGCCGCGGCCGGGCGTGCTGAAAAGCAGGCCGCCAAAGACGCAGCGAAAGACGCGGCCAACCGGCGCGAGCCGGATCGTGTGACGGCGGGTTTCCCGGTGTATCGCGCTGAACCGGCGGTGGCGCCGGTCGTCGAGCCGGTGGTTCCGGTGGTGCCTGTCACGCGGCCGGTGGAACCCGTTTCATCAACCGGGACGTTCCGTCCGGCAGTCGATGAAGCCGCTCTGACGCCGTCCGAAAGGGCAGCGCGGGCCGACACCGCCATCGCTCGCGACGAAGCCCGCAACGCCGCCGCAGACGCGGCTGGCGCCCCCCGTCCGCCGTTTCATGGCTGAGCTCGCGCCGCGCCCACGCCAGCTCGCATCAGCTTGCCGCTTCACGCCCGCTCGTCCCCCCGTGGACCGCTTTGAATTCAACGCCGCGCCTTGCGCGCGGCATCTTATATCCGCTCACTTTTGACTCCGTCCGCTGCCATGCACGACAAGATCCTGATTCTCGACTTCGGTTCGCAAGTCACCCAACTGATTGCACGTCGCGTTCGCGAAGCCAACGTGTATTCGGAAATCCATCCGTACGACGTCGATGCGTCGTTCATTCGCGACTTCGCGCCGAAGGGCGTGATTCTGTCGGGCGGCCCGAGTTCGGTCACCGAAAGCGACACGCCGCGCGTGCCGCAAGCGGTGTTCGAACTCGGCGTGCCGGTGCTCGGCATCTGCTACGGCATGCAAGCCATGGCCGCGCAACTGGGCGGCAAGGTCGACAACGGCCATCTGCGTGAATTCGGTTATGCCGAAGTGCGCGCGCGTAACCATACGAGCCTGCTGGAAGGCATCAGCGACTTCACCACGCCCGAAGGTCACGGCATGCTGAAGGTGTGGATGAGCCACGGCGACAAGGTGCTGGAAATGCCGCCGGGTTTCGCGCTGATGGCTTCGACGGAATCGTGCCCGATCGCGGCGATGGCCGACGAAGCGCGGCATTTCTACGGCCTGCAATGGCATCCGGAAGTCACCCACACCGTGCAGGGCCGCGCGATGATCGAGCGCTTCGTGCTGCAGATCTGCGGCGCGCGGGCCGACTGGGAAATGGGCAACTATATCGACGAAGCCGTCGCGAAGATTCGCGAGCAGGTCGGTGAGGAACACGTGATCCTGGGGCTGTCGGGCGGCGTGGATTCGTCGGTGGCGGCGGCGCTGCTGCATCGCGCGATCGGCGATCAGCTCACCTGCGTGTTCGTCGACCACGGCCTGTTGCGTCTGAACGAAGCCGAGCAGGTCATGGCGCTGTTTGCCGATAACCTCGGCGTGAAGGTGATTCACGTCGACGCGAGCGAAGTGTTCCTGCGCAAGCTGACCGGCGTGACCGATCCGGAAGCGAAGCGCAAGATCATCGGCGCGGAATTCGTCGAGGTGTTCCAGAGCGAAGCCGGCAAGCTGAGCGACGCGAAGTGGCTCGCGCAAGGCACGATCTATCCGGACGTGATCGAATCGGCCGGCAAGGGCAAGAAGGGCACGCATACCATCAAGAGCCACCACAACGTGGGCGGCCTGCCGGAGACGCTGAACCTGAAGCTGCTCGAACCGTTGCGCGAACTGTTCAAAGATGAAGTCCGCGTACTCGGCGTGAAGCTCGGTTTGCCGCCGTCGATGGTGTATCGCCACCCGTTCCCGGGCCCGGGTCTGGGCGTGCGGATTCTCGGCGAAGTGAAGCGCGATTTCGCGGATCTGCTGCGTCGCGCGGACGCGATTTTTATCGAGACCCTGCGTACCACGATCGACAAGGAAACCGGCAAGTCGTGGTACGACCTGACGAGCCAGGCGTTCGCGGTGTTCCTGCCGGTGAAGAGCGTGGGGGTGATGGGCGACGGGCGTACTTACGAGTACGTGGTCGCGTTGCGCGCGGTGCAGACGCTGGACTTCATGACCGCGCATTGGGCGCATCTGCCGCATGAACTGCTGGGGCATGTGTCGAACCGCATTATTAATGAAGTGCGGGGGATTAACCGGGTGGTGTATGACATTTCGGGGAAACCGCCGGCGACGATCGAGTGGGAGTGAAATCAGGTCTTTCGGGGCGATCGCCGGCCAGCGAAACAGGTTGGCGGTAAGAACCCGAGGCACGATCAAGATCCTCCCGTTTGCTATGCAGACCAAAAGCCGTCTCTCACAGCAAAAATCTGTTCGGGACGCGGCGGCCTGCTCGCAGGCCGCCCGGATCGAGGAACGGCAGCCACACCGCTGCCAGCCCACCGTCTCCATCCGAGGTCACCTGCGACTACGGGCCTTGTCACCCTGGCGCAGCAGGGCAACGTTCCGGTCAATCTGATTCTGGATCGTGCGCAGGGTGTCTCGAGTAATGACCCCAGGGTAAAGATCTTCGGCGATGGCTGCAAACTGGCTGGCCACGTCGCAAATACCGTCGATGATCCTGCCGGCAAGCTCCGGCGCCATCTCAGCTTCCGCGGCTAGCCGAAGCATGTCTGCGCGCGGAATCGCGAGTGCCTGTCCCATGACGTCCATCTGGTGGTATCCATGTGGTCCCTCGCAGTACGTTACGTCGTAAGCGGGGGCCAGCTTCCACTTGCCATCCGGCGACATGAGATAGGCGAAGTTCTTGGGGTGATCGTCTCTATTGTTGAGCGCGACGTTAAAGACGGCACGCTCGTAGGCCAGCGCCATCTCTCGCACATCGTTCGTACACATCTGCGTTGCACGCAGGAAATTGACGTAGTCCAGTACCCCTGGCGTCCGGTAATCGGCACCTGTAAAGGCCGCGAGGCTTTGCATCGGTATCCGCAGACCATCCTGGCGGTCAAAGCGCCTGCTGGCAAAGGCTGCCAACCCATTCGGAAGTTCGAAATACTGCGTGTCGGGGGTCTCGATGCCGCACAAGCGCAGGCAGTGGGCGTAGACCATTTCGATAGCGCACACCTCCGCATGCTCTTCTTTGGCGGGAAACTTTACCAACCATGCTTCAAACCCCGGGGTTACGGCGGTAGTCAACCCGCCCGTCCGGGGATCGCGATAGACCAGGGCCTTTGGCCTGGCGCCTTGGGGCGAGCCGCCTACCAGCAGCAAGGTTTGCAGGAACTCGCCACCTTCGCCTTGGAGCACGTCCTGCACTTCAGCGGCAAGCTGTTCCAGAGGGATATGCACCGCTAGTTCCTGCGCTTCGGGCGCCACGGGCTCGAACGTCATGGCACCCATTGCATTGCTACCGATGTAGGCCAGTCGTTCCAATGGACCAATGCGCGCCGTGGTGAGGCCGCGCCGCCTGAACAGGCGATCCATCAGCAACATGCCCCAACCGTCAGGCAACGAGTCATAGACCGGTCCTGGCAGGTCCAGTTGGTGAAGCGGAAAATTTCGGCGCAAATGGGGCCCCGCCAACGGCAGCATGTAAGCGGACAGCTCAAGTCCCCGTTGCCTGGCGTCATTGCCGTACTCGAATGCAACCTGGGGACGACCCGTGAGAGCGGTGGTAGACACCAGCGTGCCCCATTGCCATCGCTCACCCCAACCTTCGTAGTAGACGTTCACCTGGTCAGGCATTGCCGGGCTTCCTCTTGATACGTTGACGATTGGCGCTGTTTTCGTAGCGGCGAATGTCCTCGATGCTGTCCAGTTTGGGCAGGAACAGGGCTTCGAGCTCCTTGGTTCTACCAAGGGCCATTGCCATGCGAACTACGTTCTCGAATCCGACATTGCGCCCGGCTTCCAGATTGGACACGGTATTGGTACCGATCCCGGCACGTCCGGCCAGGTCGGCTTGCGTCATCCCCTGCGCCAGCCGCTCTGTGCGTAGGCGCTCGCAAAGTCGCTTGACGACCTCGCCGGGTTTGCTGAAGCTTAAATCCAACATGATGTGTACCCAGGTGAATTTTTGCCAGTTAACACCCTAAATTGTAGAATTATCCTTGGTTTGGATCAAGTTGTTTAATTCCCCGATTTTGTAGTTTATGACGAAAAATCCCGTATAAAACGCGTTTTATCGGATTTATCTGCGGCTTCGTTGCCGGTGGGGATTGGGTAGGCCGATCACGCCTGGGCGGCATCGGCTGGCGACGGTGAAAGATGGGTGAACTGCGAATGGACCTTCGGGAAATCGGAAGAGTCACGGGGTAGATGACGCAGCTTGCGGTTCTTTGTCAGCCTGGAAAGCGCGTGGTTTTCCCATCCTGGGCACAGGCAAAAGATCGGCGCCCACCGCGGTGAACGCGACGCCAATGCGCGTCTCGATCACAGTCAATTCCTTTGACGACGAATGCAAAAAACATGGCGCGACACCCGACCCAACCTTACCCCGTCCGCGCACTAACCACCGGGCAATTGCGCATCCACCGCATCCACTGCATCCGGCACCCCATCGTGCGACATCAGAATCGCTAGCCAGCGAGTACTTTCGAACTGCGCCGCGATCACCATCATCAGCACCGTCAACGGCGTCGCGAGAATGGCGCCCGGCACGCCCCACAGAAGCGTCCAGATGCCCAGCGCGAAGATCCCGATCAGCGGGTCCGTATTGGTACTTTTGGCCTGGACTTTCGGCATGATGAGGTTGTGTGCGATCTGGAACACCGCCAGCACGATCACGAACACCCCCAGCGGCACGGCGACCGATCCGCTATGAATAGCCGCGAATACCGCGGGCACGACGCTCGCCACGAACGGGCCGACCACCGGCATGAAGGCCAGAAGAAACACCGTCACCGACCAGAACGCCGTATCCGGCAATTCGGCAAAGCGAAACACAGCCGCGGAAATCGCCGCAATCGCCAGGTTGATCGCGGTCTGCGAAACCAGGTAGGCCTGCACTCTGCGTGTGATTTTGGAGAGCACCACGCGCTGCGAGTTGGCTCGCGCTTCGTTGGTGGTGGCCTTGATGATCTTGGGATCGGCGTCGCTTCCTGGGCCAAGCAGCATGAACACGAAGAAGAACAACGTCAGGAATGCTTTCGATACGGCGTCGCCCACCCCGGCCGCGAGACCATGCTCCAACGCGGGGAAATCGACTAATCCCAGCACGCTCGCCAGATCGAACTTGCGTCCAAATCCCACGCTAACCGATCGAATCAGACTGTCGAGTTGAGCCGGGATCACGGGCGCCTGTTTGATCAGATCGCTCATGCCCTGGAGGATGACGATAAAAATGCTATAGGCGCTAAAGCCGACGATCGCGGCGGTCGCAACGAGTATCAGCCACTTGGGCGCACGAGGCAGCAAGCGGATCACCAGCGAGACGATGCCGGCAATGAGAATCCGCAGTAACACCGCCAGAAAGAATGGCACGAGCACCGGCCGCAAAAAATAGAGAATCGCCAGACCGGCTGCCACGCCGGTAGTGGTCTGTGCGACAGAGCCCGGTGTTGTCGTCATGATTAAATCTTCTCGATGGTTCAAGCCAGCAAGCGCACGCCAGAGGTCGTGCGCCTTTTCCGTCGGCGAGGATATCAGGAATGGCCTGATGAGAGGGCGCCCGGCTGACAGTCTTATCGCAAAGGGCCGTACACTCTTGGCGGTGAAATTTCGGCTGAATTCAGAAGTCTCAATATCGATTGACGAGCTTCCTCGCCGATAAAAAAATACGACCGACCAAACTATCGATTGCCGAAATAATGCGGTGTGCATCGTTTAACGACTGCTCGGCGCAGGCGCAATTGAATAACGCCGCATAGGGGCATATGGTTTCCATCTGGGTGAACGGTGAGGATAAAACGAGTCAGATCAAGGACTGGAAAATATCGTGGGACCCGCTGCAGGAAGAGCTGGTGCTGACATGCTTCTTTCCGTCACGCAAGCCGGATACACATCCAGTCAGACATTGCCGGATCGAGCCAACGGAAGTGAAGGAGAGCCCGTTCCTGTCGAAAGCAGGGGGCACCGTATGCACGGCAGTCCACCGCGTGGTGATCTACGGGCGTAAATTTGCCGCCGTTCAGTATCGCGAGAATCGGAGGTTCTACGTAATGCCTGCCGACGGCCACACGTTCAACGGCAAAACGACGATCAAGGACGAGGCGATATTCGGCTACTTCGTCGCCGTGGCGCAAGCCCGGGTCAAGCAGGCGAATGCACAGAGCCAGCCCATCGCCGAGAACGTCCTGCGTCAACTGACGAAGCTGCTTCCGCACGAGGACACCGCGCTACAAGCCTACTGCACGGGACGGAACCAGTCGCGGGCGTCGGCGGGAAATTTCATTTACCCTTTCGGCATCAACCAGAGCCAGTTGCAGGCGGTCGAGCGGGCATTCGCCTCGCAAATCAGCCTGATCGAAGGACCGCCCGGCACCGGGAAGACGCAAACGATATTGAACATCGTCGCCAATATCGTGCTGCGGGGAAACAGCGTCGCTATCCTGTCCAATAACAACGCCGCGGTGGGAAACGTTTACGAAAAACTGGGCAAGGCAGGCCTCGATTATGTGGTCGCAAGACTAGGCAACGAAAAAAACCGCACGGACTTCTTCAACGCCGTTCCCACGGTGCCCACCGAAGCGCCCGCGCCCGCGCCATCCATGGATCGGATTCAGGCCGTTCTACAGGAACTCAAGCAGTATCTTGGTGCGCACAACGAGGTAGCGCGACTACAGGCGGAGATCGATGAGTTGGCCATCGAGCAACGCTATCTGCAGCAGTGGCAGCGCGACAACGAACTGGCGCCGCTCGTTTCGCTGGATAAATACCGGCTGTCGCCGCGCAAATCTTCGGAATTGATGGCCTATCTGGCCTATCTTGCCGAAAACCGCATCAGGCTCAAAGACAGGATCGAGCTGTTGCTCAATTTCAGAATATTGCGCACGAAATCCTTCGACGACGGAGAGAAGCGCATGTCGGTGATCCATGCGTTGCAGCTTCACTTCTATGAGAAAGCGCTGCAGGATAAACAATCGGCATTGGCCGGTTATCAGAAAGCATTGGAGCGTGGCAATTTCAATACATTGCTGGCTGATCTGACTAACGGATCGATGGCGTATCTCAAGCAGCATCTTTACCAACATATTCCGCGTCAGGAACAATTCGATTCGACCAGTTACAGAAAGGAATTCGAAGCGTTCGTGAAGCGTTTTCCGATAATCGGCAGTGGCACGCATTCCATCGTCAATACGCTGGCCAGCGATTCGATTCTCGACTACGTCATTATCGACGAGGCGTCCCAGCAGGACATCGTGCCGGGAATCCTGGCACTGGGGTGTGCAAGAAACCTGATCATCGTCGGCGACAGAAAGCAGCTGCCGCATATTCCGGCGAAGCTGGGCATCGAAGCGCCCGCCGAAATCTACGATTGCGACAAACACAGTCTGCTCGATTCGTGTGTCGCTGTTTTCAAGGATTCGATTCCGGTGACGCTGCTGAAAGAGCACTATCGGTGTCACCCGCGAATTATCCAGTTCTGTAACCAGCAGTTTTACGACAACCAGCTGGTGCCGATGACGCAAGACGGTGGCGAACAGTCGTTGAAGCTGCTCGTCACGGGAAAGGGAAATCACACGCGCAACAATGCGAATCTCAGAGAGCTGGATTCTCTGCTCGAAACGCTCAAATCGGATGGAGAGATCGACTGGGACAGCGAGAACAGCAGGGGATTCATTGCCCCTTACAACGCCCAGGTCGGACTGTCCCGCACGCATTTGCCGGCCGATTTCGTCAAGGAAACCGTCCACAAGTTTCAGGGGCGCGAATGCGACGAGATTGTCTTTTCCACCGTGCTGGACAAAAAACGCAGAAGTCAGCAAAGCCTGGGTTTTGTGGACGACGCTCACCTGGTCAACGTGGCGGTATCGAGAGCGAAGAACAGGTTCACCCTGGTAACGGGCGATGATGTCTTTGCCGCGAACAACGGGCACATCGCCGCACTCGTGCGGCATATCGAGTACTACGCGGACGAAGCACAGATCCATCGCGCTCCTGTCGTGTCGGCTTTCGATCTGCTGTACAAGGAATACGATCAGTCGCTGGAAAGACTCAATACAAGGCTGCGGCCCGACGATTCGAAATTCAAGTCCGAGCAGATCGTCGCGCAGATACTGCGTGAAGCACTGTCACAGGAGGCTAATCGGGCGGTGATGTTCCACACGCAGATTGCCCTGAATCAACTGGTCTCGGCAGCCAACGTCGCATTGACGGCGCAGGAGCGGAAATACATGCAGAACCGTGCCAGTTGTGACTTCGTGCTGTATTTCAAGGTGGGTAAAACGCCCTTGGGCGTGATCGAGGTCGACGGCGGCTACCACGACAAGCCGGAGCAGGTCGCGCGGGATGCATTGAAAAACAGCATCCTCAGGAAAGGCAACCTTCCGTTGCTCCGGTTGCCGACGGTCGCAAGCCATATCGAGGAAAAGGTGGCTGCGTTTCTGGCCCAATGGACCAGCGGCATATCGATCGCCTGAGCGGGTCGGAACTGGCTGGTTAGTCAGGCAATCGGGCCGCCACGCAACTATCCGGCGCGGCAGGTCGTTTGCCCCACCTCCGGGAATGCCCCGCCTTGAGCCTCCACCGCCCACCAGCGTAGAATCGTCGCACATCGATTTGGGAGTCCAGCAATGCGTCTGGTTTCTCGTGGCGATTTCCTTCACCCAACCCGGTCACACCCGGCGTTTTCTCGACCTGCCTCTCGCGTAGAGGTTCGCGGTCGTTGCGGATTTGTCGTCAGATCCGCGCCATGATCCCACTGATTTCCGTCAGAAAGCTCAGCAAGAGCTTCCCCGGCGTACGAGCGCTTCACGAGGTCCAGCTCGAACTCATGACCGGTGAAGTCCACGCGCTGATGGGCGAAAACGGCGCGGGCAAATCGACCTTAATGAAAATTCTCGCCGGCGTGTACACCCGCGACAGCGGCGACATCCTCGTCGACGGCGAGCCGGTCGACTTTCAAAGCCCACGCGACGCACAAGCCGTCGGCGTCGGCATCATTCATCAGGAACTCCAACTGATGAACCACCTGAGCGTCGCGCAGAACATCTTCATTGGCCGCGAACCGCGCGGACGCCTCGGCGTGTTCCTCGACGAAGACAAGCTCAACGCACAGGCGCGCGACATTCTCGGCCGCATGCACGTGAACATCGACCCGCGCGCGCTGGTCGGCTCGCTCACCGTCGCCAAACAGCAAATGGTCGAAATCGCCAAGGCGTTGTCGTTCGATTCACGCGTGCTGATCATGGACGAACCGACCTCGGCCCTCAACGACGCCGAAATCGCCGAACTGTTCCGCATCATCCGCGAGCTGAAGAGCCGGGGCGTGGGCATCGTCTACATTTCCCACAAAATGGACGAGCTCAAGCAGATCGCCGACCGCGTGACCGTGTTGCGCGACGGCGAATACGTGGCCACCGTCGCGGCTGCGGACGCCAGTGTCGAAACGATCATCGGCATGATGGTCGGGCGTACGCTGACCGACGTCGAGCCACCCGGCAACGCCGCGCACAAAGGCGAGATCGCGCTCGAAGTCAAACACCTGAACGCCGGTCCGCTGGTTAGAGACGTGAGCTTCACGCTGCACAACGGCGAGATCCTGGGCTTTGCCGGCCTGATGGGCGCCGGCCGCACCGAAGTGGCCCGCGCGGTGTTCGGCGCCGATCCGATCGAATCCGGCGAAATTATCGTGCGCGGCAAACGGGCGACGATCCGCCAGCCGAGCGACGCCGTCGCGCACGGCATCGGCTATCTGTCGGAAGACCGCAAGCGCTACGGTCTCGCGACCGGCATGGACGTCGAGTCGAATATCGTCATGTCCAATCTGCGCCAATTCCTGTCGCTCCATTTTTTCCTCCGACGCGCACGGATTCGCCGCACGGCTGGTCATTTCATCAAGCTGCTCGCGATTCGCACGCCGTCCGCAACGCAGCCGGTGCGCCTGCTATCGGGCGGCAATCAGCAGAAGGTCGTGATCGCCAAATGGCTCGAACGCGACTGCGACGTGCTGTTCTTCGACGAGCCCACGCGCGGTATCGACGTCGGCGCCAAAAGCGAAATCTACAAACTGCTGCGCGCGCTTGCCGCGCAAGGCAAGGCGATCGTGATGATCTCGTCGGAACTGCCGGAAATCCTGCACATGAGCAACCGCATCGTCGTGATGTGCGAAGGCCGCATTACCGGCGAACTCTCGGCCGCCGAGGCATCGCAGGAAAGCATCATGCACCTCGCGACCCAACGCGACACCTTGAAAGCAGCGGCATGAACCTCGTGAGGTCTGAATGAAGTTGCCATCGGAAACGTCGGCGTTAGCGGGCGAGGGGCGTGCCTCCGGCCTGAGAGCGCGCCTTTTCGCGCCAGCCGCGCTGCAAAAAATGCTGGCGTTCGCGAGCCTGATTTTGCTGCTGGTGTTTTTCAGTTTCGCGTCGCCGGCGTTCATGCAGATCGACAATATTCTCGGCATTCTGCAGGCCACCGCCGTCAACGGCGTGCTGGCGATTGCCTGCACGTTCATCATCATCACCGGCGGCATCGATCTGTCGGTCGGCACGCTGATGACCTTCACCGCCGTCATTTGCGGCGTGTTTCTGACCTACTGGCATCTGCCGATGTGGACCGGCGTGCTCGCCGCGATCGGCGCGGGCGCGGTGTGCGGGACCATTTCCGGCACCCTCATCGCCAAGATGAAAATCCCGCCGTTCATCGCGACGCTGGGCATGATGCTGTTGCTGAAAGGCCTCTCGCTGGTGGTCTCGGCCGACAAGCCGATCTACTTCACCGACACCGAAAACTTCTACCTGATCTCGCAGGATTCGCTGATCGCTAATGTGCTGCCGAACCTGCCGGTGCCGAACGGCGTGCTGATCCTGTTTTTTCTCGCGATCGTGAGTTCGCTCACGTTAAAACGCACGGCGCTCGGCCGCTACACGTTCGCGCTCGGCAGCAACGAAGAAGCGGTGCGTCTGTCGGGTGTCAACGTCGATCGCTGGAAGATCGCCATTTACGCGCTCGGCGGGGCCATTTGCGGCATTGCCGGTTTGTTGATCGCGTCGCGGCTGAATTCCGCTCAGCCGGCGCTCGGCCAGGGCTATGAACTCGAGGCGATCGCCGCCGTGGTGATCGGCGGCACGTCGCTGAGCGGTGGGGCGGGGACCATACTCGGCACGATCATCGGCGCCTTCATCATGAGCGTGCTGACCAACGGGCTGCGCATCATGTCGGTCGCGCAGGAATGGCAGATCGTCGTAACCGGGCTGATCATCATTCTCGCGGTGTATGCCGATATCCTGCGGCGCAGCAAGCGCTGAGGCGCCAGAAAACGAAGCCAGAAAGCGAAATCAGAACGGGGAGCGCGCAAGGGCTTCCTCATCAATGAAGGCGGTGGTCCACCTTACGAGGAGAGTTGCCATGTTGAATCGAAAACTATTCGGTGTCGTGGTCGGCGTGGGCGCGCTGGTCGGCGTGACGAATCTGGCCCGCGCGGAAGAACCGTATATTCCGCTGATCTCGAAGGGCTTTCAGCATCAGTTCTGGCAAGCCGTCAAAGCCGGCGCCGAACAGGCGGCGAAGGAACAGAAAGCCCGCATCACGTTCGAAGGTCCCGAAACCGAGGCCATGGTCGACAAGCAGATCGACATGCTGTCGGCGGCGCTGGCCAAGAAGCCCCAGGCGCTCGGCATTGCCGCGCTCGACAGTAAAGCGGCCATTCCGCTGCTGCGCCGCGCGCAGGCCGCCAAAATACCGGTGATTGCGTTCGACTCGGGCGTGGACAGCGACATTCCGCTCACCACCTGCGCGACCGACAATCTCGCTGCGGCCGCACTCGCCGCCGACAAGATGGCGGCCGCCATCGGCGATGCGGGCGAGGTGGGCCTCGTGGTCCACGACCAGACCAGCCGCACGGGCGTGGACCGTCGCGACGGCTTCCTGAACGAAATGAAGGCGAAGCATCCGAACATCAAGATCGTGTCCGTGCAATACGGCGGCGGCGACCACCTGAAGTCCGCGGAAATCGCCAAGGCGATGATTCAGGCCAATCCCAATCTGAAGGGGATTTTCGGCTCGAACGAAGGCTCGGCCGAGGGTGCTGCGATCGGCGTCAAGGAGTCGGGCAAGAAGCTCGTGCTGATCGGCTACGACTCCGGCAAGGAGCAGAAGGACGACATCAATTCCGGACTGATGCTGGGCGCGATCACGCAGAACCCGGTCGGCATCGGCAAATGCGTCGTCGATTCGGCGATGAAGGCGCTGAAGGGCGAGAAGCTGCCGAAGAAAGTCGACACCGGCTTCTACTGGTACGACAAGAGCAATATGAGCGACCCGAAGATCGCCGCCGTGCTGTATGACTGAGTTGCGCCGTCAGGGCGCAATGGGAGAGGCCGCGCGCGTGGCGCCGGCCGCTCTCTTTCTGGTTCCGTCGGGCGGGGTAGGGACAGGCGGACATCGATAGCTGTCGCTCAGGAGCGTGCGCAAGTGACTACGATCACCCACCTGTCCGTTCGGGACATCCGTTTTCCGACTTCGCGTTCGCTGGACGGCTCCGACGCGATGAACGCGGCGCCGGATTACTCCGCCACCTACGTGACGCTCGAAACCGATTCGACGCAGCCGCAAGGGCTCACCGGCCATGGCCTGACGTTTACGATCGGGCGAGGCAACGAGATCTGCGTGGCGGCGGTCAAGGCGCTAGCGCCGCTGGTCGTGGGCAAGACGCTGGAAGAGATCGCGGCGAACATGGGCGCGTTCTGGCGCGCGTTGACGTCGGACAGTCAACTACGCTGGATCGGTCCGGACAAAGGCGCGATCCATCTGGCGACCGCCGCCGTCGTGAATGCCGTCTGGGACCTGTGGGCCAAGGCGGAAGGCAAGCCGGTGTGGAAGCTGCTGGCCGACATGAGCCCGGAAGAACTCGTGCGCTGTCTCGACTTCCGTTATGTGACCGACGCGATCACGCCTCAGGAAGCGATCGCGATGCTACATCGTCATGCGTCGACACGCGGTGCGCGCGAAGCGGAAATGCTCGCGCACGGCTACCCGGCGTACACCACCTCGGCTGGCTGGCTCGGCTACGACGACGACAAGATTCGCCGCCTCGCGCGCGAAGGCGTCGCGCAGGGCTGGACGCACTTCAAGCAGAAAGTGGGCGGCAATCTCGACGAAGACATGCGCCGCGCGCGCATCCTGCGAGAAGAGATCGGCGAAAGCCGCAAGCTGATGATGGATGCGAACCAGGTCTGGGACGTCGACGAAGCGGTCGCGAACATGCGACGCCTCGCGCAATTCGACCCGTGGTGGATCGAGGAACCGACCAGCCCCGACGACATTCTCGGCCACGCGACGATCCGCGAGCGGCTCAAACCGATCGGCGTGGCGACCGGCGAGCATTGCCACAACCGGGTGATGTTCAAACAGTTGCTGCAGGCGCAGGCAATCGATTTTTGCCAGATCGACAGTTGCCGGCTCGGCGGTCTGAACGAGGTGATCGTGGTGCTGCTGATGGCGGCGAAATTCGGTGTGCCGGTGTGTCCGCATGCGGGCGGTGTCGGTTTGTGCGAGTACGTGCAGCATATTTCGCTATTCGACTACCTGTGCGTGTCGGCGTCGCTGGAGAATCGCGTGCTCGAATACGTGGATCATCTGCATGAGCATTTTGTCGATCCCGTGGTGATCCGCAATGGGCGTTATATGCCGCCGCAACGGGCGGGCTATAGCATCGAAATGCACGCGGCCTCGCTCGAGCGCTATCGTTTTCCCGATGGCGCGGCCTGGACGACCTGAGCGCGCGTTGCAACCAGCAATAACCCCCGCCGCCTCCGCGCAAAAAATGGTCCGTACCATTCGACACACCGATGCCACAGGCGGCCGTTACCGTCAGCGGACTGCTTCCCGTCTCAACCGCGCTGTGCGATGCGAATGCGGCGTCGCCGCGCAGTCGGCTGCGCTTGAGCGCTTGAGCCATCCGACGACGCGGCGGGAGCCGACCTGATCGTCTGTTCCGATCGTTTCTTCCGCGGGGAATCCGATGAGTGTCCGTCCCATAGGGCACGCGCCTGCCGCCTGGCCATGGACGCGGCCGATGTGTGCGCGCGCAACGACCGGCGCGTCCGCTGGCTTCACGCTCATCGAAGTGCTGATCGCGCTCGCGATCGTCGCCATTGCGCTGGGCGCGGTGCTGCGCGCGATCGGCTCGCTCGCGACGGATACCGACAGCGCGCGCGCCCGTTTGCTCGCGCTGTGGAGCGCCGACAATGCATTGGCCGCTATCCGCATCTCCTCCGCCTGGCCGCCCGTGGGACGCAGCACCTTCGCCTGCCCGCAGGGCCCGTATCCGTTCGTCTGCCGTCAGGTGGTGACGGCCTTCGAAAGCCCGCTGGTGCGTCAGGTGACGGTCAGCGTGTTGCCGTCCGCGTCGAGCCGCAGCGTGCTCGCCGAAGTCGTGACCGTGGTGCAGGATGAAGCGCGCCACTAATCCGCGCGGCGCGCCGCGAGCGAAGGGCTTTACGCTGATCGAGATGCTGGTCGCGATCACGCTGCTCGCCGTGATCGCGCTGCTGTCGTGGCGCGGCCTCGACGCGACAATTCGAGGACGCGACGATATCGTCGCGAACCTCGGCCAGACGCGGCTGATCGGCCGCTACTTCTCGCAGATGCAATACGACCTGCTGAACCTCGTCACCGCCGACGAGGTCTTCGGACCGCCCTTGCGAATCCGGCCCAATGAACTCGTACTGGTTCGGCACCTCGGCATCGGCAGCGGGCCGACCCAGGTGCAGGTGGTGCGCTATCAGTTGAAGGGCCGCGAACTCACACGCAGCGCTTCACAGCCGCTCGGTTCGCTCGCCGATCTCGACGACGCGCTGCAGCACATGGATCGGTTCGCGCGCATTGTCGTCAGCGACAACGCGCGCTCGATGCAACTGGCGGTATGGATCGCGCCGGACGGCTGGACCTCCAGCCAACCCGCCGTCGAGGCGGCGTACACGCGCTTTCTGTCGCAACACGGCATCAGCAACATCACGTCGCTCGGCATGCCGTTGCCGCGCGGGCTCAAGTTCACCGTCGCGCTCGGCAGTCCGCCGGTCGAATTCGTGCGGATGATTCCGATCGGGCAATGAGGCGTGCGTTAGAGGCCGTTCTCGGTTCAGTGTCGCACCGCAGACACATTGCGGTCGCGTCTCAGTTGCGTGCAGCCGCGCGCAGCCGCATTTCGCCCGATTCAATGCGATTCGCATAGTCGAGGAAATGTTCCGTAACTTTCGTCATACGCCTGTTATCGCCCGTCCCTAGTCTCGGTATGAAGCAGCCACTTTCAAAGATCGTGTCACACGATTGAAGCGGCGGCGCTTGGCGCAACATGACGAGGGGGCGAACGTGGAGGCGGGATACTCACGAGACACGCGAGCGGGTGCGCTGGGCGGAGACGCGTCGGCCGCGCGGCGCGGCGTGGCGAATTTATCGCGTGCGAGGGATTGGCATGCGACAGGGCGCTTCGACGAAGCGGCGCGCGAGTATGAAACGCTCCTCGCGAGCGACCCCGACAACTCCGAGCTGTTGCATCTCTACGGCGTGCTGCATTACCAGCGCGGCGCGGTAGCCGACGCCGAGTCGTTGCTGCGCCAATCGATTGCGTTGACGCCTACCGCGCGCGCGTTGTCCGATCTCGGCGCGGTGCTGGCCGAATCCGGACGCGCCGACGCCGGCCTCGCGCAGTTCGACGCCGCGCTGCGGCTCGATCCGCTCGACATCCAGACGCTGGTACGCAAGGGCAATACATTGACGACGCTGCGTCGCCATGCGGCGGCGCTCGACGCGTTCGACCGCGTACTGTCGATCTCGCCGCTCGTGCTCGACGCATTGTGCAATCGCGGCGGCGCGTTGCGCGCGTTGGGGCGGCGCGAGGAAGCGCTCGACACGTACGACCGCGCGCTGGTCGTCGATCCTGCGTCGTTCGAATCGTGGTTCAACCGTGGCCTGGTTCTGCGCGAATTGCAGCGTACCGCCGAAGCGCTGCAAAGCTTCGAGCGTGCGCTTGCGAGCCAGCCCGGCAATGCCGTGATGCTGTCGATGCGCGGCCTGTGTCTGGTGGACCTCGGCCGGCTGAACGAAGCGCTCGCGGCCTTCAACGAAGCCATCGCCGCCGAGCCCGGCATGATCGAGGCGCTCTACAACAGCGCGGTCGCGCTCGACCGTCTCGGGCGATCCGAAGAAGCGATCGCCCGTTGTGCACGAGTGCTCGCATTGGACCCGCACCATGCGCGCGCGTTGACCTGCCGCGCCAATGCGATGCTGCAATTGAAGCGCTACGACGCGGCGCTGTCGAACTACGACCTTGCGTTGACGCTGAACCCCGGCGCGGCCGAGATTCACTGCAACCGCGGCACGGCATTGCGCTATCTGAAGCGCTACGACGAAGCACTCGCCAGCTACGACGCAGCACTCGCGCTCGATGACCGCTTCGGCGAAGCGTGGACCAACCGCAGCAACGTGCTGCAGGATCTGCATCGTTACGACGAAGCAATGAGCGCGCTCGACACGGCGATGCAGATCAGACCGGATCACGCCACCCACTTTTTCAATCGCGGCAATCTCCACTACGACGCCGGACGCCACGACGCAGCGCAGGCCGCTTACGACCGGGCGATCGAACTGAAGACCGACTACGTCGACGCGCATTTCGCGCGGGCCTCGCTGTATCTCGCGCAAGGCGACTTCGCACGAGGCTGGGCCGGCTACGAATGGCGTTTGCGTGACGCCGAACTGGCGCGGCACTATCGCCCGTTTGCGCAACCGTTGTGGCGTGGCGACGAGCCGCTCGACGGCAAGACGATCCTGATTCACGCGGAACAGGGCTTCGGCGATACGTTGCAGTTTTGCCGCTACGCGCCGCAACTGGCGGCGTTGGGCGCGCGCGTGGTGCTCGAAGTACAGCCGGCCTTGCGCAAGCTGATGACGACGTTACCGGGCCCTGCGCAAGTGCTCGCGCGAGGCGAGCCGCTGCCGGCCTTCGACTATCAGTGTCCGCTGCTCAGCCTGCCGTTTGCGTTGCGCACGGAACTGGCGAGCATTCCCCGTCACACGCCGTATCTGCAGGCGGACCCTGAGCGCGCCCGGCAATTCGCCGAACGGCTCGGCAACGGACGTCGTCCGCGCATCGGGCTGGCATGGGCCGGCAATCCCGAGCACCGCAACGACCACCACCGTTCGATCGATTTCGCGCAGCTCGCGCCGCTGTTCGCGCTGGACGTCGACTGGATCAGTCTGCAAAAGACCGTGCGCGAGCAGGACGAGGCATGGCTCGGCGACTCGCCGATCATTCGACTCGACGATGAACTCGACGATTTCGCCGACACCGCGGCGCTGATCTATTCGCTCGATCTGGTGATCTCCGTCGACTCGGCCGTCGCGCATCTGACCGGCGCGCTGGGTCAGCCGGTCTGGGTGCTGTTGGCGGACCCGGCCGAATGGCGCTGGCTGCGCGAACGCGCGGACAGTCCCTGGTATCCCGACGCGCGGCTGTTCCGGCAAGGCACGCCGGGACAATGGGGCGGCGTGATCGAAGCGGTCAAGGCGGCCATCGGCCGGCCGGACGCGGCAGACTGAACTCGACTGAAAAACGCCGGGCGCGAGCGCGGCAACAGGGGCTGAAACACATGACATCGAATGGGGAAGGGACGACGCTCGCGATCCAGACAGATGCCGCGCGGGCGCGAGACGAGGTCCCGAAGCCCGACGCCGCGCAGCTCGACCGTCTGTTGCAACGGGCGCGCAAGGCGCACACCGGGGGCGGCCTCGACAAGGCGGAAGCCGCGTACGCCGAGTTGCTGATGCTCGACCCCGCGCATGCGGAAGCGCTGCATCTGCTCGGCGCGGTGCGTTTCCAGCAGGGACGGCTAGAGGAAGCCGATGCGTTGATGAGCCGCTCGATCGAACGGCAGCCGGTCGCGCTGGCGCTCGCCAATCACTCGGCCGTGCTGCTGGGTCTCGGGCGGACGCAAGACGCGCTGGCGCGGCTCGACGAAGCGCTCGCGCTCAATCCCGGCCATCAACGCGCGCTGTTTCAGCGCGCGGGTCTGCTCGCGCAACTCGGCCGTCACGACGATGCGCTCGCCGCGTACGACCGTCTGCTCGACATCAATCCCGGTTTCGCCGAGGCGCTGCTCAAGCGCAGCGAATCGCTGCGCGCGCTGGGGCGTTGCGCCGACGCGCTGGTCTGCTGCGACCGCGCGTTGTCGCTAGCGGGCCGCTCCTTCGACGTATTGCGCGAACGTGGACGTGTGTTGCGCGAGCTGGGCCGTTTCCAGCACGCGACGGATAACTACGGTCTGGCGTTGTCGCTCGTGCCGGGCAGTGCGGAGGTGCTGTTCCTGAGAGGCGTCGCGTTTCTCGATCTGCACGAACCCGGCAACGCGCTCGCCGATTTCAACGCGGCGATCGCGGCGAGTCCGAGTTTCGTGGATGCGATCTACAACAGTTCCGTCGCGCTGGAACAGCTTGGGCGGCATCGGGAAACCATGGCGCGTTGCGACCGCGTGCTCGCCATCGAGCCGAATCACGCCAAGGCGCACGCGAACCGGGGCAACGCGGCCTGTCATCTGGGCCGCGACGGCGACGGCGCGCAGAGCTACGCGCGCTCTCTCGACATCGAACCGGACAGCCTCGGCGTGTTGTGCAATTACGCCAGCGCGCTGATCGGCATCAAGCGTTACGAAGACGCGCGGCAGGCGTGCGAACGCGCACTCGCGCTCGAACCGGATTACGTGCCCGCATGGTTCACGCGCGGGCGCGTGTCGCTCGAAACTCACCGTTTCGAGTACGCGCTCGGCGATTTCGCGCGCGTGCTGCAAGCAACACCGCGCGACAAGCTCGCGCATTTTCACACCGGCAATGCGCTGCGTTCCTTGCGGCGTCATGAGGAAGCGAAAGCGGCTTACGCGCAGGCTATCGAAATCGATCCGGACTACGTGCTCGCCCACTGCATGCGCGCGTTTCTGTGTCTGTCGATCGGCGATTTCGAGGCCGGCTGGAGCGAATACGAATGGCGCTGGCGCGACGCGCAACTCGACGGCAGCCGCCGCGAGTTCGTGCAGCCGAGATGGACTCACGGCATGCCGCTCGCGGGCCGCACGATCCTGCTGTATGCCGAGCAGGGCCTCGGCGACACGCTGCAATTCTGCCGCTATGTGCCGCTCGTGAAGGCGCTCGGTGCAACGGTCGTGCTCGAAGTGCAGCGCGAGTTGACCGGGCTACTGGCGAGCCTCCGCGGTGTCGACGCATTGGTCGCGCGCGGCGGGCCATTGCCGCCGTTCGATCTGCATTGTCCGTTGCTGAGTCTGCCGCTCGAGTTCCGCACCGAACCGGCGTCGATTCCCGCCGAGGTGCCGTATCTGTCGGCCGATCCCACGCACATCGCGCGTTGGGCCGGGCGGCTGGGTGTGTCGCAACGGACGCAACGGCCGCGTATCGGACTCGTGTGGTCGGGCAATCCGCTGCATCTGAACGACCGCAATCGCTCGATGCCGCTCGCCGATCTGCTGCCGCTACTCGACGACGCATTCGACTGGATCAGCCTGCAAAAGATAGTGCGCGACGAAGACCAGGCAGTGCTCGCCGCGAGTGCGCTCCGTCACGTCGGCGATCAGATCGAGGATTTCGCCGACACGGCCGCGCTGACCGCGCTGATGGATTGCGTGGTGAGTGTCGATACGTCGGTTGCGCATCTTGCGGGCGCGTTGGGGCGTCCGCTTGCGGTTTTGTTGCCGCATACGCCGGACTTCCGCTGGATGCTCGATCGCGACGACAATCCGTGGTATCCGGGCGCGCGGCTGTTCCGTCAGGCCGAGGCGGGGAACTGGGCGCCGGTTGTCGAAGCCGTGAAGGCGGCGTTGCCGGCGCTCGTGAAGGGAGCGCACCGGTGAACCGGCATCAGGCGCAAGACGCCGCCTCTCCGTTCGCGCTGGTGGCGAGCGCGGGTGCCATGCAGGTGGCGATCGCCGATTCATTGCGCAATGCGCGCGCGCTGCTGGAGAAGAACGACCTCGGCGCAGCGCAGTGTCTGTACGAAGGCGTGCTGACACTATCGCCCGACAACGTCGAGGCGCTGCATCTGCTGGGACTCGTCTGTCTGCGTCAGGGTGATGCGGCGCGCGCGGAGCCGCTGATCGCACGCTCGATGCGCGCGGGCCTGCGGCAAGCCTGGAACTACACGAATCACGGCGCGGCGCTGGTCGGCGTGGGCCGTTATCGCGACGCCCTCGCCGTGCTCGACGAAGCGTTGAAACTGGACCCGGCACATCCGCCCGCTCACACGGCGGTGGGCGACGCGCTGCTGGGTCTCGAACGTTTCGACGGAGCGATCGCGGCCTACGACCGGTCGCTGCAACGCGCGCCCGCGCAAGCGCAGGCGTGGAGCCGCCGCGGCGTCGCGTTGCGCGCGCTGGGCCGGCCCGCCGATGCGTTGATCAGCCTGGAGCGCGCGTTGAAGCTCGATGCCAACGATGCCGTCACGCACGCCGAGCGCGGTCACGCGCTGCGCGAAGTCGGCCGTCATGACGAAGCGTTGCGGCAATATCGCCTCGCGATGGTGGTTTGCGGCCGTAGTGCGGCGTTGCTGCTGGCTACGGGCATCGCGTTGACGGAACTGGGGCGTGCCGCCGAGGCGCTGACGATCCTCGACGAAGGCCTGCGACTGGCACCCGACGACACGGCGCTGCTCTACGCAAGCTGCGTCGCGCTCGACATGCTGCATGCGCACGCGGAACTGCTGCGACGCTGCGACCGGTTGCTCGCCATCGATCGCGAGCAGTCGACGGCGTGGGTGGGACGCGGCAACGCATTGCTCGGGCTCGGTCGTCATCAGGAAGCGGCCGAGGCCTATAGCGAAGCGCTCAAACGCGCCCCCGACCATATCGACGCGTTGCGCAACCACGCGGCAGCGCTGCGCGCGCTCGGCCGCTACGACGAGGCGCTGGACGGCTACGACCGCGCGCTCGCGCTGACCGGTGCGCATCCGGAATTGCTGTACAACCGCGCCGTCACGTTGCAGCAGCTCTCGCGCTACGACGAGGCAATGGACAGTCACGCAGAAGCCGCCTGCGCCCCCGCCGAATCCGCACAGCATCTCTACACGCGCGCGGTCGCCTTGCAGCAGATCGGCGAACACGAAGCCGCGCTGCGCGCGTACGTGCAGGCCTGCGAACGCGATCCGCATCATGGCGCGGCGCGTCGCTCCGAGGCGTACTGTCGCTTGCTGATGGGTGACATGAAGGCCGGCTGGCCGCTGCACGAAGCGCGCTGGCACGCTACCGACGTGGCGCTGCACCGGCGTCACGCCGACCGTCCGCTCTGGCTCGGCGTCGAACCGATCGCGGGCAAGACCGTGCTGCTGCACGCGGAGCAGGGTTACGGCGACACGCTGCAATTCTGCCGCTATGCGAGCCTCGTTCATGCGAAAGGCGCGACGGTGATCCTGCAGGCGCCGCGCGAACTGGCGCCGCTGCTGGCGTCGTTGCGCGACGTGAGTTGCATCGTCAGCGAAGACGACGCGATACCGCCGTTCGATTTTCAGGTTCCGTTGATGAGCCTGCCGCTCGCTTTCCGTACGACGCTCGACACGATTCCCGCGCCGGCCGCTTATCTGCATGCCGATGCCCGGCGGCGCGATGCATGGCGTCGCCGTGTCGACGCCATCGCCACGCCGCGCAGGCTGAAAATCGGCCTCGCGTGGTCCGGCAATCCTCGCCATAACAACGACGAAAACCGCTCGCTGTCGTTCGCCGAACTCGCGCCGCTGTTCGCGCTCGATGCGACGTTCGTGAGCTTGCAACCGCAGGTGCGCGAACGCGATCGCGCCGCGCTGGCGGCGAGTGACGTCGTGTGTTTCGACGACGCGCTTGCCGACTTCGCGGACACCGCGGCGCTGATCGATGCGCTCGATGGGGTGATTACGGTGGATACGTCGGTGGCGCATCTGGCGGGCGCGGTCGGCCGGCCGGTGTGGATTCTGTTGCCGCGCGCGCCCGACTGGCGCTGGTTGCTCGAACGAGACGACAGCCCGTGGTATCCGGGCGCGCGGCTGTTCCGTCAGGCGCGGCCGGGCGACTGGCCGGCGGTGATCGAACGGGTTGGCAACGCGTTGCTCGCGATGATGCCGATGGGTGACGTCGCAGCGGCATGGAAGCGCTAGCGAAGCTGCCTGGAAGCCGCGTAGCAGCGGCATGAAAGCGGGCGCCCTGCGCCGCCCGCGGCAGCAAATGCTACGGACCATTTGAAGCGGCTCAAATGATGCGTAACAGCCGCAACATCGCTGCCACGCGCGGCCCGTATTTTCGATGGATTCAGGCTGTTCGACGCGGGGTCGGCGAACGGTCGAAGGATCGAAGCATCGAGGATTCAAGGATTCGGGGATTCCGGTAATCGACATTCGCGGCTTCGCGAGGGCGCCAGAGTCGGCGCACGCGGCGGGGTCGTCAACTTCTAAGGTTTCGGGGTGGAGAATGGCAGCACGCGCGCGCGCAGTACGACAACAACACCAGTATCGTTCGCAGACTGTCCTCATCGCCGACGTGCGGCCGCTGCGCCGCGCCGTCGCGCTGATCCTGGCGGCGGGTTTTACGACCCAGGCGCATGCCGCGGGCATCGTCAATCTGGGGCAGGCAACCGCGCGTAACGCGGGCGGCGGCGCAGGCGGCTACGGCGGCGCGGGCGTGCCGAATCTCGGCGTGTCGCCGCAGCAGGCGCTGCAGGCAAGTCAACCGTCGATTCGCAACCTCGGCCACGCGGCGCAGGCGATCGCCGCGCAGATCGCCGCGCAAAGCGCGGCCGCGGCGGCCGCGACGGCGACGGCGTCGAACGTGCCGAACGGCTTGACGCCCGGCGGCTTGCAGGTGGCGCCGGGCATCACCTTCGTGAACAACGGCAAGGGCGCGCTGATCAGCCAGAACACGGATACCACCAATCCGCTGCTGTGGATCAACGCGAACGGGCCGCAGCAAACCGTGGACAGCAGCGGCCACGTCAACGTGAACGTGACGCAGACCGGCCAGAACGCGATCCTGACCTGGCAAACGATGAACGTCGGCAAGCAGACCACGCTCAACTTCGATCAGTCGGGCGGCAAGCAGACGAACGGCGCGAACAACTGGGCCGTGTTCAACCGGATCGTCGATCCGAGCGGCGCGCCGAGTCAGATTCTCGGCAACATCAATGCGCAGGGCGCGGTGTATGTGATCAACCGCAACGGGATTCTGTTCGGCGCGGGGTCGCAGGTGAATGTGCATGCGCTGGTGGCGTCGTCGCTCGATCTGCTGAACATGAACGACTACAACCAGACGCTCGTGCATCAGGTGCCGATGGTGACCGACAGCACGCTCGCGCAGGACGCCGCGGGCATCGTCGCGAGCAACCGGCAGTTTTTGAGCCTGCCGGCGGGCACCACGGGCGGTCTGGCCTACCCGGAGTCGGGCAACTCGACGACGGGCGGCGTGGTGGGTCACACGGGCGTGCCCAACGAGGTGTTGGGGCTGGGCAATCAGATCCAGCTCAGTTCGCCGAGCCAGTATCAGGGCTGGGGCGACGTGACGATTGCGCCTGGCGCGTCGATTACGACCCATACCAACGGCAATGTGAGCGACGGCGGCTTCGTGATGATCGCCGCGCCCAATGTGAACAACGGCGGCAAGATCACGGCCGACGGGGGGCAGGTGGTGCTGGCGGCCGGCGTCGGCTTGAGCCTTCTGCCCAATGTGGGCGTCACGACCAACCCGCAAGTCCTGCTTCCGGAATTGAGCGGTCAAATCGTCATGACGGACCCGAGCGGCAAGACGATCGATCTGACGCCGGCCGGCACGTTGACGAATACCGGCATCGTTCAGGCCGCGCGCGGCAACGTGAACCTGCTCGGCAGCAACGTGCAGCAGAACGGTGTGGTGGGCGTGACCACCAGCGTCAATACGCCGGGCGCGATCACGATCTCGACGGTCGACGAGTACCAGTCGAACAATCCGGCGGGCGCGGGCTACCTGGGCCGCGGACAGTTCACGGCCGGCGCGGGCGTTGCCAGCGGCGCGGGCCGTGCCGGCCTGCTGAGTTTCGGTCCGGAATCGGTGACGGCGGTGATGCCGGATGCCAACGGCCAGACCGCCACGTCGACGCCGGGCACGGTCTTCACCGCCGGCAACATCGCCATGACGGCGGGCTCCGTGTGGTTTCAGGGCGGCTCGCTGATCGAGGCGCCGGGTTCGAGCGTGTCCGTCAACGCGCTGACCCAGTCGGTGGTCGGCTATGCCACGCCGTTCGGTCAAACCGCGGTGCCGGGTCGTATCTACCTGGACAGCGGCGCGACGATCGACGTCTCCGGTCTGGCGAACGTCGAGCTGCCCATCTCAAGCATCCTGCTCACCATCGACCGGATCGGCCAGAACGAACTGGCCGATTCGGCGCTGCTGCGCGACGGCTTTCTGTTCGGTCAGAAGGGCGTGGTGGTCGACAGTACGCTCACGGGTACGCGCAGCGATGGCTTGCAATGGGTCGGCAGTCCGATCCTGAATCTGTCCGGCTATGTGAACAACATGCCGCGCACGGTCGACCAGTTGCTCACCAACGGCGGCACCATCAAGCTATCGGGCAACGAGGTGATGACGGCAGCGGGTTCGTCGATGAATCTGAACGGCGGCTACGTTCACTACGACGGCGGCATGGTCGACACCACGCGTCTGGTCGACGCGAACGGCGCGATCGTGCCGATCGGTCAGGCGAGTCCGTTCGATACGTTCGTAGGCATCGCCGGCCAGTTCACGGAGAGCCACCCCCGCTGGGGTGTGACGAAAACCTGGTACAACCCGTTGCAGACCGGCGGGACGTATCAGCCGGAGTTCATCGTGGGCGGCAACGCCGGGACGCTGGACCTGTTCGCGTCGCAGTCGATGGTGCTCGACGGCGATATCACCGCGCAGGCGTTCGGCGGTTCGAAGCAAACCCAGGGTAACGATCTGCCGACCGGCGGTACATTCAATCTCGGGGTCGACCCGAAGTTGCAGAGCGCGGGCGCGATCATCAACCTGACGCAGAGCGGCAATCTTGGCCCGCCCTCGGGCGAATTCAACCTGGTGATCCTGCAGAACGCCGCACCGAGGCTCGACGATCTGGCGCCGGGATTTTCGTTCGATACGCCGCTGAATACCAGCGCGCTGAATGCACAGTCGGCCACCGACCCAAACAACGTGCTCGCGACCATCGTGGTGCCGGTCGATACGTTGAACGCAGGAGGCTTTGCGAACGTCGACCTCACGGCCGACAAGAGCAACGGCAAAGGCTTTCTGGTACCGGACGGAACGAAGTTGACACTCCAGCCGGGCGGCTCGCTCAAGCTCAACGGTTCGACTTCCAGCGGCGCGACGGTGGCGGGCCAGTTGATCGTGCCGTCGGGCACCGTCTCCATCACCGCCGGCAGCAGCATCACGGTCGGCCCCGATGCGTTGATCAGCGTGGCCGGCCAGTGGGTCAACAACGACGTGCAGGCCGCGCCGGGGACGACGCCGGGCAACAGCCAGTTCATCAATGGCGGCAGCATCGCGCTGTCGACGACTAGCTATAGCACGACCGCCAACGGGACGGTGACCGACAGGACCGGCTCGATCGTGCTGCAGCCGGGTAGCGTGCTCGACGTGTCCGGTGGCGCGCAGATGCAGGCCAACGGCACGTTGCTGATGAGCAATGGCGTCGCAGCCGGCAAAGGCGGCAGTCTGTCCCTGCTCACCTATAACGCGAACGGTCATCCGTTCGGCGACGTGACGGATGGCGGTTTCGCTCTTCCCACGAATCAGCCGGTGGCGGGGCAAATCCAGATGGACGGCACGATTCGCAGTGCCGGTTTTGCGGGCGGCGGCACGTTGACGCTGCAGGCGCTGGGGTTCCAGATCGGCGGCGATCCGGCGCAAGCGCCGGCCTGGGACCTGGTGCTGCCGACCGGTTTTTTTGCCACTCAAGGGTTCGGCAATTACGTGCTGAACGCTTTCTACGACGCGACCGTGGCGCCGGGCGCCATGGTCCGGTTAACCCAGCAGAACCTGGTCCCGGACGCGGTCGCATTGCAGCGCGCCGTCAGCGGCGCCAATCTGTCGGCCGCGGGGCTGACCACGCCGGGATCGCTCGACCCGTACCACCGCCAGGCGACCAGCCTCACGATGACCGCGGGCGGTTACGCGGACTGGAACCGGCCCGATTCGACCGGTGTCGCCCAGGTACCGGTCTACCCCGGCGTGACGGGCGGCGTGAGTGTGGGGCAAGGTGCGTCGGTGGTCGGCGATGCCGGGGCGAGCATCGGGCTCGGCTCACCCGCGCAGGTGACCGTGCTCGGCTCGCTGATCGCGCCGGGCGGTTCGATCACGCTGAGCGGCGACTCGACCCCGGCCAACTTTGCACTGCCGGGACAATACGCGGGCACTTCTTCGTTCACGAGTCCCACCCAATCCGTCTGGTTGGGATCCAACGCCGTGCTCGATGTCTCCGGCATCGCGCTGACCAACCCGCTGGCCTCGCCCGTGAAGAACGGCTTGACGACGATGACGCCGAACACCGGTCGCGTGCTCGCGGGCGGTAGCGTGACGATCTCCGACGACTCCGGCTACGTGGTGGCGCAGGCCGGTTCGAAGATCGACGTGTCGGGCACATCGGCCAGCTTCGACCAGTTGCAGGCAAACGGTACATACGCGTCGCAGCCGGTGTGGAGCAATGCCGGCACGATTACGTTCGGGGCATCCAGCGGGCTGTTCTTCGACGGTACGCTCAACGCGAGGCCTGGCGCCGCTCAGGCCGCCGGCGGCACGCTGACGATCGTGCCGGAGCAGAATGCATCGGCCAGTGTGTACGTAGGCGACGGCACGACGGGATCGCTGATCGGCGCGACCGCGCTGATCGTGCGCCAGGACGGACAATTCGTCCCCCAAGGCCTCGCGCCGGGACAGCGTTTTGCCACGGCCATCGATCCGACCACCGGGCAGGCGCTCGGGACGCCAAACGGGGTGATCCAGTTCGCCGCCGACCGTCTGAACGGATCGGGGATGGCGAATCTCGTGCTGGGTGCCGCGAATAACGCCGCGCCGGTCACGGTGGCGTTTGCCGGCGACGTCAACCTGACGCTGCCGGGTTCGGTCTCGGTGAGCGCGGGGCGGATCGCGGCCATCGGTATGGATCAGTTGTCCACGCTGCTGTCGACGCCCGCCGTTCAACCCACGAAGGACAACCTGTCTCCCACGCCGTTGCTGACGACGCTGCTCGGCGAGGCGCCGCAGAATCCGCTCGGCACCACGGTGACGATCGATGCGCCCTACGTCGCGCTGGTCGGCCCGAAGCTCGCGAGCAATCCGGTCGCATTCAAGCCGGTTGCGACGCTATCGAACGGCACGTTGAACGTGAACGCGTCGTTCATCGATCTGGAGAACCAGTTACAGCTGAACAACTTCGGCCAGGCCAACTTCACGAGCAGCGGCGACATTCGCCTGAGTTCGACCAACGCCGCGCAGACCGCCAACCAGGGGCTCCTCGCGGGCGAGCTCTACACGCCCGGCAACCTGACGTTCAAGGCGGCGGACCTGTATCCGTCGACCGCCAGCACGTTCATTGTCGATGCGATCGGGCCTACGGACCCGGGCACGGGCAAACCGGCGCCGACCACCGTCACGTTCGCCTCGAACGGCACGTCGGGCGTGCCGCTGTCGGCCGGCGGCACATTGCTGGTGGATGCGTCGAACATCGTGCAGGGCGGCACGGTGCGCGCGCCGTCGGGCACGCTGGTGTTCGGCGTGGGCGACCCCACCAATGTCGCGACGCAAACCCAGTTCAACAGCAAGACGCTCGTCGCGACGGACTCGGTCACGTTCGCGAACGGCAGCGTGACGTCGGTATCGAACGGTAACAGCGTGATCCCTTATGGCACGACCGTCGACGGTACGGAGTGGCGATTCAACCCGGTAGCCGGCAGCACGACGCCCGATCTGAATGCGCCGCCGTCGAAGTTCGTCGGCGTGAACGGCAGCAGCATTGCGTTGAACAAGGGCGCGACGATCGACCTGTCCGGCGGCGGCGATCTTCAGGCTGCCGAATGGATTCCGGGCACCGGCGGCACGCGCGACGTGCTGTCGCAATACAACGTCAGCTACGCAAGCAATCCGACCGGCGTGGCGGTTCCCGTCAACGTGGGCGCGGCGAATGTGTACGCGATCCTGCCGGGCGCGCAGTCGCCGGTGTCCGCTTACGACCCGACCTTCGCGCAAACGCTGCAGCCGTCGACCAATGGGAACGGCACCACAAGCACCGTCACGGCGAGTCTCGGGGTCGGCCAGGCCGGCATGGGCAGCGCGATCGGGCAGTCGGTCTATCTGTCCGGCGTGCCGGGGTTGTCGCCGGGCTATTACACGTTGTTGCCGGGTAAATACGCGACGGTGCCCGGCGCCTACCGGGTCACGGTGGCGAGCGCCGCCGGCAACCTGACACCCGGCTCCAGCAACGTGCTGGCCGACGGCACGGTGATGACCGCCGGCTACTTCGGCAATGCCGTTACCGGGAGCCGCAGCGCGAGCCCGACGCTCTTCGACGTGCAGTCGGGACCGGTGTGGCAGCAGTACTCGCAATACACGCTGACGAGCGCCAATACCTTTTTCCCGACGCTAGCGGCCGGCAAGGGCAACGTGGCGCCGCCGCTGCCGGTCGACGGCGGTCAACTGGCGCTGGCCGCGACGCACGCGCTGACGCTCGGCGCGACGCTCAACACCGCGCCCGGCCAGGGCGGTGCGCCGGCGGAAGTCGACATTGCCTCGCGGGACATTCAGATCACCGGCAACGGCAGTCCCGCCTTGTCGGGTTATCTGCAGATCAGCGCGACCGATCTCGACTCGCTGAACGCGGGCAGCCTGCTGATCGGCGGCACACGTACCGCGACGACCAGCGGCATCACGATCAACCCGATCGCCGATAGCGTGGTGGTTTCCAACAATTCGGGCAGCGCACTGAGCGGCCCGGAAATTCTGCTGGTCACGAAGACGGACCCGACCGGTATCGATCCGGACGCGGCCAACGGCCTGCGCGTCGACGCGGGCAGCGCGATCACCGCGAGCGGCAGCTATCCGGCCGCGAAAGATCAGCCGATCGCGATCGCGGGCGATGGCTCGCTGCTACGTGTATCGAACGGCGCGATGACGACGGTGACGCGCACCGGCGCGACCGGCACCGGCCTGCTGACGGTCGGCGCAAACGCGACGCTCACGGGTGGCCAGGCGCTGACGCTCGATTCGTCGGGCAACCTCAAGGTCGACCCGAGCGCGACGCTGTCGGCGAAAGCCATCACGGTGGATGGTTCGGCGATCACGTTCACGAACCAGGCCGGCGCCGCTGCCGCGAATCTGCCGGGGTTCGTGCTCGATTCCGCCGGACTCGCGCAACTCGCGAACGCACAGCAGGTGATCTTGCGCAGCGCGGGCGCGATCAATTTCGTCGGCAATGTCGACGCGACGTTCGGCAACAGCGTGGACCTGAGCGCGGGCACGTTCGCGAGCGACGGCGGCAACGTCGTACTCAACGGGCAGCAGATCGCGTTCACGAACGAGGCCGGTGCGCCGACGCCGGCCGCGACAGCGGGCAGCGGCACGCTCACGGTCAACGCGAAGGAAATCGACTTCGGCACGGGCGACAAGATCGTCAGCGGCTTCGGCGCGGCGACGATGAATGCGCAGGCCGGTATCGTCGGGCAGAACACCGGTACGTTCGATTTCGGCGCGGTGCCGCTCACGCTCAACGCGCCGGTGTATCTGGCGGATACGAGCTCCGCGTCGACGCTGAAGACGAGCGGGGCGCTGACGCTGAATAACGCAACGGGTACGGCGTTGACGCGTTCGGCGGTTGGCGGCGCGTGGCATCTCATTGGCGGCGCGATTGCGGACAACGGCGCGACGATCGCCGCCGCCGCGGGCAACGTCAGCCTCGAAGCGACGAGCGGCAACCTGACGATCGGCACGGGCTCGACGGTGAGCGCGGCGGGCGTGGCGAAACAGTTTTTCGATGTCGCCGCCTATGCGCCGGCGGGCAACCTCACGCTGACCGCCGACACGGGCACGGTCGACGTGCAGGCGGGTTCGACGCTGGACTTCGCGGGCGCGTCGGGCGGCGGTGCAGCGGGTACATTGACGCTGGCGGCGCCGCAGCAGTCGGTGAATCTGAGCGGCACGATCAAGGGCGGCGCGTCGAGCGGTTACGCGGGCGGCTCGCTGTCGCTGAATACGGGCGGCGCGGTGGACCTGGATGCGCTCGCCGCGACGCTCGCGTCGAGCGGTGTCAACAACGCCATCTCGATCCGGACGAACTCGGGCAATCTGACGTTGGCGGCCGGGCACACCTTGACGTCAGGTTCGGTTGCGCTGACGGCTGACGGCGGCGCGGGCAACGCGACCGATGCGGCAAACGGCAATGTGAACATATTCGGCACCATCGACGCATCGGGCAAGGCCGGCGGCGAGATCGATCTGTACGGCCATAGCGGTGTCGATCTCGAGGGCACGCTGCTCGCGCGCGGCACCGATCCGAACCAGCGTGGCGGCAAGGTGGTGATCGGCACGAACGGCGTGTTCGATCCGAACCGGGTGAATCCGTATAACGCCACCTATGGCTACGAGAATATCGACCCGACGCGAGCCGGTGTGATCAGGCTCGGCGGCGGCGCACTGATCGACGTATCGGGTGGCACGGCCGGCGGGCTGTCGAATGGCACGGTCAGTTTCCGCGCGCCTTTGCTGTCCGATGGGACGGTCAATCTGGCGCTGCCGGCCGGCGGATTCAATGCGGGCAAGGGTATCGTGGGGTCCCGCGCGACGACGCTCGAAGCCTACGCCGTATGGAGCACCACCGACACGACGACGGGCGCTCAGCACTTCGACGGCGTTATCGATCCGGCAGGCTGGTACGACAGCCTGGGCCATCTGGTCGCAGGCACGTTCACCGCGCAAGGCACGGGCGGCACCACGTTCAGCTTTACGCCCGACGCGAATGGCGACGGCGGCGGCACCGTGACGAACGGTACGACGGGCGTGTCGACGGCGCTCACCCCAACGCAATTGCGCAACGGCGACGCGGCGATCGGCTTCGGCGGCCTGTCGAGCATGTATTTCTCGACGACCGGCCCGAACACGGACCATCAGACTTTCTATGGGTACCAGCATGGCGACGCGGTGACTGCCACGGCGGGCACGCTGATGGGTTTCGTGCAGCACGGACTGGATACGTTGACGAATCCATTGATCGCGGCCGGCGTCACCAGCAGCATCGTGCCGGGCATCGAACTGGACAACCCGAGTCCGTCCATCAATCACGGCGATATCCAGGTGCTGTCGAACTGGAACTTGGGCGCCGGTACGTCGGCGACGGATCTGGCGTATCGGTTCGACGGCCAGGCGCCGGTCATCACGCTGCGCGCGGAAAATCGCGTCAAGGTGAAGGCAAGTCTGTCGGACGGTTTTTTCCAGATCGCTAATCCGCTCGGCGGTGGCGGCACGATTGCGGTGCCGCCGCTGTCGACCTATGACGCGGCGCATTCCATTTTTTCGACACCGTCGGGCGCGATTGCGCAGTACGGGTATGGGTTGAACTATTGGGCGATGACCGGACTGGCCTCCGCTCCCGGACACCCGACGGGGGGAACGGCCGATGAGATCGCGGAATACTACGCGCTGTACTCCGCTTACGCGGACTATCTGACGGCGCCGGCAACCGCGCTTATCGCGGCACTCCCCAATCTGAATCCGCTTAGCGACGCGGCCGATGTCATCAGCACCTACCGTGGTTATTCGCCGCAGCAAGGCCAGCCGCTCGCTCCGATAGCGCCGGCGGCGTCGGAGCAGGCTACCAATCCTGCTTCTTACCTGATCTATCTGAATCAATATCAGACTTATCTTTTAGCGCTGGCGAATTTCATTGCACAGCATCCAGCCACTGCTGCCCATGCGGATACGGTCCAGGCGCCGGACATACAACCTGTCACCAGGATCGCGACATCGACGATCAATGTTCCTGGCGTGTCCGACAACACGCCGTCGCCGACCGCTGCCGCGGACAATCCGCTTCCGCTGCTATCGGCCTCGCTGGCGGGCCGCGCCAGCAGTTCGTTCCGCGTGGTGGCGGGCGCCAATGCCGCGAGTTCGGATCCGCTTGCCGTGCGCCCCACGTCGCAGGTCGGCAGCTCGCCGAATGCAGGGAGCGTCGTCTTCGACGGTTATACGAGCTATCTCGACGGCAACAATCAACTGGTGCTCGCGCCGACCATGATACGCACCGGGATCGGCGCGATCGACGTCGCCGCCGCGGGCAACATCGCGCTGTACGACGCGAAATCGGTATCGGCATCGACGAACAGCCCGCCTGGGTTGCTGGTACCCGGCGTCATCTACACGGCGGGTGCGCCGGCGGCCGACGCACCGACGGAAGGCTCCACGATCTCGATCGTTCACGCGGGAGCGGGAAACCAGGACATCTTTGTTACGCCGACCGTCAATCCGGATTCCGCCGGCGACATCACGCTACATGCGCAGGGCAATATTGTCGGTGCGGAGAACCTGGCGGATACGACCGGAGCCGTTACGGGTAAGGTCGGCGCCAACCTCAGTCAGTTCTGGTGGCAATGGATGGAGGTCGGCAACCCGATCGGCACGGTAGGCGCGACTAACCCGGCTACGCAGATCGTTCAGACCTCGATCAATTTCGGTGCGTTCGATCAGGGCGTAATGAGCGTGGGCGGAAACATCGCGGTGAAGGCGGGGGGCAGCGTGATCGACCTGTCGGCATCGCTGCCGACCACCTGGTGGCTAAGCAACGCCAATACCGACAATCCGACGGTCAATACGGTAGGTGGCGGCAATCTGACGGTGAACGCGGGGGCCGATATTCTGAGCGGCGCCTATTTCGTCGCGAAGGGTGCCGGGGCGATTAGCGCAGGCGGTCGGATTGCCGCGGATTCCAGCGGTTCATCCGGGCTCCAGGGCGCGACGCCCGTGGAGGTATCGACTTTGCTGGCGTTGCAGGACGGCGTGCTGAACGTGACCGCGCGGCAGGGCGCGGACATTGGGCAGATCGTGGATCCTTCCTACATGCAAAGTTCGGCGTTGTTGAACGCTTACAAGTTGCACGCGGACGCGCAAGGGTATTCGGCCACGTCGCAAGTCAGCGTGACCTCGACAACCGGAGATGTGGCGATCGGAACCGTGCCCAATCTCGCGTTTATCGGAGGCAGCGCGGATGCAAACAGTATCGCCGGTCAGAACGACATGTCGTTCGTGTTGCCTGCAACCTTGAACCTGACCGCATTTACCGGCGGTATCCGGGTGGCGTCCAGTGGCGAACTCTACCCGTCGGCCAGCGGGAATCTGAATCTGCTGGCGGATCAAACGATCTCGATTGCGGGCGGCGTGGCCCCGAACGCAGCGGGAGGAGCGGCTGTGTTCGGCATGCTGGATCTCGATCCGGCATCGATGCCCTCGCCGACGAACCCCTATCTCGACGTGCCCATGGCGACTGCGACCACGCGGGCTGCGCATGCCGCAAATGCATTGCACGCGGACGACACCACGCCGGCACGGATCTATAGCCTGAACGGCAGCATCGTGAATGGCGTGCCGGGTACGACGGGGGGCGCAGCCGGCTTCTACAATGGGCTGGTAACACTGTCCATCGACAAACCGGCACTGATTCAAGCTGCACAGGACATCGTCAACCTGGCGTTCCAGGGGCAGAATCTGCGCGAGTCGGACATCACCCGCATCGTGGCGGGCCGTGACATCTACGACACCAGCTATCAAACGCTTGGCGCCACGGCGGTGCCCGCATTGACCCTTGGCGGCCCGGGCACGCTGGACGTCGAAGCAGGCAGAAACATCGGTCCGCTGACCACGGCGTCTCAGGCTGGCAGTGTGGGTTCGACTTTCGGGTCGGGGATCGAAGCGGTCGGCAACGCGAACAATCCCAACCTGCCGCACGAGAGCGCGAACATCAACGTGCTGTTCGGCGTCGGACCCGGTGTCGACCTGTCTACTTTCGTCTCGACCTATATCGCCCCTGGCAGTTCGGTCGCCGGGGTGTCCAGCGCGACACCGGCGCTGATCGCGTTCATGCAGCAGTACGATGCGGGCCTTGGCGTCGACACGGGTCTGCAGGTCGACAAGGATGCTGCGCAAAAGAGCGTAGGCACGCTGTCCGCGAGCGTGGCATGGAAGCAGTTTCAGGCGTTGCCGTCGTACGTGCAGCAGCTTTTCGCCGAGCAGGTGCTGTTCAGCGTGTTGACCCAGGTCGGCACCGACTACAACACCGCCTCCAGCCCCTACTACCAGAAATACGCGCGCGGCTACGAGGCCATCAACACGCTGTTCCCGGCGTCGTTCGGCTACACGGCGAACAACCTGGGCGGTGGCGGCAACGGCGCGAACAAGACGATCAGCACCGGCAACCTCGACATTCGCAGCACGACCATTCAGACGCAACAGGGCGGCAACGTCTCCATCCTCGGGCCTGGTGGTCAGGCGCTGGTAGGCAGTACGACGGCGCCGCCCGAGGTGGTCGACAGTAACGGCAAGGTCATAGCCGGTCCCGGGTCGATGGGCATCCTGACGCTCGAGCAGGGCAATATCGACATCTTCACCGACCAGAGTGTGCTGCTCGCGCAGAGCCGTATCTTTACGGAGCAGGGCGGCGACCTGACGATCTGGAGTTCGAACGGCGACATCAACGCGGGCAAGGGCGCGAAGTCGTCCGCCGATACGCCGGCGCCGCAATACCTGTGCGACGCCAACCATTACTGCACGGTGGATGCGCGTGGCGAAGTGACAGGGGCCGGGATCGCGACCTTGCAGTCGGTGCCGGGCTCGCCGACGGGCAACGCGAATCTGATCGCGCCGCGCGGCACGGTGGATGCGGGCGACGCGGGCATTCGCGTGTCGGGCAACCTGAACGTGGCGGCATTGCATGTGGCGAACGCCGACAACATTCAGGTGCAAGGGACGTCGCTGGGCGTGCCGGTTGGGCAGGCCGTGAATACGGGCGCGCTGAGCGCCGCGAGTTCGGCGGCGTCGGCGGCGAGCCAGTTGGCGCAGGACCTTGTGAAAAGTAATGCGTCGGGCGTAGGCCAGCGGCGCTGGACGATTTCCGTCCAGGTGGAAGGCTTCGGCGACGCGACGGACGACGGCCGCAAGCGCAAGCGGGAGCAGGTTGGGTACGACTCGTCCAGCGCGGTGTCGATCGTGGGTTTCGGGCAGGTGGGGCCGACTCAGCAAGCCGTGCTTAGTGCGCAGGAACGGGAGCGGTTGGGGAAAATATAGAAACCGGCAAGATGGCGCGCTGACGGAGGTTCGTTGGCGTGCTGCTGGTTTGACAGGGCCAAAAGTTGGGCACGGGGATGGCGGCGATTGCCGCCATTTTCATTTTGGGGGCTGCGCTTCGCGTGCCGACGGTGGCGCGACGAGCGAGGCGGTCGAGCGTGAGTGGCGATGAGCGGCGACGACGACCGGGGTCGCGATGCGCGGCATAAAAAATCCGCGCCCCCGGCAAATCGGGGACGCGGATTTTAAAGTGCTTCTGCAGCAATCAGCCTGCGAGCGGAACTTAACGACCCGTGACCGAGCCCGTGCAAACGCTCGTGTTGCCGATGTCCAGATTCCAGCCCGCCGCGTTGCTCAAAAACTCGTTCGAGATCGCTGTCTGATAGCCGGACGGAACCGTATCGAAGCCGTTGCCGCGAACTACCGCTGCGAACGTGGTGTTCGTGAAGTGATCATTCAGGAAGTCGTGCACGGCCGTCTTGACTGCCGGATCGGCATAGCACTGGCTCAGAATGATCTGGCTCGTGCCCGACACCGGATAGCCCGAAGCCGGGTTGGCGAGCAGCAGGTAGGAGGCGTTGCCGGCGATCGGTACCCAGTTCGCCGGGTTCGATGCGGCCAGTTTGCTGGCGGGCGGCGTTACCGTGCCCAGCGCCGTCGTCGCGTTGGCCGACGTCGGTGCGTAGTACGTGCTGTTCTTCGTGTTGTAGAGGCTCGCGACCTGAAGCTGCGACGAAGCCGACGAGCTCGACGGTGCGAGGAACGTATTCGTGTAGTCCGGGCTCAGGTAAGCCACGGCAGCCGGCGAACCCGACGAACTCTGGATGGCCAGCAACGCGGTCTTCACGCCGCCGCTACCCGTTGCGGAAACGAAGTTTGCCGGCACGCCGCTCGGGAAAGCGGTCGTGTTGGCGAACGTCAGCGAGTCGACGAACGTCACGCCAGCCGCCGTGTTGGCGCTCGTGCAGACGGCGGCGAGGTGGCGCGTCAGCAGTTCGCTCGTGCCGCTGCTGTCAGCACGGTAGACAACCTTGATCGGGCTGCTGACGGAACTGTACGCTGCGCCGGTTTCGGGATTGATAACCGCATTCCAGTCCGCGATCTTGCCCGAGAAAATACCGCACAGGTCGTTGTCGTTCAGCGCGATGCTGTGCGCCTGGCCCGGCGTCGTTTGCGGCGTCGCCGTGCTCGTCACGGCGGGTGCGTTGACCAGCGGAATGGTGATCGGCGTGACGATGTACGGAATCTGGATCAGCGGGCCGCTAGCCGTGCCGACGGTGCTGCTCTTGTAGCTCGTGATCTGTGCGGTGCTCAGCGCTGCGTCACTGTTCGCGAAGTCGACCGTGCCCGTCACGCCCGTGCCGAAGAACGTCGGCTGGTTGCCGAGGAATGCGTTCTGACCGGCGCCCGAGCCGACCGAGTAATACGTGAACGAAGCTTCGGTGGTGCCGAACAGACCGATTTCGGTGTTGGCCACGCCGATTGCACCGATCGTCGGTGCCACGAGCGACGAACCGCCGCCTTGCACGACGGGCACCGCCATTGCAGCCGATGCACCCACGCCCGACAGGACGAGAGCCAGAATTTGACAGATCTTGCGCTTGCTGGATTTCATGAGATTTCCTTGCACGAAGAAAAAGAGAGGGGCTGCCGATACGGCCTGACTATGTGATTGGCCGCGCAGCTACTTTAGGATGAACGTCGTGCTTATCTCGTGAATTTTTAATAACGAATGGTACGGAACATTTCGGCCTCCTTGATGGAAGCCAATACCCGTATGAAGAGAAGACGTGTAGGCGTTTTATGTGCGAAATGGATATCTCTGAATATGGGATTGCATGGACAGCGCAATTCCATTTCGCAATATTTAAAACCACCCACACCGCCGCAATAACAGAAACGCAAAAAAAGTTAGCCCACCATTCGTCACAATTCTGATCCGATTCGCTGCTTACTCTTTGCCGGAGCATCGCTTGAAGAGCGCCTGAAGAAGTGCTGCGCGCAACCGGAGGAGAGTGTCATGTCGGCATTTCGCTATGAGGCCATCAACCTGGCGGGTAAGACGTTGAAGGGCGTACTCGAAGCGGACAGCGCGCGTGCCGGGCGCACGCAGTTGCGCGGTCTGGGGCTCACGCCGCTAGTCGTCGAGCTGGCCACGTCGCGGCTGCAAGGCGAGCGCAGCCGTCGGCTCGGCGTGGGGCGCAAGCTGTCGCAACGCGAGCAGGCCATCCTCACGCGGCAACTGGCGAGTCTTCTGATCGCGGGTCTGCCGCTCGACGAAACGCTCTCGGTACTGAGCGAACAGGCCGAACGCGATTACATCCGCGAACTGATGGCGTCGATTCGCGGCGAAGTGATCGGCGGGCATTCGTTTGCGAATGCGCTGGAGCAGCATCCACGCGATTTTCCGGACATCTATCGCGCGCTGGTCGCCGCGGGTGAACACACCGGCAAGCTCGGTGCCGTGCTCTCGCGTCTCGCGGACTACATCGAGCAAAGCAATGCGCTCAAGCAGAAGATCCTGCTCGCGTTCACCTATCCGGCCGTCGTCACGTTCATCGCGTTCGGGATCGTCACGTTTCTGCTGAGCTACGTGGTGCCGCAAGTGGCGAACGTGTTCACCAGCACGAAGCAGGCGCTGCCGTTTCTGACGGTGGCGATGCTCGCGCTGTCGGACTACGTGCGGCATTGGTGGTGGGCGACCCTCATCGCGGTCGGCGTGCTCGTGTGGATCGTGCGCGGGGTGCTCGCGCGGCCGGGACCGCGTCTATCGTTCGACCGTTGGCTGCTCACCGCGCCGCTCGCAGGAAGGATCGTGCGTGGCTACAACACGGTGCGTTTCGCCAGCACGCTGGGCATTCTCACGGCAGCCGGCGTACCGATTCTGCGAGCGTTGCAGGCAGCCGGCGAAACGCTCGGCAATCGCGCGATGCTCGCCAGCATCCAGGACGCGATCGTGCGCGTGCGCGAGGGCACGTCGCTGTCGCGTGCCCTCGGCAATACGAAAACGTTTCCGCCGGTGCTGGTGCACCTGATCCGCTCGGGCGAAGCGACCGGTGACGTGACCACGATGCTCGACCGCGCCTCCGACGGCGAGTCGCGCGAACTCGAACGGCGCACGATGTTCCTGACCAGCCTGCTCGAACCGCTGCTGATTCTCGCGATGGGTGGCGTCGTGCTGGTGATCGTGCTGGCGGTGATGATGCCGATCATCGAGTTGAACAACATGGTGCAGTGAGGGGGCGAATGCGAACCGGAACAGAAGGCGGGCGCACTGCGCTATCGGTCTTTCGCGAAGCCCGCTCATTGTTTGACATGAGCGCGGAGACGATGAAGCAAGGCAAACCGCGTTCCGCGCTACCTGTCGCAAGACGGCTCGCGTGCCTGAATGGTCAAAAGCAACACGGCTTCACGTTGCTCGAAATGATGGTGGTGCTGTTGATCGTCGGCCTGCTGGTCGCGGTCGTCGCGCTGGCGCCCGCGCGCAACCGTCGCACCGAGCTCGCCGAAGAAGCGCAGCGCCTCGCGAGCCTGCTCGAATCCGCCGGCGACGAAGCGCAGGTCCGCTCGACGCCGATGGCCTGGCAACCCATCGCCGGCGGCTACAGGTTCTATCGGCGCACCGACGACGGCGCGTGGCAACCCGTCGCGGACGAGCTGTTCAGCCCGCATCGCTGGTCGACCGACGTGACCGGCGTGTCGGTCCGCTACACCGGCAGCAACGAACCGGTATCGCGCGTCGTGTTCGGCGACGAAAGCATCGGCGTACCGGTGACGATCACGCTCTCATCGGCGGGCGTGCGATTACTCGTAGTCGGCACGGGCATCGGCAACTTCGTCGTGCGACGCCCCTGAAATCGCCGGGTCCAGCTCCGGACCCGCACGCATAGGACGTCGATACAAACCGCACCCTTATGCGGATTCACCTAAGTGTCACAGTGATTCCCTACGATGCGATGTTCGCTTGCTTCGGGGCGGCTCTGGGCCGCTGCGCCGTAGTCCTGTGCAAAACATTTCCGGCATTGATAGATGACACGTTCACGGGCGCCGACCGGGGGCCTGGCGTTGACGGCATGTCTGCTGTTGCTGGCGTTCGTCATGCATTGCGCCAGGGCCCAGAACGCGGCAGAGGCGGGCCGTGCGGCGGATCGCGCGGCGCATTTCGAGTTGCCTGCCCAGCCGCTCGCGCAGGCCTTGCAGGCGTTCGCACGGACCACCGAGCTGATCGTGCTGGCGCCCGCGCCGCTGCTCGACGGTCATACGAGCGCGCCGGTCCAGGGCGATTATCCACCGCGTGAAGCGCTTGAGAGGGTGCTAGCGGGAACCGGATTGAAGGCGGAGTTCACCGGCACGGACGAGGCGATCATCGTCGCGCAGCCTGCCGCGCCCGAGGTGCCGCCCGTTGCGGCAGGGACGCCGGCGAACCCGGCGTTGCCGGTCGACGGGCTGGGCGACGACGCCGACGCGCAAGCGTACGCCGCGCAGTTGCAGGCGCGCATGACCCAGGTCCTGTGCGCGCTGCCCGCGGCCATGCCGGGCGGCTACCGGCTGGCGGCACAGTTGCGTATCGACGATAAGGGGGCAGTGGTGGCGGTGAATATGGTCGCTTCAAGTGGACAGGCTTCGCGTGACGCGGCCATCGTGCGCGCGCTGCGCTCGCTGAGGCTCGATTCGCCGCCGCCGGGCAGCTTGCCCGAGCCCGTCACGATTCTGCTGCGGCCCATCGGCAACGGTGTGCATCTGCATTGCCCAACGACAACAACAGACGGTCGGAACTAGGCGCTTATGCCGGACACGAGCCGCACCCAACTCAAACAGATCCTGGCCACGCGCTACGCGTACCTCGTCAGGCGGCTGGAGCGCATCACGGGATCGAAGGAAGGGGCGACCGACGCATTGCACGAAACCTGGCTGCGTCTGGACAAGGCCAATGTGTCCACCCAGGTCGCCAATGCCGATGCGTATATTCTCGGCATGGCGAGCAACGTCGCGATCGACCAGCATCGCCACGAGCGCCGGCATGCCCATGAAGACGACGTCGACGTGCTGCTCGCCGTGCCCGACGAACTGGCCGATCCCGAGCGGATCCTGACCGCGCGCCGCAAGGTCGATAGCCTGAAAGACGTGTTGCGCGGTCTGACGCCCCGGCGCCGGGCTATCCTGCTGGCCGCGCGGGTGGATGGCCAGTTGAATCGCGAAATTGCCGAACGTTTCGGGATTTCCCTGAGGCTGGTAGAGAGTGAATTGAGCGCGGCAATGAAGTATTGTCTCCAGCGTATGCAGGAAGCCGGCGACCCGTACACGGATTCACGCAGCAGTGGGCCACGTAAATTTTGAACATCCCGACGATGAGGAAAGCTGAGGCCGTTACCGCGGACCACGCCCTGGAGGAAGCCCAGGCGTGGCTCGTGCGCCTGCGCTCGGGCAGCATGAGCCGTGCCGAAACGGAGTCCTTCCAGCGCTGGAGCGCCGAGCATCCGCAGACCGCGGCGTTGCTGCGCGATACGTGGAATCTGCTGCGTACGGCCGCCGCCGAGCTGGCCGACGAAAGCCCGGCCGCCGCTAACGACGAATGGCTGGCCGAAGCGCGCCACGACAGGAAGATGCGCACCGGCCGTCGCGCGTTCGTTGGCTTCGCGGTGGCGGCGGGGGCGTCGTGGCTCGCGTTGCGTCCGCCCATGGCGCTGTGGCCGTCGCTCACCGACCTCGCCGCCGACTATCGCACCGGCACCGGCGAACAGCGTAGCGTGGTGCTGTCGGATCGCGTCGTGGTCGAGATGAATACGCAGACGCGGCTCGACGTGCTGCCGGTCCAGGCTGCCACGCGCGGCATCGATCTGCTGGCGGGCGAGGCGGAGATCGACGCGAAGGCGTCGACGGCGCTGGGCGATGCGTTGTTGCGGCAGGTGATCGTCGTCGCCGGGAAGGGGCGCATGCAGGCCGTCACCGCGCGCTTCAATGTGCGTCGCGGCGGCGGCTCGGTCTGCGTGACCTGTCTGTCGGGCTCACTCGCGCTCGACCATCCCGGCGCGCGGCTCACGCTGCGCGCCAACGACCAGGTGGTCTACGACGACCGCAAGGTCGAGCCGGTGTCGCGTGTCGATCCGAGCGGCTTCGTAGCATGGCGGCGTGGCGTGCTGGTGTTTAACGGTGTGCCGCTCGCCGAGGTCGTCGACGAAATCAATCGCTACCGCCCGGGAAAAATCATTCTCAGAAACCCGGCACTGGGGCAGAACCGGATGCAGGCGCAATTTCCGATTACGCGGCTCGACGACGTGATCGATCTGCTTGGGCGCTTGTACGGGGCGCGTATCACGCGCTTGCCGGGGAATCTCGTTCTGTTGAGCTGAACTGCGTCGTAGAAGCGGGCCATTGCGCCCGCTTCATGCGTTCCAGATATATTCGTTTCTCATGGCTCGCTTTTTTACGCCACGCGGGCATCGGCACGCGCGTGCGCATGGCCGCCTTTCACCGCCGCATAAAAATAAAATCTGCGGGTTAGGGCGGCTCGCTTCGACCTAGTTTAAGAAGGCCGCAGTTTCCGGCATCCAGCCACGGCGCTCACGACGCTGCCGCGTCGCCGTGGCCGTCGGCGCGCGCGTTGGCGCTTGCTCGCGCGGCATCCCAACTGGCATCGAGGGGATCGGCAACGTGGCGATAAGGCTCGAGCAGAAACGGGCAACGCTCGACGAACGAGGCGGATTTTTGCAAGGCCACGATATGGTTGACCATCCATTGCAGCAGATCGCCACCCTGCCGAATCTGCTCGGCGTGCCACGGCGGCATCGTGGCGAACAGTGCGGCAAAGCGATCCCAACGGGAGTCGCGGTCGCTCGTTGCGGGGCGGATATAGGTGTTCAGGCAGATGTCGTTGCTGTCGTTCAAGGCGCCGACGAACAGACCCGCGGCCGTCGGTACGCCGACCTGCCGCCAGTTGCCCGCGAGCGCGAGCGGACGGATCACGCGGGCCAGCACGAACGCGGCGCTGGTTTCCGTTTCGATCTCCGCGAGCGACGCGACGCCGTTGCGCTGCATACAGCGCGCGACGGCATGCGGGCGTATCGTGCTCGACGCAAAACTGCGCAATACCAGATCCGGCACACTCAATTGCAGCTGGAATTCACGCAGTCCGTGTTCGGCGCTCATGGTCGAGAAGTTGACGAACAGGCCCTCGGTTGCGCCGAGCGTGCCGACGTAGGGTTCGAGTCCGAGCCGCGCGAGTTTCGGTGCGATCTGGCGTTCCAGCAGCCGGAGCAGATTGCGCCGGTTGCGCAGGCCCGTGAAGTGGTCGAGGCTGGTCGTGACGACGTCGCTAATCTCCCAGCGGCGTTCTTCGGCGAACAGGCGCGGGGACCGGTTCAGATCGTATCTGGCTCGGCCGTGCGCGACGCGCGGGTCGACAAACATGGCGGGTCCTCGTGGATGCCGTTCGGGGAACTGACGCGAAGTTGCGCCTGTCGGCCCCTTTCTCGTCACATTCGATGGTCCGACGTCGGAAAAAGTTCGTCAAGCGGTTCAGCGAGAGCGGTGCCGATGGCGCGTGAGTGGCAAACGCCGTCAACCTCTTTCCGCTCGCGATGCAAACCTGAACGCTGAACGTGGTCTGTCAAAACGATAACGAGGTGGCCTTTGATACGTACAGTCATGGAACGCTTTGTCGAGCATAGCCCGATGGCGGTGATGGCGCGGCTGGTGATGCAATGGGCGCTGCACGCGGAGTCGCTGGACGATCTGCCCGGCAAGGGCGATGCGGACAACGACGGCGAACCGCTGCGCGAATTGCTGCTCTCCATGACGGCGCAGGCGATCACGCGGATCGCCACGCGCCTGAACCGCTCCGGCGACGCGCGTCCCGACGTATCCAACGTATCCGAAGAAAGCGTAGCACGGCTGACCGCGTTGCATGACCGCATGAGCCGCGTGCGCGCGCAGTGGGGCCGTTCTCTGGTGCGCGATAGCGCGTCGCTGTTGCAGCCGGTCGCGCATCCGCGCATGGAGAAGCGGTTGCTATCGACCGGAGATTTGCGGGTGCGGGTGCTGGACGGCGGTTCAATGCCGGCTGGCATGCGCTGCCTGCCGGGACCGGCGGGCTGCGTCCACGTGATCGGCCCGGCCGCGACTCCGTTGACTGCCGGGGAGGGTCCTTGCGTGTTGCCGGTCTACGACCCGGAGCGTGCGTTGATCGTCGATCTGTTGCCCTACGAACCGGGACTCGTTCACGAGCGTGCTTTTGCCGCGCAACTGGTGGAATCGGTTCGGCCGGGTGAGTTGTGGATTCTCGACGGCCATTTCAATCCGGCTGCGATCCTGGCCGGCTGGCCCTGCGACGGCAGTCTGTTCGTCGTGCTGGAGCATGGCTGCACGCCCGCGTTTCGCGCGCTCGGCGAGCCGCGCGAAGCGGGTTGGCTCGACGGCGCGCCGGTCCGCGAGCAGTCGGTTGGCAGGCCGGCGGAGTGCGGCGCCGCGCCGGTGTTCCGGCGTATCGAATGGCAGCGGATCGAGCTGGGAAGCGGGATGCCGCAACTGGTCGCGATCCTGACCAACGTGCCCGCGACGACACTCGACGCCCAGCAGATCGTGCAACTCGCCACCGGCTCATGGCGCGATACGCTGCCGTTACCGCTCGACGCCGTTTGCGCGGACGCCGCGTTCGGCGTCGTCGCGCCGCGCTCGGCGCCGCTCGCGTCGGGCATCGCCGCGCTGGCGTACAACGTATTCAGCGCGATGATCGGCGTGGTGGAAAATACGCTCGATCTCGACGAGCGCGATAGCGAGCGTTTGCCGCTGCACATGGCGAACGGTATCCAGGCTGCGTACGGCGGCATGATGATCGCGCTGCCGCCCGACAACTGGCGGCGCTACGACCGGCTCCCGGATGCGGCGCTACGCGATATCGCGCGGCATCTGGCGGTGCATGTCGATCCGCGCAGCATGCGCAGAAAGCGGCGCGATCACAAGGCGTCGGCGAAAGCGCAGGCACGTTTGCTCGCGACCACGCTCGAGCATCTGTTGCGCGAGGATGCGGAGCTGGCGGCGGGATTCTCGAGGCTGCGCACCATCGCGATGGCGACCCGCGACTTCAGCAGCAATCCGTCGCGCGCGCTGCGTCATGCCAGCGACGCCCTCGTGATGGTGACGAAATACAACCGGCCGGTCGCGTTGCTGGTGTCTATCGACGACTGGAACCGTTTGATCGGCCAGGTGCGCGAAACGAATTTCGATCGCGTGTCGATCGACTATGCGTCGCTGGTGCCGATGAGCGGCGAGACCGCGGTCAGCGATCTGCATTGAAGGGAAGGAGTCTAGCCGGATCAGCCGGTGATCCGATGCACCCAGATCACCGAGGTCCAGCTGAAATTGCCGACCCCATAGCGCGCCACCAGCGTATCGATGCGGCTATTGATCCGGGCGGAATGAATCCGGCAGTGCACGATGAAATAGCCGCTGTTGACGCCGACCATCGCGCCATCGGGCAAGGTCGCGTTGCTTTGGGTCGGCGCCAGCACCTCGGCGATATCGCCGGTACTGACAAAGTACGCCGTGTTGCGCCGTTCGACGAGCCGGTGCGCAAGCACGCGCGTTAGCGTCGGAATCGCGGCCACCAGCACCGGCTCCGACGCGGTGTTCGCGTTGATCGTGGTCAGGTCGGGCAGGATCGTGACGTAGGGCGCCAGCGCCGCACTCGTGTTTTCGTCGTAACCGGCCGTGCGCGACAGATCGGCCACCGTGACAAGTTGCAAGGGCCAGCCGTCTGGGCCATGGGTTTCGCGCAGCGATTTCAGCAGGTACGCGGCGGTTTGCTTCGCGAGCGCCGGATCGAGCGACAATTCGCCGAGCAGTCGCCGATAGGCAAGCAGGCCCTCGGCATGGGTCTGCCAGGGCTGGCCCGGCGCGGCGCGCGAGACCAGGTTCATCAGGTTGAAGCGGGCCTGCGCGTCTTCCACGCTGCCCGAGATCGAGGCGCGCGAGAGCTCGCCGTTGAGCGCGGCCGCGCTCGACCCCGGCGCGAGGAAACTGACCAGTTGCATGTCGCTTACGGGCGCGGACCAGGGCTGGCCGACGTAAGCCACGTTCGATATCGCGGCCTGAGCGCGCAGCGTCGCGCGCGCCCATTCGACGGCGGCGCGCTCCGCCCACATCGTTTCGACCGCGAGGCGCTGGTTCTCCACGTCGCGCAGAGCGACCTGCTGACGCCACAACACGCTGGCCGCGAGCGTGGCCGCCAGCGCGACCACGAGCAGCACCGTCACGATAGCAATGCCGCGTTGCCGCGAGGCGTTCGCGTGGCGGGCTGGTTTTCGGAGGCGCATGGAGTCGGTCCCGCACGGAGCTTGGAGAGGGTTCATGCCAGGGTTCAGGCCAGGAAGGCAAGCCACACGTGCAGGATGCTCGCATGCAGAGATGACGATATGCCGAACGCGGCGACGAGACCGGTCATCCACAACGCGAGCGCGGCGAGGTGCGAACCCGGGGTGGCGATGGCGAGCGGTGCGACAAGGTCGTCGATGGCATGCGTGCCCCACAGCAGCAGCACCACGAGCACGCAATTCAACGCCATGCTGCGCTGAAAATAATAGAACGCCGCCGCACGATGACTGCGGAACGGCGCGCGGTAATGTTGCTGATTGGTCAACACGATGGTGATGCCGGCGGCCAGCGGCACGATCGCCATCAGCGCACTCCATAAGAACGGCTGATCGCTGTGCGGATTGATCATCTGCAAGGCGCCGATTGCCCAGAAGGGCGGCGCGAGCAGCGTCAGCGAGACCCACGACAGCGTTTGCCACGCGAGCCACGGCATGCGCCAGCGCAAGCGCAGCGAGCCGACGGCGTCGCCCCCGGTTCGCGGATCGCCCGGCGCACCGCGCTGCGCCGTCTCGCCGCGCGTGCCGGTCAGCCTGGCGACGAGCCGTCGCAGAAGCATGGTGGTGATCAACATGGCTCTCCTCGTCGATGTCGTCCCTGTATTGGATAAGACGTTGCGACGAGGGCTATCCCGCAGGTTGCTTCCCGTATTTCGCCTGACGTCGAGGATTCCTTCACACGAATGTTCTGCCTGTGTCACAAAAAATTACGGTTCCGCGAGCGACGATGGACCGTGGCCAAACATTAATATGCACGCTGCATTTTTGCCGCTGAACCCCACGTGCAAAAAAATAGTTTGCGGGATTGGCCGGCCGTTTCCGTCTAGGAATAAGGAGCGCTCGAATGGATCTGCAAGCCGGTGCCGACCGGTCGCATGGAGCGACGAATCCGTACGGATCTTGATAAAAAGCAACGCGAGAGCTTGGGATAAATAACGTGGAACGCCTCGGGGAACATCAGTCAGAAGGTGAGTCGGCGCCGGTGAGCGAGTCAATGCCGCCCGCCGTCGCGACGGACGACTCGCCCTTCATCGATTTGCGCGACACCGGGCGTTTTCTCGATGTGCTCGCCTCGTTGCAATGTTCTCTCGCGATCAGCCGCCGGCCCTCGGGCGTCGCGTTGCTCGGCGTGGAAAACGGTGTGCCCACGTTGTCCGCGTGTCGGCTGCCGCGTTCGATGGGCATGACGGTGAGCGGCAACCGCCTCGCCGTGGCCACCATGCACGAGTTGATGGTGTTCGCCAATCTGCCGTCGCTCGCGCCGCTTTATCCAGATCGCCCCGATCACTACGACGCGATCTTCGTGCCGCGCATGACTTACTACACCGGCGATCTCGATCTGCACGACATGGTGTTCGACAAGCAGATCGTGCTCGCGGTCAATACGCGCTACTCGTGCATTAGCGTGATCGACGGTTACTTCAACTTCACGCCGATCTGGCAGCCGCCTTTCGTTACGGAGTTCGGTCCGGACGATCGCTGCCATCTGAACGGCATGGCCTTTCACGACGGCAAGGTGCGCTATGCGACGGCGCTCGGTCACACCAGCACGCCGTTCGGTTGGCGCGCGGGCATGGCGAGCGGTGGCATCGTGATGGAAGTGCCGTCGGGGCGGATCGTCGCGTCGGGACTGTCCATGCCGCACTCGCCGCGTTTGATCGACGGTCGCCTGATCGTGCTCGAAGGCGGCCGGGGGCAAGTACTCGAAATCGACGTCCACACTGGCACGCGGCGCGTCGTGGCGACCTTGCCCGGTTTCGTACACGGTCTGGCCGAATACCGTGGCGTGATGTTCGTGGGGCTGTCGAAATTGCGCGATAAGCGCGGGCCGCAGGGTTTGCCGATCGAGAGCGGGGCGGATGCACTGGTGGCCGGCGTGGCCGCGCTGGACAGTCGCAGCGGCGAAGTGCTGGGCATCCTGGCGTTCTACAACGGCGTGCACGAAGTCTTCGATGTCCAGGTGCTGCCCAATATTCTGCGCGCCGACATTCTGAGTCCACGGGAGTGGGTGGACACGCCGTCCATCGCGACGATGAAGAGCGGCTTCTGGCAGACGCGGCCGCGCGAGGAAGACGAATCGCAGGTCTGTAAAGGCTGAATCGCAAAAATTTTCAAATATGCCCTGCGGGTTAGGCGTACTCGTTTCGTCTTGATGATAGGGGCACGCGATCAGGATTGATTTGCTGGATTGAAGAAACATCGCGACGCAGACCCGTAGTGCGCGCCGTACGATTAGGATGGCCAACTAAAAGTAACATTTCTGAAATGAAACTGTGCTAATGGGCCCGCTGAAGCCAGGCCCGCCAAAGCGGCAACGATCCGAATGAAAAAAGGGGAATGGCGCATGCCGCCAAGAGTGAACGGGATAGGGATATCACCCGAGGGTTCGAGCGGGGAGTCCAACGGGGAATGGGCTCGACGCAGACGCGCCACGCGGCGGCACTGCGTATCTGGCGCGATGGGTGCGATCAGTGTGGCGTTCGTCGGCGGCCTGGGTCTCGCGGCCGGCGCGCATGCGCAGAACGCCGCGGTGGCGACGTCCGCGCCGGCCGCGCCGCAAACATTCGACCTGAACGAATTTATCGTGCGTGGCAATACGGCCTTGCCGAGCCTCGACATCGAAAAGGCGGTCTATCCATTCGAAGGACCGGGCAAGACACTGGCGGATGTCAATGCGGCGCGCGATGCGTTGCAGAAGGCCTATCAGGATCGCGGCTATCAATCGGTGGTGGTCGAATTGCCGCAGCAGCAGGTCAGGAACGGCGTGATCGTGTTGCAGGTCGTGGAAGCGAAAGTGGGCCGGCTGCGCGTGGAAGGCGCGCAGTATTCGTCGCCGCAGAACATTCGCGACGCGGTGCCGGCGCTCGCGGAAGGCAGCGTGCCCGACTTCGGCGCAGCGCAGCAGCAGCTCACTGATCTGAACCGCACGGCAGACCGCCAGGTGATTCCGGTGCTGAAACCCGGCGCCATGCCGCACACCGTGGACGTTGATCTGAAAGTGGACGATCACAGTCCGCTGCACGGCACGCTCGACCTGAACGACGACAACAGTCCTGGCACCTCGCTGCTGCGCACCAGCGCCACGCTGAGCTATGCGAACCTGTGGCAACTGGGTCACGTGGTGTCGGGCACCTACGTGATCGCGCCGCAGCATCCGGACGACGCGCGCGTGTACTCGTTCTCGTATCTGGCGCCGCTGAAGGATTCGCACTGGAGCCTGCTGGCCACGGTGGTTCATTCGGATAGCAACGTGGCGTCGATCGGCGGCACCAACGTGCTCGGCAAGGGAACGACCTACGGCTTCACGGCGATCTACGCGTTGCCGGCGTCGGACACCTACGCGCAGTCGGTGAGCATCGAGATCGATCGCAAGCATTACGACGAGAACGTCAGCCTGGGCGGCGCGATGTCCATGTCGCCGCTGACCTACGTGCCGGTCACGCTGTCGTACACCGGCCAGCTCAGCCTGAAGAACTCGCAGACGGCGTTTTCCGCGTCGCTGACCACGAATATCCGCGGGATCGGCAGCGACGCCGGCGCGTGGGACAACAAACGCTACAACGCCACACCCGATTTTCTCTACGCCAAGTTCGACGTCAATCACACGCAGCATTTTGCCAACGACATGCAGGCCAACGCGCACGTGACCGCGCAACTGGCCAACTCGCCGCTGGTGTCGAGCGAACAGTTCGCGGCCGGCGGCATGAACAGCGTGCGAGGGTACATGCAGGCGGAAGACACGGCGGATAGCGGCGTGATCGGTTCACTCGAATTGCGCAGCCCGTCGCTGACGAAATACCTCGGCGGCGCAGCAGGAAGCCGCGTCAACGAATGGCGTTTTCACGCGTTCGTCGACGCGGCGCACCTGTGGCTGCTCAGTCCGTTGCCGGAGCAGACCGCGAGCTTCAACCTGCTGAGCGTCGGCGTGGGCACGCGGGTGCAACTGTTCAAGTACGCGAGCGCGGATTTCGAAGCGGGCTGGCCGCTGAAAGCCGGCATCTACACGAAGCAATACAGCCCGCGCTTTGATTTCTACGTGCGCCTCGGTTTCTGAAGGATCTTTTCTGTTCGTGCCTTGCCGCGTTGCCGGCACGGTTCATTTGGGGAGTGGATTGTGAAGCGAGCCTTGTTTCTCCTGTTACTGACGCTGCTGGGCGTGATGCCCGGCGTCGCCAACGCGTGGTGGCAAAACGACTGGTCGTACCGCAAGGCGATCACGATCGATGCCGGGCCGAAAGGGGCCAACCTGACGGAATCGGCTGGACGCGTGCCGTTGCTGATCCGTTTGCACTCGGGCAATTTCCAGTTCGACGGACTGGCCGATAACGGCGCGGATATCCGCTTCGTCGCGGCCGACGACAAGACGCCGTTGAACTTCGACATCGAACAGTACGACGCGGTGCTAGGCGTTGCGCTCATCTGGGTCGATATCACGAAGATGCCGGCCGGGTCGGCCGAATCGATCTGGATGTACTACGGCAACAAGAAAGCGCCGGACGGCAGCAAGCCGTCGCAGACCTTCGATCCCGACTACACGCTGGTGTATCACTTCGACAGTCCGTCCGGTTCGCCGCCGAAAGACGCGACCGCCTACGCGAACAACGCGCAGAACGCGCCGCTGCGAACCGTCGAAGACGGCATCGTCGGCAAAGGCGCTCAGTTCGACGGCAGCACGGCGCTGAATCTGCCGGCCACGCCGTCGCTGAATGTCGGCGCGGGCGGCAGCTTCACGTTCAGCGTGTGGCTCAAGCCCTCGGCGTTGACGGCCAACACGCTGCTGTATAGCCGCCGCGATGGCGCCAACGCTTTGCTGATCGGCCTCGACAACGGCGTGCCGTTCGCGGAGATCGATGGCGCCGCGACGCCGGTTCGCACACCGGCCGCGACGGCATTGACGGCCAATCAGTGGACTCATCTCGCCGTTACCGCAGACGGCAGGAACCTCACTGTGTACGTGAACGGCAAGCAGGCCGCGCAGATCGCTGCGGCATTGCCGGCGCTGACCAGCGCGGCGGCGGTGGCCGGCGACGTGACGGGGGCGCCCGCCGGCTTCTCGAACTTCAAGGGTTCGCTCGACGAATTGCGGCTGTCGAAAATTGCACGCTCGCCGGATCTGATCGCACTCGACGCGTTGGCGCAAGGCTCCGAATCGAAGCTGATCAACTACGGCGCCGACGAAAAGCAGTCGGGCTTCGGCTTCGGCTACTTCGGCGTGATCGTCCAGTCGGTGACGGTCGATGCCTGGGTGGTGATCGGCATCCTGCTGGCCATGGCCGTCGTTTCATGGGTCGTGATGTGGAACAAGGGGCGCTATGTCGGCCTCGTCGACCGTGCCAACAACTACTTCGTCGAGCGCTTTCGCGAAGTGGCGGGCCGTCACCTGGTCGGCCTCGCACACGTGAAGGAAACCAGCGAGGAAGGTCAACGCCTGCGCCAGTCGTCGCTGTACCGGCTGTATCGCGCGGGCGTCGCCGAGATCCATAGCCGGGTCGACGATAGCGGCCGCACGGTCATTACCAGCGAGTCGATCGAGGCAATCCGCGCGTCGATGGACGCCACCCTCGTGCGCGAAAACCAGCGTCTGTCGAAGTCGATGGTGCTGCTGACCATCGCCATTTCCGGCGGTCCGTTTCTCGGTCTGCTCGGCACGGTGGTCGGCGTGATGATCACCTTCGCCGCAATCGCGGCGGCCGGCGACGTCAACGTCAACGCCATCGCGCCGGGTATCGCCGCTGCGCTGCTGGCCACCGTCACCGGTCTGTTCGTCGCGATTCCCGCACTGTTCGGCTACAACTACCTGCTGATCCGCAACAAGAACGTGACCGCGAACATGCAGGTGTTCGTCGACGAATTCGTCACGCGGCTGGCCGAAGCGCATCGCAGTCCGGACCACGCGCTGCTGGCCGACTGAACGCACACGGGAGATCACCATGCAGGTTCAGGACGACGACAAGCCGTACGACGACATCAACATCACGCCGATGCTCGATCTGGCATACGTGCTGTTGATTATCTTCATCATCATGACGACCGCTTCGGTGCAGGGCATCAAGGTGGATCTGCCCAAGGCGAGTTCGTCGGCGAGTCTCGCCAAGCCGAAGACCAAGGCGATCACCGTGTCCGACTCGGGGCAGATCTTTCTGGATGCGTACCCGGTGTCGATGGACGAACTCGAAAGCCGGCTGCGCACCGAGAAGGCGAGCAATCCGGATGTGCCGATCGTCCTCAAGGGCGATTCGGCCGTGGCGTATCAGCGGGTCATGGATGTGCTCGATCTGCTCCGGCGTCTCGATCTGTCGCAGGTCGGTCTCGTGACCGGCAAAGCGAAGCAGGGCGGCTAGGGCGACGCGATGGAAATGACCTATAACGGCGGTCCTTCCGGCAAGGGGCCGGCCCGCTTCATCAAGCCGGTCGCGATCGCGCTGGCGTTGCTGGCGCTCGGCGCCCTGATCTGGCATTTCGCCGGCGATACGACGGGCGTCAAACGCGCCAGCGCGCCGCAGGTGACGACGGTCATTCCGTTGCCGCCGCCACCACCGCCGCCGCCTCAGAAACCGCCGCCCGAGAAAGTGAAGGAAGAGGTCAAGACACCGGTGGATAAGCCGACGGTTGCGCCCAAACCGTCGGAAGCACCCAAGCCGTCCGACAACCAGCCCAGGCAGATGACGATGAACGCGCCGGCGCAGGCGGGCACCGACGGTTTCAACATCGGCGCGGGCGACGGCTCGGGCAACGTGGGCAGCGGTGGCAACGTCGGCCGCTTCGGCAATGCGAGCTACGCGCAGTACATGGTCTACACGCTGCAGCGCGCGGTTGAACAGGACAAGGGCGTGCAGGAAGTCGGCGGCGTGCGCTTCACCGGCAGCCTGAATCTGTGGATGGAGCCATCGGGGCGCATCACCAAGGTGACGATCGCGCAAAGCACCGGCGATCCGAAGATCGACGCCGCCGTCGTCGCCGCCGTCGAAGCGCTCGGCAAGGTCGACGAACCGCCGCCGCCCGCCACGGCGTATCCGGTGCTGGTGAAACTGCAGGGGCGCAAGGCGGGATAACCGGCGCGTGACGAGATACGGGCGAAGCAGGCCCAGACAAACCATGCGCACGCCCACACGCGGCGCGAGCAAAGCAAACACGGGGCAGGTCCGCACACGGACGTTGCCGGCAAAAGAACAGCGGTTACGCGGAGAGCATTGATGATTCGGAAAATGAAGCTACGGGGTCGCGGCTACGGCGGCGGGGGATCGGCGACGACCGGCGCGCGCCTGAGCGTGGCGCTGGTTACGCTGGGCCTGTCGTGCGCGACGGGTGCGCAGGCGCAGTCGCTGGAAACCCAGGCCGCCACGGGCACGGCGGCGCCGACCGAGAGCACGGTGATCAACCTGATCAACCTGCTCGTCAAACGCGGTGTGCTGACGCAGCAGAACGCCAACGACCTGATCCGCGAAGCACGCGCGGAAACGGCGCAGGCAAAGGCGACGTCGGGGCGCGCGGTGGCGGGTGTGGGCGCGGCCGGTGCGGCGGGCATGGCGGTCGTCAATGCGCCGACGCAACCGGGCGACGTCGCGGTGCCGTACGTGCCGCAGGTCGTGCGCGATCAGATTCGCGATCAGGTGAAACAGGAAGTGGTCGCGCAAGCGAAGGCGGAGAACTGGGCGCAACCCAACACGTTTCCCGACTGGGTGTCGCGTATCAAGCTGGACGGCGACCTGCGTGTGCGCGACGAATTCCATTTCTACGGCAGCCGCAATGCCAACAACGTGACGAATTTCGCGGCGATCAATCAGGGCGGCGGCTTCGATATCAACGGCAATACCAACACCGCGCAATTGCCGACGCAGAACACCACGCAGAACCGCAACAACCTCGAACGCTATCGCGCGCGGCTTGGCGTCACCGCACTGCTGTCGGACGAATTCAGCGCCGGCATCCAGCTCGCGAGCGGCAACGACAACGGTCCCGTGTCGACCACCGCGACGGCGGGCGGCGGCTTCGCGAAGAAGAACATCTGGCTGAACAAGGCGTTTTTCCGCTATCAGCCGAACTCGTGGCTCAACGTGGTGGCGGGTCGCTTCGACAATCCGTTCTTCACGTCGGATCTGCTGTTCTCCAACGATCTGGAAATGGACGGCCTGGCCGCGAGTTTCCGTCACGCGTTGCCGATCAATCCGGACGTGACGCTGTTCGGCACCTTCGGCGTGTTCCCGATCCAGTACACGTCGGAGAACTTTCCGTCGAATAGCACCAGCAAGGTGGGCAGCGACACCAAGTGGATGTTCGGCGCCCAGCTCGGCGCCGAATGGAAGATCGACCAGCAGAACCGCCTGAAAGGCGCGCTGGCCTATTACGACTATCAGAACATGCGCGGCACGCTGTCGTCGCCTTGCGCGCTGTACCTCGGCGCGACGAACTGCAGCACCGACAACGAAGCGCCTGCTTTCCTGCAGGGCGGCAACACGCTGGTGGCGTTGCGCAACATCGTGCAGAACCCGAATCTCGCGCCGGGCATGACCCCCGAGCCGCAACTCTTCGGTCTCGCGTACAACTACCGGCTGCTCGACATCAAGGCGCAATGGGACACGGTCCTCGCCGACCGCGTCAAGGTGCGACTGGACGGCGAGTTCGTCCGCAATCTGGCCTACAACACCAACAAGGCGTTCGGCGCGGCGACGCTGCCGGTCAACAACTACGAGGCGACCACGGTCAACGCGAGCCAGTCCGACTATCGCAGCGGCCCGAACGGCTACCTCGCGAAAGTGACGTTCGGCGAGCCGGATCCGAGCAGCAAGGGGCAGTGGAATTTCTCGGTCGCCTACAAGTATCTGCAACCGGACGCGACGCTCGACGCATTCAACGATCCAGACTTCCACCTGGGCGGCACCAATGCGCGCGGCTACATTCTTGGCGCGGCTTATGCAGTGGCGCGCGATACATGGTTGTCGGCACGCTATCTCAGCGCGAAGGAAGTCTATGGACCGCCGGTGTCCATCGACGTGCTGCAGATCGAGCTCAATGCGCGCTTCTGACGGAGTCGGGATGAAAACAGTTCGTCATGGCCTGCTTGGCGCGACGCTTGCCGGCGCGTTGCTGTTGCTGGCTGGCAGTGCTCACGCGCAGAGCATCGAAGACAAGTTGCGCACGCAATTGCGTGCCACGACGCAGACGCTGCGCCAGCTTCAGGACAATCAGGCGCAGCTTCAGGCCGACAAAGCCACGGCCGAGCAGCAACGCGACGCGGCCCAGGCGCAATTGAAGGAAGCGCAGGCGCAACTCGCGGCGGCAATCGGCAAGTCGAGCGGTGAAGCGGCGGCCCAGCGGGCGCTGTCCGCCGAGAAGAGCAGCCATGCGCAGGACGCCCAGCAGCTCGCGAAGTACAAGTCGTCCTACGAGGAACTGCTGACGGTCTCACGAGCGCGTGACGCGCAGCGGTCGCAACTACAAAGCGATGTGAAGCAGCGCGATACGCGCTTGCAGATGTGTCAGTCGAAAAATGCGGATCTGTATCGCGTTGGACATGAAATTCTGGACGCTTATGAGCATCTCGGTTTCGGTTCGTTCTTCGCGTCGCGTCAGCCATTCGCCCAAAGCTCGCGCGTGAAATACGACGAGATCGAACAGCGTTACGGCGATGCGCTTTACAGCGCGCAATACGATCCGGCGGCGCGGTCGGCAGGGGCGTCGCAGGACGCGGCTTCCGCGCCTGCCGCTGCGCCCTGAAATAGCGGTGCGAGAGAGAACACTTAAAAAAACCTGCCCCAAAAGGGCCGTTGGCAATCCCATCGAGTTAGGAGTATCGACATGAGCGACAAACAGACCACGGCAGCAGCCGGCCAATTGCCCGGCGGTGAGTTGATCGAAGCGGTGAGCATCGACCGGCTGGCGGACATCCTGAAAGCAGCAGGTTATCGCGTGACCGTGGCCGAACAGAACGGCGCGGTGCAACTGATGAGCGCGAGTCAGGGCGTCGGCTTCTCGGTGCGCTTCGGCAACGCCGCGCAGGAAGCCGCTGCGTCGACCGATGCAACCGCGCTCCGCTACCTGGATTACACCCATAGCTGCGTGCTGCAGGTGCAAGGCGAATTGCCGATGGAGTTGGTGACGAGCTGGAACCGCACGAAGCGTTTCGCGCGTCTGGCCGATCACGGACCGTTTCTCGCGCTGGAGATGGACGTGATCGTCGCGGGCGGCGTGACCGAGCGCTATCTGCGCTCGACGATCGAGCTCTGGGACCGGCTGATTCAGGAGTTGCTGCTGCATTTGCGTAATCGTCCGGCGTTGGCGGAACAGCCGGCGGCGTCGCGCGCGACGTCACCCGCATCTTTCGCGGCACAGGCCGGCGCGGGCGCGGATCCGGCGGTGCGTGAAAACGGCGCGCGTGAGAAAGCGCTCGTGCAATGAATGTCGCGGGTCGCATGAAGGCGTTCGGCGCGGCGCTGCTGTCGGTTCTCGGCGGCAACCCGCATGTGAAACCCGACGCGGTGGCGGTCGGCGATGCGCCGGCCGCGTGGGTGCATTACGCGGAACTGGTCGCGCGGCGGCTGCACGCGGCGCTCGACAGTGCGGACAGCGCCGCCTGCCGGCTGCGTGCGTCGCTCGAGCAACGCGCAGCAGACGGGGCGCCGGAACCCGAGTTACCGGTCTTGCGACTGAAGACCTGGCTCGACGCGCGCGGGCGTATCGCGCGGGTCGAGTGCGCGCCGCGCTGCCTGCCGGAAGTCGAAGCCGATCTCCGCCTGGCTGTGGTCGGCAAGGGCATCGGCAAAGCGCCGCCGCGCGGCATGATTCAACCGATCGTCGTGCATGTGTGTGCGCAGGCGGAAGTGAACCGCTCCGCCGGATCGTAAGGCGTGAGCCGCGATTCCGGCCACCGTGCAGGAAGGGGTACGTTCCAACGAGGAGCGTGCCAGTGATGACAGCATTCAGGCAACCGCAGGAGTCATGGTGAAGAAATTCGTACTGGCAGGATGGTTTGTGTCGATGATGCCGCTGCTTGCGATGGCGCAAAGCGATGTGATCGCGAGTGGACCTCAGGCGTCGGTCACGCAGGCCGATATCGAACCGCTGTTGAAGTCGCTCAATCCCGATGGACGTACGCGGCTCGCGGCGGACCCGGGCGCGATGGACCAGCTGGTGCGCTCGACACTGGCGCAGAAAGCGCTGCTCGCCGAAGCGAAGGCGAAGGGCTGGGACAAGCAACCGCAAGTGCGTACGGCGCTGGAGCAGGCGCAGCGCGACGTGGTGGTCCGCAGCTACCTTGCAGCGGTGAACGCACCGCCGGCGGACTATCCGTCGGACGCGGAAATCCAGTCGGCGTACGAGCAGAATCAGGCGGCGTTCACCGCGCCGCGCGCGCTGCATCTCGCGCAGATCTACCTCGAAGCACCGAGCGGTTCGGACGCGGCGACGCTCGAAAAAATCCGCAAGCAGGCGGGCGATCTCGCCGGTCGCGCGCGTGGTGGAGACTTTGCCGCGCTGGCGAAGGCGAATTCGCAGGACAAGACCAGCGCGGCGAACGGCGGCGATATGGGTGTCGTGCCCGAGACGATGCTGTTGCCCGCTATCCGCCAGGCGGCCGACGCGCTCAAGCCCGGCCAGGTGTCCGCGCCGGTCCAGACGTCGAACGGTTTTCACGTCGTCAAACTGATCGACGTGAAGAGCGCTACGTTACGTCCGCTGGCGGACGTCAAGGAGCAGATTCGCACGACGTTGCGCGCGCAACGTTTGCAGCAGAACGTGCAGGCTTATGTCGCGAAGTTGGCCGGCAACACGCCGATCAACGAGGACGCGCTGAAGAAGGCGCTGGCCGCGGCACAGTGATCGACGCGGGTGGGGGGGCTTGGGTCGAAGCGTATCGTGTGCGGGAGCGTTGTGGGAAACGTGGCGCCGTGGCGTGCGGGGCCGCGCGCGGAACGGCGTAGCGCTGCGCGGGAACCTCGTGCGCAGTGGCGAGCGGTGCGCGAATCGCGGGGTGGCGCCGACTGGAGAGAGCAATGAATCTGCGTCGATCGATCGTGGTGGGACTCGTTGCGTTGGTATCGGTATCGGCCGGCGCGGTCCGCGCGCAAGGCAGTGCGCCGCGCGCGAGTGATTCCGGTGCGCCGGCGTTGGCTGCCAAACCGGTGTGCGTGGATGCCGAGGTGGACGGCCAGCGCGCGCTGTCGTACGACTGCCTGAGTTCACAACTCAAGCCGAAGCCGACGGTGCAGGCCGGTGCGTCGCAGACGGCGGCGCAAGCCGCGGCCAACGCGCCGTCGAACCGGCTCGGCACGTTCAATTTGTCCACCGAGCGTAACCGGTTCGGTTCGAACTGGGGCAATTCGGTGACGCCCCAGCGTCCCGCCGCGCCGGTCGCGGTGCCACCGAAATGACGCATGACCCCCTGCGTGAATTCGGCGCTGACGAGCGGCAGGACGAGGCGTCGGCGAGTGAGGGCGCCGTGCTTGAGGGTGTGGATGAGCCTGACGGGGACGCGCTTTTCAGCAAAGTGGAGCGCAAGCGTCGCGGTGCAGCGAGGCGATCACACCGCGGCGTCAAGGTGCTGTTGTGGGACGAGACGTAGAGGTCGATACCCGGTTAAGGCCGCGACCCTCGGCGACGATGGCAAGCGGTCCGCAACAACGCGGCAAAACGGTATGGAGGACACGGATGATGGCGTGGGACAAGATGGACGACGCAATCGAAGTCGACGCGAAGGTGACTGAATCGACTGCGCATCGTATTTTGCGCAGCCGGGGCGGCTGGGTCGCGTGGGATGCGCTGCGCGATTGTCCCGACTGGCAGATGGGCACCATCGCGCTGGACGGCCGTTTCTCGATGGATGAACTGCGCGCGCTGATTCTCTTCGCGCGTCGGTGCGGCTGACGTAGGGGACTTGCGGTGATGGAGCGGATAGCGCGGGGCGGAATGGTGCGCATGGGCATGGCCGTGCTTATATCGATGTCGATGCCGTTGTGCGTGAGCACGGCGGTCTGGGCGGCGAACACCGGCGCGGCGGAAAACGGGGCATCGAGCGGGGCATCGAACAGCACGTCGCTGACGATGCCGAATTTCGCCGCGCTCGTCAAACGCTACGGTCAGGCGGTGGTCAACATCAGCGTCACGCGCGAAGTCACGCAAATGGGCATCCAGTTGCCGCCCGGCATCGCGCCCGGCAATCCGCTTGCGCCATTCCTCGCACGGCGTGTGATCGGCAATCGCGAAGAGGTGAGTCTCGGCTCGGGATTTATCGTGAGTGCGGATGGCGTGATTCTGACCAACCGGCACGTGGTCGGCGACGCGACGACCGTCGACGTGAAGTTGACCGACAAGCGTCAGTTCAAGGGCACGGTGATCGGCAGCGACGCGCTGTCGGACGTCGCGGTGATCCGCATCGACGCCCGCAATCTGCCGGCCGTCGTCACCGGCAATCCGGCCCGCACCGAGGTCGGCGACTGGGTGATGGCGATCGGTTCGCCGTACGGATTCGCGAATACGGTGACGCAAGGGATCGTCAGCGCGAAGTCGCGCTCGCTGCCGGGCGAGAGCTATATTCCGTTCATTCAGACCGACGTGCCGATCAATCCCGGCAACTCGGGCGGTCCGCTGTTCGACCTGAGCGGCCGAGTGATCGCGATCAATTCGATGATCTATTCGAAGACGGGCGGATATCAGGGGCTGTCGTTCGCGATTCCGATCGACGTGGCGCTCGACGTGAAGGAGCAACTGCTCAAGACCGGCAAGGTGACGCGCGGACGGCTCGGGGTTGCGTTGCAGGAAGTCAGTCAGGCGCTCGCGCGTTCGTTCGGACTGGCGCAGCCGGATGGCGCGCTGATCAGCATGGTGGAACCCGGCGGCCCCGGCGCGCAGGCCGGACTGCTTGCCGGCGATGTCGTGCTCGGCGTGGAAGGCGACGCGGTGGCGGATCCCGTCGATCTGCTGGACACCATCGCGAAGCTGAAGCCGGGGCAAAAGGCCGATCTTCTTGTCTGGCGCGCGGGCGCCAGGACTCGTGTTCAGGTTACGTTGGGCGCGCTCGACAGCGGCGTTGCATCGAGCGGCAACCCTAAAGGGCCGGTGCGCATCGGCTTGAGCCTGCGGCCGTTGAACGGCCCGGAACAGCAGCAATTCGGTGTCGACCGTGGCTTGCTGGTCGAACAGGCAAGCGGACAGGCTGCGCGTGTCGGCCTGAAGGCGGGCGATATCGTGCTGTCGGTCAATGGCACCCCGGTCGCGACGATCGACGCGCTGATCGCCGAAATCGGCGCGGCGCACGGCACGGTCGCGCTGCTCGTGCAACGCGGCGGGTCACGGCTATACCTTCCCATGGAACCGGACTAACCGGGAATCGTCATGAAGCGCAATACCGGCTGCACTACCCGTTGCAAGCTGTCCGGATGGACGGCGCTGGTCGCCGTCGCCTGCACGCTGTTCTGGAGCATGCAGGCCACGGCGCAGGCGCTCGATGTGCCGCAACCGTGGCTCGACTACGCACAACGCGTGGGTCAGCAGTTTCAGGCGTCGCTCGAAGCGAACGACGAGGCCGCCAACCAGTTCCATCAGTTTCTCGAAGACCGCGTGCTCAACGCGAAAGCCGATGCGCCGCCGCCCGCGCTGGTGGTCCGCGCATGGATCGGCGCGGATGGCGCGGTCACGAAGGTGCAGTTCGATTCGCTCGGCGATCCGCGGGCCGATGCGACCTTGCGGCATTTGTTGAGCGAACATCCGGTAGCGGGCACGCCGCCGGTCGATATGCGGCAGCCATTGAGGGTGCGGTTGCGGCTGATGGCGAATCCGCAGGCGGGGGAGACGGGGGCGCAGCGTGACGGACGTTAGCGATTGTCGCGTTGCAAATCACGTTTCAACCTTGCGGATGGTCGCGTTGCGTTTGCGTGTTGGGCGCGAGCAGTTCGTCCGCTAGCCGACGCGCCCGCATGAGCGCGTTGCCGATCTCGTCCAGCACTTTGTCGCGGCTTGCGTCGCTTTGCTGCCTTAGCGCGAACGACGGGTGCCAGGTCGCGATGGCCCAGCCGCCCGCCGCTTCAAAAGGTGCGCCGGTATAGTCCTTCAGGCTGACTTTTCGTTGCAGTAACGCATTCAGCGCCGTGGCGCCGAGCGCGACGATCACCGCCGGGCGCACCGCCAGCAATTCCCGCTCGAGCCAATACCCGCAGGCGGCGATTTCCTGCTGGCCGGGCGTTTTGTGCAATCGGCGTTTGCCGCGCGGTTCCCACTTGAAATGTTTGACCGCGTTGGTCAGATAAAGCTGCGCGCGCAACAATCCCGCACGCGCGATCGCGCTGTCGAGCAGTTGCCCCGCCGGCCCGACGAACGGCTGGCCGGCCAGATCTTCCTGATCGCCGGGCTGCTCGCCGATCAGCATGATTCGCGCATCGCCCGGCCCTGAACCGCCGACTGCCTGGGTGGCGTGCCGCCATAGTTCGCAACGCCGGCAACGGTCGAGCGATGACGGCGGCTCGCGCGCCGGTTGCGCGAACTCCGCTTCAACCGGAATCGACTTGCCGTCGAGCGCGCCGACACTACCCGCTTGCGCCACGCGCTGCGCGCCGCTTTTCGCTGCGCTGATCAGGGTGGGGATCAGATGAGCTTCCGGCAAACCCTTCCAGAAACGCACCGGCATGTGCTGCTCGAGCGCTGCCTGGTTTAGCCGCGCCGGGTTGAACGTGCTGCGGTAGTAGGCCAACCAAAGTGCCTCGGCGTCGTCTTCGGGATTGCCGCGATGCTCGTCCGGCAGCGCGCGCCGCTGTTCAAGATGCAGTTGATCGCCGTCCCAGAACGCGGCGCCGTGCGGCGTCGCGATCATCCATGTCGAGCGCCCCATGCGCTGCGAAAAATGTTCGGCGGCCCAGCGCAGCACGTCGTGCGCCGGTTCGTACCACGCGATGTATTCGGGCGTGGGCGCCGCCGCCGTTTGCCTGCGAAACCGCACGTAGGCGATCATGTCGTGCTTCGCACGCCGTACGCTTTTTGCCATGCGATGGAGCCGCGCGCCATCCGCGTCGGCCGGCGACGCGACCGTGCGGTCGCCGTGTTGCCAACGCCATAGCACCTTGTATAAAAACGCCCAGCGCTGCGGATCGCGAAACAGCGCGGCGTCTTGCAACAGCGCCGCCAGTTCCTTCGAGACCTGCACGCCGCGAGTGGGCGACGGCGCGACCTCACGCGGCTCGTGGCACTCGAATAACGCGAGGGTTTGCGGCGACTCGGGCAGCGACTCGGGCGCCGTCTTGACCCGCCATTCGATCGTCTCTGGAGCGAGCCCTCGATTCAACGCTTCGAGGGACGCTGCGCGCCACGCAGCGAAGTGGTCGTCGATCAGAACGGCATGCATGACGTCAATTCAAAGCAGTGCCAGTTGAACCGGCGGCGCGGTCAACAGCCGACGCAATTGCGCGGAGGAGGCATCGTGCATTGCCGCGCGATAGTCCTGCGTCACGACGAACGGCTTGATCTTCTGCAGCGGGCAGCGCAAGCGCACGAGGTCTTCATAGCGTACCCGCCGCGAGCGCCGCAATTCGACCAGCCGTTTCGCGTTGCGTAGGCCGATGCCCGGCACACGCGCGATCATGCGCAGCGGCGCACGGTTCAGATCGACCGGAAATTGTTCGCGATGGGCGAGCGCCCACTGGAGCTTGGGATCGATTTCGAGTGACAGATTGCCGGGCTGCTCGAACAGCTCCTCGACGCTGAAACCATAGGCGCGCAACAGAAAATCCGCCTGATAAAGCCGATGTTCGCGCAGCAGCGGCGGCGCCTGGGCGGGCACCGCGGACGGACTGTCGGGAATCGGGCTGAAAGCCGAGTAGTACACGCGCTTGAGCCGGTAGGCGCCGTACAGCGTGCTGGCGGCTTGAAGAATCGTGCTGTCGTTCGTCTGATCGGCGCCGACGATCATCTGCGTGCTTTGGCCCGCGGGCGTGAAGCTAGGCGCGGTGGTATCGCTTTGCGCTTCTTCCTGCGCGAGGCGGATCGAGCCCATGGCGAGCTTGATGGTGCGCACGCTCTTTTCCGGCGCAAGGCGCGCGAGGCCGGCCTCGGTCGGCAACTCGATGTTCACGCTCAAACGGTCGGCGTAACGGCCGGCGAGAGCAAGCCACTGCGGGTCGGCGTCTGGAATCGTCTTCAGATGAATGTAGCCGCGAAACCGATGGTCCTCGCGTAACGACTGCGCGACGCGGACCAGTTGCTCCATGGTGTAGTCCGCCGAGCGGATGATGCCGGAGCTGAGAAACAGCCCGTCGACGTAATTGCGCCGGTAAAAATCCAGCGTGAGGGTGACGACCTGCTCGGGCGTGAAGCGCGCGCGAGGCACATTGCTCGAACGCCGGTTGACGCAGTATTGGCAGTCGTACAGACAGAAGTTGGTGAGCAGGATTTTCAGCAGCGAGACGCAGCGACCGTCTGGCGTAAAACTATGGCAAATGCCGGCGCCGGTGCTGGCACCCACACCGTCTACCCCGCGCGAGCCGCGTTTGGGTGCGCCGCTGCTGGCGCACGAGGCATCGTATTTCGCCGCGTCGGCCAATATCTCCAGCTTTTTGAGCAGTTCCACGTTGCCGCCAATACTGTATGGATGTACAGTATTGTACGTAAGCGGCCCACTTACGCAAGCGCTTTCTGGCGGTCCCGACTTGCAGCCTCGACTGGCAGTCCCGACTACGCGACCAGCGGCTTGATCGGCCGCTCGCGGCCAGCCACACTCAATCAACGGAGAGTTATCGTCATGCCGGCTTCACCCGGTCAGGAGCACCATGCCTGAACAATTCTGGCTGCCCGGGCTCGAGGCGCCCCCTACACCGACAGACGGCCTGTTTTTCGCGGTTTTCCCCGATACCCAGACGGCCGCCGGCGTCGCGAAGTTCGCGCAACAGTTATGCGTCGAGGCGCGCGTGCGCAGCAAGCCGCTGGCGGCGGGGCGCTTGCACGTCACGTTGCAGCACCTCGGCAATTTCGCGGGTGGTCTACCGCAGGCGCGCGTCGACGCGGCGATGCAGGCGGGGGCTTCCATTCGCATGGAGCCGTTTACCGTCGAGTTCGATTCGGTGGTCAGCTTCGCGGCGCGGCCACGGGCGGGACCCTTGGTGCTGGGCGGCGGCGCGGGCGTGGCGGGTTTGCATGCCCTTCACGACGCACTCGCTGCGGCTTTGCGAGGCGCGGGTGCCGGAGATGCGGCGCTCCCGGCAACGGTGCCTTACACGCCGCATGTCACGCTCGCTTACGGCATGCCCTGGGCGGCGACACGTCCCATCGAACCCGTCAGTTGGAACGTGCGTGAATTTGCGCTGATGCACAGTTTGCTCGGGCGTACCCGGCATGTCGTGCTCGCGCGCTGGCGGCTGGCGGGCGTCGTTTGACGGGACGTGCGGCGCCGCTGCCATGTACGTGCTGCCTCGATTGCGCCGCTACGCCTCTGAAATACACGGAATCTCAAAACCAGGCGGTTTCGTCGGTCTGCGAGCCGAAACCGTCGCGTGCTCCCTGATAGAATGCTCGGGCCGCAACGTAGTGGATTGCAGATGAAATTGCTTGACGCGCTAGTCGAACAGCGTATTGCCGCCGCAGCCGCGCGCGGCGAGTTCGATGCCTTGCCGGGCGCAGGTGCGCCGCTACCGCTCGGGGACGATGCAATGGTCCCGGAGGAGGTGCGGGTCGCCAACCGGATTCTGACAAACGCGGGCTTCGTGCCGCCCGCTGTCGAACAGTTGCGCGCCTTGCGCGACCTGCAAGCGGAGTTGAATGCCGTGAGCGACCCGACTACCCGTTGCCGTTTGCAGGCGCGCATGCTGGCGCTCGACATGGCGCTCGAGTCGCTGCGCGGCGGTCCGCTGGTGTTGCCGCGTGAATACTGCCGGCGTATCGCTGAACGTCTGTCGGAGCGCGCGGGTCATCTCAACGCGGCAGATGCGGGTTCGCGGTGAGCGGGCCGCTTGATGTGTGCGCCGCGTCGTCGGGTTCGGAATCGGCTTCGGCTTCGGTCGACCGCGTCCCTGAGCCTGGCGACGCTTCGAGTGTTTCGATTCCACCCATCTCCGAACGCGATCGGCGCTTCATGGCACTCGCCCAGGCCGCCGCCGAACAGGCGCGCGCAGCCGGCGAAGTGCCGGTCGGCGCCGTGCTGGTGCGAGGCGACGAGGTCATCGCCACCGGCTTCAATCATCCGATCGGCGCGCATGACCCGTCGGCGCATGCCGAAATGGTCGCCTTGCGCGCCGCTGCGCAGGCGGTCGAGAACTACCGTCTGCCGGGTTGCGAACTCTACGTCACGCTCGAACCTTGCCTGATGTGCGCGGGCGCGATCATGCACGCGCGCATCGCGCGCGTCGTGTTCGGCGCGCGCGATCCGAAAACCGGCGCGTGCGGCAGTGTCGTCGACGCGTTCGCGAATCCACAATTGAATCATCACACCTCGGTGACGGGCGGCGTGCTCGAAACCGAATGCGGCGCCGCGCTCAAATCGTTCTTCGCCGAACGGCGGCGCGCCAGCCGGGAAGCGCGCGCGGCGGCGCGGGCCGATGCCGGCGAATCCGACACACCAGGCTCGGCCGAGCCGCTCTAAACACAACAACATCGAACGGACTTCACCCATGACTGTCCATCGCACCATCGAACTGATCGCGCCGTCCGGCTATCCCCATGACCCGGAGGCGGTGCATCGCGCGTTGCAGCGTTTTCATGCGCAAGGGCATCGGGTTGAAGGCGTGGAGGTGACGAAGCGTCGATACCAGCGGTTCGCGGGCACCGACGGCGAGCGCGCGGCCGACCTGAACCGGCTCGCCGACCCGGCGCGTGCGCTGCCCGATATCGTGCTGGCGGTGCGTGGCGGCTACGGCGCGGCGCGGATACTGCACGGTCTCGACTACGAAGGGCTACAGCGGCGGCTGACCGATCAGCCGGTCGCGCTGGTGGGGCATAGCGATTTCACCGCGATCCAGCTTGCGCTGCTGGCGCGCGCTGGCGTCAAAACCTTCGGTGGCCCGATGATCACGAGCGATTTCGGCGCCGAGGAACTCAGCGAATTCACCCTGCAGCACTTCTGGTCGGCGCTGACGAAGCCGACCATGACCGTCACCGGCACGACGCCGCAAGCGCACGCGGTCAACGTGTCGGGCATGCTGTGGGGCGGCAATCTGGCGGTGTTGACGTCGCTGATCGGTACGCCCTACATGCCGCCGGTGCAAGGCGGCATTCTGTTTCTGGAAGATGTGAACGAGCAGCCGTTCCGGGTCGAGCGGATGATTTATCAACTGCATCTGTCCGGCATTCTCGCGCAGCAGCAGGCGCTCGTGCTGGGCGACTTCTCCGGCGGCAAGGCCTACGACTACGACAACGGTTACGACCTGCACGCGATGATCGAGCAGGTGCGCTCGGTGATCGGCATTCCGGTCGTCACCGGGCTGCAATTCGGGCATGTCCACAACATGCTGACGCTGCCGGTCGGGGCGGAGGCCCATCTCGTCGCGGATGCGCACGGCTTCAAACTGAACCTGTCGGGGTATCCGACGCTGGCCTGAAGGTGAGGCGGCGTGGAGCAGGGGAGCGGGCGTTTTGCCCGCTTTTTTGAGTCTCTACAACGCAACTAACTGTCAGGTTTTCAAGCATCTAGCCGAGCAGCCAGACCGTGAAGGTCTCCCGATTTTGTTGACAAAAACTGCCGCCAATACACAACCATCCGCTCATCTATTTAAACTGATACTGAAGCTGAACAGGCGTTGCAGCCCTATGGACTGGCTCGCAGCCCAGAACCCTCACCGCGATTGGCGATATTCAGGATAAAAATTGTTGACAATCTTTATGTCCATCCTAAGATGACCAACATACCGGGAAACACATCATGTCCGACTCAGATTCCGCGGCCGTCAACAGTTCGAAGCCTGAAGCGATCGCCGAGCGCATCCGCGCCGCGATCCTCGAGCATCGGCTCGCGCCGGGCGCCAAGCTGACCGAAGCCCAGTTGTGCGAAGTGTTCGGCGTGAAGCGCGGCCCGATCCGGCAAGCGCTCGCGCAGTTGGCGACCGATCATCTCGTCGATCTCGAAGCGAATCGCGGGGCGTTCGTCGCGAGTCCGTCGCTGCAGGAAGTGCATGAAGTGTTCGAGATGCGTCGCATCATCGAGCTGGCGGTGGTGGAAAAGATTTGCAACGGTCACGGCATGCGGCGCCTGAAGAACATCGGCGGCATGATCGGTCGTGAACGCAAGGCGTTCGAGACCCGTGATTTTCCGGCGTGGATCCGGCTGTCGGGCGAGTTCCATACCGAGTTGGCCGGCCTTACCGGCAATGCCGTGCTGTGTGATTGTCTGAACGGACTGGTGGCGCGCTCCACGCTGATTTCCGCGTTGTACGAGTCCCTCGGACGCAGCCCCTGTTCGTTCGAAGATCACGAAGCCATTCTCGCCGCGCTCGACGCCGGCGATGCCAAAGAGGCGGCGGCCCTGATGTCGCGCCATTTGCAAAGCGTCGAGTTGAAGATGCTGGAGCGCCCCGCACGCGGCGCGGCCGATCTGCAGGAAGTGTTCGGCGCGCTCGATAGCGCGTCGAAAGAATCGTCCAACGGCAAGTCCAGAAGCAAGTCCGCGCCAGGCTGAGGCAGGCGGCCGGTGCGCGCCCGTTCGTGGTGCGCGCCGCACTGAGTTGAACTGAACCGAATCAGGTGTTGCAAGGCGGCTCGTCGTGAGCGCTGCCGGCTTGCGCACGCGTGTCCGTCGCCGGGAGACGGAACTCGAGCAGCGACGCAGCGCCGGCCCTCCGCGGTGGCAGGCGAGGCGATAACCACAAGTACGTCAGTACGGAGACACCCGCGGCGCGGCCAGACCGATGGCGCCGGCTTGTTCGCTCCCGAGTGGGCGAGCAGCGCGCGGTTGGCATGGCCGATGCAACGTCCTTCGATGCGCTTTTCGACGGTCCCTATCCCAAGGAGGAATCATGGCTCAGTTCAGTGCGGCGCCCGGCGCTCCAGCAGTTCACGCTTACGCGGAGGACGGCGCGTCCGGCGATCCGTCGATGCCGGCAGGCTACAGCGAGCGGCTTTACAACGAAGATCTCGCGCCGTTGCGTCATCAAACCTGGGGCGCGTACAACATCTTCGCGTTCTGGATGTCGGACGTGCACAGCGTCGGCGGTTATGTGTTCGCGGGCAGTCTGTTCGCGCTCGGCCTGACGAGCTGGCAGGTGCTGATCGCGCTGCTGGTCGGCATTACGATCGTCAACCTGTTGTGCAACCTGATCGCGAAGCCGAGCCAGGCGAACGGCGTGCCTTATCCGGTGGCGTGCCGCGCGACCTTCGGCGTACTGGGCGCCAATATTCCCGCGGTGATTCGCGGCCTGATCGCGGTCGCGTGGTACGGCATTCAGACCTATCTTGCGTCGAGCGCGCTGGTGATCGTGGTGCTGAAATTCGTCCCGCAACTGCTGCCGTATGCCGACGTGCATCACCATGGCTTCATGGGGCTGTCGACGCTCGGCTGGAGCGGCTTCATGCTGCTCTGGGTGTTGCAGGCGCTGGTGTTCTGGCACGGCATGGAGACCATCAAGAAGTTTATCGACTTCGCCGGGCCGGCCGTCTACGTGGTGATGTTCATGCTCGCGGGCTACATGGTGTATCGCGCGGGCTGGCGCAACATCGGCATCAATCTGGGCGGCGTGAAGTATCACGGCATGGCCGTGGTACCGGTGATGATCACGGCGATCTCGCTGGTGGTGTCGTACTTCTCCGGGCCGATGCTGAATTTCGGCGACTTCTCGCGCTATGGAAAAAGCTTTCGTAGCGTGCAGCGCGGCAATTTCTGGGGACTGCCGGTCAATTTTCTGGCGTTCTCGCTGGTGACGGTGGTCACGACCGCAGCCACGTTGCCGGTGTTCGGCGAACTGATCACGGACCCGGTGGAAACCGTGGGGCGGATCGACTATCCGACCGCGGTGATTCTCGGCGCGTTGACGTTCACCATCGCGACGATCGGCATCAACATCGTCGCCAACTTCGTCTCGCCGGCGTTCGATTTTTCGAACGTCGCGCCGCGACTGATCAGCTGGCGCATGGGCGGCATGCTGGCGGCGGTGGCGTCGATTTTCATCACGCCGTGGAATCTGTTCAACAACCCGGCCGTCATCCACTACACGCTCGACGTGCTCGGCAGTTTCATCGGACCTTTGTACGGCGTCCTGATCGTCGACTACTACCTCGTGAAACGCCAGAAAATCGTGCTCGACGATCTGTACACGGTCGCGCCCACCGGTTCGTACTGGTATCGCAACGGCGTCAACTACCGGGCCGTGGGCGCGTTGCTGCCGGCCGCGCTGATCGCCGTGCTCTGCGTGATGGTGCCGACGCTCGACGATATGGCGAATTTCTCGTGGTTCATCGGCGCGGGGCTGGCTGCGCTGTTCTATCGCGTGCTCGCACGCTGAGTCTTGACGCTGCAGGCAACAGGAGTCGATATGCGCATCAAACTGATCAACCCCAACACGACCCAGCGGATGACCGACGCGATGGGCCGTTGCGCGCGCGACGTCGCCGCGCCGGGCACCGAAGTGATCGCGGTGAATCCCACCATGGGACCCCCGTCGATCGAAGGCTATTACGACGAAGCGCTCGCGACGCCGGGCTTGCTGGCCGAAGTCATGGCCGGCGAGCGCGAAGGTTGCGACGGCTACGTGATCGCCTGTTTCGGAGACCCCGGTCTGTACGCCGCGCGCGAGCTGGCGCGCGGTCCGGTGATCGGCATCGCGGAAGCGGCGATGCACGCGGCGAGCGTGCTGGCGCCGGGCTTTTCGGTGGTGACGACGCTGGCGCGTACCTGCGGGATGGCGTGGCATCTCGCCGAGCGTTACGGCATGAAGCGGTTTTGCCGCAACGTCCGCGCCACCGACGTCGCCGTGCTCGATCTCGACCAGCCGGGTTCGGCGGCGCGCCGCATCATCCTCGACGAATGCCGGCGCGCGCTCGCGGAGGACGGGGCGGATGCGATCGTGCTCGGCTGCGCCGGCATGGCCGAGTTGTGCGCCGAGATCGAGGACGCGCTGGGCGCACCGGTCGTCGAAGGCGTGACGGCTGCCGTGAAGTGGGCTGAAGCGCTGATTGCGCTGCGTCTGTCGACGGCCAAGCGCGGCGACTACGCGAGGCCGCTCGCCAAGCGCTATGACGGCGCGCTGGCGGCCTTCAGTCCGACCGATGCCGACCCGAACCCGCGCGTGCCGCGCGGGTCGGCCGCAAGTTCTGCCGCGAATCCGCAAGAAAGTGCGCAAACCGTTGATTCGCTGCGGGTAAACGCTAAAAAACCGGGCCCGCACATACATTCGGTCTGACACGCACTATCTGCCCGGGTGTATGGGCGCACCCGGGTGTTTTCGCTACACTGGTCCCACTCCGCGCTGGGGCCGCGACAGGCTTTTTACCGTTGCCAGCCGCGCTGCGCCGAGTGGGTTTTTCGCCAGTACCGCCGTAACTTGCAGGTAAGACTCGCAACCCGAACGCGCAGCGAAAACGCGCAGGCAAACGTTGCGGTCGCAACCTGTCGGCCGGACCGCGCCGATCCACGCCAGACCCCACGCGAATTTTACGTACCGTCACCACGCATCCGTCAAACCATGCCACTCGACCCGAACTACCCACGCGATCTGATCGGCTACGGCCGCCACCCGGTGCAGGCCAACTGGCCGGGTCAAGCGCGTGTCGCGGTGCAATTCGTTCTGAATTACGAAGAAGGCGGTGAAAACTGCGTATTGCACGGCGACCCTGGCTCGGAGCAGTTTCTGTCGGAGATCGTCGGCGCCGCGGCTTACCCGGCGCGTCACATGAGCATGGAGTCGATCTACGAATACGGCTCGCGCGCGGGCGTCTGGCGCATTCTGCGGGAGTTCGACAAGCGCGGCCTGCCGCTCACGGTGTTCGGTGTCGGCATGGCGATCGAACGCAATCCGGAAGTCGCGCGCGCGTTCGTCGAGCTCGGCCATGAAATCGCCTGCCACGGCTATCGCTGGATTCACTATCAGGACATGGCGCCGGAGAAAGAGGCGGAGCACCTGCGCCTCGGCATGGAAGCGATCGAACGCGTGACCGGCGAGCGGCCGCTCGGCTGGTACACCGGCCGCGACAGCCCGAACACGCGCCGTCTGGTCGCCGAACACGGCGGCTTCCTGTACGACTCGGATTACTACGGCGACGACCTGCCGTTCTGGATGGACGTCGAAGTCACGGGCGGCGCGAAGGTGCCGCAACTGATCCTGCCGTACACGCTCGACACGAACGACATGCGCTTCGCGAGCCCGCAGGGCTTCAACACGGCGGACCACTTCTTCACCTATCTGCGCGACGCATTCGACGTGCTGTACGAAGAGGGCGACGAAGCGCCGAAGATGCTGTCGATCGGCATGCACTGCCGCCTGCTCGGACGCCCTGGGCGGTTCCGCGCACTGCAACGTTTTCTCGATCACATCGAACAGCACGATCGCGTGTGGGTGACGCGGCGCGTCGATATTGCGCGCCACTGGCGCGAACATCACCCTTACCAGCAAAACAACCGCGGGGCTGCGGCATGAAGGCGATGCAATACACTCTGGACCAACTCAACAGCACCTCGACCGACGCGTTCGTCGCAGCGCTGTCCGGTATTTTCGAGCACTCGCCGTGGGTCGCGGAACTCGCCGCCCAGCAACGGCCGTTCGCCAGCATCGACGACTTGCATCGCAAGATGTCGTCGCTCGTCGAAACCGCGGGCGAAGCGAAACAACTGGCGCTGATCAATGCCCACCCGGAACTTGCCGGCAAAGCTGCGGTACGCGGCGAGCTGACAGCCGAGTCCACCCGCGAGCAGAGCGGCGCGGGCCTCGCGCAGTGCACCCAGGAAGAGTTCGACAAACTGGTCGCGCTGAATGGCGCCTATCGCGAGAAGTTCGGCTTTCCGTTCATTCTCGCGGTGCGCGGCTTCGACCGCCACGGCATCATCGCGAACTTCGAGGCGCGCGTGAACAACAGCCGCGCCGACGAATTGCGCGCAAGCCTCGATCAGATCTACCGCATCGCACGTTTCCGGCTCGACGACCTGATCGACGCGTGACGCTTCATTCACGCGTCGCGGACCCCGAGCCGAAACGTTTTTTCAGCACTAACAAACATTAAGGAAGACAAAGATGGCACTCCCGATTCTCGACCCCAATGCACCGGAATTCACGCGCCGTTATGTGAATCTGGCGGACCCGCGTCTGGGCGCACAGGCGCTCGAGACCAGCGACGATTTCTTCGCGCCGAAGGAACGCATGCTGAATCCGGAGCCGGCCGTTTTCATTCCGGGCAAGTACGACGACCACGGCAAATGGATGGACGGCTGGGAAACCCGCCGCAAGCGCGCGAACGGCTACGACTGGTGCGTCGTGAAGCTGGCGCGTCCGGGCGTGATCAAGGGCCTCGATCTCGACACCAGCCACTTCACCGGCAACTTCCCGCCGGCCGCTTCGGTGGAAGCCGCGCGCGTGGTGGACGGCGTGCCGAACCAGTCGACCCAATGGACCGAAATCGTGCCGTCGACCTCGTTGCAGGGCAACAGCCATCACTATCACGAAGTCAACGACACGAACGCGTACACGCATTTGCGCGTAAACATCTATCCGGACGGCGGTATCGCGCGTCTGCGGGTGTACGGTCAGCCGCAGGTGGATTGGGCCGGCGCGAGCCGCACCGACCAGTTCGACCTGGCCGCGATGGAAAACGGCGCGTACCTGGTCGCGGCGAATAACCAGCACTTCGGCGCCGCATCCACGATCCTGATGCCGGGCCGTGGCGTGAACATGGGCGACGGCTGGGAAACGCGTCGCCGTCGCGAGCCGGGCAACGACTGGGCGATCGTCGCGCTGGCGCAACCTGGCGTGATCAGGAAGATCGAAGTCGACACGGCTCACTTCAAGGGCAACTATCCGGATCGCTGCTCGATCCAGGCCGCGTACGTGACGGGCGGCACGGACAGCTCGCTGATCACGCAAGCCATGTTCTGGCCGGTGCTGCTGGGCGAACAGAAGCTGAAGATGGACAACCAGCATTACTTCGAAAGCGAAATCGCGGCGCTGGGTCCGGTGACGCACGTGCGCTTCAACATCATTCCGGACGGCGGCGTTTCGCGTCTGCGTCTGTGGGGTACGCTCGCATCATGAAAACGCTCGCGATCGAACCGTTGACGAAAGAAGCGTTCGCCGCGTTCGGCGACGTGATCGAACTCGAAGGCGCGAAGCAGATTCCGATCAACCTCGGCACGACGATCCGCTTTCACGATCTCGCGAAAGTGGACGTGACCGACGAGAACGGTCGCACGCTCGTGAACCTGTTTCGCGGACAGCCGCGCACGCTGCCGTTCGAGGTGAAGATGCTCGAACGTCATCCACTGGGCAGTCAGGCATTCGTGCCGTTGAACGACAAGCCGTATCTGGTCGTGGTGGCGCCGGCGGGCGAGCTGGACGAGTCGGCGATTCGCGCGTTCGTGACGAGCGGCTGGCAGGGCGTCAACTACGCGAAGGGCGTGTGGCACCATCCGCTGATCGCTTTGGGCGACGTGAGCGACTTTATCGTGGTCGATCGCGGTGGAGATGGACTCAACCTCAATGAGCAGGATCTGGCCGAATCGCTGTGGCTCACGGAAGATGCGTTGAGTGCGGTGGCGGTTTGAGGTTGATGGCTGCCTGAATGTTGTGACAAGCCGGTCGATGTAAAAAAAGCCTACGGTGTTTGCCGTGGGCTTTTTGCATTGGTGGGGCGAAAGGAGCGCATCTTCATTACCGCTTCGCAGCCCGCTAGTGACGCTCGCCGAGAAGCGGCCAGCGCCAGGCTTCTTCGCGCACCGGTATGGTCAGGCTGACGACATCGACCGCGCTCGCGTCGCGGTGGTACTTGAGGACATAGTCGTCACGCTCGCGATAGAGCGTGGCGACGTTCTTGCCCAGGACCTGAAAGTCGAGCTTCATGGATTCGCGTCCGGCGAGCGTTGTTCGGCGAGGATGTCTTCAAGCGTGCGCCTATGCCCATGATGCGCCACGAACTTGAGGTCGTCGCCCGCTGCTTCGAGCAGGCGCAAGAGCACGGACACGCTCATATCCAGATCTAAGCCTGAAGTCTCAACAATTCCCCGCCTGCCGACAACAAAAAAGCGGGCTTTCCGCTTACGCAAAAAGCCCGCTTCCTGGTCCAGACCAAAACCGGGCACGCAGCCCGGTCAAACTCATTACTTCGCAGCGCCGCCTTCGAACCACGCGGCGATCTTCATCCGCTCGTCGTCAGTCATGTGCGTCACGTTGCCGAGCGGCATCGCTTTCAACGTCACCGCCTGCTGATAAATCCGCTGCGCGTTCTGCGAGATTTCATCGGGCGTATCCAGCAGCACGCCGGCCGGTGCGCTGCCCATCATCGTCGGATGCGCGGAGTGGCAAGCCACGCAGCGTTGCTGCAGCACCGGCGCGATGTCGGCCACCTTCACCGTCGGCGCATTCGCGGCTTGCGCTTGCGGCACGACCGGCTTCGGCATGGTCCAGAAGAGGGCGCAGAACATCAGCACGATGCCGACCAGCGGCAGATACCACAGCACCTGGCCACGGTGACGCATCACGAAGAACTGGCGAATCAGCGCGCCCGCCAGCATGATGATCAGCAGCACGGCCCAGTTGTACGGATGCGTGTACGTCATCGCGTAGTGGTTCGACAGCATCGCGAACACCACCGGCAGCGTGAAATACGTGTTGTGCACCGAGCGCTGCTTGCCGCGCTTGCCGTAGATCGGGTTCGGCGTGTCGCCCTTGAGCATCGCGTCGACCATCTTGCGTTGGCCCGGAATGATCACGAAGAACACGTTGGCCGACATGATCGTCGCCAGCATCGCACCCATGATCAGGTACGCCGCGCGGCCCGCGAAGATGTGGCAGGCGAGCCATGCCGCGATCAGCACGTACACGCCGACGCAGATACCCAGCACCTTGTCTTTGTTGCCCAGAATGCGGCACAGCGAGTCGTAGACGATCCAGCCGGCGGCGAGGAAACCGAGTGCCGACGCCACGGCGACCACCGGGCCCATGTCCATCACGTTCTTGTCGATCAGATACGTGGACGGCGAGAACAGATACAGCACGGTGAACAGACCAAAGCCCGACAGCCATGTCGTGTACGAAGGCCACTTCGACCAGTGCAGATCTTCCGGCATTTCCGGCGGCGCGACGGTGTACTTCTGCATGTTGTAGAAGCCACCGCCATGCACGTGCCACAGTTCGCCGAACACGCCGCGCTTGCGCTGGTTCGGATCGGTCGGCGGTTTCAGGCTGTTGTCGAGCGCGACGAAATAGAACGACTCGCCGATCCACGCGATCGCGGCGATGACGTGAAACCAGCGAATCGCCAGATTCAACCAGTCGGTGATAAATCCTTCCATGAACTCCTCCACTTCTGATTCGTTGTACGCGCAACGACGGCGGGCGCCTTGGGTGACCCGGCTGTCGGGTCGTCGGCGAAGATGACGTCGCTGCGCAGACTGCGGGGTGAAAGACGCGATGCGCTCAGTTCGCACGGCGTCGTTTTTAATGTGTCTTCGTGTCGGATCGGATCAGGCCGGTCGAGCCGTCAGCGTTCTTCGATTGCGTTTCGCGGGTGCTTGCGGTTGAACCGTGCAGGCATCTGCGCAATGCAATCGGGCGTGAACGTCAGGGCGCCAACTCGACCGGGTCTCCTCCGGGTCTCGCGGCAGACGCTCCCTAGCTGCCCCGATACGTGCTGTACGACCACGGCGACACCAGCAGCGGCACGTGATAGTGCGCGCCGGCATCGGCCACGCCGAAGCGCAACACGACACGATCGACGAAACGCGGCTCCGGCACCTTCGTGCCGATCGACGCGAAGTAATCGCCGGCACCGAACACGAGTTCGTATTCGCCCGGCACTAGCGCGTCGCCCTCGAGCAGCGGCTGGTCGCAGCGGCCGTCGTCATTGGTGGTGGTGGTTTTGAGCGCGCGGCGGGTGTCGCCTGAGAGCGCGAAGAGTTCGACCTTGATGCCCGCGCCGGGACGGCCGTTCGCGGTGTCGAGCACATGGGTAGTGAGCTTTCCCATTCGCAATTTTCCTTATGTGAATGCGAGGTTTCGGCGGCAGCCCGATCCAGATACGTTTGCGGCGGATCGAGGCTCCACGTCAGTGGCTACATACCCGTCGGCGAATTGAAGCGAGCGCCGTGGCAGCCATTGTAAAAAGGTTGTTCCGCTCAGCGCGCCCGAGATAGGAAAGATAATACCTGGCGCATGACAGACAGCCTGCTGAAAGCCACGGCGAGTCTATTCGGTCGACTGTTGCCGGTTGTTTCGATCGTACCGGGGCCAAAAAAGGCCCACTATATCGACAGCCTGAACTTGAGTATCGCTATGGCGCGAGTTGTCAGCATTATTTTGGCCGTCGAAGGTTACACCCGTGCGCTGCAGCAACCCTGAGCCGAGGCGGCTCGAACGCGGCGCACGCCCCGAAGACGGCGTAATACGCTGGGTAACCGGGCCAACGGCGTTCGACGGGACGCGACGGCACGGTAGCGTGCCGTCACATCGCGTTCGGACGACTTTGCACGGAAGCATTAAAGCGGAGAAGCGAATGACGATGGAACAGACGGCTGGCAAGCCGAAGAAAACGATGCTGGTGAAGCACGCGGACGTGCTGGTCACGATGGACGGCGCCCGGCGCGAACTGCGCGACGGCGGCCTGTATATCGAGGACAACCGCATCGTCGCGGTCGGACCGACGGCGGAGTTGCCGCAAACGGCCGACGAAGTGCTGGACATGCGTGGGCATCTGGTGATCCCGGGGCTCGTGAACACGCACCATCACATGTATCAAAGCCTGACGCGGGCGATTCCCGCCGCGCAGAACGCCGAGCTGTTCGGCTGGCTGACGAACCTCTACAAGGTGTGGGCGAACCTCACGCCGGAGATGATCGAAGTCTCGACGCTGACGGCCATGGCCGAGCTGCTGCTGTCCGGTTGCACGACTTCGAGCGACCATTTGTACATCTACCCGAACGGCAGCCGTCTCGACGACAGCATCGCCGCGGCGCGCCGGATCGGCATGCGTTTTCACGCGGCGCGCGGCAGCATGAGTGTGGGGCAGAAGGACGGCGGTCTGCCGCCGGATTCGGTGGTCGAACGTGAAGCGGACATTCTGAAGGACACGCAGCGCCTGATCGAGACGTATCACGACGAAGGGCGCTACGCGATGCTGCGCGTGGTGGTCGCGCCATGCTCGCCGTTCTCGGTGAGCCGCGATCTGATGCGCGAGTCGGCGGTGATGGCGCGCCAGTACGGCGTGTCGATGCATACGCACCTGGCGGAGAACGTCAACGACATTGCATATAGCCGCGAGAAGTTCGGCATGACGCCGGCGGAGTATGCGGAAGACCTCGGCTGGGTCGGTCACGACGTATGGCACGCGCACTGCGTGCAACTCGACGATGCGGGCATCGAACTGTTCGCGCGCACCGGCACTGGCGTCGCGCATTGTCCGTGCTCGAACATGCGGCTCGCGTCGGGCATCGCGCCGATCAAGCGAATGCGTCTCGCGGGCGTGCCGGTGGGTCTCGGCGTGGACGGTTCGGCGTCGAACGACGGCGCGCAGATGATCGCGGAAGTGCGGCAGGCGTTGCTGTTGCAGCGGGTCGGCTTCGGACCGGATGCGATGACCGCGCGCGAAGCGCTGGAAATCGCCACGCTGGGCGGCGCGAAAGTGCTCAATCGCGACGACATCGGCGCGTTGGCGCCGGGCATGGCGGCGGACTTCGTGTCGTTCGATCTGAAGCAGCCGCTGTTTGCCGGCGCCTTGCACGACCCGGTCGCGGCGCTGGTGTTCTGCGCGCCTTCGCAGGTGAGCTATAGCGTGATCGGCGGCAGGGTGGTGGTGAAGGACGGCCAGTTGGCGACGCTGGAACTCGGGCCGGTCATCGAGCAGCACAACCGGCTGGCGAAGACGCTGTACGAGGCAGCGGCCTAATAGAACGGAAAGAGCGGAAAGAACGGAAGGCAGAGAAGCGGAGTTGCCGGCGGCCGCCATCAAACGGCTGCCGATAACCCGCGAACAACCCTTTAAGGCTTGTCGATCAAGGTCTTGGTCGCTTCGGCGACCAGACTGCGCAACCAGCGCACTTCGTCGGAATAATGCACGCGCTCGTGCCACAACTGGTAGTACTGCATCGGCGGGAAATCGAGCGGCGCGGGTACCACGGTGAGCGGCAGGAACTTGGCGTAGTAGTCGGCAAACAGGCGCGTCGTCGTGAAGATCAGGTCGGACTTGATCAGCACGTACGGCGCCAGATTGAAGTACGGCAGGGTCACGACCACATGACGCTTGAGCCGTTCGCGTGCGAGGTGCACGTCGATCGCGCCGCGTTGGCCCACCGAATACGGAGTCGGCGCAAGATGCGGTGCATTCAGGTACTGGTCGAGCGTCAACCCGCCGCGTTTGGCGAACGGATGGGTGTTGCTCATCAGGCAGACGATCTGATCGACGAACAGGTTCGACAGGTGCAGTTGCTCCGGCGGTTCCGGCCAGTTGCCGACCACGGTGTCGAGCTTGCCGTCCTCGAGCGCGAGTTCGTAGTCGAAGGCGGGCCCAAGCGAATGAAACTCGAGCGTCGCGTTCGGCGCGGCCTGACGGAAGCGTTCCACCACCGTCGGCACGAACAGCACGTTCAGGTAGTCCGGGCAGCCGATGCGGTAACAACGGATCGAGGTCGCCGGATCGAAATTGTGCTGCTGGAACTTGATGCGTTCGATTTCGCGCAGCGCGTTCTGCACCGGTTCGAGCAGGCGCAGACCGTATTCGGTCGGCACCATGCCGGATTTGCCGCGCACCAGCAGCGGGTCGCCGGTGATGTCGCGCAAACGGCGCAGCGCCGCGCTGATAGCGGGTTGCGATTGATTCAGTTTGACGGCCGCGCGCGTGACGCTGCGTTCCATCAACAGGGTGTGCAAGACGCGTAAAAGATACGTATCGATCGCCTCGCGTTGCTGACTCATGACTTCTCCGAAATATATGTTCTGGCTGATCGTACGGGCGTGGGGGTATATGCGTTTTAATATGAACTCGGGTTCACGTCAAGGGAGGGATACCCGCAGATCGCGCAGTGGCGTGGGTTTGCGGGGAATTTTGATGGCTCGACTGAGTGGGTCGAATTAGGTATTGTCATCCGGTTAAGGTGACGGATCGTCTGCCGGCAAGGCGGCCGGCCGCGCTGTAACCGGCAGTCACTGACGTACTACGGAATCACATGAGCGACTCTTTTCATAGCGACGGCGCCGCCGCGCAGCCGGCAACCAGGCCGGAACAGGCGGCGCCCCGGTTGATGCTTCAGGGCATCACCAAACAGTACCCGGCCGTGCGAGCCAACGACGACGTCACGTTGATCGTCGCGCCAGGTGAAATCCATGCCGTGCTCGGCGAAAACGGCGCCGGCAAAAGCACGCTGATGAAGATCATCTACGGTGCGGTGCGGCCCGATGCCGGCGAGATTCGCTGGGAGGGCCAGGCGGTCGAGATCGCCAGTCCGGCGGCGGCGCGCAAGCTCGGCATCGGCATGGTGTTCCAGCATTTTTCGCTGTTCGAGACGCTCACGGTCGGCGAAAACATCGCGCTCGCGTTAGACGAACCCTTCGATCTGAAGACGCTCGCCAAACGGATTCGCGAAGTCTCCGCCGACTACGGCCTCGACATCGACCCGCAGCGTCACGTGCATAGCCTGACGGTGGGCGAGCGGCAACGCGTCGAGATCGTGCGTTGTCTGCTGCAGAACCCGCGTCTGCTGATCATGGACGAACCGACTTCGGTGCTCACGCCGCAAGCGGTCCGCAAGCTGTTCGCGACGCTCAGGCGTCTCGCGGCCGAAGGCTGCAGCATCCTCTACATTAGCCACAAGCTCGACGAAATCCAGGAGTTGTGCGACACCGCCACAGTCATGCGCGGCGGCCGCGTGACGGGTCATGTGAAGCCGAAGGGCGAAACGCACGCGTCGCTCGCGCAGTTGATGGTGGGCCATTCGCTACCCGATTACACGCGGCGCGAACACAATCCGGGTCCGGTGCTGCTCGACGTCAAGGCGCTGTCGGTCGCGAGCGACGACCCGTTCGGCACCTCGCTCGACAACGTGTCGTTCGGCGTGCATGCCGGCGAGATTTTCGGCATTGCGGGTGTGTCGGGCAACGGTCAGGCGGAGCTGTTGTCGGCGTTGTCGGGCGAAAAGCGGGGCGTGCGCGCCGACGCGGTGACGATTTGCGGCAAGGCGGCCGGGCGCCTCGGCGCGGGCGGCCGGCGCGCACTCGGTTTCGGCTTCGTTCCCGAAGAGCGGCTCGGCCGTGGCGCGGTGCCGGCCATGACGCTGTCGGAAAACGCGCTGCTTACCGCGCATCGGCAGCAAATGGTGAAGTCGGGCTGGATCAATGCAGGTGCGATGCGCGCGTTCGCGAAACGCTGCATCGACGCGTTCGACGTGCGTTGCGGCGGCGCCGAGGCGCTCGCGCAAAGTCTGTCCGGCGGCAATCTGCAGAAGTACATCATGGGCCGCGAAATTTTGCAGGCGCCCAAGGTGCTGGTGGTCGCGCAACCTACATGGGGCGTCGACGTCGGCGCGGCCGCGTTCATTCGTCAGCAGTTGCTCGATCTGTCGGCGCGCGGCGTGGCGATTCTGGTGATCTCGGAGGAACTGGAGGAGTTGTTCGATATCTGCGACCGCATCGCGGTGCTCGCGGGCGGCCGGCTCTCGCCGGTGCGCGCCACCGGCGCAACCAACGCCGAGGAAATCGGCCGCTGGATGGCGGGCCTGTTCGGCGGCCGCGAAGGCACGGCGCCGTCGGCGGAACAGGCGGCGCATGCGTGAGGGTGGGCGCGATGCCAACGCCAACGCCACCGCCAGAAAGTTCGCTCCATAAAACCAGAACCTGAACGACCACGACACGCTACCCATGATTCTTCCGTATCGACTCGAAGCCCGCACGACCCCCTCGCGCACGATGCAGCTCGCCGTACCGCTGATCGCCGCCTTGCTCACGCTCGCGATCGGCTTTCTGATCTTCAGCCTGGTAGGCCGCGATCCGCTCGAGGCCATGCACGCGTTTTTCATCGAGCCGCTGTCCAGCGTGAACGGCTGGTCGGAACTGCTGCTGAAGGCGTCGCCGTTGTGCCTGATCGGCCTCGGTCTGGCGATCGGCTATCGCGCCAACGTGTGGAACATCGGCGCTGAAGGCCAGATGCTGCTCGGCGGCATTGCGGCGAGCGGCGTCGCGATCTATTTCGATCAGGCCACCGGCTGGTGGATTCTGCCGACCATGATGATTGCCGGCGTGCTCGGCGGCATGGCGTGGGCGGCGATTCCCGCGCTGCTGAAAAGCCGCTTCAACACCAACGAAATTCTCGTCAGCCTGATGCTCACGTATGTCGCCACGCAATTGCTCATCTATCTGGTGAGCGGCCCGTGGCGCGATCCGCAGGGGATGAATTTTCCGCTGTCGGAAATGTTCAGCGGCGACGCGCTGTACCCCACCTTTTCCGGCGACTGGCACTGGAAATGGTTGCGCGGCACCCGCCTGAATGCGTCGGTGTTCGTCACGCTGGTCGCGATTCCGCTGGTGTGGCTGTTCATGCGCAAGAGCTTCGCGGGCTACCGGATGAACGTCGGCGGTCTCGCGCCGCTTGCCGCGCGCTACGCCGGTTTCTCCGACAAGAAAACCATCTGGACCTCGCTGCTGATCAGCGGCGGCCTCGCGGGTCTGGCCGGCATGGGCGAGATCGCCGGTCCGATCGGCCAGCTTCAGGCGACGTGGTCGCCGGGCTACGGCTTCACCGCGATCATCGTGGTTTTTGTCGGACGGCTGCATCCGGTCGGCATCGTGCTCGCGAGTCTGTTGATGGCCTTGCTATATCTCGGGGGGGAGGCCGTGCAGACCTCGATGCAATTGCCGCAGGCGCTCTCCGGCGTATTCCAGGGGCTGTTGCTGTTCTGCCTGCTGGGCGCCGATCTGTTTGTGAACTACCGTGTGCGCCGCCGAACGCTCGCCGCGCAAGCTCACTAAATCAGCTCACGACCTCGAACCTGACTCCCGCCGGATTGCCATGGATATCAACCAAGCCAGCGCGCTCACCTCGAGCGCCGTCACCGCCGCGATTCCGCTGATGTTCGCGGGCGCGGGCGAACTCGTCGCCGAGAAGTCCGGCGTTCTCAACCTCGGTGTGGAAGGCATGATGCTGATGGGCGCCGTGAGCGGCTACGCGGTCACCGCGATCACCGGCAACCCGTGGCTCGGCGTGCTCGCCGCGATCGGCGCCGGGCTCGCGATGTCGCTGCTGTTCGCCTTCCTCACGCTCACCATGCTCGCCAACCAGGTCGCGACCGGCCTGTCGCTGACGATCTTCGGCATTGGCCTGTCGGCGTATGTCGGCAAGCCGTACACGTCGGCGGCGGTGCGCGCGACCATCGACACGTGGACCATCCCCGGTCTCTCGAAGATCCCGGTGCTCGGCCCCGCGCTGTTCAGCCTCACGCCGCTCGATTACCTCGCGTTCCTGATGTTCGCGGCGATCGGCTGGTTCCTGTACCGCACGCGCGCGGGTCTCGTGCTGCGCTCGGTCGGCGAGTCGCCGCAGGTCGCGCATTCGGTCGGCTTTCCGGTGGTCGGCGTGCGTTACGGCGCGGTGGCGTTCGGCGGCGGCATGGCGGGACTCGCGGGCGGCTATTACTCGATCGTCAATCTGCACCTGTGGCAGGAAAACCTCACCTCGGGACGCGGCTGGATCGCGCTCGCGCTGGTCGTGTTCGCGACATGGCGCCCTGGGCGCCTGCTGATCGGCGCGCTGCTGTTCGGCGCCGTGACGGGGCTGCAGTTTTACGCGCAGGCGATCGGCGTGCCGGTGCCGACGCAATTTCTCGCGATGCTGCCGTACGTGGCGACCGTCGTCGTGCTGGTGCTGATTTCGCGCAATCCGAACACGATCCGGCTGAACGCGCCCGCGTCGCTGGGTAAGCCGTTTTTCTCGGCAGGCTGACCGACCAGGTTTCGACCATCCCGTTCCAGACGTTTCCAGATCATTCGATAAACACGACAGGAGAAAACATGAAGAGAAGAAATCTGCTGACCGCCTTCGCGTGGGGCGCGGCTTCGCTGGCGCTCGCCGCGCCGCTCGCGCAAAGCGCGCAGGCCGCCGATGTACCGGGCGTTGCGTTCGTCTACCTCGGCAATCCGGGCGATGCCGGCTGGACCTACGCGCACGACCAGGGCTCGAAGGAAGCGGAAGCGAAGTTCGGCAACAAGATCAAGATCACCCGCATCGAGAACGTGCCCGAATCGGCCGACTCCGAGCGTGTGTTCCGCGATCTGGCGAACAAGGGCAACAAGATCATCATCGGCTCGAGCTTCGGCTATCAGGATTTCGAGCTGAAGGTCGCGAAGGATTTCCCGGATACGGTGTTCCTGCACGCAACCGGCTACAAGAAGGCGCCGAACTTCGGCACCTACGACGTGCGCATGTACCAGGGCGCGTATCTGGCAGGCGTCGCCGCCGGCTACGTGACGAAGACCAACACGCTGGGCTTCGTCGCGTCGGTGCCGATTCCGGAAGTGATCCGCAACATCAACGCGTACACGCTCGGCGCGCGCTCGGTGAATCCGAAGGTGCATACCAAGGTCATCTGGATCAACAGCTGGTTCGATCCGGGCAAGGAAAAGCAGGCGGCGGAAACGCTGATCGGCCAGGGCGCGGACGTGCTGTTGCAGAACACCGATTCGAGCGCGACGCTCGCGACCGCATCGGAGAAACACGTGCATGCGTTCGGCTGGGATTCGGACATGAAGAAGTTCGGTCCCGACGCGCATCTCGGGTCGGTGGTCGCGCACTGGGGCGTGTACTACAACGCGGCGATCCAGCAGGTGCTGGACGGCAAGTGGAAGAACGATCCGGTGTGGTGGGGCATTCCGCAGAAAGCCGTCAACCTGGAGGATCTGAACACCGGCGTGATCTCGGCTGACGCGCAGAAGCAGGTCGCGGCGAAACGCGACGAACTGGCGGGCGGCAAGTGGGACGTGTTCACGGGGCCGATCAAGGATCAATCGGGCGCGGTGAAGGTACCGGCCGGCAAGACGCTGGCCGATCCTGAACTGCAACGCCTGAACTGGTATGTGGAAGGCGTGGACGGAACGCTGCCGAAGTAAGCCGCGTTTGAATGTGCGTTGGAACGTGCACTTTAACGTCTGTTTCAACGTGCGTTTTATCGTATGACGATCGACCAGGCGGCGGTCTCAGCAACCGCTGCTTTAAGGCGCTGCGTCCCGTACGGACGCAGCTTTTTTTGCCCTGGATTTTCGGCGCGAGGCTCGCCACGCTCAGCCTCGACCTCTATCTCAATCGATGCGCAAGCCCACCTTGATGGTCACCTGCCAGTAAGCGACCTTGTCGTTCTCGATCTGGCCCCGCGTCTCCGTGACTTCGAACCAGTGCAGATGGCGCAGCGTCTTCGACGCTTTGGCGATTGCGGTGCTGATGGCGTCGTCGATCGATTTGGTCGATGAACCGGTCAGTTCGATCTGCTTGTAGACGTGTTCGGACATGGACTGCCTCCTTTCGCGCTTCGTTGGTGTTCAAAAAGTATAGGCAACGGGCCACGCGCCGCATGCTGCCTGCGCGTACCTGCTCGCGTTCGCTTTGGCTCGCGGGAAGACCCGCATGAGCGAGTCATGGCGCACATCGCGTGCCCGATATCCGGCGGCTGCGTGTGGCCGTTATCATGTCCGCGCAATTCAGCAACTCAATCCGACAGCCGACGAGGTTCGAACGTGGAAATTGGTTTTTGCGGTCCCGGTCTGATGGGCGCGCCGATGATCCGGCATCTGCTGCGTGCGGGGCATACCGTGTATGTGTGGAATCGCACGCGCGCCAAGGCCGAAGCGTTGATCGCGGATGGCGCGACGGTGGTCGATACGCCGCGCGAGCTGGCCGCGTGCTGCGACGCGGTGCTGCTGTGTGTCGCGGATGCGGCGGCGGTGGAGGAGACGGTGTTTGGCGCCGAAGGCTTGCTGAGCGGCGTGCCGATGTCCGAGCCGAACCGCGTACGCTGGATCGTCGATCATTCCAGCATTCCGCCGGCCGCGACGCGCGCGTTCGCGCAGCGTGCACCGGGTATCGGCTGGATCGACGCGCCGGTCTCCGGCGGCGTGGCCGGCGCGAATGCCGGCACGCTGGCCATCATGGCCGGCGGCGCCGAGGCCGACGTGGAGGCTGTTAAACCGCTGCTCCGCGCATACGCCGCCCGCGTGACCCACATGGGCGACGTCGGCGCGGGCCAGACCACCAAGCTGTGCAATCAAACCATCGTCACCGCCACGCTTGCGGCGATCGCCGAAGCCGTAAGCCTCGCGCAACGCAGCGGCATCGACGCCGCCAAACTGACCGAAGGCCTCGCCGGCGGCTGGGCCGACTCCGTGCTGCTGCAGATTTTCGTGCCGCGCATGACGCAAGGCGGCCTCGCGCCGATCGGCGCGTTCCGGACCTTTCAGAAAGATCTCGACACGGTGGCCGCCACCGCGTATGAAACCGGCACGCCGATGCCGGTGTCGTCGACGGTTCAGCAACTGTTACGGCTGGGTGCGGCGATGGGACTCGGCGAGGCCGATCTGTCGGCCTTCATCGACGTTTTGCAGACCCCGCACGGCGTCCAGCGCCAGTAACGCGGCGCGCGTGCGGGTTGAATTCGCGATAACCTGCTAAAATATTGGGTTTTTCGCCGATATCACATTCAAAGGGACGCGCCGTGCTGTCTACCGCCAATATCACCATGCAATTCGGGCCGAAGCCCCTCTTCGAGAATATCTCGGTCAAATTCGGGGGAGGGAACCGCTACGGCCTGATTGGTGCGAACGGCTGCGGTAAATCGACCTTCATGAAGATTCTGGGTTCCGACCTGGAACCGAGCTCCGGCAACGTGATGCTCGAACCGAACATCCGCCTCGGTAAATTGCGTCAGGACCAGTTCGCGTACGAAGACGTGCGTGTGCTCGACGTGGTGATGATGGGCCACGCCGAAATGTGGGCCGCCATGACCGAGCGCGACGCGATCTACGCGAACCCGGACGCGACCGACGACGACTACATGCACGCCGCCGAACTCGAAGCGAAGTTCGCCGAGTACGACGGCTACACGGCCGAGGCGCGCGCCGGCGAGCTGCTGCTGGGCATCGGCATCGCGATCGAGGACCACAACGGCCCGATGAGCAACGTGGCGCCGGGCTGGAAACTGCGCGTGCTGCTCGCGCAGGCACTGTTCTCGAAGCCGGACGTGCTGCTGCTCGACGAACCGACCAACAACCTGGACATCAACTCGATCCGTTGGCTGGAAGACGTGCTCAACCAGTACAACTCGACGATGATCATCATCTCGCACGATCGTCACTTTCTGAACCAGGTCTGCACGCACATGGCGGACATGGACTTCGGCACGCTGAAGGTCTACCCGGGCAATTACGACGACTACATGCTGGCCAGCACGCAGGCGCGCGAGCGTCAGCAGAACGCCAACGCGAAGGCGAAGGAACGTGTGGCCGACCTGCAGGACTTCGTGCGCCGCTTCTCGGCGAACAAGTCGAAGGCGCGTCAGGCCACCAGCCGTCTGAAAATGATCGACAAGATCAAGATCGAGGAATTCAAGCCGTCGTCGCGTCAGAATCCGTTTATCCGCTTCGAGTACGAAAAGAAGCTGCACAACATCGCGGTGGTGGCGGAGAAGATCTCGAAGAAATACGAGCGCAGCATTTTCAACGACTTCAGCGTCAGCGTGCAACCGGGCGAGCGTATCGCGATCATCGGCGAGAACGGCGCGGGCAAGACCACGCTGCTGCGCTCGCTGCTCGGCAAACTCGCGCTCGACCACGGCACGGTGAAGTGGGCCGAAAACGCGAACATCGGCTACATGCCGCAAGATACGTACGAAGAGTTTCCGGACGACGTCACGCTGATGGACTGGATCGACGGCTATCGCCAGGAAGGCGACGACGAGCAGATGGTGCGCGGCACGCTCGGCCGTCTGCTGTTCAATGCCGACGACATCCGCAAGTCGGTGAAAGTGCTCTCGGGCGGCGAGAAGGGGCGCATGATCTGGGGCAAGCTGATGCTGGGCCGCCACAACGTGCTGCTGATGGACGAGCCGACCAACCACATGGACATGGAATCGATCGAGTCCCTGCAGATCGCGCTCGACAAGTTCGACGGCACGCTGATTTTCGTGTCGCACGACCGCGAGTTCGTGAGCGGCCTGGCGAACCGGATCATCGAAGTGCGCACCGACGGCACGCTGAACGACTTCGGCGGGAATTACGAGGACTTCCTGGTGAGCCAGGGCGTGCAGTAACTGTCTTGGAACGTCCGTTCATGTCAACCCTTGTCCCCTGGCACAAGGGTTGACCGCTATGCGCCACCGACCGAATTCCGGATTCGGTTCATTCGCGCTCACTGTCTGTCGTAAGCCGCAGCGTTTCAAGGAAAACGCATTGTCGAATGCTGCGCGCGTCTGGAAAATCAGCCGTTCAATCACCGAAACAGGTGGAATAAATAGCTGCGCAATTCAATAATTGCCTCGATATTCGTTCCGCATTTAATCGGCTTGTTCTTTGCAAATTATCACAGTTGTCTGATTGCCTTCTCACTATCGTGATACGTAAAATCGCGTCGATTAGCCGTGATTATTTCGAGCCGTGAGACCGAAACCGGCTCAAATCGAAGCGTGGCAATTAGCGGGCGGCGGTAGGCCGTCCATTCAACGCGACTATTTGGAGGACGTGGCACATGTCGGCCACGATGGAAACGATCGCGACCTGCACGACAGTCAACGAGGACAGGAAAACGTATGCCGAGTTGCCGCCAGATACGAAGGGCTATCTACAGGAGAAGATCGAATATTCGCTGAAGGCCCCGGATATCATCAACGTCAGACTGCCGGATGGTTCGAATACGATTTCCATGCTCAAGCAAATCGTGATGACCGCAGCGATTCATATCGATGAAAAATTGGCGGATTTCCGCTGGCAGTATAAGGCGGAGGTCAGCTTTGATATGTATCCTGAGTTCATTTCGAAGGGCGCAAAAGCCCCTATCCCATTTCTTAGCGCTGATATCGAGGACGGTCCCGGCCGACGCCACAGCCAGAATCCGTTTCCGAAAGAAAAGGTGCCTGGCTACTTGCGCCGTCCGGACGTGATTATTGTGAAACGTCCAGCTGACCGCTGGCCGGGGCGCAGCTCTGTCGATCATCAAGGCAATCCGCACGTCGATAATTCGTTGCGCCTGGTTGAAGTCAAGTTTCCCGGCGACAGTTGGGGTTCAGGTCAGGAAGAAGCCTATCGAAAAATCGCGGGAGCTCCGGGGGAATACACGCGCCGCATGACCGTGATCGACGTGAGCGACTGTCACGGCGATCTTGAAAAGGCCCGCCAACGAGCGCTCGCCATGTCGCCGGAACAGCGTGAAGCTGAACTGCGACAGAAGCGACGCGAACGGCAACTGCGCGCACCGATCCGCAGCCACGAGCCGATTCCGGAGCCTGCATGGTACGAAGCATGGATTCGACGGGCTGAGGACGCCGGCGAGGTGACGGTTGCAGCGGTATGGGATGCATTGAATGCCGGCGCGGATTGCCTGTCGGCTGAAATGCACGCATGGTTGCAACAGCATGCGCCGTGGGCGCTCACGGCGGGCCAGTGGGCCGTCGATAAGTCGAACGCTACATGGCGATGGGTGGACGAGAAAGGCCACGAGATTGACCGTTACACAGCTGCACAGTTAAAGGCCGGCTGGGAAGCGATCGCGCGAAGCACTGACATGACGTGGGACCTGCTCAAGCAAATCAACTGGACGCAGATAGGCACGTCGTTCATCAAGGGGCTGGTGGCGGTGGTGGCCATCGTCGCGGGCGTCGTAGTCGTCATCGTGCTCGCGGAAGTCCTGTTGGCGATCCTGCTCGCGCTTGCGGCAATTGTCGCAACAGCCTCAGGCGCAGTCGTCGCGGCGCTGGCTGTCGCGCTCGGTGTATCCGCTGCCGCTGCGTGAGCGTAGCCACAGCCAATATCGGTGAGAAATTCGAGCATGAGCAATATCGAAGTGACGAAGCCAGTCGTATTGACGCCGCTCGCAGCCTACGCGCGCTACCTCGAAGATCTGAGCGTCCGGCTGGCCGACAATAGTTTTGCCGTGAAGCCGGGCGTGATTGGAACGGTGTACTTTGCCGGCGGCTCGAAACCGGAAGGGCGACGCGGGCTGCTCGCGTGTTTCGATCGCTTCGATGAGTTGTTCGGCGAACACCTCATTTCCGGGAAAGACGAAGACCTGGCGAAGTTCAGCAAAAAAACAGCAAAGGGTATCGAAAAAATCCGCAAGGTAATCATCGATACGCCCGAATATGAACAGGTCAGTGTGATGCGGTCCAGCGCGCCGAATCCCCTGAGCGCCCCGGATTACCAGATTGCAACCCTGACGGGCCGCGCCAATCCCATCGACTATGAATCCCCAACCGGCTACAGCGTGCCCAAAGGGGAGGAGATGGAGTTGTCGTTTCTTAAATTCAGCGTGCCGATGGAATTGGTGACTGAATCCGAAGGCCAGGAACAATACGAGCAATTTCTGCGTTACGTTTGCGAGCAACTGGACGTTCGCGGCGGTTACGGCGGCTTCTCGGCTGTGACCGCGTATAACTATCACAAATGGCAAGCTCAGGAATGGGCAATTGCAGAGCGGTTCAGCGGCATCGAGGTTGATTGCTGCGCACACTTCGGCCGCGAAGAATATGATCCAGTTTCGTTTGATGGAGAAGAAAGTAAAAACGCAACGGCGATGTATCGCTACCTGAAACCGGGGACCAAAGTTTGGCGTTGGGGCTTCATCAAAAGCGTCAACTGGTACACGCTGATGGGCGACGTATTCGTTGAACGCCTCGGCGGCGACGCGGCGCTGCGTGCGGCCCTGGATCGTGCCGACATCCAGATCGCGCGCATCAATCACTGCACGTTAGTGCGTGCCGGCCCGATCCCACGCCTGGGGGCACCCGAAGAAGGGTTGCCGGAACCCTATGTGTTCGTCAACAAGGTGTTGCGTGTGCTGCGCAACCCGAAGCCGGATGGACTGCACTGGTACGACCCGCAGTTGCAGAATGCGGACAGCGGGAACGCCCGCGTGTGGGAAGCCCGCTTTGATTTGCCAGACGCTGCGCCGATCCCGGCAACGCCGACCATCGTCCCTCAACCGCTCAAGCGTGAACCGGCCCGCCATAGCGTGCGGGGCGGCAGTCCGTGCCCCGAGGCGGGTTGGTGGCAGACGCCCGCAAAAGCGGGAAGCCGTCGTTATTTCGAAGCAGGGGAAATCATGCCGGTCTTTGCGGGGAGTAGTTGGGGAGAGACAAACTGGATATGGTCTGCAGACGAAAACGGATCCTGACTGCCAGACAAAACCCGCTTCTCCTTCAAGGAAGCGGGTTTTTTCATGGGGCGCGCCACGCCGCACCCCGCCGCGCCACGCAATAGCGCTCACACCTGACCCGCATCAACAAACCCCACCGCAACTCCCCACCATCCCCTCCCACCTTGACCTGCAACAACGCCGCCCGTCCGGCACCGACGATGATCGCCAGTTCGACCATCCGTCATCGGGCCCGTCATGTTCACCTCTCACTCGTTCCCACCGCTCGTCATCCGTGGCCGCTCGTTACTGCCGATCGTGCAGGGCGGCATGGGCGTCGGCATCTCCGCTCACCGGCTGGCCGGCAGCGTCGCCCGTGAAGGCGCGCTAGGCACCATCGCCAGCATCGACCTGCGGCATCATCATCGCGATCTGGTCGAACAATGCCGCCAGTCGCCTGACCGTGCCACCCTCGAACAGGCCAACCTCACCGCGCTGGCCCGCGAAATCCACGCCGCCAAGGCGCTCGGCGAAGGCCGCGGCATGATTGCCGTGAACGTGATGAAAGCGGTCAGCGCGCAAGCCGACTACGTGCGCACCGCCTGCGAAAACGGCGCCGACGCGATCGTGATGGGCGCGGGTCTGCCGCTCGATCTGCCCGACATGACGCAAGGCCACGATATCGCGCTGATCCCGATCCTGTCGGACAGCCGCGGCGTCGCGCTGATCCTGAAGAAGTGGATGAAGAAGGGCCGCTTGCCCGACGCCGTGGTGATCGAGCATCCCGCCCATGCGGGCGGCCATCTCGGCGTCAACAACGTGGCCGACATGCAGGACCCGCGCTTCGACTTTCACCGGATTCTCGACGAACTCGACACGGTCTTCACGTCGCTCGGCTTGCAGCGTCGTGAGGTGCCGTTGATTCTGGCGGGCGGCATCAATAGTCACGAGGCCGTGCGCGAGCTGCTGAACGCGGGCGCGAGCGGCGTGCAGCTCGGCACGCCGTTTGCCGTCACCGAGGAAGGCGATGCGCATCCGAATTTCAAGCGCGTACTCGCCGAAGCGACCCCCGACGACATCGTCGAATTCGTCAGCGTGACGGGACTACCCGCGCGCGCGGTGAAGACCCCCTGGCTGATGCGCTACCTGCGCCACGAAAACAGAATCCGCGAGCGGGTCGGCGCGCTCAAACACGCGTGTCCGACCGCGCTCGAATGCCTCAGCGCGTGCGGCTGGCGCGACGGTATCGAGAAGTTCGGCCACTTCTGCATCGACACACGACTCGCGGCGGCATTGCGTGGCGACGTGGCCAACGGCCTGTTCTTTCGCGGCCGCGAAGCGTTGCCGTTCGGCACCGCGATTCGCAGCGTTCACGATCTGATCGAGCTTTTGCTGACCGGTGCAACGCGACCGGCTGTCGCAGGGCGATGGGCGTTTTCGCTCGGTTGATGCGTATCAACGTGTTTCGTGGTGAGAACTTCGACAATTCCCGCACGCAAACAACATTCGGGGAAGCAGATGAAGCTCTCACAAAAAAACAGAATCCGGGCCGTCGCGATCGCGGCGAGCCTGCTCGGCGCAAGCGTCATGGCCACGCAAGCGCATGCCGCCGGCGACGACGAGATGAGCGGCATTCACGCCGGCGACGTGCTGGTGCGTCTGCGCGCCATCAGCATCATGCCGAACGTGGGCACGAACCAGTCGCTGAAGGCGCTCGACGTGGGCGTCAACAACGCGATCGTGCCGGAACTGGACTTCACCTACATGATCCGCGACTACCTGGGCGTCGAGCTGATTCTCGGTACCTCGCGGCATCAATTGACGTCGAGCCTCGGCAACCTGGGCGGTGTGAACGTATTGCCGCCCACGCTGCTGCTGCAATATCACTTTAACCATGCGGGCAAGATCCGGCCGTATGTCGGCGCGGGTATCAACTACACGCTGTTCTATAACGACGGCCTGCATGCCGGCGCGGCGCCGATTTCGGTCAGCAATCACAGTTTCGGGCCGGCCTTGCAGGCCGGCGTGGACGTGCAGGTGACGAAGTCGCTGTTCGTCAATGCGGACATCAAGAAGATCTGGATGCACACGGACGCCTCGCTCGGCGGTCAGGCGCTCGGGCGCCTGAATATCGATCCGGTGGTGGTGGGGCTGGGTGTCGGGATGCGCTTCTGATGCGCTTCAGATCTTGCCGCGGATTTTCGCCGCGAACGCGTGACGGTTGCGTTGCCGCCACGCCGACGCGACAGCCTACAGCTTGTCGTTCCTGAATCGCATGGCGGTCCCTTCCTGCTCGATGCGCACCCACACCGCCCGTTTTTCCTCGTCGCTCAGGAACACCCAGTTGGAAACCTCGGTGGCGGTACGGCCGCAGCCTTTGCAGACGTCGTCGAAGAGCGTGGAACAGACGCCGATGCAAGGGCTGTCGGGAATAGCATGGAGATTCGAAGCCATCGGAAACCTTGAGCGGAAAAGCAAAGTGCCGCTATGTTAACCGATGCGCGGCCCGCGGCTCACCGGAGAGCGGCCCGCGTGGCCGCAGTTCATGTGCGGTTGGCAGCATCCGCAGGCCCGCAGTGCCATGCCACGCCGCACCACGGCGCCGCCGCACCTCAACGCGCAATGCTGTAGCCGATCCGCGCCATCCAGTGCTGGCGATTGTTGTAGTCCAGCAAATCCTCGCCGTAGCCATTGAAATACCCCACCCACAGATAGCCGCCCCACGCGCTGCCCAGCAGTTTCGCGAGCGGATAGGTGAGTTGCGAATCGACGCTGCCGTACCAGTGTTTGGTGCCTTTGCGCAGCGTGGTGGCCAGTTGCCAGCCGTCAGGGCTGCCGTATTTGATCAGCAGGTCGACGTAGCCGCGGTAGTCGGCGATATCGGGGTTGTTGCTGGTGCCGAGGTAGTAGTAGAAGCGCGGCGACACCGTCAGATGATTGGCCGTCAGATCGCCGAATTCCCACGTCGGCCGGATGAACGGCAGGTTGATACTGCGCGAGTCGGCGCCGGCCTTGCCGTTCGACTCATGCGCGAAGCCCGCCGCGAACCCCATGCGGGTGAACCACGCGCTGCGCCAACCGGTGTCCGGCACGTAGTAGAACAGTTGCGGCGAATAGGTCGTGTCGCGGAACGGCCGCGAATCGGCCGACAGGTCCCAGATCGAGGTCTGCGTGTAGGCGAAGTACAGGTTGTCGGTGAAGGCCTTCGAGCGCAGGTCGTCGGGGATGCGGAGGCGATACTTGAAGCTCAGCTGCAACCGCGCGTTGGTGTCGCCGTTATGGCCGGCGGCAAAGTACATCGGCTCGTAGTAGGACACGTGCGAGAGTATGCCGCGTCCGGTGGTGGCCAGCGAGTCGCCCGGCGGCGACATGGCGTCGCCCGTCGGGCCGTCGACCCGCGCGGCGGTCGCGGCGGCCTGCGCCGGGGTGCTGGCCTGGCTTTCCGAGCGCTCCGCCTGGGCGATCGCGTCCTGCTGCGGCCCGCGATTGATGGCCACGAGCGCCGGCGACGCATCGAAACCCACCGGATCGATCCGCACCTCGCCGCGCGCGTACTGCGGCCACGGTGCGGAGAAGCGCACCTTGCGGAACTGGCCGGGCTGCAGATGCAGCGTGTCGGGCACGCCCGGCTCGCGCTGCAGATCGAGCGGCTGGGGCGACTGTTCGGCCGCGCCCAAGGTGACGTGCAGCGTCGGGGGAACGGTGACGGTGAGCGGTTTCGCGTCGTCGGCGGAGTAGAGCAGGGTGATCTGCAGCGGCTCGTTGGCCGCGGCCACACGGGCCGGTTGCAGCATCGCGACCGTGGCGTGGGCGTTGCCGGACCAGCAGGCGGCGCTCGCGATCAGCAGGAACAGCTGGAACAGCAGGGTGGCGTTAAAGCGCATGGGCGATTGGGATTGTTCTTGGGGAAACGGCACGTCGCGGGACGCCGGCGATACAAAAACGGCTGCCGTAGAAACCCGGCAGCCGCGTCGAAACAGAATGCATAACCGGCGCAGCGCCGCGCTGGGCCGCTACACCGGTCACAACCACTCATACGAGAATACTTACAAAATCACTTCATTGCCAGGTAGATACGACAACCTGCGACAAAGCAGCGTTATCCGCCCAGCGCCAACTGCCACAGCAACGCGACGTTGAGCACCACGATAAAGGCGGCGGACAGCCACGCCAACGCAAGCCGCGTGCCGCGCACGCGCCAGCCGCGCATGAGTGCTTCATCGGAGGTGTAGCGGATCAGCGGCACCACCGCGAGCGGCAATTGCAGGCTCAACACCACCTGGCTTGCCACCAGCAACTGGTTCGAGCCATGCTGGCCGAACAGACCCACGGCCACCAGCGCTGGCCCGATCGCGAGTGCGCGGGTCAGCAACGCGCGCTTCCAGCGCGGCAGGCGGATCTGCAGGAACCCTTCCATGACCGTCTGACCCGCCAGCGTGCCGGTGACGGTGGCGCTCAACCCGCATGCGAGCAGCGCCGCCGCGAACAGGATGCTGGCCCAGTGCGTGCCGACGAGCGGCGCGATCAGCCGGTGGGCATCGGCGAGGTCGGTCACGTCGCGATGGCCGCTCGAATAGAACACGGCGGCCGCCACGATCAGCAACGCCGCGTTGATCACGAACGCGAAGCTCAGCGCGCCGAAAGTGTCGAGATTGACGACGTGCAGCGCCGCCTTGATCTGTGCGTCGCTGCGGTCGGCTGCGTGGTGCTTGACGAGCGCCGAGTGCAGATAAAGGTTATGCGGCATCACCGTCGCCCCGACGATGCCCGCCGCGAGCCATACCATGCCGGCATTGCGCAGCAGTTCGAGGCTCGGCGCGGTGCCGGCCAACGCGGCATGCCAGTCGGGCCGCGCAAGCGCCAACTCGACCACGAAGCACAGCCCGACGAAGCCGATCAGCGCGGCGATCACCGCTTCGAGTTGGCGGCCGCGTTTGCGCTGAAGCGCCAGCAACGCGAACGTGCAGACCGCCGACATCAGCACGCCGACGGTCAGCGAGACCCCGAGCAGCAGTTGCAATGCCACGGCGCTGCCCACCACCTCGGCAACGTCGCAGGCGATGATCGCGATTTCGCTGGTCAGCCAGAGCAACAGCGTGCCGCGCGGGCTCGAACGTTCGCGGCAGATTTGCGCCAGATCGCGCCCGGTCACCACGCCGAGCCGCGACGACAGCCATTGCATCAGCATGCCGATCAGGCTGGCAAGCAGCACGATACCGAGCAGTCGATAGCCGTAGGCCGCGCCGGCGCCCAGCGCGGTGGCCCAGTTACCCGGATCGATATAGCCGACCGCGATCAGCGCGCCCGCGCCGACGAGCGAGAACCAGTGAGCGCGACGCACCGGCCCATCGCCCGGCAGACGCTGGCGGCGGTTCGGACGCAAGGCGGACGGATTGGTGTTCATCGATACCCGAGGTTCAAGACTGCAGCCCGTGCAAGCCACGTGCCCATTCACGCGCGGCACGCGACGCCAGCCTGGCGCAGCGCACGCGGCACGATGTGCGCTGGGCTGTTCTTCGTCGCTCTTTGAGCTATTGTGCACCGTCATACGCGCCGTGGCTGACGCCGGCCCCAACGTTAGCCGAACAGCATAGGATTCGCGCTGGTCGGCCGTGCTTCGCCGCTGCCGAACCGGCGCCGGCGTAGGCCGGATGCGCGCGGTTGACAACTAGCTGACAGCGCCCGGACGGCCGTGTTTTTTTCGGGTAGACAGGCGCGCATAACCCGCTAAAATTGCGGCCAATTTTCCACCGGTACGGCTTGCGCTGTACCGTTTGCGCGACAGCCCGGGATTTTTTTTGGAGCGCGCAATAATTAATGGTAGTTTTCGGGTTTTTCAGGGGAGCCGTGCGCGCGGTGCCGCGGCGTGAGAGATGACGGCCGGCTTCAGGCCGGTCAGGATCGGAGAACGGAATGAAAAGACGGGTAGTGGGGCAGGTGGCGGCGCTGGTCTTGTGCGCAACGCCGTGGTTGACGGCCGCTGCGAAAGATACGCAGTTGAACGTGTATAACTGGTCCGATTACATCGCCAAGGACACCATTCCGAACTTCAGCAAGCAGACCGGCGTTCAGGTCAAGTACGACAACTACGACAGCGACGACACGTTGCAAGCCAAGTTGCTGACCGGCAATTCCGGCTACGACATCGTCGTGCCGACTAGCAATTACGCCGGCAAGCAGATCGCCGCGGGCATCTTCGCCCCGCTCGACAAATCGAAACTGCCGAACCTCAAATACCTCGACCCGTCGCTGATGGCGCTGGTGGCCGGCGCGGATCCAGGCAACAAGTACACGGTACCCTGGGCGTACGGCACGACCGGCCTCGGCTACAACGTCACCAAGGCACAGCAGATTCTCGGCAAGAACGTGCCGCTGGATAGCTGGGACGTGCTCTTCAAACCCGAAAACATCTCGAAGCTGAAGGCTTGCGGCGTGTCCGTGCTCGACGCGCCGGACCAGATGTTCGCCGCCGCGCTGCACTACATCGGTAAAGATCCGATGAGCACGAACCCGGCCGACTATCGCGCCGCGCTCGAGATGATGAAGAAGATCCGCCCGTACATCACGCAGTTCAATTCGTCGGGCTATATCAACGACCTGGTCGGCGGCGACGTGTGCTTTGCGTACGGCTGGTCGGGCGACGTCGTGATCGCCAAGCATCGCGCGGTCGACGCGAAGAAGCCGTTCAAGGTCGAGTACTACATTCCCAAGGGCGGCGCGCCGGTCTGGTTCGACGTGATGGCGATTCCGAAAGACGCGAAGAACAAGGAAGCCGCGCTCGAGTGGATCAATTACATCGAAACGCCGCAGGTGCACGCTGCGATCACCAACGCCGTCTACTACCCGAGCGCCAACCTCGAAGCGCGCAAGTACGTGGATAAGGACGTGGCGAACGACCCGGCTGTCTATCCGTCGCCGGAAGTCATCAAGACCCTGTTCCTGCTGAAGCCGCTGCCGCCGGAAATCCAGCGCCTGCAAACGCGGCTGTGGACTGAATTCAAGTCCGGCCGCTAAAACGCCGTCAATGTGAACGGGTAATGCATCATCATGAAGCCCTCGGTGTCCACCGGGGGCTTTGTACGTTAAACGCCGGAGTCAAGCATTGTGATGAGTAGTGATCAGTCGGGCGCAGCGGCGGGGAATGCCGCGCCGTCCCTCAGTATGAGCGCCGTGTCGGACAACGCCGCAGACCGGTTCGTGCAGATCGTCGACGTCGTCAAGAAGTTCGGCGAATCCGTCGCGGTCAAAGGGGTCAACCTGTCGGTGAAGAAGGGCGAACTGTTCGCGCTGCTCGGCAGTTCGGGTTGCGGCAAGTCGACCTTGCTGCGCATGCTGGCCGGGCTCGAAACGGTGACATCGGGCAAGATCCTGATCGACGGCGAAGACCTCGCGCAATTGCCGCCGTACCGCCGGCCGGTCAACATGATGTTTCAGTCGTACGCGCTGTTTCCGCACATGAACGTGGAGGCGAACGTCGCCTTCGGGTTGAAGCAGGAAGGCGTGCCGAAAGCCGAGATCAAGGACCGCGTGCAGAACGCGCTCGATCTCGTGCAGATGGGCCGCTTCGCGAAGCGCAAGCCGAATCAGCTCTCGGGCGGCCAGCAACAGCGCGTGGCGCTGGCGCGATCGCTGGTCAAGCGGCCGAAGCTGTTGCTGCTCGACGAGCCCATGTCCGCGCTCGACAAGCAGATCCGTCAGCGCACGCAGATCGAACTGGTCAACATTCTCGACAAGGTCGGCGTGACCTGCATGATGGTCACGCACGATCAGGAAGAGGCGATGACCATGGCCAGCCGCCTCGCGGTGATGAGCGAAGGCGAGATCATCCAGCTCGGCACGCCGCATGAGGTCTACGAATACCCGAACACGCGGTTTTCGGCGGAGTTCATCGGCTCGACCAATCTGTTCGACGGCCACGTGGTCGAAGACGAACCCGATCACGTGTTTATCGACACGCCGGAGCTGCCGTGCCGTCTGTATGTGAACCATGGCATTACCGGTCCGCTCGGCATGCCGGTGACCATCTCGGTGCGCCCTGAACGGATCGCGCTCACGCGCAAGCCGCCCGAGGGCGCGTACAACTGGGGCAAGGGCGTCGTCACGAATATCGCTTACATGGGCGGCTATTCGCTCTATCACGTCAAGCTCGAAGCCGGCAAAACGGTGATCGCGAACGTGACCAGTCTCGCGTTGACCGAGATCGACACGCCTACGTGGGGCGACGAGGTGTACGTGCGCTGGAGCGCGTCGGCCGGTGTGGTGCTGACCTCATGAAGCGCTCGTTCAGTTCTTTCGCCAACTGGCCGGTGCGGCGTTTCAATCTGACGGGTCGCACCGCCGTGGTGGCCGGACCGTTCGTCTGGCTGCTGCTGTTTTTCCTCGTGCCGTTCCTGCTGGTCGTGAAGATCAGTTTCGCCGATCTGCAGCTCGGCATTCCGCCCTACACGGAGCTGAGCACTTTCGCGGATGGCGCGGTGCATATCACGCTCGATCTGTCGCATTACGCGTTTCTGCTGACCGATAGCCTGTATTTCGCGACCTATGTGAATTCGGTGGTGGTCGCTGCGATCTCGACCTTGCTATGTCTGCTGATCGGCTATCCGATGGCGTATTACATCGCGCGATCGAACCCGGCGAGCCGTAACCTGCTGATGATGGCCGTGATGCTGCCGTTCTGGACGTCGTTTCTGATTCGCGTGTATGCGTGGATCGGGATTCTGAAGAACAACGGCTTGCTGAATAACTTCCTGATGTCGATCGGCCTGATCCATTCGCCGATCGAGCTGTATCACACGAATACGGCCGTCTACATCGGGATGGTGTATTCGTATCTGCCGTTTCTCGTCATGCCCTTGTACGCGCATCTGGTGAAGATGGATATGACGCTGCTCGAGGCCGCCTACGATCTCGGCGCGAAGCCCTGGAAGGCGTTCTGGCAGATTACGTTGCCGCTGTCGAAAAACGGGATTATCGCCGGCTGTTTGCTGGTGTTCATTCCGGCGGTCGGGGAGTATGTGATTCCGGAACTGCTCGGTGGCGCGAACACGCTGATGATCGGCCGGGTGATGTGGAATGAGTTCTTCGACAACGCCGATTGGCCCATGGCGTCTGCCGTGACGTGTGCGATGGTGTTGCTGCTGCTGGTGCCGATGGCGTTCTTCCAATACGCGCAGGCGAAGGCGATGGAGGAGAGGCGCTGATGAAGCCGAACCGGATTTTGCAGTTTGTGTTTCTCGGGATCGGGTTTCTGTTTTTGTATATCCCGATTGTGAGTCTCGTTGTTTACTCGTTCAATGAGTCGCAACTGGTCACTGTCTGGACGCGGTTTTCCACGCGGTGGTATGCGGCTTTGTTGCAGGACGATGAGCTGATCGCGGCGGCGTGGTTGTCGTTGAGGGTGGCTTTGCTGACCGCGTTTGCTTCGGTTGTTATTGGCACGTGGGCGGGGTTCGTGCTGGCCCGTATGGGGCGGTTTCGTGGGTTTACGCTCTATACCGGCATGATTAACGCGCCTCTGGTGATTCCCGAAGTCATTCAGGGGATCTCGTTGCTGCTGTTGTTCATCGAGATGGCTAAGTGGTTGGGGTGGCCCGCCGGGCGCGGGATCTTCACCATCTGGATCGGGCACGTCATGCTGTGTATATCCTATGTCGCGATCATCGTGCAGTCGCGCGTCAAGGAGTTGCATCCTTCTCTTGAAGAGGCGGCGCTCGATCTTGGGGCTACGCCGATTCGCGTGTTCTTCTTCATCACTCTGCCGTTGATTTCTCAAGCGCTCGTTTCCGGGTGGTTGCTGTCGTTTACTCTCTCGATCGACGATCTCGTGTTGTCCGCGTTCCTGTCGGGGCCTGGGTCGACTACGTTGCCGCTCGTCGTTTTCTCCCGGGTTCGGCTTGGGCTTAATCCGGAGATGAATGCGTTGGCTACGCTGTTTATTGCTGTTGTTACGGTTGGGGTGGTGGTTGCTAATTATCTGATGCAGCGGGCTGAGAGGAAGAAGGCGGTTATGGTGGTTTAGTCATTTTTTTTTTGTTGGCCTCTCCTTGTTGTCGTGGTGGTTTGCTAGCGTTCCCCCTGTGCGGGGGGCACCTACTTTTCTTTGCCTGCCGCAAAGAAAAGTAGGCAAAAGAAAGCGGCTCACACCGCTAATTCTTAAGCGGGCCCCCCGCACAGTCACGGTAGTGGTGCATCTGGAATCCGTGTTCTCGCACATTCCGCCTTCGTGGCACAGCAGTCATTCTTCCGGCGGCGCTGCGCGCGCCGTTGCGGTTGCCGTCGCGTGGCTTTGCGTTTTTTTTGCCTCGTTGGGCGGTGGGCGCGACAAATGGCGGCGGCGGGGCAGGCAACGCTCGCGCGATATGAGTGTCAATTCATGGTGGGGCCGGGTTCGGTCTTTTCGGTCTTTTAATGGGTTGACGTCGCCGAGGTGAGAGATGGTCGAGGGGGGAGTCAGGAATCTTAATTACCTTCGCGTTTTTGTGGCCGTGGTCGAAAAAGGCAGCTTTACCGCGGCCGCGGAATGTCTGGGGATTTCGAAGTCGCTGGTAAGCGAATACCTCAGCCGGCTCGAGGCGGAAATCGATACCCAACTCGTCCTGCGCAGCACCCGGAAAATCGCGCCCACCGATGCCGGAAGCACGCTCTTTCTCGCCACCCAGGAACTCTTCTCCCGACTTCGTGAGACCGTCGACAGCATCCGGCAACTGCGCCACGAATCGACCGGGCTGCTGCGCGTCGCGGCGCCCAGCGCGTTCTCCACGGCCCTGCTGAGTGCCGTTGTCGCGATGTTCGTCAATCGGCATCCTCATATCGATATTGAAATCGTTTGCAACGACGAAGACATCGATCTGATCGGACAACGCATCGATCTCGCCTTCGAGACCGGCTGGCCGAGGAAGAAAGGTTTTCGCATGAAAATGCTCGGCTCCTTCGAGCAGGTGCTGGTCGCGTCGCCTGACTACGCGCGCCAGCACGCCGCGATCCGGCATCCCGACGAGGTGCCCGGCACCCACTGGATCGTGCACGGCGATCTCGCCAATTCGGCCTATTCGCATTTCATCCGCAGCGGGCAATCGGTCCGTATTGCCACCAGCGCGCGCCTCAAGGTCCAGAATGTCCTGCTCGCCCGTCAAATGGTTCTCGCCGGCGCGGGCGTCAGCGTCCTTCCCGATTACCTCATCGCCCGCGATCTGCGCGAAGGACGCCTGTGTCGTTTGCTGCCCGCCTGGACGACGCCGGCGGGCGGTATCTATGCGTTCCGGACCGCCACGCGCCACGCGTCAATGCGGGAGCGGCTGTTCCTCGGCGCTGTGCAAACGCACCTCGCCGACCCCGCTCGCAAGCAGGCGACGAGCCGCGCGCTCGCGACCTAGCGAGCCATCGCGCAGGCTGTCGAGATACGCGTCGCCGGTCGTCGACGCCATGGTGGCGCTCCGTGCAGGAAGGGCTCAGACGGACGTGTGAGCAGGCCGGGTCGGCAGATGCGGATTGCGCAGCGGCGGCTCGCTGTGGAGATGAACCCGGCGCAGATGCCGGCCGCTGCGGCTGGCGAAGCGCTCGCGTCCGTGCAGCAGGGTGAAGTTGTCGGCCAGCACGACGTCCCCGGTTTGCCAGCGATGCGCATAGTGCGCGCGCGGATCGTAGAGCGCGTGGCGCAAACTGGTGAGCAGCACTTCGCGCTCGTTCCCGGCAACGCCGTCGAAGGCGTAGTTCGACGGATTGATGAACGTGCTGTCGCCGTCGACCGGCGGCTCGCAGAACCTCAGCACGGAGAAAGGGCGCCGCGGATGACGGCAAACGATCGGCGCCGCCACGGTGGCGCTGTAAAGCGCCACGTCCCGCTGATAGATTCCGCCGGCCCGTTGCCAGAGTGCGCGAACTCCCGGCGCCGCGATGCGCAGCGCCGCGGTCGTGCTGGAGAACGTGGTGCGGCCGCCCTGGCTTTCACCCGGTGCGCGGACGCAGTGAAACACCTGGTATTCCGGCACGCTTTCCACGTACATCCCGTCCCAATGCAAGGGCACATAGCTGCTCGCGAAGATATGGTCCTGGGGTTCCGGGTGCTCGACCAGTTCAAGCACGGCGCCGAATGGCCACCTCATGATTTCGCCGAACGTCGAGCAATAACGCGTGAGGCTTGCCGCGTCGTCGAAACTGTCGAAGCCGCGTAGTACGACCAGTTGATGGCTGTGCAGGAGCGCGCGCAACCATTCGACGCGCAGTTCGCCGACATGAAGATTTGGGCGGCGCGCTTTCAGCATGCCGAACGAACAGGCCATGCCGGTGTCGCCGATCAACGGTTCAAGCGCGACGGAGCGTTGCAGGAAGAGGTCGTTCATGATGCCTCCGGGGTGATCGCCCGCGCCTTTGCGCACGTCGCCGCCAACAGCCTGGCGTCGCCCGTGTCAGGGCGGGAGGCGGATGATTCGATGGTGTAGTGGCTGGGCTGCCGGTTCCGCGTCACGATCCGAGCGCCCAGGTGCTCGGCGGCGCGGCGCTTCATCAGCGTGAACCGTCCGTTGCGCTCGACTGCTACGCCGTGCCACGGCGTGAGCCAGTCGTCGTGAGTCGGCATCAGGTGAATGCCGATTTTTTCACTCGTCGCCGGCTGTGGGTGAATCGACAGACGCAGCGCGTGCGGGAAGCGCTCGGCGAGCAGCGCGCCCCATGCCCAACTGCGTTGAATGACGCCGAGGGCGCGAATTTTCGAATCTTTCTGCAGAGCGGTTCGGGAATCGCGGAAGTCGGGCGTCAGTCCGTCCTCGAATAAAAAGCGGGCGATGGCGCGATACAGCAGCGTGCCCGCGTGATCGTTGACGAGCTTGTTCCTGAGCGTCTCGGCTGGATCGGCGTATGCGTCGACCAGCCATTCGCGCATGGCATCGACGTTCGTCGTACAGTCGCCTTGCGGGGTGAAATGTTCCAGGTTGTAGAGGCTGAGATGCGCTGCGCCGGTTTCGGCGATGAGGTGGTGCAACGCGTTCTGGTAAGCGCTGACGTCGCGGTCGTCGACCCGGATCAGATCGCCGAACACACGGCCGTCCGAGCAGATGGTCAGGTTCGCGCCCGGCGGGTGGTGGCGTTGAATGCGCCGGCAGAACGCGTTGAGAAACGATAGCGAGAGTACTTCCGCCATGTCGGGGAGGCGGCCTAGTACCTTGGCCGGGTTGGGAGATTTCGACGGGAAGGCGGGTAGCACGAATTCGATCGGCTCGTCTGCGTCGACGAAGGCGCGGATTTTCGGCAGTTGGATGGCGGCGAGTGTCTCGTTGTCGCGGTGGACGTTGGGTGCGACGCCTTGTCCTGGGTAGGCGCACCGGATTCGGATCAGTTCTTCGAGGACGGCGATGGAGGTCGTTCGATTCTGTTCGCGCGGCATGGGAGTGTTCGACCTCGTTCAGGGAATCGGCTGGATGAGGCGAGTCTATTTTTTGGCGGGCGGGGGATAAAGAGGGATGGGTTGAAAGGAGTGTTCGGCGGATTTTTGGAGGAGACGTTTTGGGCGGTTCGAGGGCGCCGGACAATCAAACTGAACCAGCGCCAGAAACCTTAAACCCGATACCCCACCCGAAGCCCGCCCCAATGCCGCCCGGCGACAAAAATCGGCGCGGACGCGTCCTTCATCAGCACGAACTCTCCACCGCCCATATCGCGCCGATAAGTCTGCAATAAAAACCGCTTGGTATGAGAGGCGGCGGCAATCCCGGTCCGGTCGTCGAACATTCTGCGGTTTCGGCAATTCGCCATATTCCAGACAACGTCCTCCCGCTGCGCCAAGGAGAACTTGAGATTGTGCGTGGGCAAATACCCACGCGTGTCGACCGCGGCACAAAACGCGACCCGCGGATCGAGCTTGAGCAAAGGCTCCTGAATAGCCGGCAATATCCGATCGGTCAACGCGGTAAACCGCGTCACGAACTGCGCGGGGTTACTCCCGGCTACCGGCACGTACTGCTGATCGAACAGATCCTCGATCGACACTTCACCTCGTGCCACCGCCGCTTCGAACGCCTTGCTCACCGCCGCCGCGGCCTGCTGCACGGCATCGATAAAAAGCGTATCCGCCGTCTCGACGCCCGTCGCGGCCGTCAACTCGATCAGCGTCTCCGACACCCCCAGCAGATTCCCTAGCCGGTTCTTGGCCTGCACGAAGTTCTCGCTCGAATCCTCGACGCCGCTCGCCATCTCCAGCACCTGCGCCTCGAGCCCATCGCACTGCGTTTCGATCGCACCGGTCAACGCGGCAATCTCGCCCGCCTCGTTGTTCAATTGGGCAATCGCGTCGCCCGTTGCATGCACGACGTCGCCGATCTTGCGTGTGCCTTCCCGCACCCGATGCGCCCGCGCGGTATTCACCGAGCCCTCGCTAATCAGTTGCTCGGTCTGCTGTGTGAGTTGAGCGAGCGTCGTTTCGATCTGCCCGGTAGCCTGGGCGGTTTTCGCCGAGAGGTTCTTCACTTCGGCGGCGACCACCGCGAAACTCTTGCCGGAGTCTCCCGCGCGCGCCGCTTCGATCGCGGCGTTCAACGCGAGCAGATGCGTCTGGCGCGCGATCAGCGAGATTTCCTCCGACACCCGGCTCACATGCGCCAACGCGCTGCGCAACGCACCGATCTGACTCTCGATCACCGTCACGCCTTCGACGAGTCCATGGATATCGGCAAGCGACGCCTCCAGCGTGTCCTGCGACGCCTGCACGCCGGTCGCGGCTTCGGCCGAGACATCGCGCATGGCGCGCGCGGCAGTCGCGATGCGATGATTGCCCGCGAGCGTTTGCGCTGCGGATTCGCGCAGGGCGCGGCAGACTTGCGCCTGACGTTGCACGCGCGCGGCGACTTCCTCGACGTGGCCCGACACGTCGCAGATTTCAATGCCCAGTTTGCCGGCTTGCGCGGCGATATCGCCGACGACACCCTGTGAACGGGCCCGTCGGCGCAAGTTGAAACGCATCATTGACGTCTCCTCGATGGCGCGCGTGGCGCGCACAGATCGCGCTGTCTTCCATGGTGGAGACAGCGTCTCCTCGATGCGTTTACGGCCGACTTTCAATCGACTTGATACGGGATATCCCGCAGTCGTTATGATGTGCGCTCACCCACCGTCCGCAGCCCTTATTCTTTTGTCTCCGTTAATCATGATCGACGCCTTCGCGCGCGTTTCGGGCTGGCAGCAGCTCTATCACCTGTGGGAACTGATCGTGATGCTCTGCAAGTTCTTGTGGGGGCTGTTGCGTTTTCTCGGTGGCGGGTGAACGTGACAGTGAAGGGCATGAAACTCAGACCGGTGCCCGCCGCGTGATCTCGCTAACCGGAGCTCCCGCACCCGGCGTGCCGAGAAACGCGCGTAGATCGGTCATGACGCGTTCGGGCGCTTCTTCCATCGGAATGTGCCCGAGTCCCGGATACATGACCGATTGGGCACCCGGAATACGGCTCGCAAACTCGCTCGCGTGTGCGGGCGGAATCCAGCGGTCCTTGGCGCCCCACAGCACCAGCGTGGGCACGTCGAGCGTTCTGAGTATCTCCGTGTCCACTTCCTTGAAGTCGAGCGTGGGCACCATCTTGCCGATCGCCGTGCGCGCCCCCTCGGCGTGAAAGAACTCGACGTAGCGCCGCATCGTCGCCGCGTCGATCTTGCGCGGATCGCCGTAGACGTTGCGCACCGCGCTTCTGATGATCGGCTCGGGCAGCCACCACGGCGAACTCAGTCGCACCAGGGCGTGATTGAACAGGTCGATGTAAATCGGCAGCTTCATCGGAAAGCCGGCCGAGTCGATCAGCACGAGACGGTCGACGGCGCCACGGTGGCGCGCCGCGTAGTCCCACGAAATCAGCCCGCCGAGCGAGTTGCCGATCAGGGTCGCGCGCCCGATCCCGAGCGCCTGCATGAACGTGTCGATGAAGCGCCGATAGGTCGGCAGGTTCATCGTGTCGATTTCGCCCGTGCTGGAGCGCAGTGGGCCCGTTACACCGAACGGCGGCAGATCGAGGCGAATCACGCGATGCTCGCGCTTGAGTTCATCGGCGACGCGGTTCCACGTATGCAACGACGACGCGAAACCATGAATCATCACGATCGTGTCGCCGCTGCCTTCGTCCATGTAGTGCACATCGGCGCCCATGAGCTTGACGAACTGCGAGCCGCTTTGCGTGTAGCGGCGGCGCAATTCATCGCGCGGCACGCTGGTCACGCCCAGACGCGCGGCGAGCGAGCGGGGCGGCAACGGCGCGCTAACGGGCGAGGTGGATTCGATGCTTGCCATGATGCTTGTCTCCCTTGTTGTTCGACTAATCCGACTGTTTCGAATGCGCTGGATGCTTCGAATGCTTCGAATCGCCACGGCCACCACCGCCGCCGCTCGCGGCCATACCTCAACGCGCGAAGCGATATTCGCCCGGCCGCACGCGCCGCGTCCGCTTGCGAAAGCTGAACGTGAACCCCGGCCACAGCGCGGTCACCTTGCCGCTCTTCGTCTGATACCAGCTATGGCAGCCGCTGACCCATACCGAGTGCTGCATTTCTTTCTGCAGGCGCGCATTGAAATCGCGCTGCACGTCCGGCTTTAAATTCATCGTGCGTGCCTTGCGGCGGCGCAACTCGCGCAGACAATCGGCGATGTATTGCACCTGCGACTCGATCATGTAGATCATCGAGTTATGACCGAGCCCGGTGTTCGGACCGACGATCATGAAGAAGTTCGGGAAGTCCGCGACGCTCACGCCGAGATAAGCTTCCGGACCGTCGCGCAGCCACATCGCGCCGAGATCCGCGCCGTCGAGACCGGTCACGTCGAACGGCGCGCCGACGTCGTTGACCTGAAAACCCGTGCCGCAAATGATCGCGTCGGCACGATGCAGCACGCCGTCGTCGGTCACGATGCCGTCGGCGACGACTTCGCGAATACCGGTCGTGACCACGTCGACATTCGGTTTGCCGAGCGCCGGATAGTAATCGCTCGACAACAGCACGCGCTTGCAGCCGAGCCGGTAGTTCGGCGTGAGTTTGGCGCGCAGCGTGGGGTCCGGTACGCGCCGTTCGAGATAGCTGAGGCCGAATTTCATCGGCATTTTCATCAGCTTCGGATTGACGACGAACGCGATGGCGCGCGATTCGAGCTGCCAGTAAATTGCGCTGCGCACGAACCGCTGGGTCAACGGCAGATGCCGGAACAGCCAGTGCGCGCGCGGGCCGACCGGCTTGTCGGGCTTCGGCATGATCCACGGCGCGGTGCGCTGGAACAGCTCGAGTTGCGCGACGCGCGGCTGGATTCGCGGCACGAACTGGATCGCGCTCGCACCGGTGCCGATCACCGCGACGCGTTTGCCTTCGAGCGGATACGCGTGGTCCCAGCGTGCCGAATGGAACAGCTTGCCTTCGAACCGATCGAGCCCGGCGATTCGCGGCATCGCCGGACGCGACAGCGGGCCGCTCGCGGCGATCACCACGTCCGCCTCGATGGTTTCGCGCACGCCGTGCGCGTCGATTTCGACGTTCCACACCTGGCGGCTGGCATCGAAGCGGGCGGCGGCCACCGGCGCGTTGCAACGCACGTAGCGATCCACGCCGTACTTGCGCGCGCAATGCTTCAGATAGTCGAGAATTTCCGCCTGGCCGCCGAACGCGCGCGACCAGGTCGGGTTCGGTTCGAACGAAAACGAATAAAGATGCGACGGCACATCGCAGGCCGCGCCGGGATAGGTGTTGTCCCGCCACGTACCGCCAATGTCGGCGGCGGCTTCGTACACCGTGAACGATGTCATCCCCATCTGCAACAGACGGATCGCCATGCCGATGCCGGCAAAGCCGCTGCCCACGATGGCAATGCGCGGCGCGGCGGAAGGAGTGGAAGGGGCGGGCGTCACGATGATCTCCGGCATGGAACGTGGTTCGGGAGTCTACACATGTCTACTCCAGCGTAACGCGCAGAGTAGACAACTGTACACATGGCGTCAAGATCGTTTAGAGTACCGCTATTAAACGCGCATGGCGCGCGGTGATCGAAAGCTTATGAACCTCGTCCCCGAAGCGGCGAACGCCGCCGCCCCAGAGCTGAGCGCCGCGCAGGAATTGCCGGCCGGCAAGCGCAAGCTGATCGATGCCGCACTGCGGCTGACCGCGGGCGGCCGCAGCTTCGCGAGTCTGGGTTTGCGCGAACTGGCGCGTGAGGCGGAGCTGAATCCGAACACGTTTTATCGCCATTTCGACACGCTCGACGACCTCGCGCGCGAGGCGGTCGAGTCGGTGAGCCAGCGCCTGCGGCCCATGCTGCGGCGCGAGCGCTGGCTTGCCGCGCACGACGAGCCGCATAGCGTGCCGCGTCGCGCGTGCGTGGCGTTCTTCGCGTTCGCGCTGGATAACCGCGAGGCCTTTCTGAGCGCGCTGGCCGAGTATCACGGCACGTCGCCGGCGCTGCGCGACGCGGTGCGCGCGAACCTCCACGAAGTCTCGGCGGAAATGGCCGACGACGTCGTGCAGTTGGCATTAATGCCGACGCTTGCGCGCGACACCGTCGACGAAGTCTGCACGCAGATCGTGCTGCAACTGTTTCATCTGTCGGCGGAATACATTGGCGCGGATGCGGCGCGCCGCGACGCGCTGGTTGCGTATGCGGAGCGTTTTATCGTCAGATTGTTTGCCGGGTCGATCCTGCTGGCGCAGCATGAACCGGGCAGGGCGTCGGTTCAGGTTTCGCTGTGAATGTGAAATCCGCCAGCGGGTTGAGGTGGAATACAAACCGCTATAAAAAAACGGGCTCCTTCGTTTGAAGGAGCCCGTTCCTGTTTGAGCTTGTGTTCAGCTTGATGTCAGGCTACGCCGCTCAGGTATCGTTCCAGCCGCCGGAGTCGTCGTTGCTGCCCATATCGACGCCGCCGCCGCTGTTGTCGTTCCAGTCGTTCGAGCCCTGGCCGAAGTCGAGGCCGCCGCCATTGCCGCCGTCGTTGCCGCGCCGGCGCGTTTCGTCGTCGACGATCACGTCGCGCTCCACCACGCGTTCACGCCCGGAGTTCAGCGCTTCGCCGAGCAGCACGCCGGTCAGCAGGCCGCCCATGCCGCCGCCGAAACCGCCGCCGCCTTGCTGCACGATGACCTGTGGCTGCTGCTGATACGGACCTTGCGGCGGATAGGGCGCTTGCGGCGGATTACCGAAGCGGTCGGCTTCCTGCGCGTAGGGCGATGCTTGCGTGGCGGCAGCGGGCGCGGCGTACGGATCGGGCCGGCCGTCGGCGCGTGCGCGCAGGCTGCCGATGCGTTGTTCGAGTTCGTCGAGCTGATACGGCGGCACCGGATTCTTGCCGTTCGACAGCGTTTCGACGAGGCCGCGCAACTGGTCTTCAGTGGTTTCGACTTCTTTCTCCAGCGCTTCGTGACCTTGCACGGTGGAGAGCTTCACGTCGAGCTTGAGTGAACGCACGGCGTTGAGCATCTCGGTGGCGCGCTTCAACTGCACGCGACGGTCGTCGTCGGCGCGCGTATCGTCCTGCGAGCGCGCGCGACGCAGCGTCCAGCGCAACACCAGCGCGATCGCGCCGATCAGCAGAATGATGCCGATCCACATGCCGATGCCCGGACCATGCCGTTGCGGCGCTTGCGGCATCATCGCCGACTGCTGCTGCACGGCCGGCGCATTCTGCTGCGCGAACGGGTTCGGTGAGGTGCTGTTGCCCGCGTTGCCGCCGGCGCGTTCCGCGTCTTTGCGGATGCGCGCTTCGGTCTGTGCGAAACGGGTCGGGTCGGTGAAGCGGATTTGCGGGTCGAGCGTCTTGGCCTGTTGCACCTGGGCGAGCGCGTCGGCATACCGGCCTTCGCGATCCAGCACCTGGCTGTACAGATAGCGCGCGCGGGCATTGTTCGGATGCGCCTGCAGCACTTCGCTCAGACCGGCGTCGGCCTGTTGCCAGTTGCCTTGCGACATGGCGGATTCGATCTGCTGAACCGTCGGCACCGCGAATGCCGCGGCCGATACGAACAGCAAGGAAGCGAATGCGCCTGCGAGAAATTTTTTCATGGTCGGACCAGGCGCGTGGCGCCCGTCTCCTTCAGTCGTTTCCGGTGGCCAGCAGCCGCAAACCCGGCGACCGGCCACCAGGCGCGCCGGCGGTTGCATGCGCAACCGCGCGGCGCTACTGCTGACGCAATTACTGAGCCGGCGTATTGATCTGCTTCTTCAATGCTTCGAGACGATCTTCGACGGATGGGCCGCGATTCAGATCCGCGAGCTTGTCGTCGAGCGCCTTGCCGCTCGATGCGTCGGCGGAATTCAGGCGCGCGTCGGAACGGGCATTGGACAGCGCGACCTTGTCTTCCAGCTTCTGGAAATCCTGCGACAGATTCTTGCCGCCGATGCCGCCCAGGGCGGTGGCCGCGACGTCTTTCGCCTGCGCGATCTGCTGCTTGGCCTGCAAAATGTTCGAGCGTGCGTTCAGGTCGTTACGACGGCTGCGCATGTCGTCGATCTGGCTCTTCAGCTGCGCGACCGACGGTTCGAGCGTGGTCAGTTCCTTCGCCAGCGCGTCGCGTTCGGCTTCGGCCGTGGCTTGCGCGCCGAGCGCTTCACGCGCGAGGGCTTCGTCGCCGGATTGCAGCGCGCGCTTCGCGCCGTCTTCGTACTTCTTCGCCTTGTCCGCGGCAACATCGCGCTTGCTTTGCTGCGTGGCCACTTGCGCCTGAATCTCGATCAGCGAGTTCTCGGCCTTGGCGATGCTTTCGTCGAGTTCGCGCACGATCTGGCGCGAGTCGCGCGACGGGTCTTGCACGGAATCGGCTGCGTCGTTCAGGAGACCTTTAAGCGTGCGCGAAATGCTGTCGAATAGCGACATGAAAACCTCCAGAGAATGGTGTCGGCGCTAAGTGATAACGCGCGTCCAACTGCTTTTAACTACTCCACTTTACGCCGCTGCGCGTGAAGCTGCGCAACGTTCGGACCGGAGTTCGGGGCGTGCTCGCCAATTGCAATAGCAGCGCCGTAAATTGTTCGGCCGACGGATCGATGCCGCGCAGTGAGGCCGATCACGGTTGGAACACGCGGCCGCTGATTCAGCCGCCCGCGGATATTACACCAAGGCTCGCTTAAATCCGCCTTAAAGGGTGGGCGCATTGGGTGTCGGCGATGTGAAGCGCTGCGGCCGATCTGTGCTGATTTGCAGGGCATCATTTTGGTCGTCCCGATGCGCCGGGCGATGCGAAAGACGGTGCCCATAAGCGGCGGCCTTGGGCTGGGCTGAAACCTTTACTTCGCACAGCGCGGGCTGGTTCGAATCGTCAAACTTGCAATGTCGAAAGGTGGCGGTTTTTGGCGCGCTCGGCATCACGTTGGATCAACAGCGAATACGCGCGTTGTGAGGTCCGCGTCGTGAAGTCCGCTTTGCGAGGTCTCTTGCGTGCCGAGGCGCTTCCTCAGGCGAAGCGGCCGCCTTCGGTGCTCGGATCGGTGCGTGGATCGTCGTCGTCGCGCGAACTGTCGACGCGTGGGCGCTTGAGCACGCTGCGCAGTTGCGCTTCCGTGTCGCTCTGCGGCGGGCTTGCACCTTCAGTCGCGGCGGCTTTGGCGGCGGCCACGCGTGCTACCGCTTCGGTCGTGGCCACCGTTTCTTCGTCGATCTCGGCGGCCAGCGCGGCCGCGACGCCTGCAGGCAGAAACGGAGCAGGCTCGACCGCGGCGGGTTTGCGAGGCACGGCATGCGCGTTCGACGGCGTGCCCGCTGCATTCGCTACATCCGGTGTAGCCGCTGCATCCGCTGTTGCAGCGCCTCCCGTCGCCACGCCGGTTTCACCGCCGCCACGCGTTTGCAAGGCCGCCGGCAACGCCGCGCGTGCGTGGCGCGTGCCGCGCGCGACCCGCTGCAACGCAGCGTCGAGCGCATCCGGCGCGCGCGGGGCGCGCAAGCGGTCGACGATACTGGCCGCCTTCACCTGTTCGCTGGTGGCGCCGAAGTTCAGCACCGCGCGCCGCATCAGTTCGCTGACGCTAATCCCCAGATTCGCGGCGGTGGCGGCGATCGCGCGTTTCTGCGCGGTCGTGACGAATACGACGATGCGTTCGCTGGGCTTGTTCATGATCGGCTCGCATACTTGTTGGCGGGGGCGGCTTGGGAGTGCGTTCGGCCGCGCGTCAGACAGCGCGCGTTCGGCGCACACGCCGAACCCATCATATGACGAGTTGCAACGATGCGAAACGGGCGCGACATGAAAATCCCGTGACATCAACGGCTTGCAGCGTTTCCGGCGAGCTTGTCCACAGGCCTTTCAACACATTCTGTTGATAACCTCGCCCTTGAGCGCAAGGCGCGGCGGCGTAGGGCGGCAGCAGCGGCCGCGCAAGGAACGCGAAGGGAATTCTTACAAAAAAACTCGCTTCGGCCCGTCTCGATTTCTTTAAAATGCGCTGTTACGTTGCGCCGGACACTGTCCCGGGCGCCGTGCGGCTGGCCGGGGGCACAGGGCCGCGCGGCGGTGTGCGTCCGGAGCCATGGTGCTCGATCACGATCCATGCACGCGCTACGAGCGTGTGCAGAAAGGCGTTCAGTTACGCGCCCACTATTCCAGTCATGCCAATCATCAAACGACCGCATTCTTCCAATTCTCCGGCTGGTGAAGACCGGGACTCCTACCAACGCACTCCAGGACGCAATGCGGCTTCGCGTGAGGCCGAGGGTGACGCGCGCGGCCGCCGTTCGATCGGCCTGACTCTCGTGATCTGGCTCGCCAGCCTGATGGGCACGCTCGCGGTGGTGGGCGCGCTGATCGTCGGCTATGCGCTGGTGGTGATGGGGCCGCAGTTGCCGTCGCTCGACGCGTTGACCGACTATCGTCCGAAAGTACCGCTGCGGGTCTACACGGCCGACCACGTGCTGATCGGCGAATTCGGCGACGAGCGGCGCAGCATCGTGCGCTTTCAGGACATTCCCGACCAGATGAAGAAAGCGGTGCTCGCGATCGAGGACTATCGCTTCTACGAGCACGGCGGCGTCGACTTTCTCGGCATTCTGCGCGCCGGTTTTGCCGACCTCGCGCACGGCGGCGCCTCGCAGGGCGCGAGCACGATCACCATGCAGGTGGCGCGCAACTTCTTCCTGTCGAGCGAAAAGACCTACACGCGCAAGATTTACGAAATGCTGCTCGCGTACAAGATCGAGCGTGCGCTGACCAAAGACCAGATTCTCGAGTTGTACATGAACCAGATTTATCTGGGCGAGCGCGCTTACGGTTTTGCGTCGGCGGCGCGCGTTTATTTCGGCAAGGATCTGAAGGACATCACGCTGGCCGAAGCCGCGATGCTGGCCGGCCTGCCGAAAGCGCCGTCGGCGTATAACCCGGTGGTCAATCCGAAGCGCGCGAAGATCCGTCAGGAGTACATTCTGCGGCGCATGTTCGAGCTGAAGTACATCAGCCAGGAGCAGTACGACCAGGCGGTGAAGGAAGAGATTCACACCAGGAATCCGGGTAACGAATACAGCGTGCACGCCGAGTACATCGCCGAAATGGTGCGGCAGATGATGTACGCGCAGTACAAGGACGAAACCTACACGCGCGGCCTGAACGTCACCACCACGATCGATTCCGCCGACCAGGACGCTGCCTACAACGCGGTCCGCAAAGGCGTGATGGACTACGAGCGGCGCCACGGCTATCGCGGACCGGAAGGCTTCGTGGCGTTGCCCGCGCCAGGCGACGACCGCGATCAGACGATCGACGACGCGCTCACCGATCACCCCGACAACGGCGAGATCATCGCCGCCGTGGTGACCGACGCGAATCCGAAGCTGGTGAAAGCGCAACTGGTGGACGGCACGCAGGTGGCAATCAGCGGCGACGGTCTGCGCTTCGTCGCGGGCGGCTTGAGCGCGCGCGCCACGGCAGCCACGAAGATCAAGCCGGGTTCGATCGTGCGCCTCTTCGCCGACGACAAAGGCAACTGGCAGATCACGCAGTTGCCGCAGGTGGAAGGCGCGCTGGTGTCGCTCACGCCGCAGGACGGCGCGATCCGCGCGCTGGTGGGCGGCTTCGACTTCAACAAGAACAAGTTCAATCACGTCACCCAGGCGTGGCGTCAGCCGGGTTCGAGCTTCAAGCCGTTCATCTATTCGGCGGCGCTGGACAAAGGCCTCGGACCGGCCACGATCATCAACGACGCGCCGCTGTACTTCCCGTCGAGCACGCCGGGCGGCGATGCGTGGGAGCCGAAGGACGACGACCAGCCGGACGGTCCGATGCCGATGCGTCTCGCGCTGCAGAAGTCGAAGAATCTGGTGTCGATCCGCATTCTGTCGTTCATCGGCACCAAGTACGCGCAGGACTTCGTCACGCAGCGTTTCGGTTTCGACGCCGACAAGACCCCGCCGTATCTGCCGATGGCGCTCGGCGCCGGTCTCGTCACGCCGTTGCAGTCGGCGGGGGCGTACTCGGTGTTCGCGAACGGCGGCTACCGGATCAATCCGTATCTGATCGCCGAGGTGACGGATGCGCGTGGCCAGCCGCTCTCTAAAGCGCAGCCGCTGACGGCCGGGCGCGATGCGCCGCGCACGCTCGAACCGCGTAACGCGTACATCATGAACAGCCTGCTGCATTCGGTGGCGACGGCCGGCACGGGCGCGGGTACCAACGTGCTGCATCGCTCGGACCTGCAGGGCAAGACGGGTACCACCAACGACGCGAAAGACGGCTGGTTCGCGGGCTATCAGCAATCTCTGGTGGCGGTGGCGTGGATGGGTTACGACCAGCCGAAGAGTCTTGGCAGCCGCGAATTCGGCGCGCAACTCGCGTTGCCGATCTGGGTCGAGTACATGCAGCGCGCGCTGCGCGGCGTGCCGCAAGCCGAGCCAGCACAGCCTGACGGCGTGACCCAGGTCGACGGCGAACTGTTCTATACCGACATGACGCCGGGCAATGGCTTCGTCGCCAGTATCGGTCTGGATTCGGCGAATCCGACCGCGGGCGCGAGCGACGCCGTGGGTGGCGTCGGACCGGCGGGCATGACGCCGCCAGCGGTGCCGCCGCCGAACGTGTCGTCGAACGAGAAGAAACAGATTCTCGACCTGTTCGAATCGAACAAGCCTTGATGTCCCCCACGGGGATTGTCTCGAGGTTGCATTCAGCGAGCGCGACCCACCTGCGATGGGTCGCGCACGAAAAAATTTGAAAGATCAACGCAGCGCCCGCCTGGCATGGGTTTCACGGCATCGGGCGGCGCCGCTCCGCGCAGTTTTTGTGCCCGGCGTTCGCAGTATGCTTTAATCACGCCTGCGGTGCTTTAATACAGGGTCCTAACGGACACCCAATCACTGGCGGTTTCGATCGCCAGCACCTCTACGTTTCGCCACGGGCGAAGCGTCCACCTCGGAAAAAAACGCGCGGCGCGGGACAGGGTTTGACGCACGCGCATGCCACTTCGCTCGTCGCGCCGTGAGGCGGTGGCGGCCGGCGTGTTCGCCAATTAGCATCCACCGGGTCCACGCCGAGTGAAAAGTCGAATCCTCATCTTTCTGATGACAGGTCTGTTGCGCGCGTTCGCATTCCTGCCGTATGGCGTCGTCGCGCGAATCGGCACTGGTATCGGCGCCTTGCTGTACCGCATTCCGAGTGCCCGTCGGCGCGTCGTTCACACCAATCTGAAGCTGTGTTTCCCGGACCTGAGCGACGAGGCGCGCGAACGGCTCGCGCGCGCGCATTTCTGTCATGTGATTCGTAGTTATGTGGAGCGCGGGCCGCAATGGTTCGGCAATGCGCGGGCGCTCGCGCGTCTCGTGGAAGTGGAGAGCGCGATCGATCTGTCCGACATGCAGGCGCAGCCGACGATTTTCGTCGGCTTCCATTTCGTCGGCATCGAGGCGGGCTGCATGATGTATTCGACGCGGCATCCGGTGGCGTCGCTGTACACGCCGATGTCGAACCTGTTGCTCGATGCGATGGCGCGGCGCCAGCGAGGCCGTTTCGGCACGGAGATGATTCCGCGCAGCGACAGCGTGCGGCGCGCGTTGCGCGTGCTGCGCGAGGGCAAGCCGGTGATGCTGGCGGCCGATATGGACTTCGGTTTGCGCGACTCGGTATTCGTGCCGTTTTTCGGCGTGCCGGCTTGCACGCTGACCTCCGTATCGCGGATGGCGCGGGCGGGCAATGCGCGCGTCGTGCCGTTCGTGACGGAAGTGCTGCCGGATTATCGCGGGTACAAGCTGACGATTTTCGAACCGCTGAGCAACTTTCCATCAGACGATGTGGCGGTCGACGCACGCAGGATTACCGAGTTTCTGGAGACGCAGGTTCGACGGATTCCTGATCAGTATTACTGGGTGCATAAGCGGTTCAAGAACCGGCCGGCAGGAGAGGCTGGGGTTTATTGAAGGTTGGTGTGAGGGGGCAGCGACTTGCGCTGCTGCCTGGGTGCCGCCTTGGCGCCGCCGAATGCGCCCGCGTCGGCAAATGGGTCTCGCGCTGGATTCGTCGCGCGCTCAAGTACTTAGTTGGGATCTCCAGGCGTTATCAACAGGGCTGTCAACATTATCTGTGGATAAGTTGTGGGGCTGCGTGTTGGACGGCCGGTCAGCCGGCTCGCCGCGCGCGGATTGCACCAGAGTCCACCGCCGGCACGCCGCTGTCCTATTCCGCACCGCCCCCACAAATCCCAACGCGTTCAACGTGTTAGCGAGTTTGTCAGAAGGTTGTCAACAGGTTCATCAACACAAACTGGGGATAACTCGGCGGATGTCAGTATGGAATCCCAGGTTTAGTCAGTTGACTGCCGTGACGCCCGACGCCGGAACCAGCGCCGCCGCAGGCGCATTGGCCGAAGTCGCAGCGCCACCCGCCGCCTCGACCGGCGGATTCCCCATCGCCTGAAACAACGCCGCCGTATCCGTCAACCTTGCGCTCGTATAGCGAATCTCATCGAGTTGCGCATTGCGGAACTGCTGCTCGCTGGAACGCGTCGACGCGATCGGCACCGCACCCAGCCGATATCGTCCCGAGGTCTCCTCGAAAATCCCCTGCGCCGAGCGCGCGGCGACGTTCGCGGAATCCAGCGCCTGCGCGTCGTGTTCGAGCGCGGCGAGCGAATCGGCGACATTCTGGAACGCCGCCAGCACGGTCTGCCTGTACTGCGACACCGTTGCATCGTACGTATCCACCGCCGCGCGTCGCTGCGCGAACAGCGCGCCGCCGTGGAATAGCGGCTGCGACAGCGAAGCACCCAGACTCCAGATCGCGCCCGCGCCCGAAAGCGCGACGGGCCAGCTAAATCCGCCTTGTCCCATCGACGCGCTCAGCGACAGGCTAGGGAACATTTGCGCCGTCGCGACGCCGACATCGGCCGCGGCGGCCTTTAGCGCTGCGTCGGCGGCCTGAATGTCGGGCCGCGCGCGCAGCAGTTCCGACGGCACCACCACCGGTACCTGCTGGGGCAACTGCAACTGGGCGAGCGCGAGATCGTCGGGCGCGGCGTCCGGCGTCCGGCCGAGCAACACCGCCAGCGCATGACGCGTGGTCGACCACTGCTGCCGCAAACCCGGCAAGCTTGCCGACAGACTCGCCGCGCTTTGTTGCGCGCTCAACTGATCGGCATGCGAGACCGCGCCCAGCGCATAACGCCGCTGCGTGTCGCGCGCCTGGTCGTTGGCGAGCGTCACGAGCCTTTCGGTCGTGTCGATCTGCGCACGCAGCGCGGCGCTCGTGATAGCCGCCGTCACGATGTTGGCAGCCAGCGCGCGGCGCGCCGCGTCCAGCTGATACGCCTGCACATTCACGCGCGACGCAAGCGCCGCGTCGGCGAGCCGCGAGGCGCCGAACAGATCGATCGTATAGTGCGCCTCCAGTTGCCCGACGAAGACGTCGTACAGCATCGTGCTGGGCCCGAAGCCGGGAATCGTCAACGCGCGATTGCGGGTCGCCTGACCGCCCGCGTCGATGGTCGGCAGCATCGAACTGCCGATCTGCGCGCGCAACTGTTCGCGCGCGGCGGCGAGACTCCGGTCGGTGGCGGCAAGCGTCGGGCTGTTGCGCAAGCCTTCGTCGACCAGCGCATTCAACGCGTCCGACTGATACTGCTTCCACCATGCGGGCACCGGTTTCGCACCGACCACGAATTGCTGTGCGATGCCTTGCGCGGCCACGGTCTGGGCAGGCTGTGCGGCGGCGCCGTAGTGAGCCGGCTGGGGCATCGCGGGCGGCTCGCCGCTGGGTCCGAACGAACAGGCGGCAAGCGCGAAGGTCGCGCCGACCAGCGTAACGATGCGCGGATAGCGCGAGAGGGGGATCGTAGCCATGCTCAATTTCCCGAATGCGCGGTGCCGGACGGTGCCGGTGGCTCGCGTTCATCGCCGCGCACCCGGAACGAGGCGGCGTACAGCGCGGGCAGATAGAACAGCGTGAGGATGGTCGCGCTCGTAATGCCGCCCATCAGCGCGGTCGCCATCGGACCGAAAAAGTTCGAGCGCAGCAGCGGAATCAGCGCGAGCACGGCCGCCGCGGCGGTCAGCGTGATCGGCCGGAAGCGCCGCACGGTCGCGCCGACGATCGCGTCGAAACGCTTATGTCCCGCCGTGATGTCCTGCTCGATCTGATCGACCAGAATCACCGAGTTGCGCATGATGATGCCGAACATCGCGATCACGCCCAGCATGGCGACGAAGCCGAACGGCTGGCCGAACAGCAGCAGCGTGAAGACCACGCCGATCAGCCCGAGCGGCGCGGTCAGCACCACCATCAGGACGCGCGCGAAGCTCTGCAGCTGGATCATCAACAACACCAGCACGGCAATGATCATGATCGGCATTTGCGCGTTGATCGAGGTCTGGCCCTTGCCGCTTTCCTCGACCGAGCCGCCGATCTCGATCCGGTAACCCACTGGCAGCGTCGCGCGGATCGGGCTCAAGGCCCGGTCGACCGTATGTGTGACGTCGATGCCTTGCGCGCCCGGCGCCACGTCGGATTGCACGGTGATGGTCGGCTGGCGGTCGCGTTCCCAGATCACGCCGTATTCGAGATCGTTGCGTAGATGGCCGAGCGTGCCGAGCGGCACCGCGCCGTTCGGCGTCGGCATGGCGAGCGTGACGAGCTGCGCGGGATCGACGCGTTCGGACTTCGGCGCGCGCAGATCGACGCTGATCAGCTTGTCGCGTTCGCGATACTGCGTGACGGTGTAGCCGGACAAGGTCATCGCGAGGAAGCTGGAGATGTCGTCGGAACTCACGCCGAGTTCGCGCGCTTTCTTCTGGTCGACTTCGAAGCGCACCGAGCGTTCGGCCGGTTCGTCCCAGTCGAACTGAACGTTGCGCGTGCCCCTGTCGGCGCGCAGCGTGGCCGCGACGCGCTCGGCGATCGACCGCACGGTGGCGATGTCGTCGCCGCTTACGCGGAACTGCACCGGATAGCCGACCGGCGGCCCGTTCTCGAGACGCGACAGCCGCGTGCGAATCGCCGGGAAGTTATCGCGCAATTCGGGTTCGAGCCACTGCGCGAGCTTCTCGCGATCTTTAACGGACTTCGCGGTGATCACGAACTGCGCGAAATTCGGCGTCTGCAATTGCTGGTCGAGCGGCAGATAGAAGCGCGGCGCGCCGCTGCCGACGAAGTCCACCGTATGATCGATTTCCGGCCGGCCCACCAGCACTTTTTCGAGCCGTTGAGCTTCGCGCAGCGTCGCCTGGAAGGACGCGCCTTCGGGCAGCCGCACGTCGACCAGCAACTCGGGACGGTCGGAACTCGGGAAGAACTGTTGCGGCACCAGCGTGAAGCTCGCCATCGCCACCACGAACAGCACCACGGTGATCGCCAGCACGATGAAACGACGCTCGATGCACCAGCTGATCCAGCCGCGCAACCGCTTGTAGAAGCGCGTGTCGTAGATGTCGTGTTCGTGGTCGTCCGCCTCATGCGCCTGGCGTTTGCGCTCGGGCAGCATGTGGTAGCCGAGCAGCGGAATCAGCACGACCGCCGCGAGCCACGACGCGATCAACGCGATCGCCGACACTTCGAAAATAGACCGCGTGTATTCGCCGGTGCTCGATTTGGCGAGCGCGATCGGCAGGAAACCGGACACGGTCACGAGCGTGCCGGTCAGCATCGGAAACGCGGTACTGGTGTACGCATACGCGGCCGAGCGCGTGCGGTTCCAGCCTTGCTCCAGTTTCACCGACATCATTTCGACGGCGATGATCGCGTCGTCGACCAGCAGCCCGAGCGCGAGCACCAGCGTGCCGAGCGACACCTTGTGCAGGCCGATATCGAAGAGATACATGCACAGCGCGGTGACGGCGAGCACGACCGGAATCGAGATCACCACCACCATGCCGGTGCGCACGCCGAGCGACAGCAGACTCACCACCAGCACGATCGCGATCGCTTCGGCCACGGCTTCGAGGAAGTCGTCGACCGATTGCGCGACGGCGTGCGGCATGCTCGACACTTCGACCAGCTGCAGGCCGGCGGGCAGCGCCTGGCGCAACTGGACCATCTGTGTGTCGAGAGCCTTGCCGAGCTGGATCACGTCGCCGCCCGGCTGCATCGTCACGCCGATGCCGAGCACGGCCTTGCCGCCGGCGCGCATCTGCGTGACGACCGGATCGTCGTAGCCGCGTTTGATCGTGGCGATGTCGCCGAGACGGAACGAACGGTTGTTGATGCGGATCAGCGTGTCGGCGAGCGCGTTGACGTCCTTGAACTGGCCGGTGGGGCGCACGAACACGCGGTCGTCGGTGGTGGTGAGCGTGCCGGCCGCCGAGACGCTGTTCTGCGAATTGATCGCCTGGCCGAGTTGCTGCGGCGAGATGCCCAAACGCGTGAGCTGCGTGTTGGCGATCTCGATGTAAATGTGCTGATCCGGATCGCCGAAATAATCGACCTTGCCGACGCCCGGCACGCGCAGCAGCACCGTACGCAACTGGTCCGCGTAGTCGTGCAGTTGCGCGGCGGAAAAACCGTCGCCTTCGAGCGTGTAGATGTTGGTGTAGACGTCGCCGAACTCGTCGTTGAAGAACGGGCCCTGAATGCCCGGCGGCAGCGTGGCCGCGATATCGCCGACTTTCTTGCGCACCTGGTACCAGGTTTCGGGCACGTCCTTGACCGGCGCCGAGTCTTTCATCGAGAAGAACATCAGCGACTCGCCGGGGCGCGAATAGCTGCGCACGAAGTCGATGGCCGGCGTTTCCTGCAATTTACGGCCGATGCGGTCCGTGACCTGCTCCTGCACCTGGCGCGCCGTGGCGCCGGGCCAGAAGGTGCGGATCACCATCACGCGGAACGTGAAGGGCGGGTCTTCGGATTGGGCGAGTTTCGTATAAGCGAGGATGCCGAACGCGGTGGCGAGCGCGATCAGGAAAACGACTAGCGCCTGATGGCGCAGTGCCCATGCGGACAGGTTGAAGCGTCCCTCTTCATGCGCGGTGCTCATGAAGCGAAGTCCTCGGGATGCAGCGGCGCGACCGGCCGGACTTTTTCGCCGGCGCTTACGGTGTGGACGCCTTGCAGCACGACACGCTCGCCGTCCTTGAGTCCCTGACCGATCACGATGGTACGTTCGTTGTAACGCGTGACCGTGACGCGGCGCAGTTCCAGCGCGTTGTCCGCAGCGCGCACGACCCACACGGCCGGCTGCGTGCCGTCATGGAAGAGCGCTGTAGCGGCGACGGTGAAGGCGCCGCCGTTCTGATTCGCGTTGCCGTGGGCCGGCGCGGCGAGCGCGATATCCGCAGTCATGCCGAGGCGCACGTCCGGGCCGGGATTGTCGAGCGTGAGTTTGGCGCGATAGGTGCGGCTTTGCGGGTCGGCGGCGGGTGACAGCTCGCGCACGCGGGCGCTGAACTTGCGGCCCGGCAGCGCGGCCAGCGTGACGCTCGCGGTTTGTCCGACCGACAGCGCGGCCAGGGCGCTTTCCGGCACGTCGCAGACCACGTCGACGTCGCCGCTCCACGCGAGGTTGTAGACGGCTTGCCCGGCGGACACGTTCTGACCGGTGTCGGCCTGCTCGGCGGTGATCACGCCGGCGTGATCCGCGCTGAGCGTGGTGTACTGCAACTGGTCTCTCGACAACGCGGCCTGCTGCGCGGCCTGATCGCGCTGCGCGGCCGCCGAGGCGTAAGCGTTGGTGGTCTGTTCGAGTTGAGCGGGGGCGATCAGGTTTTCTTTCGCCTGCGCCTGGTCGCGATCGAGCTGCTGCTTCGCGTAGACCAGACTGTGCTCGGCGGCGGCGAGTTGGGCCTGCGCGCTGGCCGCATTTTTCTGCTGATCGGCCGGGTCGAGGCGGGCGACGATCTGGCCGTTTTTCACGACGTCGCCGAGGCGCACGAGCCGCTCGACGATCTTGCCGCTCACCCGGAACGACAGCGGTGTGGAATAGCGCGCCTGGACTTCGCCGGGCAGCGACGCCGCCGCTTGGGCATTGCCGTCGGCATGCACTGCCACGGCAACCACCGGACGCGGCGTGTTCGCCGCCACTTCTTTCTTCGAACACGCCGTCAGCGTGACGACGCCGGCAAGCGCGAGCGCGATGGCGGCGCGCCGCGCGCGCCGGCCATGCCGATGAGACTGCTGGCGCATCGCTGACGATGCGGGAGGACCGGGACGCTTCACAATTACTCCAACAGGAGACAGCGTACGAACACGGCAAGCCGCAACGGCCCGCCAGCGACGAAGCGAATGCCGGCTCATGCAATCGGCATACGCAGTTGACTTGGAATGAACGAGTGCATTCTAATACAGAGGTGTATCTGAATGTGATGGTGAATTGAAATTCTTTTCGGTGCTAGACTTCCGCCCATGAAAAGGCAACGACTTACTCGCGAGCAGAGCAAAGACCAGACGCGCCTGCGTCTGCTCGATGCCGCGCAAGCGATTTTTATGAAGAAAGGTTTTGTCGCGGCGAGCGTCGAAGACATCGCGGCGGCGGCGGGCTATACACGCGGTGCGTTCTATTCGAACTTTCGCGGCAAGAACGAGCTGTTTCTCGAACTACTGAGGCGCGATCACGAAACCATGCAGGCCGGCCTGCAGGCGATCTTCGTGAGCGCGGCATCGCGCGAGGAAATGGAGGCGCGCGTGCTGCACTATTACAGCACGCTGCATCGCGAGAACAAGTGTTTCCTGCTGTGGGCGGAGGCGAAGCTGCTGGCGGTGCGCGACGGCCGTTTCCGGATCCGCTTCAACGCATTCATGCACGAGAAGCTGGAACAACTGGGCGCGTATATTCGCGAGTTTTCCGAGCGCGTCGGCACGCCGATGCTGATGACACCGGAAACGCTGGCGATCGGTTTGATGGGCTTGTGCGACGGCGTGCAGTTCTTCTACACGATCGATCCGCAGAACGTGCCGACGGAACTGGCGGAGAAGGTGCTGGCGGGATTTTTCGCGCGCGTCGTGTTCGGCCGCGACGCGTGATTGACCGCGCGCGGCAAGGCGGCGAGTCAGGAGGGCGCGCGAGGAAAGCGCGCCAGGCAATGCAGTAGGGGCGCGCTACGAAGCCGCGCGGCGCCCCCGACGCCCACCGATCAGTTGGTCGGGAATTGCGCGCAGGCGTCGGCAACCGGCGACGAGCAGGCGAACGAATACTGCCCGCTGTAACGCAGGGCTTCTTCGCCGACGTGCAGAACGACCTTGATGTCCGGGCAGCGCTCATAGGCGATAAAGGCCGAACAGGCCGCCGCAGACCAGCAAACCAGCGAAAACGCGATTTTTTCGAGAAGCTGAAAACGATGTGTCATAGCGATTAATTTCCTTTCGGGCGCTATGTTACCAGCATCTAAGGGTTTCTACTTACTCCAGATCCGCAATAGAGCTCGCAAAAAATGACGAGCGGTGCCGCGTCAACCTGACCGGATTGTCATGTTCGAGTCAGGGTTGGGACATGATCGGATCGATACAATCGGGACACGTTGGGCAAACCCGCGCGCGCCTGGTCGCCCGGGTCGACACAGGCGGCCAGAAGCGGCGCCGGCCCGGCTTTATCGAGGCAGGAGTCGTTCCATGAATCAATTGCAATCCATGCGCGTGTTCGTCAAAGTGGCCGATCTCGGCAGTTTCGTCGGCGCGGCCGGCGCGCTGGATCTGTCCACCGCGGTCGTTACGCGTCACGTTGCCGATCTGGAAGCACGGCTCGGCACGCGGCTACTCAATCGCACGACCCGCCGTCTGTCGCTGACCGAGTCGGGCAGTACGTATCTGGAGCGCGTGCGGCACATTCTCGACGACCTCGAAGGCGTCGAGCAGATGGTGGTGGCGCGCAATCACGAACCGGTCGGCACCTTGCGGATCGTGGCGCCCGTGGTGTTCGGGCTGCATAGTCTCGCGCCCGTGGTGCAGTCGTACGCGGCGCGCTATCCGGACGTCATGCCGGACGTCACGCTGGCGGATCGCCAGGTGGATCTGGTCGAAGAGGGTTACGACGTGGGCATCATGGTCACGCGGCACATGCGCAGTGCGAGCATCGTCACGCGGCGGCTGACCACCGGCTATATGACGGTGTGCGCGACGCCGGCCTATCTGGCGCAGCACGGCACGCCGACGCGCCCCGAGCATCTGCTCGAACATCCGTGTCTGAGCCGGCCGTCCGAGCAGGGCGGCGACGAGCGCGTGTTCACCGGGCCGGACGGCGAGGTGCGCGTGCGGCCCAGCAATGCGATCGCCGCCAACAACACCGAGATGCTCAGGCAGTTCGCGCTGCTGGGCATGGGCGTCGCGATTCTGCCGAGTTATCTGATTGGCCGCGATCTGGCGTCCGGGCGGCTCGTGCCCTTGCTTGGCGACTACCGCTTGCCACAGATCGAAATCACGATTGCGTATCCGAGCCGCTTGCACTTGCCGGCGAAGGTGCGGACTTTTATCGATCACCTGGTCGAGTATTTTCAGCCGGGTCAGCCGTCGGCGCGTGATCGGTCGGCAGCGGCAACGGCGTCGGCGCTCGCTGTCACCGCGCTGGATCCCGCGGACGATCTGCCGGCGGCGGATTTGCGCAGCGAAGCGGTGCGTTCGGTGCGCAATGTTTCGCGGACACGAAGCGCCGCTTCGGCTTCGGCGTCATCGCCGCTCTGATAAAAAAGGGGCGTTGCAGAATGGCCTCTTTGCCTGCCCGCCGCGCACGCCGCTTTTTTATCGACAATCAGGCGCCGTATTTCTTCTTCAGATAGTCGACAATATGGAACCCGATAATCCCTCCGGCCACATTGGCCTTCGACCAGTTCCAGAACTCCAGTTGCCCTTTGAGTTGCCGATCACGGAAATGGCCGGCAACGTCATTGTCGAAATCGGCCTGAAGGCGAGACCTTTCTCTGATCACACCCTGCATGCTGTTGTCACCGTTTCCGTATCGATATAGCGCATCCTCATAATAGGCTTTCCTGCCTTCGATATATTGGATGACCGAATCGTTATTGCGGTAAGGCATGATCTTACTGGCGAAGTTTCCCTCTCCCGTGAAAGGCAATTTGAAAGATATCTGTTTCAGGGATTTGAGCGCGCGATCGTCCAGTTTGAATATCGGGCTTTCTTCGTTCAGTGCCTCGCGCTGCAGGATATACACATCCCGCTTGAAGTCCTGACGGGTGGTCAATTCGTTTCTGTATGTGTTCGGGGTAATCTGGGGCATCGATTTCGTGGGGTCCGACATGGCTTCCTGAAATTTCGAGTTGAACAGAACCAGATCCATGGTTTGATCGTCGATGTAATTTTTCAGATTGGTCTGCTGATTTTTTATCAGGGTTTGCCAGATATTGGAAAGATTTTTCCCTTTGGTCTCGTCGGTTCCCCACACTTCCTGCCATTGCTTCATGAAGGGTGAATTTTTTTCATTTGAAAGTGGGCCGATGGTCGATTTCGAATTGCCTCCAAAGTAAGGCTCTTTGGTGCCCATATTGATCCATGCCGGATTCCTGTCCATTTTCAGGTGCCCGAGCTGGCGATTGGCATGATCGATAGAGTTGAATTTCGAGTAAAACAGCAACTCGCGCTCGCTTGGCGGCGGCGGAAGGGGCAGATCCCTCTTCCTCGTCGGTCTGACGGGCGCGGCTGGATGATTAACCGTGTGTTCCGATCCGCCGGGAGTCGGCCCTGGCGCTGATCCGCTTGCATGGGTCTCGCGCGAAGTCGACGCAACCGGCTTCCTGTAGTCGACATCCGCTAGCGGTTGCGCCGCTGCCGATGTGGACGCGCGAGGGCTATGTTCGGCTTGCGCCGCTGTCGATGTGGACGCCCGAGGGTTATGTTCCGCTTGCGTCAGATAATGCGCGCTGCCTGTCCGTGGATCCATGGTCAGGTGGCCCTCCTGCGAGGCGGGTTGCGTCGTACCTTGCCGCCCCAACCGTGGCGGCGAGGTTGGGCCAAGCGGATAGCCAGACCGACCGTTGACACGTTGCGGCGGATTGAAGAACGAATCGGCTCTGGAGCTCGCCGCGGATTCGAATGCGGAATCGGGCATGTAAATGCGCGCTTGCGTACCTCGCGGCATCGCCCGTCGATCCGCCTGCTGAGTGGCAATCGCGTTGCCATTCGCAGATGAGACGGCTTCAGCTTCTCGAGGCGACGAATCTTGCGAAACTTGCAAGGGCTGAGCTGGGTTGGTCGCGATTTTCATAACTGCGCTCCTTGGGCGATAAAGCGTTGGGCCGCTAATGACAGGAGCGTTCAGTATTCAGGAAAATTTCCTCGTCAAGTGGTACAAGGATGCCGGATATGCCGGCCGGCGGCCGGTGTATCCGCGGTTTCGATGGCCTATATCCACACGTCGTTTTGAGCCGTGCGCTCACTGGTTTCGTCGCCGGTATTTTTCACGCCGCGCGGCTCGATCAGCAGCATCCTGACCTCGCGTTCGGCGTACGGCTTGTGCTCGACTCCCTTGGGCACCACGAACATTTCCCCCGCTGAAACAAGCACGAAACCGTCGCGCATGTCGATACGCAACTGGCCGTCGAGCACCATGAAGGTCTCGTCGGTATCGGCGTGCGCGTGCCAGATGAAATCGCCTTCGATACGCACGATCTTGAACTGGTAGTCGTTCATTTCGGCAACCACGCGTGGCTGCCAGTGATCGTGGATGCGAGCCAGTTTGTCGGCGAAGTTGATGGGTTGGTAGGACGGTTGGGTCGTTGGATGGTTCGACATGGAAGGCGCCTCCTGAGGACGATGGATCAGGCCGGAGCATAGAGCGCGATACGGCTCGGGGTCTTGCACGTTTGTGCGCGCGCGGCGGTGACGCGATGCAGCGCGAGTCTGGCGTGCCGCCAGGTCTGCCCGTGTGAGGGTGGGTCTTCGGCCTGGTGGTGCTTTCGCTTGGGCCATCGTCTTTGTCTTCGTCTGGGCCTTCGGCAGCGTCTTCGCTCGTGGCGAGGCTCACGCCCACACCCACACCTTCGCTCAGCGCACACCCGGCGCCGGAGCGCCCAGCATCTTCAGCCACTGTGCCGGCGCCACGCCCCATGCGCGTTTGAAATGCCGCGTCATATGACTCTGATCGGAAAAGCCGCTGGCGGCCGCCGCATCGGCGAGCGACGTGCCATGAACCACCAGTTGCCGGACCCGGTCGAGACGCCGCATGGTCAGATATCGATGCGGGCTGGTGCCGAACAGCGCGCGGAAATCCCGCGACAAACTCCAGCGGTCACGACCGGCCGCCGCCGCGAGTTCGTCGAGCGTGACGGCGTGTTCGAGCGAGGCGAGCAGATACTCACGGGCTCGCGCCGCAGCCTGAAAATCCACCGGACGGCGCGTGGCCGCGGCGCCGGCCACGGCGTCGAGCGCGATTGCCAGGTCGTAGAGCGCGTCGTCCTGTTCGAGCGGGTCGAAGGCGCCATCCATCATGCGCAGCAGGTTCACCGTGGCTTTGAAAAGACGCGGATCGTCCGATAGCCCGCCCTTGACGAACGGCAACGGCTTGCCGCCGAGCGCCTGCTGCAACAGCGCCGGGTCGACATAGATCATGCGGTAGCGGAAGCCGTCGCCGGTACCGGCCTGGCCGTCATGCGGCTCGTCGGGATGCAGCACCATCGTGCCGCCGGGCAGGCTGTTGCGGGAACCGCCGCGATAGCGAAAGTTTTGCACGCCGGCCAGCGTGTGGCCGATGGCGTAGGTATCGTGCCGGTGCATCGCGTAGGCGGCGTCGTGAAAGAACGCTTCGATCCGCTCGATGCCGTTCGCCGCGTCCGACAGCGGCGAGCGATAGATCCAGTCGGCGCCGGCTCGACTCACGCGCCCACGCCCGGGCCGAAGCTGCCGCCGATCAGCCGCGTGACCGCGGCCACGTCGGCGTAATCCTGTTCCGGCAGACCGTCGAGCATCGACAGCACTTCATTGCTGGCGCCGGCTTCGCGCGCGGCGTCGACGAGGGCATCTTTATTCGCCGGGTAATGGACTTCGCCGAGCACGTCGGCGATCTGCAGATCAATCGATTCGCCGGGAATAGCCGATGCGGTCATGCCAACGCTCCTGCGTTCTAAATGGAAGAGGGAAGCCTGCAACAACTTTAACGATCATCAGGCGCGCGCGCCGACCTCAGGTCTGAAGATGCTCGTTCTGGCCCGTGAAGCTGCGTTCGAGATGTCGGGATTTCGGCAGCGCAATATGTTGCCATTGTTGCGGACGCGTGTCGTCCGTGGCGGCGACGTCCGGCGCCGCGGGGGCGACCGGCGCGGCATTGGCGCGTTCGGCGAGGCTGCTCGCGTCGGTGCCGTCGCGCGCGGTATGCACCGGCGCGGCGAAACACGAGGCTGACAGCGTCACCATGGTCAACAGTGTCGAGGTTTTCATCGCCCGACCTCCTAAGCTCATGCGGCGCTGTCAGTTGAGCAAGCGCTGTGCCGTCCCCGCGTCGAAAGGAAGGCGCAAGCTACGCGCGACGTCGTCGTATGCGAATCGCGTGCATCTACCATCTTAGATGGCAAATCCTGCAACGCGCGCACATTTGCGACAAAACGGTATTGTAAATTTCAAATGATGGCAGCCAGAAGGCAGGTTCGACATAAGTCGGACATGGCGCGATGGCGCGCTGGCCGCCGAGGCCTGGCATGGCGCGAGAGGCGTGCGGGCGGGCGCTCACGTGACCGCGAGCACGCACTCAACGCGTCGGATTCATCCGGAAATAAGCATCGAGCAGCGAAGTCTTGTACACCACGCCCGCGAGCGTCGGATGCGCGGCGCTTTCCACCACCGGCAGCCGCTCGCCCTGAAACGCCATGAAGTGCTGCAACGCGACGCCGAGCGGCATGTCGGGCGTGAGCACGTCGAAATGCGGCTGCAGGTAGTCCGCGGCGGTCTTCGCGGCGGTATCGCGCTTCTCCAGCAGATCGGAGGTGATGTCCTTCAGCGCGACCACGCCGAGAAATGCGCCGGACTCGTTGGCCACATAGAGATACTTCACCGGATACTCGAGGAACACCCGCGTCATGTCGTGCACGGTGGCGTTCGGCGGCACGACGGTTTCGGCCGGCCGGATCAGTTCGCGCATCTGCGTGGAGCGCAGCCGCGTCCGCTCCTGTTCCTCCTGATTGCGGTGCAGCGTGATCTCGTACATGGAGGTCTTGCCGATGGCGCGCGACACGAAATACGCGACCACGCAGGAGAGCATCAGCGGCAACACCACCTGATAGCTGAGCGTCATTTCGAAGATCATCAGGATCGCCATCAGCGGCGCCTGGGTCGCCCCGGCCAGGAACGCGCCCATGCCGACCATCGCGTACGCGAACGGCGCCGAGGTGCCGTGCGGCCATAGCGCATGCATGCCCTGGCCGAACAGCGAGCCGACCACCGCACCGACGAACAGGGTCGGCGTAAACACCCCACCGACCGCGCCGGAACCCGCGGTGGCGGCGGTCGCGACGAGCTTGAACACCAGCACCAGTACGAGCGCGGTCCAGGTCCACGGCGAATGCAGAATCGAGTTGACCACGCTATAGCCGTTGCCCCACACCTCGGGCGACCAGACCGACAGAATGCCCACCACCAGACCGCCGATCGCGAGCCTCACCGGCAGCGGCAACGGCAGCTTGCGAAAGCTCGCCTTCGACACATCCAGCAGCCGCAGAAACTGCGGCGCCGCCGCGCCGCACAGCGCGCCGAGCGCGACGAACAGCAAGACCTCGAGGCCGGCCACCGGCGGAAACACCGGCATCTCGTACGGCGGCTTGTAGCCGGCGAATTCGCGCATCGTGATGTTGGCGACCACGGCCGCGACCACCACCGGCCCGAAGCTTTCCATCGCGATCGAACCGAGCACGATCTCGGTGACGAAAAACGCGCCGGCAATCGGCGCGCTATACGCGGACGTGATCCCGGCCGCCGCCCCGCACGCCACCAGCAGACGCAGCCGCGGCGGATCGAAATGCACCCAGCGCCCGATCAGCGACGCGGCGAGCGCCGCCAGTTGCACCATCGGCCCTTCGCGGCCGATCGAGCCACCGCTCGAAATCGTGAACAGCGACGACACGCTGCGCCAGAAGCTCAGCTTCACCGGCACCACACCGTCGCCGATCGCCACCGCTTCCATGTAGTCGACGTGGCTGTTCTTGTCCGCATGACGCCGCGCGATCAGCAAAAAGAAACCCGCGATCAGACCACCGGCGGCGGGCAGCCAGATTCGCACCGTCCACGGCAGGCTGCGCGCCATTTCGACGAAGCTGCCGGACTTGCCGACCGCTGCCAGTTGCAGCAGCGCGATGGCCTCGCGAAAGGCGATCGTCGCGAAGGCGCCGGCGACGCCGACCACCACCGACCAGACCAGCATCGTGTGGGCCTCGGACAGGCGGAACAGGCGTTGAGCGCGGGTGCGCAGTTTCAGCAGGAATGAAAGCACGTCGGCGGGACAGGGTGTGAGAAGTTGAACGGCAGGCCCGGCAACGGCAACGCGCCCGCCGTGGACGGCAGGCGCGTTGCGGCGGCTGGGCGATGAAGGGCGGCGCGCGTCAAGCCGCCGCCTTGTCGAGTTCGGGATAGTGCCGGAAGATGCACGCCTCGTTATGCTCGATGCGGCGCTCCGACTGCAGATACGCGGCGATGTTCGGCCGCTCGATCACCGCGTCGTGCAACGCGGCGAGCCGCGGATAGTGTTCGCCGAAGCGCTTGAGCGCGCGCGGAAACGCGTACAGCAGGCCGTCGATCAACTGGAACATGGATAGATCGACGTAGCTGAGCGCATCGCCGACCATCCACGTGCCGCCGGCCGGATTCTGTTTCAGCACGCGCTCGAAGTACGTCATGAACTTCGGAATGCGGTTGTCGATGAAGTCGTGCGCGCGCACCCTGGCGGCATCTTTCTGGTCTTCGTAATACAACGCGCTGGCGAGCGGATGGTGCGTGTCGTGCGCTTCGGTGACCATGTCGGCGATAGTCAGTTGCAGGCCGTTGGCGACGTAGCGCAGGCTCTCCACCTGCGGCGCGAGATTCAGTCGCGGGCCGAGGTAGAACAGAATGTTGGCGGTCTGCGCGATCACCAGATCGCCGTCTTTCAGAAACGGCGGCGCGTATGGCGGGTAGGGCTCGTCGCGGCTTTTCATGATGGCCATCATCGCGTGGGTGCCGAGGCCGTCCGACGGTTCGCCGCGCGCCACTTCCACGTAGTCGGCGCCGGCTTCTTCCAGCGCGAGCCGCACGAATTCGCCGCGGCCTTGCAGTCCGTCCCAATAGTAAAGTTCCAGGCTCATCGATCGATCCTCATTCCGGTTGCCCATGCGTTGCTTGAACGGGCAGGTTGCACGACGGATTGCGTGAACTGGCGACGTCAGCAACCAGTATGCCGTGCGCCCGGACCGGATGGGGCGCCTGAATGCGCAAAACCCCGCACGCGGCGGGGTGGGTTCGAAGGCGGGAGCCGCTTAGCCGAACAGGTGCTGGACGGCCCATGTGATCCCGAGTCCACCGGCAATCAGCCAGACGTACAGAATGAAGCCGGTGGTCAGTGCGCGGGGCCCGGCCTGGCGAATCTGCGAAATCCGCGTTTCGATGCCGAGTGCCGTCATGGCCATGGTCAGCGCAAAGGTGTCGAGCATGTTCAGCGTGCTGGTCGCGGTTTCCGGCAGCACATGCAGCGAGTTGATCACGACGAACGCCAGGAAGCCGAGCGCGAACCAGGGAATCGCCAGCTTGCGCGGGGCATGCGAGACGGCGCCTTCATGCGACGCAGCTGGGCGGGCCGAACGGTTCACCCATACGCCCACCACCAGCAGCACTGGCACCAGCATCATCACGCGGGTCATCTTGACGATGGTGGCGATATGCTCGGCTTCCGGGCTCACGTTGCTGGCCGCGCCGACCACCTGCGCCACTTCGTGAATCGTGCCGCCGAAGAAGAGGCCCGCGCCCACCGTATCCAGATGCAGCCAGCCTGCCTTGAACAGCACCGGGTAGAGGAACATGGAGAGCGTGCCGAACAGCACCACGCTGCCCACGGCCATTGCGCTCTTGTGCGGCCTGGATTGCAGCGTCGATTCGAAGGCCAGCACGGCGGCCGCGCCGCAGATCGCGCTGCCGGCTGCCGTCAGCAGTGCGGTGTCGCGGTCGAGCTTCATGATCTTCATGCCGGCCCACGTGCCGATCACGAGCGTGCTGACGACGATCAGCACCGATTCCGCGAGGCCCGGCAAACCGACCTGGGCGATTTCCTGCAGGCTCACGCGCAGTCCGAAGAAGGCGACCGCGATGCGCAGCAGTTTGCGCGCCGAGAAGTTGACGCCGGCCGACCAGCTGGCGGGCATACCGTCGCGCAGGCCGTTGCCGTACAGCGCGCCGGCCACGATGCCGACGATCAGCGGGCTCAGGCCGAGACCGGCAATCGCCGGAATCGCGGCGATCCGCGTGACGGCGGCGGCGAACAGCGCGACGAACAGAATGCCGTTGAGTTGGCCGCGAGTGGATGACTCGGCGGCGGGATTGGAAGCGGTAAGGTGCGCGGTTGACATGGTTTGCAGCCCTTTTCTATGACTGACTGAGATTCGATAGGGCTTATCCTAAATTAGATATATCGATATGAAAAATCGTGATTTAGGATGTAAAGTATAGGTTGTGCCGATACTTTGGTTGCCATGACCCCCGATCAACTTATAACGTTCGCCGCCGTCGCCGAGCATCGCAACATCAGCCGGGCGGCGGTCGCGCTGCATTTGTCGCAGCCGGCCGTGTCCGGGCAGTTGCGGCAATTGCAGGACGAGTTCGGCGAGCCGCTGTACCAACGCGACGGCCGCGGCGTGCGCCTGACGCCGGCCGGCGAGCAGTTGGCGAGCTACGCGGCGCGGCTGCGCGACACTTGGCGGCAGGCGCATGCGTACCGTGACGCGTTGCGCGGGTTGGAGCAGGGCACCTTGCGGATCGGCGCGAGCACCACGCCGGCGAGCTATCTGCTGCCGTATCTGATCGCCGAGTTTCATCGGCGCTTTCCTGAAGTGACGCTGCATGCCGCGGACGGCAACACCACGGAGATCGTCGGCGCGCTCGGGTCGGTCGACATCGCGATGATCGAAGGACCGGTCGGCGCGGATTTGCCGCCGGATACCGCGGTGCATGCGTGGCGCGAGGACGAGATCGTCGCGATCATGCCGGGCTCGCATCCGTTGACGCTGTCGAGCGCAGCAGGTGGTGACGTTGGCGGGGACGGTCGCGTCGAACTGGCGGCGTTCGGCGACTATCCGCTGGTGTTGCGCGAGACCGGCTCCGGCGTGCGGCAGATCGTCGAGCGGGCGTTCGCCCGGGCGGGCGTGCCGATGCGCGTGGCGCTGGAGATTGCCGGTGTGGAAGGCGTGAAGGAGGCGGTGCGGGCCGGCATGGGCATCGGGTTCGTGTCGGCCATGTCGATGCGGCATGAAAACGGCGCGCTGCGCCTGTTCTCGCTGAGCCCGGAACCGCTCACGCGGCGCTTGTCGATCCTCGTGCCGCACGCGAGTGCGCCGTCGCGGGTGGTGGAGCAGTTTCTTGCGTTGTGTCTGGCGGAAGGGACTTGAGCGGGCAACGCGGAGGTATGCCGTGCTGATAAGGCGCACGAGTCGACACGCCAGCTCGCCCCTGGGGATTTCCACTATGGTGCATGACGCCGACTCCGGCGCACTATTTGGGCATCGCAAGCGCCTCGGCGCTTTTTTTCGAAACGCATTTGGAACCGGTTCCAAATGCCGATTGGCAGATGGATTTGAGTAATTTCGACATGACTGATCGAGTTGACGTAGTGATCGTCGCCAGCGCGTTCGGGATGGATGCAGTCCGTGCGCACGGTCATCTGAAGTGGGCGGGAGCGAGCCGGCAAGCCGGCGCGGCGGGTTTCGAAGTGCGTCGCGAGTTGTTCGCCGACGAAACCGACGCGGCCCTGCCCACGCTGCGCGAGCTCGGCGAGCGGATCGCGGCGCTGGGTTTGTGGTGCGTGTATTCGACGCCGGCCTCGCTGTACGCGCCAGACGGCACGCTCGACGCCGCCGCGCTGCGCCTGTCGATCGAGGAAGCGTTGGCGCTCGGCGCGCGCTTCGTGAAGCTGCAGCTGGGCGGTTTCGCTCGTGAGGCCAACGCGGCCGTGATCGCCGATCACCTGCGCTGCGCGGATCTGCGACTGGTCGTCGAAAACGGTCAACTGGCCGAGGGCGGATCGCTCGACCAGTTCGTCGGGCTATTCGACGCGCTGGCGCGCGAGGGCCACGCGGGCTTGCTCGGCATGACCTTCGACATCGGCAACTGGGCCTGGCGCGACGTCGCGCCGCTCGATGCGGCCGGCGCGCTGGCGGCGCACGTGGACTATATCCATTGCAAGACGACGGCAGGCGAGGGCGCGCGACGTTTTCCGGCTGCGCCGGCCGCCGACGACGCGCAGTTTGCCGCGGTGCTCGATTCGCTGCCGCGGAATGTGCCGCGCGGGATCGAGTTTCCGTTCGAGAAGAATCGTATCGATGCGGATGCGGCGCGCTACGTCGCCTGGTTGGCGGCGGCGTGAGCAGTGCGTGGAACCTGAGAGAGAACGATAGAGAAAACGGCACGCGGCAAAGAAGCACGCGGCAGGCAGCACACGAAGCACGCAGCACGCAACGCGAAGCACGAAGCGCGCGGCACGTAGCACGCAGCACGCAGCAAGGGAAACACGCAGCACCCAACACGCAACCAGAACCACCCGGCGCTCGTCGCGCCCCACGCCGACGACGCCGCGAAAAAGCACCACGCAGGAGCGAAGCATGAGCACCCCCCACGCAGCACTCGACGTCATCACCTACGGCGAAGCCATGACCATGTTCGTAGCCGCCGAAACCGGCGCGCTCGCGGCGGTCGGGCAGTTCACCAAACGCGTCGCGGGCGCCGATCTGAACGTGGCGATCGGCCTGTCGCGGCTCGGCTTCAAGGTGGGCTGGATGAGCCGCGTCGGCCGCGATTCGTTCGGTCAGTTCGTGCGCGACACGTTGACCAAAGAGGGCATCGACCAGCGCTGCGTGAGGACCGACGAACACTATCCGACCGGCTTCCAGTTGAAGTCGAAAAACGACGACGGCAGCGACCCGGCGATCGAGTACTTCCGCAAAGGCTCGGCGGCGAGTCATCTGTCGTTGGCGGACTATGCGGCGGATTACGTGCTGCCCGCGCGTCATCTGCACCTGACCGGCGTGGCCCCGGCGATCTCGGCGAGTTCGCGTGAACTCGCGTTTCATCTCGCGCGCGAAATGCGTGCCGCCGGCAAGACGATTTCGTTCGATCCGAATCTGCGGCCGACCTTGTGGCCGTCACGCGCCGCAATGGTCGACGGTTTGAATGCGTTGGCCGCGCTGGCCGACTGGGTGCTGCCCGGCATCGGCGAGGGCGAGATTCTGACCGGCTACACCAAGCCCGACGACATCGCGAAGTTTTACCTCGACCAGGGCGCGCGCGGCGTGATCATCAAGCTCGGCGCGCAAGGCGCGTATTTCCGCACCGCCGACGATGCCGCCATGATTCCCGGTCGGCCGGTCGCGCAGGTGGTGGATACGGTCGGCGCGGGCGATGGCTTCGCGGTCGGCGTGGTCAGCGCGCTGCTCGAAGGCCGCACGTTGCCGCAAGCCGTGGCGCGCGGCAACCGCATCGGCGCCCTGGCGATCCAGGTAATCGGCGATTCGGAAGGTTTGCCGACCCGCGCCGAACTGGATGCGCTCGAACTGGCCGACGTGCCGCCGGTCGCGACCGCGTTGTGAACGGGGGGCGGTAGCCTCGGGCACCACCGCCAGCACGAACACCAGCACGAACACCAGTACCCACACCAAGAGCGCGCCGAACCGCGCCCCATGACCGTTCATCATTGTTTCGGGAAGCCGTCAAAGGAGACACCCATGACTTCATCGCTCGCGATTCGCCGCTGGTGGACGATCATGCCGATCGTATTCATCACCTACAGCCTCGCTTATCTGGATCGCGCGAACTTCGGCTTCGCGTCGGCGGCCGGCATCAATCAGGATCTCGGCATCAGCAAGGGCTTGTCGTCGCTGATCGGCGCGCTGTTCTTTCTCGGCTATTTCTTCTTCCAGATTCCCGGCGCGATCTATGCCGAACGGCGCAGCGTCAAGAAGCTCGTGTTCTGGAGTCTCGTGCTGTGGGGCGGCTGCGCGGCGCTGACCGGCATGGTCAGCAATATTCCGTCGCTGATGGTGATCCGCTTCGTGCTCGGCGTGGTCGAAGCCGCCGTGATGCCGGCCATGCTGATCTTCATCAGCAACTGGTTCACCAAGGGCGAACGCTCGCGCGCCAACACCTTCCTGATTCTCGGCAATCCGGTCACCGTGCTGTGGATGTCGGTCGTGTCCGGCTATCTGGTGCACTCGTTCGGCTGGCGTCACATGTTCATCGCCGAGGGCGCGCCCGCGATCATCTGGGCGGTGTGCTGGTGGTTCATCGTGCAGGACAAGCCGCAGCAGGTGGCGTGGCTGACCCAGCAGCAAAAGGACGATCTCGCGCAAACGCTGCGCGCCGAGCAGGCCGCGATCAAGCCGGTGCGCAATTACAGCGAGGCGTTCCGCACGCCCGCGGTGATCAAGCTGTGCGCGCAATATTTCTGCTGGAGCATCGGCGTGTATGGCTTCGTGCTGTGGCTGCCGTCGATCCTGAAGAACGGCTCGACGCTCGGCATGGTCGAAGCCGGCTGGCTGTCGGCGTTGCCGTATCTGGCCGCGACCATCGCGATGCTTGCAGCTTCGTGGGCATCGGATAAACTCAACCGCCGCAAAGTGTTCGTGTGGCCGTTCCTGCTGGTCGGTGCGGTGGCGTTCGCGGCGTCGTACGCGCTCGGCTCCACGCACTTCTGGCTCTCGTATGCGCTGCTGGTGATTGCCGGCGGCGCGATGTACGCGCCGTACGGGCCGTTCTTCGCGATCGTGCCGGAGCTGCTGCCGAAGAACGTCGCGGGCGGCGCCATGGCGCTGATCAACAGCATGGGCGCGCTCGGTTCGTTCGTCGGCTCGTATGTGGTCGGCTACCTGAACGGCGCCACCGGTTCGCCCTCGGCGTCGTATGCATTCATGAGCGTGGCGCTGGTCGCCGCCGTGATCCTGACGCTGATCGTCAAGCCGCAGCCGCAGGATCAGACGCCGAACAGCGCGGCCCCGCTCGCTACCCCGTTGCAAGGAAAATAAGCTGATGAAGAAGATCGTCGCCTGGAAGCCGTTGCCCGAAGATGTGCTCGCGTATCTGCAGCAGCATGTCGAGGTCGTGCAGGTCGATCCGGCCCGGCACGACACGTTCGTCGCCGCGCTGCACGACGCGGATGGCGGCATCGGTTCGAGCGTGAAGATCACGCCGGCCATGCTCGAAGGCGCGACGCGCCTCAAGGCGCTGTCGACCATCTCGGTGGGCTTCGACCAGTTCGACGTCGCCGATCTGACGCGGCGTGGCATCGTCCTCGCGCATACGCCGGACGTGCTGACCGAATCCACCGCGGATACAGTGTTTTCGCTGATTCTCGCCTCGGCCCGCCGGGTGGTCGAACTCGCCGACTGGGTGAAAGCGGGCGAGTGGCGGCAGAGCATCGGGCCGGCTCAGTTCGGTGTGGACGTGCAGGGCAAGACGCTCGGCATCGTCGGCCTGGGGCGGATCGGCGGCGCGGTCGCGCGGCGCGCGGCGCTGGGCTTCAACATGAAGGTGCTGTACACCAACCGCAGCGCGAATCCGCAGGCCGAACAGGCTTACGGCGCGCGCCGCGTCGAATTGGCGGAGCTGCTGGCCACGGCCGATTTCGTCTGCCTGCAAGTGCCGCTCACGGCCGCGACCAAGCATCTGATCGGCGCGGCCGAACTCAAGGCGATGAAGCCGGGCGCGATCCTGATCAACGCCTCGCGCGGCGCGACCGTCGACGAAACGGCGCTGATCGAAGCGCTGCAAAACGGCACGATTCGCGGCGCGGGGCTCGACGTGTTCGAGACCGAGCCGCTTCCCGCCGATTCGCCGCTGCTGAAGCTCGCGAACGTGGTCGCGCTGCCGCATATCGGCTCGGCGACTCATGAGACGCGTCATGCGATGGCGCGCAACGCGGCGGAAAATCTCGTCGCCGCGTTGCAGGGGACGCTCGCGAACAACATCGTCAATCGCGAGGTTCTGGGCCAGTGAGTCAACGCCTGAACGGCCTGGCGAGGCGCCGATGAGCACGACCCCGCAAACCGCGCCGCGCCGCGCGACGATCACCGACGTCGCGCGTGAAGCCGGCACCGGCAAGACCAGCATTTCGCGCTATCTGAACGGCGAGATGAGCGTGTTGTCGCCGGAGTTGCGCGCCCGGATCGAGGCCGCGATCGCGCGGCTCGACTATCAGCCGAACCAGATGGCGCGCGGCCTCAAGCGCGGCCGCAACCGCTTGATCGGCATGCTGCTCGCCGACCTGACCAATCCCTACACGGTCGAAGTGCTGCAAGGCGTGGAAGCGGCCTGTCATGCACTCGGGTTGATGCCGCTGATCTGCCATGCCGCCAACGAAGTCGAAATGGAGCGGCGCTATCTGCAACTGCTGACCACGTATCGGGTGGAAGGCGTGATCGTCAACGCGCTCGGGGTGCGGGACGAGACGTTGCGGCCGGTGGTCGGCAGCGGCATTCCGGCGGTGCTGGTGGATCGTCTGGTGGATGGCCTCGTCGCCGATATGGTGGGGCTGGACAATCGCGCGGCGGCCGAGCTGGGTACGCGGCATCTGCTCGAACGTGGCTTCGACGAAATCTGGTTTGCCGTTCAACCGTTCGAGCAGGTCAGTTCGCGGCAATTGCGCGAGGCGGCGTTTCGTGAGGCGATGCGCGCGCACGGTGAGCAAGCGGGGCAAGCGGGGCAAGTTGCTCGAGGCGAGCAGGGCGATAACAACGATAAGCGCCGCGCGCGTGGCCATACGCTGGTGCTGAATCTCGCGGATACGGCCGAGGTCGAACGCAGCCTCGCCGAACTGGACCGCGCGATCGACGCCGCCACGAACGCGGGCCAGTCAGGCCGCGCCGGCAAGCGGGCCGACCCGGGCGGCGCAGCCACCGCTGCGGGCCAATTCCCGCGCCGCATCGCGCTATTCGCCGCCAACGCCCCGGTGGCGTTATGTCTCGCGCTGCACCTGAAAGCCCGCTACGGCGCCGACTGGCAAGGCCGCGTCGCGCTGCTCTCCATCGACGACCCCGACTGGGCCGAATTGACCGGTGTGACGACGATCCGTCAGCCGACCTACGAGATCGGCTATCGCGCGGTCGAGTTCCTGCACGAGCGCATCGAAGGCGTTCAGACCGCCGCGCGCGACTGTCTGCTGCCCGGAGAATTGATCGTCCGCGCGTCAACTTCGCGCTGATCTGCGATCATTCGGGCTGCGGCGCGCAGCGGGTGCGCGCCGGTCATTGCAAGGACACTCATGGTTGTAGCACCGCTTACCCTCTCCAGTCTCGCCGTCGCGACGCTGCTGGTCGCCGCCTTACCCTTCCTGATCTACCGTCGTCTGCGCCGGCCGCTCGCGCTGAAACCGCGCGATGCGATCACCGGTATCGCGTTGTTCGCGTTGTTCGCGATGGTGATCGAGCGCGCCTTGAACGACTACGTGCTGCACCGGAACGAGGCGAGCGCAACCTTCCTGGCCAACCCGCTGGCCTTCGTGGTGTACGGCGCGCTGGCCGCGGGCATCTGCGAGGAAGTGGGGCGTTTCATCGGTATGCGGCTGCTGCTCAAGCGCGCTGCGGCCAAAGCAGCTTCGACTACGTCAACCACGGCAACCACGTCGGACAGCGCGGCCGCGCGCGGTGACGACGGCACCGCGCTGACCTACGGCTTGGGCCACGGCGGCGCGGAAGCGTGGCTGGTCGGTGTGCTAGTGCAGATTCAATGGATTCTGTTCGCGGTGTTCGAAAACCGTGGCGAACTGGACGGCTACCTGAGCAACCTGCCGACCGATTCGGTGATGCGCATCCACCTGATTCTCGCCAGCCTGACGCCGCAGACGGCCGGGATTTTCGCGCTCGAACGCGTGGCCGCGCTGATTTTTCAGATTGGTTTGTCGGTGTTGATGTGGCGCGGTCTGCGCGCCGGCTGGCGAGGCATCCTGCCGCTCGCGATCGTGCTGCACGCGCTGGTGGACGTACCCGCCGCGCTGTTCCAGGCGCAACTGGTGCCGCTCGCCGCCGTGGATGGCGTGTATGCGCTGGGTGCGTTGATCGTCGCCGGGCTGTTGTTCAGAACGTACCGGCGGCCCGCGGTCGCGGCATAATCCGGCCGCGATGTTCTCCCGTCGGCGGCTCCGTGTGAGCGGCCGACCCTTCAGCATGACCTCTGGACCCTTCCCATGGAAGCTTACCAATACGACTGCGCGAATCCCGAGTTCGAGGAATTGGCGCGCGTCATCAGCGATCTGTTTCCCGAGCAGACGCAGTTCATCCAGCGCGCGGCGGAAGGCGGCACGCCGACGCTGGCGATTCACTGGGTGGCGATGCGTTTCGGCGCGGCGGCACGCCGCATCGTGATGACGGTGGCGATCACGCCGGCCGCGCTGGCGCGTTATCGCGCGTTGCCGGCGCGGTTGCGCGGCCGCAGCTTTGCCGTGCTGCGCGCGTATGTCGAGGCGAGCATCGGCTCGCTCGAAGAACAGTATGCGAACGGTGAGGCGGTGCCGCGTGACGTTACGGTGGATCTCGGTGACGAGTTTGCTTGAGGTTTGGGATTGCGGTTGATGGCTTCGGATTGAGGCTTGAGGCCTGAACCTCGGGACAGAGCTTCGAGAACCGAGCTTCGGTTCAAACTTCAAGTCCGAACTACGAGCCCGAACTACAGGCCCGAACTACAGGCCCGAACTACAGGCCCGAACTACAGGCCCGAACTACAGGCCCGAACTTCAAGTGCGAGCTTCAGGCCCGCCGTCCGCGCCCCCTCAATCGGCGAGCCGATAAACCTTCGCGAAGCGCGCGGCCTGGACCACGCCGTAATCGCCGGGCGCATATTGCATGATCCAGTCGCCGGCGACACCGCGCAGCACGTCGCCGCCGGCGGCGGAACGCGCGAGCGAGAAGGCTTCGGTCATCTGCCTGGCGAGTACGACGGCCGGGCGGTTGCGGTAGGCGCCCGCTTCGCCGTGCGCGTGCGCGGCGTTGGCGGGGACATACTTGGCGTCGAAGCGTTCGCGCGAGACGACCCAGCGGTCGCCGGTCGAACCGGTGATCAGCGCGTCGCCCGGGACATAACGGTTCGGGCCTTCGAGGCTCATCAGTTCGCCTTCGACGGCGGCGAATTCGACGCTCACGGTTTCGTCTTTAACGACGCGACGGGCGTGCGGATCTTGACTCAGATCGAGATTTTTCAGTTCGTTCATGAAGCGGGCAGAGATAGAGATGTCGATGGCGGCGTGCGGGCGGGGAATCGCGACGAGGTGTCGCTGACCCCGTTGCCGGAAGCTGCGAACTCGCATCATGCCAGATGGATTCAGCGATCGGTTTGTTTTGGGTTGGGCGGCGCGCCAGGCGCGCAAGGACCGCGTGATGACGCGCGCGGCATCGCGGCCGGGCGAGGAAGCATGGCGTCGCTGCAAATGCCGCACAAGCTGCAATCGACGCGAGAGGAAGCTCGACGAAGAACTCGCGCCGGTCCTCAGAAAAGAACAGGGCGAGCGGCACGAATTCTCGCGCCGTTCGCCCCTGCCTGCTGAACTACCGGATTACCCCGGCACCGCTGCGCGCGCTTACTGCGCCGCGTCGCTCGCCGGCGCCGGCGCAGCCTTGCCAGCCTTGCCCTTGCCGTGATGACGCGGACCGCCGTTCGGACCGCCCGGCTGATGGAACGTCACATCGGCCAGCTTCTTCTGCTCGGGCGAGAAGCTGCTATACAGCGGGTCGAACGCGTCGACCAGTTTCTTCATGCCATCCGCATGCGCTTGCGCGATCGAAGCGTATTGCTTCATATCGTCGATCGCGGACAGGTTGCCCGCGGCCTTGCGTTGCTGGAACAACTGGCCCATCGTCTCGCCGTTGCTGCGCATGACGTCGGCGAAAGCGTTCCACTGCGATTCCTGCGCCGAGGTGATCTTCAGTTGCGAGTGCAGATAGGCGATCCGGTCTTCGACATTGCGCTCGTGGCCGGCTTTACCGGCGGGGGCCGCCATGGCGCCGGCCGGTGCCGATGCCGGCGCGGGGGTTTGTGCGAACGCGCCGCTCATGGCGACTGCGGTGGCCAGCATTACCAGTGCTTTTTTCATCGAAACTCCTGATGTCTATTCGAATTGGGACAAGGCGCGTGTGGCGAGCGGCCCGCCTCGCGTCGATGCGGCTGACTCACGAAGCGTGATTCATAACGCGTGGCGGCCGGCTGCCCATTTTGCCGTCGCCGCTATTAGTATCACGATATCCCTGCAATGCGCCGCTTATGCGACAAACGCTTACAACCGAAACCAACAGGAAATAGCGGGTGGATAAATTCGTCAGCATGGAAATCTTCGTGGCGGTGGTCGAGGCGGGCAGCCTGACGGCGGCGGCCGAGCGGTTCGACATTTCGTCGGCCATGGTCGGCAAGCATATCCGTGCGCTCGAAACCCGGCTGGCCACGCGGCTGCTGACACGCACCACGCGCCGGCAGAGTCTGACGGAAATCGGCCGGCAGTATTACGAGCAATGCAAACGCATTCTGAGCGACGTGAAGAACGCCGAGTCGCTTGCCGAGGCAATGGCGGCCGCGCCGCGCGGCGTGCTCAAGGTGACCGTGCCGCTGACCTACGGCGTCGAAGTCTTCGCGCCGGCCATGACCGACTACCTCACCGCATGGCCGGACGTGATCCTCGAACTCGATCTGTCGAACCGGGTGATCGATCTGGTGGAAGAGGGTTTCGACGCGTCCGTGCGGATCGGTCATCTGGCCGATTCGAGTTTCGTCGCGCGGCCGCTCAAGCCTTACCGGATGCGCGCGTGCGCGTCGCCGGCGTATCTGGCACGGGTCGGCACACCGCGCACGCCGGCCGATCTGGTGGACCACGAGTGTCTGGGTTTTCTGCATTGGGGCCGCGAAGGATTGTGGCGGCTGGACGGTGAGACGCTCGCGGAAAACCAGTTGCGCGCGGGACGCTTCCGCGCGAATAACGGCCAGGCGCTGAAGGTCGCCGCGTTGCGCGGTTTCGGTCTGGTGTTGCAGCCGGAGGCGCTGCTCGCGCGCGAAATTGCCAGCGGTGAGCTGGTTTCCGTGCTGGAGGATTATCTGCCGGACGGCGCACCGGTTCATCTGGTCTATCCGCGCGACCGGCGCGCCACGCCGAAGCTCACCAGTTTTATCGACTTCGTGATCGAACGGTTTGGCGCGTGATCCGTAGCACGACTTCGCCGCCCGCGGCCCAAGACGCGCGATAATCCGCTCCACCGTTGACTCCCTTCCTTCGCCCTCGATGAGACCTCCGCGCCTCGACCAACTCGACGACCTCGACCGTAACCTCGTGGCGCTGCTGCAAGCCAACGCCCGCGAGAGCGTCGCCAATCTCGCGCGCCAGCTCGACGTGGCGCGTACCACCGTGATCGCCCGCATCGCGCGGCTCGAACGCAGCAATGTGATCGCCGGCTATAGCGTGCGGCTCGGGCAGGACGTGCTCGATTCGAGCATCGTCGCCTATGTCGGCATCATCCTCGCGCCCAAGCATGGGCCGGCCGTGCAGAAGCGGCTCGGCAAGATGCCGGAGGTGCAATTGCTGTGCGCGGTGAGCGGCGAGTTCGACTATGTGGCGTGGCTGCGCGCCGATTCGCCCGACCGGCTGAACGATCTGCTCGATCAGATCGGTGGGTTGGAGGGCGTGGAGCGCACCACGACCTCGATCATTCTGGCGCGCAAGATCGATCGCGGTACGGTGTGAGCGGCCGCGGCGTCGCCTTCTGGCGCTTCGTGCGACCCCTCCCGTTTACGCCGTTTTAACAACTTTTCGACATTTCGACTGATGAGTTCGTCATAACGTCGAATTTGATGGTCATATCGCAGCATTTTGCGCGTATGAACTGTTTTTGCTTCTCCCTAAACTGTTGCTCAAGGGTTCAGCCCGCCGGGCGCCGCGCCATAGCGCAGCGCACTTCCCAAGCTGGAGACAGCAGTTAGAGAATCAGGAGAAGCGCATGAAAGTAGCCATCGTTGGCGCAGGTTTGATCGGTCACACCATCGCCCACATGTTGCGCGAAACCGGCGACTACGAAGTCGTCGCGTTCGACCGCGATCAGCACGCGCTCGACAAGCTCGCCGCCCAGGGGATTCCGACGCAGCGCGTCGATTCCGCCGATGCCGCCGCGCTGCGCGCCGCCGTGCAGGGCTTCGACGCGCTCGTCAACGCGCTGCCGTATTACCTGGCGGTGAACGTGGCGTCGGCCGCCAAGGGCGCGGGCGTGCATTATTTCGACCTGACCGAAGACGTGCGCGCTACCTCGGCGATCCGCGAAATCGCGGAATCCGCCGATCACGCCTTCATGCCGCAGTGCGGTCTCGCGCCAGGCTTCATCGGCATTGCCGCGCACGAACTGGCGAACCGCTTCACCGAGATTCGCGACGTCAAGATGCGGGTCGGCGCGCTGCCGGAATTCCCGACCAATGCGCTGAAGTACAACCTGACGTGGAGCGTCGACGGTCTGATCAACGAGTACTGCCAGCCGTGCGAAGCGATTCGCGACAGCCGCACGCAGTGGGTGCAGCCGCTCGAAGGCCTCGAACATTTTTCGCTCGACGGCACCGAATACGAAGCCTTCAATACGTCCGGCGGCCTGGGCACGCTGTGCGAAACGCTGGCGGGCCGCGTCGAATCGCTCGACTACAAGTCGGTGCGCTATCCGGGTCACCGTAATCTGATGCAGTTCCTGCTGGAAGACCTGCGTCTGGCCACCGACCGCGACACGCTGAAGAACATCATGCGCCGTTCGGTGCCGTCGACCGCGCAAGACGTGGTGCTGGTGTTTATTACCGTGAGCGGGATGCGCGACGGTCAACTGGTGCAGGAAGTCTTCACCCGCAAGATCTTCGCCAGGACGGTGTGCAGCGTGCCGATGAGCGCGATCCAGATCACCACCGCCGGCGCAATGTGCGCGGTGCTCGACCTGTTCCGCGAAAAGAAGCTGCCGCAAAGCGGTTTCGTGCGCCAGGAGCAGGTGTCGCTGCGCGACTTCCTTGCGAACCGGTTTGGGCAGCTGTACGAAGGGCAGTCGCTGGATGCGGTGGCGACGGTTTAAGGTCGTGGTGCGTCGCACCGCGCTGCAGGCGGTCGCGGCGCTTTGAGAACGCCACCTACACCGGCAACGGCGGCTGCATCGTAGCCGCCGGATAGGCCTCGCCGACGATGCGCGCGATCAAGGCCTCGTCATCCGCCAAAGTTGGCGCGGTATTGTCGAACATCAACAGATCATTGCAAAGCTCGCCGTCCGGCACGAAGCGGCGCTGCCGGTATGTGTCCTAATGCGCGAGCTTGTACGCGTCGTTCAGATTGCCGCGCTCGACGATGCGCCGATGCGCGGTTTCTTCTTCCGTATAAACCCACACAACCCTCAGCGCGACCTTCTCGCCGACCCCCAGCCAGGCCCGATCGAACAGGCGCCGCTCACGCACTTCGCGCGACAGCGGGGCGACCACCAGCGCGCTTACGCCGAGCTCGAGATTGTCGCGGGCGGTGTCGATCAGGCTGCGATATTCCGGGTCGCGCAGATGCTGCAGGAACAGCGGGCTGTCGCGGTCGTTCTGGTCGCCGGTCAGCATGGCCATCGCGGCCGCGCTGTAGCCGCCGTAGAGCGTGTCTTTGTCGAGCAGGCAGAAGGGTGTGCCGCTCGCCTGCATCAGCGGGCCGTGCAGCTTTTTCGCGAGCGTGGTCTTGCCCGTGCCCGCGTGACCGCAAACGAACACCAGGTAAGTCACGCAGACTTGTCCCCGGGCGTGGCCGACGCGCCGCCGGGCTGCGGGTCGCGCGCGAACTTGCCGCCGGCTTCCAGCCACATCACGTTGATGATGCCGAAGCCCAACGCCACGCCAATGCCGAGAATCCAGGTGAAGTACCACATTGCAATCTCCTTGATCGAATCTCCGCCGGCGCGGCGTGTGAAGCATTGCGCATACACGCGATGGCGAAGACCTTGCTGACGAGCGAGGTTGGCGCGCGTTGCAACCGAGGGTAAATCCGTAACGCGCCGGACCTGCGCAGGCGTCCGTTTGCAGCGATCATGAAGAAGAATGGGGCGTCATGCAAGAGGGGGCGCGCAGGCGGTCCGGAGGTGGCCATCCGGCCAGGGTGGCAGAACGGCCGCGGGTTGCTATCATGCCTGGCAATAGGTGAGCGGGAGCATTCAGGATGGCAAATTTATGGGTTCGTGGTATCGACGGAACGTTATTCGACACGCTGGTTCGGGAAGCCGAAGCAAATGGGCGCTCGGTGGAGGATGAGCATCGGCTGATTCTGGAGAAGGCCTTGCAGAAGGTGTACAACCGGCAATTCATCCGGGCATTGATGAGCATGCCAAACGTCGGCGAAGACTCGGACTTCGAGCGGGTCAATGACCGGCGTGAGGCACCTGTTGTATTTGATTGATACCAACGTCATTAGCGAAATCAGAAGGTCAGGGAGACCCCCATGCCTCAGCGCCTGCATTGCCAGCTCCGCGGCGCGTTGCACGCGCTTGCCGCGTCGACGGCGGCGTCCGCTGTTGCGGCTGCCGTCACGTTGAGCGTCGCGTTGCTGGCCGGTTGCGCCGCCGCGCCGGCCGAGCCGGTGCCGTTCAAGGCGGTGCCCGCCGCGCGCATCATCCAGCCCGGCTACACCGAACGGGGCGACGGACTCGTTGCGGTCGACGTGCGGCGCGAACGTTCGCGCGACGTGATCGTGCGCTTTCGCGACGCGCTGGTGTATATCGACGGCGAGCAGGTTACCGACCTGATGAACGGCGAGCACGTGGTCTTCTATCTCAGCCCGGGCGTGCATCGCATCGGCGTGTCCACGCAGTTCGATCCGGTCGTCGAAATGCGCTTCACGGTGACGGCGGACACGCGCTACACGAACCGCGCGTCGATCGTTTTCGGCGAAGATCATCGCATCGCGCTGCGGCGGGTTGCCCGATAGCGGCCGGCACCGGCAAAGGCCCCGCGGCGCCCACAGGCCAATGCACCTCAAGACAGCCGCGGTCCCCCTCGGGCGCGCCCGCGATCGCCACGCACGAGGCCCGATACGCCACGTTAACAATTGACTACAAGACGGTCACGTCAGGCCGCTAACATGGCGAATGCGTCGACTCAACCCCCACGAATTCCGACCCCAGGCACGCGCCCTGCGAACCCCGGCGGTCTGTTTCCGTTTTCAAGGTAAACCATCATGCTGATCAATTGCGCCGCCTATCAGGACGGCAGGAAGCTGGCCGATATCGACATCGATAGCATCAGCGACTACGTAGCGCGGCCCGAGTGCTTCGTCTGGGTTGCGCTGAAAGACCCGGAGCCGGACGAACTGGCCGTGATGAAGCACGAGTTCAACCTGCACGAGCTTGCCATCGAAGACGCGCAGTACGGTCACCAGAGCCCCAAGATCGAGGAATACGGCGAGTCGCTGTTCGCGGTCATGCACACCGTCGAAATGGACGAGGAGGGCGAACTGCTGATCGGCGAAGTCGACGTGTTCGTCGGCCAGAATTATGTGCTGTCCGTGCGCCGCGGCACGCGGGCCGGTTTTCAGAACGTGCGCGCCCGCTGCGAGCGCGAGCCGCAATTGCTCAAGGAAGGTTCCGCGTTCGTGCTGTACGCGCTCGCCGACGACATCGTCGACCGTTACTTCCCGATCATCGAGGCGATGAACAAGGAGATCGAAGCGCTCGAAGACCGCATTTTCGAGCGCAACAACTCGGCGGCGTCGCGCGAAATCATTGAGGAGCTGTATTCGCTCAAGCGCCGCCTCGTGATCCTGCAACACCATATCGCGCCGTTGCAGGAAGCGATCAGCAAGCTGACCGGCGGGCGCATTCCGAGCATCTGCGCCGGCATGCAGGCGTACTTTCGCGACGTCTACGATCACCTCGAACGGATCGTCAAGATTATCGACGGCCGGCGTGAGCTGGTGGTCACCGCCGTGCAGGTCAATCTCGGCATGATCTCGCTGGCCGAGAGCGAGGTGACCAAGCGGCTCGGCTCGTTCGCGGCGCTGTTCGCGGTGCCGACCATGATCGCCGGCATCTACGGGATGAATTTTCAGAGCATCCCCGAACTGCACTACAAGTACGGCTATCCGCTGTGTCTGGCCGTGATGTTCGCGGTCGACTGCGTGCTGTACTGGCGGTTTCGCAAGGCGGGCTGGCTGTAACGCGCGCCTCTCGTTGTCCCCGCTTGCACCCCACGAAATAAAAGTCCAGCATAAGCGACCCGCCGGCTGTCGATCTTGCAGCCGGCGGCAAAAACGACTACGCGCGGACCGAGCGAGGGACCCTTGCCACACTCAGCCTGCCGGTGCGCCGACCCGGCGCGCCGGGTCGATTCGCGGTGTTGCAACGCACCGCCGCGGATGCCGCATGGCGGTGCGTTGCAACACCGCGAATCGTTGACATTGCAGAAAGACTGCGCTGAGAATAGGCCTCGCAAACGTTTGCGCATTGCTAAAAATAGGGCTCCCGTTGGAGCCCGACAACCCTGGAGATGTGCATGACCCAACCCATTCGCCGCCGCCTGTTGACGGCCGCCGTCCTCGTCACTGCTACCGCGGGTCTGCCGCTGTCGTCGGCGTACGCGCAGAGCGCGCCCGCGCACAAGCCGAAGGTCGCGCTGGTGATGAAATCGCTCGCCAACGAGTTTTTCCTGACCATGGAAAACGGCGCGAAGGACTATCAGAAACACAATCCCTCCCAGTTCGACCTGATCACCAACGGCATCAAGGACGAGACCGATACCGCCAACCAGATCCGCATCGTCGAGCAGATGATCGTCTCGAAGGTCGACGCGATCGTGCTGGCGCCGGCCGATTCGAAAGCGCTGGTGCCGGTCGTCAAGAAGGCGGTGGACGCGGGCATCATCGTCGTGAATATCGACAACCGGCTCGACCCGGACGTGCTCAAGTCGAAGGACCTGAACGTGCCGTTCGTCGGCCCGGATAACCGCAAGGGCGCGCAGAAGGTCGGCGACTACCTGGCGAAGAAGCTGAAGGCCGGCGACGAGGTCGGCATTATCGAAGGCGTGTCGACCACCACCAACGCGCAACAGCGCACCGCGGGCTTCAAGGACGCGATGCAGACGGTCGGCGCGAAGGTCGTGTCGGTGCAATCGGGTGAGTGGGAAATCGACAAGGGCAACGCGGTCGCGTCGGCCATGCTCAACGAATATCCGAACCTGAAGGCACTGCTCGCGGGTAACGACAACATGGCGATCGGCGCGGTGTCGGCGGTGCGCGCGGCCGGCAAGCAGGGCAAGGTGCTGGTGGTCGGCTACGACAACATCGGCGCGATCAAGCCGATGCTGAAAGACGGCCGCGTACTGGCCACGGCGGATCAATACGCGGCCAAGCAGGCGGTGTTCGGCATCGATACCGCGCTGAAGGCGATCAGCGAGCACAAGAAGCAATCGCAGTTGTCCGGCGTGGTGGAAACGCCGTGCGATCTGGTGACGAAGTGAAGGTCACGGCATCAGGTAATCAGGCAGTCGCGTAGTCAGGTAGTCAGGTAGTCAGGTAGTCAGGTAGTCAGGTAGTCAACCTTCCGGGCGACATCGCCCGGAAGGCAGTCTCAGCCACGCGGAACCGCGCCGGCGCCGCTGCATGCAATCCGCATCGCAGCAACGCGTGAATTCGCGTCTATTCAATAAACGCTCAAGAAACCTGCCGGGCCGCCGTTAATTCCAGAGGTAAGCGTCATGACGGTGGCTGCGCGGCGGGAGGGAGCGCGGCCATTGGCGCCCGCGCATTTCGCGCATTGCGCCGGCATGACACGTGGCGGCCGGCGCCGGCTTCATGCGAGCGAAAACGCGTGAGGCTGGCCCGGCCGCCATGAACCAGGATTGCAATGGATTCAACCGACCACGACGCCTTGCCTGCCGTACTGTCCGTCAGCGGCATCGGCAAGACCTATGCCGAACCGGTGCTCGCCGATGTCTCGCTGTCGCTGCGCGCCGGCGAGGTATTGGCGCTGACCGGCGAGAACGGCGCGGGCAAGAGTACGCTGTCCAAAATTATCGGCGGCCTCGTGGACCCGAGCGCCGGCACGATGCGCCTCGCCGGCGAGCCTTACGCGCCGGCAAGCCGCACCGACGCCGAGCGGCTCGGCGTGCGCATGGTGATGCAGGAGTTGAATCTGCTGCCGACCTTGTCGGTGGCCGAAAACCTGTTCCTGAACCGCTTGCCGCGCGCGGGTGTGTTCAGCTTCGGCTGGATCGACCGCCGCAAGCTGCGCGACGACGCGCGCCTGGCAATGGCGCAGGTCGGGCTGGACGCGATCGACCCGGACACGCTGGTCGGCGAACTCGGTATCGGTCATCAGCAGATGGTGGAAATCGCGCGCAATCTGATCGACGACTGCCGCGTGCTGATCCTCGACGAACCGACCGCGATGCTGACCGCGCGCGAAGTCGATCTGCTGTTCGAGCAGATCGATCGTCTCAAGGCGCGCGGCGTGGCGCTGGTCTACATCTCGCACCGGCTCGAAGAGCTGGCGCGGGTCGCCGAACAGATCGCGGTATTGCGCGACGGCCGGCTGGTGCATGTCGACGCGATGGCCAACCTCACGAGCGACCAGATCGTCACGTGGATGGTCGGCCGTGAGCTCGGCGAACGGATCGATCTCGGCGTGCGCAACATCGGCGCGCCGCTGCTGAAAGTGGATCGGCTCGCACGCGGCAAGGTAGTGCGCGAGGTGTCGTTCGAGGTGCGCGCGGGCGAGATTTTCGGCGTCAGCGGTCTGATCGGCGCGGGGCGCACCGAGCTGATGCGGCTGATCTACGGCGCCGACCGGAAAGACAGCGGCAGCGTGGCGCTGGCGGCGACGCCGGGCGCCGTGCCCACGCCGGTGCGGATCGATTCGCCCACGGACGCGGTGCGCGCGGGGATCGCGCTGATCACCGAAGACCGCAAGGGCGAAGGCCTGCTGTTGCCGCAACCGATTGCCGCCAACGTGTCGCTCGGCAATATCGGCAGCGTGGCGCGGCATGGCGTGGTCGACGCGAAGCGCGAGAACGCGCTCGCGCAGAAGCAGATCGACGCGATGCGGATTCGCAGTTCGGGCCCGGCGCAGATTGTCGGCGAGCTGTCGGGCGGCAACCAGCAGAAGGTCGTGATCGGCCGCTGGCTGGCGCGCGATTGCCGCGTGCTGTTATTCGACGAACCCACGCGCGGCATCGACGTCGGCGCGAAGTTCGATATTTATGGCTTGATGGGTGCGCTGGCGCGGGAAGGGCGCGCGCTCGTCGTGGTGTCGAGCGACCTGCGCGAGCTGATGCTGATCTGCGACCGGATCGGCGTGATGTCCGCGGGCAGCATGACCGGGGTGTTCGAGCGCGATAGCTGGTCGCAGGACGCGCTGCTGGCCGCGGCATTTGCCGGCTACCGCAGTCGCGAAGCGTTGCTGCACGCCCCCGACACGAACCAGCCAGGGAGTGGCTCATGAACGATCAATCGTTGCCGGACAAGCCGGGCGGCGGCAAGGAAGATAAGCCGGCCGCCAAGCCAGACGCGGCGAACGTAACGCCGCCGGCCGATCCGTCGGCGCCGCTCGCGAGCGGCAAACCGGCCGGCACGCGGCTGGGCCTGTCGAACTACCTGGGGCTGGCCGGCGCGCTGCTGGCCATGATCGCGCTGTTTTCGGCGCTGAGTTCGCACTTTTTCACGTACGACACCTTCAGCACGATCGCCAACCAGATTCCGGATCTGGTGGTGATGTCGGTGGGCATGACCTTCGTGCTGATCATCGCCGGGATCGATCTGTCGGTCGGCTCGGTGCTGGCGCTGGGTGCGTCGGTGGTGAGCGTGGCGGCGTTGAAGTGGGGCTGGGGGCCGTTGCCGTCGGCCGTGCTCGGCATGGCCGCGGCCGCGCTGACCGGCACGATCACCGGCGCGGTGACGGTGGGCTGGCGGATTCCGTCGTTCATCGTGTCGCTCGGCGTGCTCGAAGCGGCGCGCGGCATGGCGTATCAGATGACGAACTCGCGCACCGCCTATATCGGCGACGCGTTCGATTTTCTGTCGAACCCGATCGCGCTCGGTATTTCGCCGGCGTTCCTGATCGCGGTGGCGGTGATGATCGTCGCGCAGCTGGTGCTCACGCGCACGGTGTTCGGCCGCTATCTGGTCGGCATCGGCACCAACGAGGAAGCGGTGCGGCTCGCGGGCGTCGATCCGCGGCCTTACAAGGTGATCGTGTTCGCGCTGATGGGGGCGCTCGCGGGGCTTGCCGCGCTGTTCCAGATTTCGCGTCTGGAAGCGGCCGACCCGAACGCGGGCGTCGGCGTGGAACTGCAGGTGATCGCGGCCGTGGTGATCGGCGGCACGAGTTTGATGGGCGGGCGCGGTTCGGTGATCAGCACCTTTTTCGGTGTGTTGATCATTTCGGTGCTGGCGGCGGGGCTTGCGCAGATCGGCGCGAACGAGCCGACCAAACGGATCATCACCGGCGCGGTGATCGTGGTGGCGGTGGTGCTGGATACGTACCGCAGCCGCCGCAAGCGGGCGTGAATACGGCGGGTGAACAGATCTGTCCCGGCGCGAGCCGGACAGTCGAGGTTTCATGAGCGGCAAGACAGCGGTTTTCATGGGGTGGGTCGGTCTTCGATGAAGACGTCCGGTGGGCCGCCAGGCGGCATGGACGGCGGGAACGACCGCGGGAACTACAGGCAGGAGAGCAACAGGTATGGCGACGATTAAGGATGTAGCGGCGGTGGCGGGCGTGTCGTTCACGACGGTTTCGCACGTGGTGAACAATTCGCGCCCGGTGTCGGCCGACGTGCGCGCGAAGGTCGAACACGCGATCCGTCAGCTTCACTATGTTCCGTCGGCTGTCGCCCGTTCGCTGAAGGCGCGCGCCACGGCAACGATCGGACTGGTGGTGCCGAACAGCACGAACCCGTATTTCGCGGAAATGGCCCGTGGTATCGAGGATGGTTGCTCGCGCAACGGCTACTGCCTGTTCTTCTGCAATTCCGACGACGATCCGGCCAAGCAGCGTAACTATCTGCGCGTGCTGCAGGAAAAGCGCATCGACGGGCTGATCGTCGCCTCGGCCGGCGACGACGCCGTGCTCGCGCAGACGCTCGCCGACTCGCGCGAGCCGCTGGTGATCGTCGACCGCAATATCGAAGGATTGAACGCCGATCTGGTGCAGATCGACCACGAGAAGGGCGGCTATCTGGCCACCCGGCATTTGCTGGAACTGGGGCACGTGCGGATCGGCTGCATCACCGGGCCGGTGCAGACCGCCGTCAGCGCGATGCGGGTGCACGGCTTTATCCGCGCGATGACCGAGCGGGGCATCGAGATTCCGCCCGATGCAATCGTCGAAAGCGACTTTTCGGGGACCGGCGGCCATCGTGCGGCCGGGCAACTGTTCGATACCATCCGGCCGACGGCAATTTTCGCCGGCAACGACATGATGGGCATCGGCGCGCTGCGCGCTGCGGCGGAACGCAATATCAGCGTGCCGCGCGATTGCTCGATCATCGGCTTCGACGATATCGAATTGGGACGTTTCACCTACCCGGCGCTGTCGACGGTCGGCCAGTCGGTGCGCGCGCTCGGCGATATGGCCGCGCAGACGCTGATCGAACGGATTGCCGGGACCTCGGCGGGCAATCCGCGCGCGCCGGGCCGCCGGCGCGTGGTGTCGCCACGGCTGATCGTGCGCGAATCGACCGCGACGTGGGCCGGTGCGGCGAGGCGTGATCTGGCGGCTTGAGCCTGAGCCGGCGTTAGCGCTAGCGAATAGCGCCCGCCACTTGTGGCAGCGGAGCGAGGGCGGCGTCTACCGCTCGACCTTCGGTGCTCGGGCCACACACTGAATCACCGGTCGCAGCCAATGCATGACTGTGATCCACGGCGATGCGTTTCGGGTAAAACACCGTCGTACGCTCAAAACCCGCCGTATTGCGCGGCAACCCAAAGCCATCGCGCGTGTTCTGCATTCCCTCCGTCACACCGTGACAAGCTGCTCACCGTCAGCTTCTTGTAATTCCTTCCAATTCCTTCCATCCGCTTTCTTCATACTATATAAATCCTTCAAGTATGCAGTTGGAATGCCGTAAACGGGACTATTAGAGCGCCATATCAAAAAGCGCCGCACGCAGACGCCACACGCCACTTCGCGCTGCGTTCGCAGCCTCTCATTTCGTCTAAGTACAGGATTAAGCATGTTGAACAAAGGCATCACGATCAAGGCGCGGATTGGCCTTACGATGGCTTTTCTCGCCGCGCTGCTGGTTGCCATTGGTGTTTTCGGTCTGTTCGGCATGAGCCGTTCGAACGACGCCTACAAGGACACTTTCACGAACGCCATGCCGAGCGCCGTCGATATCGGCAATGCCGAGCTGTTCGCCGCGCGTGAACGCCTCGCGCTGGATCGCGCCGCGTTCATGATCGGCACGCCGGACGTGGCGTCGACGCTGGAGCGTGCGCGCGCAATGCGCACCACCTCCGACATGTGGTGGAAAAAGTATATGGACCTGCCGCGCGACGCCAACGAAGACCGTCTCGCGCAGGACGTGGTCGCCAAACGCGACGCGTTGCATCAGCAACTGGACGCTTTTTCGGCGACCATCGCGGCCAACGACCAGGCGAAGGTGCTCGGCGGCGCCCAGCGTCTGCAAGCCTCGTACAACGACCTCGCCAACGCCGACGACGCGCTGCGCAAGGATCAGTTCACGTCGGCGCGCGAGGGTTATGACTCCGCGCAAGGCAGCTTCGAGACGTTCCGCCTCGTCAGCATCGGTGCGCTGGTGCTTGGCTTGGTCGCCGCCGCGTTCTCCTACCTGACGCTCAGCCGCGCGATCGCCCGGCCGCTCGGCGAAGCGCTCGGTCATTTCGACGCGATCGCCGGCGGCGATCTGCGCCGCCCGGTGATCGTCACGTCGCGCGACGAAATGGGGCAGTTGCTCGAAGGCATCGCGAAGATGCAGCGCAGCCTCACCGAAACGGTGCGTACGGTGAGGAGCGGCAGCGAATCGATCGCGACGGCGACCCGCCAGATCGCGGCCGGCAATATCGACCTGTCGTCGCGGACCGAAGAGCAGGCCTCGGCGCTGCAGGAAACCGCGTCGAGCATGGAAGAGCTGACCGGCACGGTCAAGCAGAACGCCGACAACGCCCGCCAGGCGAGCTCGCTCGCGGCCAATGCGTCGGAGATCGCCAACAAGGGCAGCGCGGTGGTCGGCCAGGTGGTCGGCACGATGGGCGACATCAATCAGAGCTCGGCGAAGATCGCCGACATCATCTCGATCATCGAAGGGATCGCGTTCCAGACCAACATCCTGGCCCTGAATGCGGCCGTGGAAGCGGCGCGGGCCGGTGAAGAAGGACGCGGCTTCGCGGTCGTGGCCGGCGAAGTGCGCAGCCTCGCGCAGCGCTCGTCGGCGGCGGCCAAGGAAATCAAGGAGCTGATCGACACCTCGGTCGAGCGCGTGCAGTCGGGCTCGGCGCTGGTGGACGAAGCGGGCCGCACGATGACCGAGATCATCGGCGCGGTGCAGCGCGTGACCGACATCATGGGCGAGATCGCCGCGGCGTCGGAAGAGCAGAGCAGCGGCATCGACCAGGTGGCGCGCGCCGTCACGCAGATGGACGAAGTGACGCAGCAGAATGCCGCGCTGGTGGAAGAGGCCGCGGCCGCTGCGTCGTCGCTCGAAGATCAGGCCGGCAAGCTGCGCACCGCCGTGTCCGTGTTCCAGGTCGACGAAAGCGCTTACAAGGCGCCGGTCAGCGCGCCGAAGCGGATGAGCGCGCCGGTGCGCTCGACGCCGGCGCGCAAGATCTCGCGTTCGGGGGCTTCGCCGGTGGCATCGCATTCGACGACGTCACAACCTGCCGCGCAAGCTACTGCGCAGCAGCCCGCGCACGCTGCGCCGCAAGCCGCCACGGCACCCAAGGCGGCCGCCGCGACACCCGTGCGCGCGCCCGCCAAAGCGATGGCGACGGCCAGCGCCGGCAGCGACCAGGATTGGGAAACTTTCTGATCGGACTCGATCCGGGTCGAGCCTCGCAACATTCATTCCCGGCGGTGCGTCAGATCGAAGCGCCGCGTCGTGGATGATCGCCACCCGTTGACCGAAAAACCGCGATTGCGCCAGCAGTCGCGGTTTTTTTCATGGTGGCCGCATCAAATCAGGTTCGCAATGGCGATCACGATGGCGCTCCCATTGCGCTCCCATTGCGACGCGATGACACCCCGACTGCAACCTGTGCCCTGGCGGACGCCATGATCCGGTACATTGACGGGCGGGCTCGGCCACGGCCACGCCGCGACGATAATGCCGCCGCGAATCGTCTGTCCGAACGGCAGGCGCGCCGCCGCTCACGGTCGCGGCGCCCGGCCTCCACCCATCTACCCGCACGCCGCCGTCAACCGCTTAACGAACCGCTCAACGCGCCAGCCCTAAAGGACCGACATGACGCAATACGATCTTGCGCAACGCCTCGTCGAAGCACGCCGGCAGCATCGGCTGATCGACACGCCCGCACCCGACAGCCTGCCGCCCGACGCGGCCACGGCCTATGCGATCCAGCAGGCGGTCATTGCGGGCCTCGGCGACTCGACCGGCGCGTGGAAGATCGGCGCAAAAGCGCCGGGCGGCCCCGGTGCGGGCGCGCCGATCCCGGCTTCGCTGGTGTTGCCGTCGCCGGCGCGGGCCGCGCGCGGCGCGTTCTTCCGCGTGCTGGTGGAACTGGAGATCGCGTTCCGTTTCGCCGAAGCGATCGAACCGCGCGGCCGCGCCTATGCGCGCGACGAAGTGCTGGCGAAAGTCGGCGTCGTGTTGCCCGCCATCGAGATCGTCGATAGCCGCTTCGCGGAGTGGCCGAATGTCGCGCCGCTCGCGCAACTGGCCGACGCCCAGAACAACGGCGCGCTGATCGCCGGTCACGCGGTGGCCTATGCGGGACTCGCGCGCGGCTTCGACTTCGTTTCGCCCGAACTGGCACTGAGCTTCAACGGCGACTCGCTGTTGCCCGAGGCCACCGGCAACCCGGCCGGCGACCCGCGCGAACTGCTGGTCTGGTTCGTCAACCATTGCGCCGCGATGGGCATCACCATCGAGCCGGACTGGACCATCACGACCGGCTCCTATGTCGGCGGCATCAAGCTGGCCGAACCGGGGCTCGTACGCGGGCGCATCGACGGTCTCGGGGACGTGGAGATTGAACTGACCTGAACGCGCGGCGGCTTGCCGCTCGTTGCGGCGATGTTTCACCTTTGCTGCTCATCCATCAGGCAGCGACGCGGGTGACATTTGCCCGTCACGTTCTCACCGGCGTGACAGAGCTTTAAACCAACGGCTGCCTGCGGGTGGCCGTTTTACATTTGTCGCATCTGTCGCGGCGGCTTTGCCGTATACACCTATGAAAGCCGTTGGCCGCGTCGCCGTCATCCAGTTATAGAGGCGTCGAGCAAGAGCAGCGGCTGACCCTGTTCACGACGCGGTTAATGCGAAACGCGCAAGGGTTCGCGCGCACAGCATGCATGACGCGCGACGCAAGATGGCGCGTTTGTCATGTAACGCGGAATGCGCGGAAAGCGCGGAACAAAATGGGCCACGCGATGACGAACAGCCTGACGATGTATCGTGCGATCACGCTGGCGGACCACATTCAGACCACAGCGGCACATGAACATGTAACAGGCAGCGTGCGTTGTAGACCGGATGCCGGTGTCGCGCGTTGTGGAAAAAAGGCAGACGCGGTTCGAGCGGTGTGTGGCAAACGTGCAGACTCTCCACGCTTTCGGCAACGAAGTGTGCGCATGCAGACAGGGCGTCCGATATCGCAGTGAGATCGTTCGATGTAACTGGACGAACGGTGCAATGACACGCTGACCGCGCACTGGGCAGCAGTGCCAGGTGAGCGGCCAAGTGAACGATGTAACACGAGCAGGCCAGTGTGAACGTCGACGGCCTGGTCACGAATCAGGCCGTAAAACAGGCAGCAAGCGTGCGCATCGATCGCTACGATGTGAGCGCAAGATTGTAGGTGGTGGAAAGTGTGTTTCCAAGTGAGGAATGTCGGGAGGCGAATGCGGCGCGATTTTCGCAACGTAGTTCGTGAAAAAAAATTTAAAAGGGTTTAGGATGAATTCGAGCGATGTCGTTTCCGAATAGCGCGCCGCGCACGACATCGGTCTAGACTTCGGCGAGGAGGTAGCATGGATATCTACAGCAGTTTCGCGACCCGCTTCGAGAAAACGCGAGAAGATGAACTCTCGCTCGAGGAGTATCTCGCGCTCTGCAAAGACAATCCCGCCGCGTACGCCACTGCTGGCGAACGCATGTTGACGGCAATCGGAGAACCGGAACAGATCGACACTCGCAACGATCCGCGCATGTCGCGAATCTTCGCGAACAAGGTCATCAAGGTATACCCCGCATTCCGCGAGTTTTACGGAATGGAAGAGGTGATCGAGCAGGTCGTCGCCTACTTCCGGCACTCGGCCCAGGGGCTCGAGGAAAAGAAACAGATTCTGTATTTGTTGGGTCCGGTCGGCGGTGGCAAATCGTCGATCGCGGAACGCCTGAAACAGCTCATGGAACGCGTGCCGTTCTATTCGATCAAGGGCTCGCCCGTCAACGAATCGCCCCTCGGTCTCTTCGACTATGAGGAAGACGGTCCGATCCTCGAAGAACAATATGGCATTCCACGCCGCTACCTGAAAAGCATTCTGAGTCCGTGGGCGGTGAAGCGCCTGCACGAATACAACGGCGACATCCGCAAGTTCAAGGTGGTGCGCCGCTACCCGTCGATCCTTCGCCAGATCGGTATCGCCAAGACCGAGCCGGGCGACGAAAACAACCAGGACATTTCGTCGCTGGTCGGCAAGGTCGACATCCGCAAGCTCGAACAGTACGCACAAGACGACGCGGACGCGTACAGCTACTCCGGTGGTTTGTGTCTCGCCAATCAGGGTCTGCTCGAGTTCGTCGAAATGTTCAAGGCGCCGATCAAGGTCTTGCACCCGTTGTTGACCGCTACCCAGGAAGGCAACTTCAAGGGCACGGAAGGGTTCGGCGCGATTCCGTTCGACGGCGTGATCCTCGCGCACTCGAACGAGTCCGAATGGAAGGCGTTCCGCAACAACCGCAACAACGAAGCACTGCTCGACCGCATCTTCGTCGTGAAGGTGCCGTACTGCCTGCGCTACGGTGAAGAGGTCAAGATTTACGAGAAGCTGCTGCGCAATTCGTCGCTGGCGAATGCGGTCTGCGCACCGGGCACGCTGAAGATGATGGCGCAGATGTCGGTGCTCACGCGCCTGCAGGAGCCGGAGAATTCGAGTCTGTTCTCGAAGATGCAGGTGTATGACGGCGAGAACCTGAAGGACACCGATCCGAAGGCCAAATCGTACCAGGAGTACCGCGATTTCGCGGGCGTGGACGAAGGCATGACCGGGGTGTCGACCCGCTTCGCGTTCAAGATCCTGTCGCGTGTCTTCAACTTCGATTCGACCGAAGTCGCGGCCAATCCGGTGCATCTGATGTACGTGCTCGAACAGCAGATCGAACGCGAGCAGTTCCCGCCGGAAACCGAGCAGAAGTATCTGTCGTTCATCAAAGACGTGCTCGCCTCGCGCTATGCCGAGTTTATCGGCAAGGAGATTCAGACCGCGTACCTGGAGTCGTATTCCGAGTACGGTCAGAACATCTTCGATCGTTATGTGACGTACGCGGACTTCTGGATTCAGGACCAGGAATTCCGCGACCACGACACCGGCGAGAGCTTCGATCGTGCGGCGTTGAACGCCGAGTTGGAGAAGATCGAGAAACCCGCGGGCATCAGCAACCCGAAGGACTTCCGCAACGAGATCGTGAACTTCGTGCTGCGCGCGCGTGCTGCGAATGCGGGGAAGAATCCCGCGTGGATCAGCTACGAGAAGCTGCGCGTCGTGATCGAAAAGAAGATGTTCTCGAACACGGAAGAGCTGTTGCCGGTGATCTCGTTCAACGCGAAAGGCTCGGCGGAAGAGCAACGCAAGCACGAAGACTTCGTCAATCGCATGGTGACGAAGGGCTATACGCCGAAGCAGGTGCGCTTGCTGTGTGACTGGTATCTGCGCGTGCGCAAGTCGTCATGACCTGCACCGCGTGCCGCCCGCGCGGTCCGACCGCGCGGACACCCTGCGAGGCGCAAGCTGCATGGACATAGCGTTGCATCAGGCAGCGTGCGTCTCGCGCACCGGAAATAAGTGCGGCGTGTGGGGGTAGGGCATGGGCGCCACCAGGCGCCGATGCCGGCCGACATGCTCTGCATGGGGGCCAGGTCAGCACTCAGGCGCTAACCTGGACCGACAAGGGAGACCGGGCGTGCTTCATCAAATTATCGACCGCAGGTTAGCTGGCAAAAACAAGAGCATTGCGAATCGCGAGCGGTTTTTGCGTCGCGTCAAGAACTACATTCGTCGCGCCGTTTCGGAAGCGGTGCGCGACCGCAGCATCAAAGACATTCAGAACACCCAGAGCATCACGATCCCACGCAAGGACATTGCTGAGCCGTCGTTCCGGCACGGTCCCGGCGGCAAGCGGGAGATGGTGCACCCGGGCAACGCCGACTACATTCGCGGCGACAAGATCCAGCGCCCCCAGGGCGGCGGCGGTGGAGGCGGCGGTAATCAGGCCAGCAACGAAGGCGACGGGCAGGACGACTTCGTGTTCGAGCTGAGCCGCGAAGAATTCATGCAGTATTTCTTCGACGATCTCGAACTGCCGCGACTCGTCAAAACGCATCTGATGGCCGTGCCGACGTGGAAAAGCATCCGCGCGGGCTGGGCCGCGGAAGGCACGCCGAACAATATCGACGTGGTCCGTTCGCTGCGCAGCGCGCTCGGCCGCCGCATCGCGCTCGGGGCGCCGCTCGTCAACCAGTTGCACGAGATGGAACGGCAACTGGAAGTCATGAAGGCCGACCCCGACGACCGCCGCGAAGAGATCAAACTGCTCGAGGAGGAGATCCATCATTTGCGCGGGCGCATCTGGCGGATTCCGTTTATCGATCCGTTCGATCTGCGCTATGTGAATCGCGTGAAGCAGCCCACGCCGTCCAGCCAGGCCGTGATGTTCTGTCTGATGGATGTCTCCGGTTCCATGGACGAGCAGCGCAAGGACCTCGCCAAGCGCTTTTTCATTCTGCTGTATCTGTTCCTCAAGCGGAACTACGAGAAGATCGAAGTCGTCTTCATTCGCCACCACACGCGCGCCGAAGAGGTCGACGAAGACACGTTCTTCCATTCGACCGAAAGCGGCGGCACCGTGGTGTCGAGCGCGCTGGAGCTGATGCAGAAGGTGATGGATGAGCGCTACTCGCCGACTGAATGGAATATTTACGGCGCCCAGGCGTCGGACGGCGACAACTGGACCGACGACTCGCCGAAGTGCCGCAAGATACTCTCGGATGACATCCTGGAGAAGGTGCGCTATTTTGCGTATATTCAGGTAACGCCCGAAGAGCAGAATCTGTGGCTCGAATATGCGCAACTGGCGTTGAGCCAACCGCATATGGCAATGAAAAAGGTCGAGACCGCGGCTGATATCTATCCGGTGTTTCGTGAACTGTTTGAAAAGCAGGTTGCGTCGTCATGACGTCGAAGCACCTGCACAACGAAGCGCGCGGCTATCCGCCGGAGCGCGGGAAAGGCGTGCCGCAGCAGCAACAGTCGGGGCATGCCGAGGCAACAGCGCGGCCGCCGGGCTCCGCTACTGCCGGAGCAGCAGTCGACACCGCTGCAGCACGGGGACACACCGGAACGCCCACTGAGGGGCAAAGGGAAGTCCGTATGAACGTAGCCGATAGACGGCCTCTGCCGTGCCCGTCCGACTGGACCTTCGAATTGATCGAAGAGTACGACTCGCATATTGCCCGTGTTGCAGAGCAATATGAGCTCGACGTGTATCCGATCCAGCTCGAACTCATCAGCGCCGAACAGATGATGGACGCTTACGCGTCCGTCGGTATGCCGGTGAACTACCGTCACTGGTCGTTCGGCAAACACTTTCTCTCGACCGAAAAAAGCTACCGTCGCGGGCAGATGGGGCTCGCGTACGAGATCGTCATCAATTCGAACCCTTGCATCGCCTACCTGATGGAAGAGAACACGATGACGATGCAGGCGCTCGTCATCGCGCATGCGGCCTATGGACACAACTCGTTCTTCAAGGGCAACTACCTGTTCAGGTTGTGGACGGATGCGCATGCCATCATCGACTACCTCGTCTACGCGAAGAATTACATCGCCGAGTGCGAGGAGCGCTTTGGTCTCGACCGGGTCGAGGAGTTGCTCGACTCGTGCCATGCGTTGATGAATTACGGCGTGGACCGTTACAAACGTCCGCAGAAGCTGTCGCTCGAAAAGGAATTCGCGGCGCGCCGCGAACGCGAGGCATATTTGCAGTCGCAGGTCAATGAACTGTGGCGTACCTTGCCGACCCGGCATACGCCGTTGCCGGAGGAAATCGAGGAGCGCTATCCGCCCGAGCCGCAGGAAAACCTGCTGTATTTCGCGGAGAAGAATGCACCGCTGCTGGAGCCGTGGGAGCGGGAGGTGATCCGTATCGTGCGCAAGGTGGGCCAGTATTTCTACCCGCAACGGCAGACCCAGGTCATGAACGAAGGCTGGGCGACGTTCTGGCACTACACGCTGCTCAACACCATGTACGCGCAAGGCAAGCTGGAAGACGGCTTCATGATGGAGTTTCTCCATTCGCACAGCAACGTGGTCTACCAGCCGCCCGTCACGAAGCAGTATTACAGCGGCATCAACCCGTACGCGCTCGGTTTTTCGATGATGAGCGACATTCGCCGCATCTGCGAAGCGCCCACCGAAGAAGACCGCCGCTGGTTTCCCGAGCTCGCCGGCAGTCCGTGGCTGCCTGCCATGCACTACGCGATGCGCAACTTCAAGGACGAGAGTTTCGTCGCACAGTATCTGTCGCCCCATCTGATCCGGGAAATGCGCCTGTTCTCGGTGCTCGACGACGACATGCGCGATTCCCTCGAAGTCTCGGCGATTCACGACGACAGCGGTTACCAGTACGTGCGTCAGGCGTTGTCGCGGCAGTACGACATGCACCACCGGGAGCCGAATATTCAGGTGTGGGCGGTCAATACGCGCGGCGACCGGAGTTTGACGCTGCGGCACTTCATGAGCGACAACCGGCATCTGTCGGGGGACAGCGAGGAAGTGCTCAAGCACATGGCGCGGCTGTGGCAATTCGACGTCTATCTGGAGAGCGTCGACGAGAACGGCACGGTGCGCAAGCGCTATGAGTGCCGGTATGTGCCGCCGGCGGTGCGGGTTTGATGATTTGCGCCGTAGAGGGTTGTTGAAGACAAAGCCAGCTTTCGAGCTGGCTTTGTTTTTGGAGAGGGACGACACAGCAGGCAGGCATTTCTAACCTGACAAAATCCCATCTTCGCCTTGCATTTCTGTAAAATTCGCGCACGCACGCGATGAGCCCCTCGCCACGCGCGCGTTGAAGGCGGCGCGACGACCGCCACTTCCGCTTACAGACAAGGAAAGACAACAGCATGACCGACCTGACAGACCACACCGTCGCCTCGGCGCACGACACGCGTCGCCGCATCCTCGCGATCGTCGGCGCTTCATCGGGCAATCTCGTCGAGTGGTTCGACTTTTACGTGTACTCGTTCTGCGCGCTGTACTTCGCGCCGGCGTTCTTTCCGAGCGGCAATACCACCACCCAGCTGCTCAATACGGCGGGGGTGTTCGCCGCGGGCTTCCTGATGCGGCCGATCGGCGGCTGGTTTTTCGGCCGCCTCGCCGACAAGCACGGCCGCCGCACCGCCATGATGGTGTCGGTGTTCATGATGTGCGGCGGCTCGCTGGTGATCGCCGTGCTGCCCACCTATGCGCAGATCGGCGCATTGGCGCCGGCCTTGCTGCTGGTCGCGCGACTGTTCCAGGGCTTGTCGGTGGGCGGCGAGTACGGCACCAGCGCCACTTATATGAGCGAGGTCGCGCTGAAAGGCCGGCGCGGGTTCTTCGCGTCGTTCCAGTACGTCACCCTGATCGGCGGCCAGTTGTGCGCGCTGCTGGTGCTGGTGATCCTGCAGCAAACGCTGTCCACCGACGAGCTGAAGGCGTGGGGCTGGCGCGTGCCGTTCGTAATCGGCGCACTGGCGGCGCTGGTCGCGCTGTACCTGCGTAAATCGCTCGAGGAAACCACCACCGCCGCCACCCGGCAACGCAAGGAGGCCGGCACGCTGCGCGGCTTGTGGCTGCACAAGGGGGCATTCCTGACGGTGCTCGGCTTTACGGCCGGCGGCTCGCTGATCTTCTACACGTTCACCACCTACATGCAGAAGTATCTGGTCAACACGGCCGGCATGCACGCAAAGACCGCCAGCAATGTGATGACCGCGGCACTGTTCGTCTACATGTTGATGCAGCCCGCGTTCGGCGCCTTGTCGGATCGGATCGGCCGGCGTCGTTCCATGCTGTTCTTCGGCTTCTTCGCGACCATCGGCACGGTGCCGCTGCTGCATGCGCTGAAAGACGTGACGAGCCCGTACGCGGCCTTCGGCCTGGTGGTGGTGGCGCTGGCGATCGTCAGCTTCTATACGTCGATCAGCGGGCTGATCAAGGCCGAGATGTTCCCGCCGGAAGTGCGCGCGCTCGGTGTCGGGTTGTCGTACGCGGTCGCCAATGCGATCTTCGGCGGTTCGGCGGAATATGTGGCGCTGTGGCTGAAGTCGATCGGCAGCGAGACGGCGTTCTTCTGGTACGTCACCGCGTTGTGCGCGATCGCGGGGATTGTCTCGCTGCGTATGCGCGATCCGTCGAAAGAGGGATATTTGCGGCACGAACCGTGAACCTCGCGTAGCGGAGCATGCTCAGGCCACCACGATATCGGTGCCCAACGCATGCAGCAGATCGCGCAGCGCCTCGGCCTGCGCCATTTTCGCGCCGCTGCGCAAATGAATCTGCAGCGCGCGCCCCGCGATGCCGTCGACGGGGTGCGCGAGCCACAACTCCACGGCGAGTCCCAATCCTTCCGGCTGATTGACGACGACCGGCTCGATCACACGCGGCTTGAAACAGGCACTGTCGGACATGGCGGATCACCTCGGCTGATGATGATGGTTCGGGTTCATCGTAATCAACCCGGCACGCCACTCAAAGCAACAAATACGCGTTTGCTAAGCAGAGGATGCTTAGCAGAAAACGCGCTGACTGCGCGCGCGTCGCCGCCGTGAAGAACCGGCGCGCACCGGTCGCACGGCGCGGGGCCTCGCGGGTCGGTGCGCGCTAGCTTGCGCCACGCCCGCCATTCACATTCAATGTCACACCGGTTCGGACCGGTCCGCGACGAGTTCGGAAACGAGCTCCTTCACCGCGGCCACCGGTTCGGCGGCAACAGCAGGCGCAGCCGCTACCGCAGCGACCGCGGCCGCTGCGACTGCCTGCGGCCGCAGGCTGAACCCCGCGCGCGCGAGCATCACGAGATGGTAGTAAAACCGCTTGCTGAGCCCATACCGGTAAGCAAACAGATGACCGAACAGAATCCTCAGCCCGGCCCGCGCCTCGCGATTGCGCGCGTGCACCGAGACCACGATCGGCGCGAGACGGCGCAGCGCCAGCCGGCGTGACGGCTCCAGCGACGCGGGCAAGGACAGCGCCTTGACGTACGCATACGCGCTCACCGTCGCGGCGATCGCCGTGCCGCGCGTGCTATGCGAGATCGACGTCGCCGTCTTGCGATACACCGACACGTAGTCGTGCAGGTAAAACACCTCGCGCGCCGCGAGGCACAACTCGGCGCCGAATACGAAATCGCAGCACATGCCATGCTGTTCCGAATAACCGATGCGCTTCACGAGTTGCGCGTCGGCCATCCAGCCGTTGTTCGGGAACATCTGGATCAGACCGGTTCTGCCGGGTAAGGGCTGCAGGCCTTCGGCATCGCGGGTGCGGCGGAAATCGACGTTCAATTGCCGGCTGGCGTCGAAGTCGATCGCGCCCGCGTGATCGGCTTCGTATTGGTCGCCGAACGCCGCGTCGAGTCGCGGATGCTGCTTCCACAAGGACACGAGTTTCTCGACGCCGTCCGTGGTGAGCAGGTCGTCGTCGTGGATCAGCAGGATCTTGTCGCCCGTCGCGCGCTCGAACAGACTCGCCACGTTGCGCGCCTGGCCGAGCGGCGGCCGGTTCAGCGTATAGCGCACCCGCGGCTCGTCGCGATAACGCGCCTCGATCAGTTGCTGGGCGCGTGTGTCGGGTGAGTCGTCGCCAATCACGATTTCCAGATTGCCGTAGCTTTGCGCGAGGCATGAATCGATGCACTGCACCACCAGTTCAGGTCGGTGACAGGTAGGCAGGCAGACGGACACTAGGGGAACAGGGGAGCTTGATGAGATGGACATGATGGACGTCGCCGTTGTTATTCAGTAGGGGGCGGCAGCCGATTCGCCTGGCGCGCTCAGCGTTGCTGGCAGCAAAATAGTCCATCACGGCGAAAAAATAATCGGTAAAAATCAGGAAGAAATGTTTGGCTTATGAAAGCGCGTGTTAGGGAAAAATTCATGCGGCTTTGCCGCCAAAATGCAGCAAAGCCGCCCGCAGCTTGATGCTCGATATTTCAACTCACTGACGGCTCGCCCTCGCCGGGTTTTTTCCCCGGACGGTCGGCCGGCGACTGATCGCGATCCTGATCGCCGCGCTCGGGGAGCTTGCTTTTCTCGTTATCGCTATGCACGGCCGGTTGCGGATGCTCGATATCGGCCGGTTTGTCGTTGGCGTGCTCCTGGGTTGCACTCATGGCTCTCTCCTGGTTGGAAAACATCTTCCGTGAAGCAAGGCGCAGACCCGGCGCGGCCATTGTGCGGTTTCAAGCGCCAGGCGCGTAGCACCGGCACGCGTTTTCTGGGTGCGAACTGATTCGGTAACCGTATAAGGTGCGGTGCATCAAACGGCGCCGGAAAGCGGCTGCAGCGACCGACAAAAAGCCTTGACCGTCGACGGCATAAAGCGCACCGTGAGGAAGTTCGACCCGCCCGAGGAACACAACATGAAACTCAACTTCCCGAATCCGAGTCGCAGCTATGACGCGAGCCATCATTGCGTCAATTTCTGGGGATACGACAACGCGCGCGAGATCGCCTTCGCGGTCAACGATTCTGTGATTTCAAATCTGAGTCCCGAAGCCGGTTCCGACGAACGGGCTGTGTTGGCGGCCTTCGATCTGCATCGCGAGCAGATCCTGATGCTGGCGCGCGGTGTGTATGTCGCCGGTCCGCAAACGCGCTACACGATTGCCTGACCGACTGAACGAGCCGGCAAGCGGGCGCTAACGCGCGGCGCGCAACGCCCGGTGTGGGCTGGCGGACTCGCCAGGCACCGACTCGCCACATTCCGACCACGCTCAACCACGCACGATCACAGTCACCCCGCCGGCTCCCGCGTCGCACCGCCCGTCAGCGACACCACGAAGTCGAAGAACGCCCGCACCTTGGCGGGCGGATGGTGGCGCGAAGGATAAAGCGCATACAGCGGGTAAAGCTCGTCGCTCCAATCGGGAAACAGCTCGACGAGCTTGCCGCTGGATAGCAGCGGTTCCGCGCCGAGCGCCAGAATCTGCGCAATCCCCTGGCCCGCCGCGCAAGCGCTATGCAGGGTGCCGACGTCGTTGACCGTCAGCGGACCTTGCGGTGTCAGCATCACCTTCTTGCGCCCGCGATGAAATGCCCAGCTGAACGGATAACCCGTCAACGGGTCACGGAATTTGATGCAGACATGCCGGCCGCTCTCGAGGTCGGTGGGCGTAGCCGGATGCCCGTGTTTCTTCAGATACGACGGCGCGGCCACCGTCAGGATCCGCGTATCCAGCAGCTTGCGCGCAATCAGCGACGACACCGGCGGAGCGCCGAAACGGATCGCGATGTCGAAACCGTCGCCGACCATATCGCCTAATTGGTCACGCGTGATCAACTCGAGCTGCAGGTCGGGATGTTTGTCGATGAAACCGCCTAGCCGGGCGCCCAGCACCAGCCGCGAGAAGAACGGATCGGTGTTGACGCGCAGCCGGCCGCGCACCGCCGTCGCGCCTTGCGCCGCCGAGGACGCCGCTTCTTCGAGGCCGCCCAGCAGCGGCACGATCTGTTCATAAAAGCGCCGGCCCTCGTCGGTCAGCGTGACCGAACGGGTGGTGCGGTCGAACAACCGGATTCCGAGCCGCGCTTCGAGCCGCGCGACCGATCGGCTCACTCCGGATTGCGACATGTCGAGTGCCTCGCCCGCCGCCGCAAAACTGCCGCAATCGACGATCGCCGTCAACACGCCCATGCCGTTCAGCATGCGCTCGTCAAATGGCATCTGTTATTCCTTTCTTATGCATTAATGCACGACATGCTAACGCGAAAATCTGTTTGAATTCACGCGACGGCGCGTGCAAAGGCCGCCCAGCAAGGCCGATCGATGATGTCTTGTCATGACTGGAATGACAGCGAAGCTATCGCGTCAATCGCGCGCCAGGCGTTAACCTTGGCGAACCCGCTCGAATGACGAAGACATGCGATTCTCGTCATGCACAGGGCATATTCAAGCCGAATAACGGAGAACGCGTCATGTCGAGAATTTTTATTACCGGTTCCGCCGACGGCCTCGGTCAAATGGCTGCGCGACGGCTTGTCGACGCTGGACACGAGGTGGTTTTGCACGCCCGCAACGCCGCGCGCGCGGACGAAGCATTGAAAGCCGTGCCGCAAGCGGAGCGCGCGTTGGCCGGCGATCTGTCGAGTCTGGCTGAAACGATCGCGCTCGCGGAGCAGGTAAACCGGCTGGGCCGCTTCGACGCGATCATCCACAACGCGGCGGTCGGTTATCAGGAGCCGCACCGGATTGCCACGGTCGACGGCTTGCCGCACGTGTTCGCGGTCAATACGCTGGCGCCGTATGTGCTGACCGCGCTGATCGAGAAGCCACGGCGGCTCGTCTATCTCAGCTCGGGCCTGCATCGCAGCGGCGACCCGAGTCTCGCCGATCTGGCCTGGGAGCGTCGGTCATGGCAGGGCACGGCCGCGTATTCGGATTCGAAACTGCACGACGCGTTGCTGGCGTTCGCGATGGCGCGTCGCTGGCCGCAGGTGTTGTCGAATGCGCTGGAGCCCGGCTGGGTCGCGACGAAAATGGGCGGCCCGGGTGCGCCGGACGATCTGACGGCCGCGCCCACCACGCAGGTGTGGCTGGCCGTCAGCGACGAACCGGCGGCTACGGTCAGCGGCGCGTACTTCTATCACATGCAGCCGCGCGACACGCATCCGGCGGTACGGGACGTCGCGGTGCAGGAGCGTCTGATCGAAGCGTGCACGGGGTTTTCCGGCATCCGTTTGCCGGATTGAGGGCGGCTAGCGCGTTTAACGTCCCGCGTCGTTCAACGTCCCGCGCCGTGCGTGGCCGGCGCGCGCACTTTGGGTTGCGCCGGCGCGACGTCGAGCTGACGAACGATCCACGCGGACACCAGCGTGATCACGCCCACGCACGCGAAACTGAGGCGAAAGCCGAGCGCCGCCGAGCCCCATTGCGCGGAAAACAGATTCACGAGACCGCCGCCGATCGACACGCCCAGTCCGATCGCGAGCATCTGCACCATCGAAAACAGGCTGTTGCCGCTGCCCGCATCTTCATGCGAAAGGTCCTTGAGCGTGACGCTGTTCATCGCCGCGAACTGCATGGAATTGGCCGCGCCGAACACCGCGAGGATCGCGATTTCGATGGCGAGCGGCGTGCCGCGCGTGATCAGTGCAAACGCAACGATCGACGAACCGACGATCAGCGTATTGACCAGCAAAAACGTGTCGTAGCCGTAGCGGCGGATCAGCGGCGCGATCCAGCGTTTGGCGACGGTGCCGGCGAGCGCGGCGGGCAGCATCATCAGACCGGAGTGCAGCGGCGAATAGCCGAGTTGCAATTGCAGCAGCAAGGGCACCAGAAACGGCACGGCGCTGGAGCCGATGCGGCACACCAGATTGCCGATCAGACCGACGCTGAAATTCGGCTCGCTGAACAGCGCCAGTTTGAACAACGGGTTGCGGCGGCGCCGCGCGTACGGAATATAGGCGAGGGCGCTCACGACGGCGAGCACGAACAGCCCCGCGGCCCAGGCCGCCCGATGCGTGGAGAACGGCGCTTCGATCGACAGCGAAAACGCGATCATGCACAGCGACAGCAGCCCGCAGCCCACGAAGTCGAACGGCGGCGCCTGGGTCTCGCCGTGCGCCGGCAGAAAGCGCTGCACCGCGTAAAGTCCGACCGCGCCGATCGGCACGTTGATCAGAAAGATCCAGTGCCACGTCATGTCCTGCACGAACCAGCCGCCGAGCGTCGGCCCGGCGATCGGCCCCAGTTGGCCCGCGACCGAAATAAACGCGAGCGCCGACACGTACTGCTCGCCCGACACGCTGCGCAATACCGCGAGCCGGCCGATCGGCAGCAGCATCGAACCGCCGATGCCTTGCAGCACCCGCGCGATCACCAGCTGGCCGAGCGTATGCGCGCTTGCGCAGCAGATCGAACCGAGCACGAAGATCAGGATCGCCACGAAGTAGACGCGACGGGTGCCGAAGCGGTCGGCGAGCCAGCCCGACGCGGGCGTGAGCATCGCCATGGTCAGCGTGTAGGCGATGATGATCGGCTGCATGGCGAGCGGGGCGACGTGCAGGCTGGTGGCGATCGAGGGCAACGCGGTGTTGACGATCGTCGTGTCGAGCGACTGCATGAAAAAGCCGGCGGCGACGATCCACAGCAACGCGGTTTGGGCGGAATCCTTGGTCATTTTTACGGGGCGGCGGGGCGGGCGGCCAGGCGCCCGGACTCGGGGCAAGTCATTGGGGGAGTGCAGTCATGATATTGACATAGCCGTCAATCGGGAACCCCACTAGGACTGGTGACTGTTATCGACATTGCCGATAAGCAGCGCGACAATGCGCCATGCTCAACCCCATCTGGCTCAAGACATTCGCGACGGTCGCCGCCTGCCATAGCTTTACCGAGGCGGGGCGGCGGCTCGACCTGACGCAGTCGAGCGTCAGCGAACACATCCGGCGGCTCGAAGAGAGAGTGGGCCGGCGTCTGTTCGTGCGCGACACGCATTCCATGGCCATGACCGCCGACGGCGAAGCCATGCTCGCGCACGCGAGCGTGATCCTGCAGGCACTCGCGCGGGCCGAATCGCAATTTCGTGCGCCGCGCCTGAAAGGGCGCGTGCGGCTCGGTTCCTCCGACGACGTCGCGCTCGGGCCACTGCCCAACGTGCTGGCGGCGTTTCGCGACGCGCACCCGGATGTCGAACTGGAAATCACCATCGGCATGACAGGCAAGCTTTACGAATTGCTGGAGGCCGGCGCGATCGATCTCCTGGTGGGCAAGCGCCGGCTCGGCGACCGCCGCGGCGTGCCGCTCTTCACGGGCCGCCTCGAATGGCTCGCGCGCCCCGGCACGCTGGTCGATCTGAGTCAGCCGCTGCCGCTGATTCTGGTCGCCGAGCCGAGCGTGACGCGCGCGGTCGTACTCGACGCGCTCGCCGAGGCGGGGTTTAGCTGGCAACTCGTGTGCACGAGCAGCAGTCATTCGGGCTGTATCGCGGCGGCGCGCGGTGGGCTGGGGATTACGGTGCGGCCGCAGTATCTGGCAGCGCGTGGGCTGGCGCCGCCGCTGAACGCCGCGGCGCTGCCGGCGTTACCGTCGGTGGAATTTATCGCGCTGGCGGCCCGGCGGCTGAGCCGGCCGGCGGGCACGTTGATGCAGCTTTTGCACGACAGCGATCTGCGTGGGTCGTGGATCGGGGAGTGAGGCGAGTCCGTTCAACCCGGCAAGGCCGCCGCAAGCCGATCGAACTCCATCGCCCAACTCGCACGCCACGCATTGCGCGTGGCGTCGTCCACCCACGCACCGTCGATGCCGTTCAGCATGAACTGCCGCAATTCAGCGATGCTGAAGCCGAAGTGGCTGAACATCAGCTGCCACGCCTCGCTCGGATTCACCTTGTGCAGCGTGGGGTCGTCGGTATTCGGATGGATTTTCAGACCGAGCCCCGGCATGCGGCGCATGGGATGCTGTTCGGCCCACACGTCCGGCGCGAGCGTGCGCAGATAGTAGGAATTGGTCGGCACGACGGTGAACACGATGCCGCGCTCGGCATAGCGCGCGGCTAGCGCCGGGTTATCGACAATCGTGTAGCCATGATCGATACGGTCGCATTGCAGTAAATCCACGGCGGTCTCGACATTGCGCCACGGCATGCCGAATTCGCCCGCGTGCGCGGTGGTTTTAAAGCCCGCGTTGCGCGCCTCGCGATACGCTTTCCAGAACAGTTCGGGCGGCCGGTCGTTCTCGCGATAATCGATGCCAAGGCCCGCTACTTCGTCCGCCCGGTGCGCGCGCATCCAGTCCACCAGCGCGACGGCTTCGTCCGGATCGGCCTCGCGGTCGATGCTCGGAATCAGCCGCGCGCTGATCCCGAAGTCGCGCGCGGCGTCGCGAATCGCGGTGACGATCGCGGCTTGCGCGTCCGCATACGGAATCTTCGACACGCGTACCGTGCCCGTCGGATTCCAGAAGAACTCGCTATGACGCACCTGATGCGCGGCGGCATCGGCGAGATATTCGTAGGCGATGCGATGCAGGTCGTCGGCTTGCGTGAGCAGGTATTCGTCCAGCGCGCGCAATACGCGCAGCACGCCGACCGGTTTTTCGCCGCGCGTATAGAACGAGTCGATTTCCGCGCGGCTGATCGGCGCCTGGCTTTTCCCGGCCAGCGCGATAAACGTCTCGTGACGTACCGCGCCCAGCAGATGGCAATGCAACTCGACCTTCGGCAGCGCGGCGAAGAACGCGCGATGCGCGTCGGTGAGCGTGATGCCGAGGCGCGATGCGGGCACGTTGCCCAATGTCTCTTTCATGTCGGTATGGTTTTTGGTAGTGCGCAAAACTGAGTGTAGTGCGAATGCAAAGGCTGGAAAACGTACGCGGCGTCAGGTGAGGCGTTAAGGCAGCGTCAAAGCGGTTTCAAGCAGGCTTAGTGCGGTTTGACCACGGTGTAGAAGTAATAGCCCAGCGGCACGGCCAGTACATACAGACCCCACGGCACCTCGCGGAACCGTCCGGCGAGCAGCTTGACGAGCACATAGCAGAGCAGGCCGCCCGCAATGCCGGTGCCGAAACTGTTCGACATCAGCGTGAGCAGGACCATCGAGAGCACCGGCAGCGAGTCGGTGAAGTCGTCGAAATGCGCGTGACGGATCGTGCTGAACATCGACAGGCCGATCAGGATCAGCGCCGGCGCGGTCGCTTCTTTCGGAATCGCCAGCGCGACCGGCACGAACAGCAGCATCAGCGCGAACATCGCGGCCGCGGCGAGCGATGACAAACCGCTGCGGCCACCCGCTTCGACGCCCGCCGCCGATTCCACCAGCGCGGTCAGCGCCGGAATACCGAACACGGGTCCGAGCGTCGCCGCGATCGAGTCGACCAGAAACGGCCGGTTGATATTGGGCAGATTGGCGTTTTCGTCGAGCAGATCGGCCTTGGCGCCGACCGCGAGCGTGGTGCCGAGCGTCGAGAAAAACTCCGCCGCGAAGAACACGAACAGATACGGAATCGACGCCACGCTCAACGCGCTGGCGAGGTCGACCTTGAACGCGATCGGCGCGATGCTGTGCGGCCAGGCGAGGAACGACGCGGGCAGATGCGTGACGCCGAGCGGCACACCCGCGCCGGCCGCGATCAGGATCGCCCACAGAATCGCGCCGGGCACACGGCGGCCTTGCAGCACCACGGCCGCGCCGAGTCCGATCAATGCGACCAGCGTGCCCGGCCGCGAGAAATCGCCGAGCGCGAGCGCATTGGTCTTTGCGTTGGCGATCACCATGCCTGCGTTACGGAAACCGAGTACCGCGATGAACAAACCGATCGACGCGCCGAGCCCGAGCTTGATCTGCGCCGGAATCAATCGCATCACGAGACTGCGTGCGCCGACCACGGTCAGGATCAGGAACAGCACGCCGGACACGCACGCAATGCCGAGACCCGTTTGCCACGCGACATGCTCGCCCGCGAGCGTCACCCCCAGAATCACCGAGCCGCCGATGCCGGGTCCAACCAGAAACGGCAGGTTCGCGTACAGCGCCATCAGCACCGTGCTCAGCACGAATACGAGAATCGTCGCGGTGGTGGCGGCGCCGCGATCCATGCCGCCTGCCGCGAGAAGCGAAGGAATCACCACCAGCAGATAAGCGGCCGCAAGAAACGACGTGATACCGGCGATGGTTTCGATCCGTACGCTGGTCTTGCGCTCGCCGAGCGCGAAGCGCCGTTCGAGCCAACTGCTGCTCGCCGGGGTGGGGACAGGCGGTGCGGCGTGCGGTGCTTCGGGCATTGAAGATTCGTTATTGACCAATTGATTCATCCTTTAATCGTGCCATTTATACTGCTGCGCATTGCGTCGCTGCTTCGCTCACCATGACCGACCGTTCGTCCCTGCTGCCCGCGCTCACGCTGCGGCAAATCCAGTACTTCGTGACGCTCGCGCATGCGCGCAGCTTCACGCAGGCCGCGCAGTCGCTCGCGTTGACGCAGCCGGCGCTGACCGCGGCGATCCGGCAGATCGAATTTCTGCTGGGCGGGCCGCTGTTCGCGCGCTCCGCGCATCGCCTGACGCTCACGCATGCGGGCGCCAGCGTGCTGCCGCTCGCCGAACGCCTGCTCAACCAGGCGCGCGGCACGTTCGACGACATGGCGAGCACCTTCGCCGAACGCGTGCAGACGGTGCGCATCGGGCTGATTCCGTCGGCTGCGGCGCGCCTGCTGCCCGCGCTCGCTTCGTTGCGCGCGCAACAGCCGTCGCTGCGCTTCACGCTGAACGACATGCCGAACACCGCGTTGCTCGACGCGGTGCGCCAGGGCGCGGCCGACTTCGGCGTCGGCGTGCACGAGCCCGACGCGCCCGCCGCCGAACGCGACGGCGACGCCGCGTTGCGCTATCAGGATCTGTTCGAGGATCAGATCGTGGTGGTCGTACGGCGCGACGATCCGCTCGCGCAGAAGAAAAGCCTCGCCTGGGCGAAGCTGGTGGGGCGCGACCTCGCCGCGTTCGTGCGCGGCAGCGTCAGCGAGGCGTTGCAGCGCACCGGCGGCGCGGAAGGCTTGCAGCTCAACGTCGCCTATCGGGTCGAATACACCGAGCCGTTGTACGAACTGGTGCGCAACCGTCTGGCGATTGCCGTGCTGCCGAGTCTCTACACGATGCATCTGCACGACGCCGAGCTGGTCGCGCTGCGTCTCGACAAACCGCGCGTGACCCGCTCGATCGCATTGATCTCGCTCGACGGCGACGATCGCGGCCCGCACGTGCGGGCGTGCCGCGAGTGGATCGTCGCGCATATCTGAGAGCGGGCGTGGGGGCTGCATGAGTCGCCGCGCGTCCGCTCAGGGCAGTGTCGCGAGCCGTGAACGCAGCGCGGCGTAAAAACCGTCCGCGTCCACCTCGGTGATCCACGTCGCGTTCGGCTTGCGTCCGCTGTGGCCGCTCCAGTCCACCACGGTTTCGCCGAACGTCCATTCGCCGACGGTCTCGATCATCACGTTGACCTCGCGCCCCCTGAACAACGACGGCTCGATCAGATAACCGGTCGCGCACGGGTCGTACATCGGCGCGGACTCGACGCCGCGGCGACCCTTCTGATAGGCGACTTCCGCAGCCATGATGTCGGCCGCCAGCGTCGCGCAACGGTTGCCGAGCGCGCGAATCGGCGCGATGCGCGCCGGCGTGATCGGCGCTTTCACTGCCACGTCGCGTGGCAGCACGACGATCGGCACGCCGCTCGCGAACACCACCTGCGCGGCTTGCGGATCGACATAGATATTGAATTCCGCGGCCGGCGTGATATTGCCGCGCTCGAAAAACGCGCCGCCCATCAGCACGATGTCGCGAATGCCGTTGCGGATCTCGGGTGCTTCGATCAACGCGGTGGCCAGATTGGTCAGCGGGCCGAGCGCGCAGAGCGTCACGCTATGCGGCGGCGCCGCGCGCAAGGTCTCGATCAGAAACGCCACCGCGTGTTGCGGCGCGAGCGGCGCCAGCGGTTCGTGCAAGGGCACGCCGTCGAGGCCGGTCTTGCCGTGCACGTTGGCGGCCGTAATCAGTTCGCGCGTGAGCGGGCGCGGGCAGCCCGCATAGACCGGCAGCGAATGCGTGCGCCCGGCCCAGTCGCGGACGATGCGCGCGTTACGTTCGGTCAGATCGAGCGGCACGTTGCCGGCCACCGTGGTGATCGCGCGCACGTCGAGCCGGTCGCCGGCGCCAAGCGCGAAAAGGATCGCGATCGCGTCGTCCTGGCCCGGATCGCAGTCGATGATCACGCTGCGGCGGGCGTTGTCCTGGGTCGTGGCGGTGTTGGACGAAGCGGCGGCATCAGTATTGGCGCCTTGATTCGAAGGCGTCGTTTGCGCTGTCATCGCTGTCGGCTCAACCGCACCCGCCAGCATCGGCCACGCCGATGCCCCTGCGGCCAGCCCCATCGCCGTGCGCAGAAACTTGCGGCGCGGCTGTGCGGGAGCGATCGGATCGATCGGCGCGGCCGGATCAAAGATTGTCGTCATGGTCGTTTCCGGCGTCAGAACACGTGGCGCATGCCGACCGTGGTAATCATCTGCCGGATGCCGGTGGATTGCGCGTAGGCAAAGATCTGCGCGTGCTGCGCGTCGCCCGCCGCCTGCTGCGCGATCACCGTCAGTGCGATGTCCGTGCGTTTCGACAGGAAGTAGTCGGCCTGCAGATTGACCTGATGCCATTTGGGCCTCGTGTTGATCACGTCGTATTTGCCGTCGGTGAAGGCGTACGCCGCGCCGAGAATGAACGCGGGCGTGACGTGATAGTTCAGGTTCAGGTTGTAGTTCTGCAAACGCAGATGCGAACCGTCGAGATAATCGTAGCGGACATCCGTGAACAGCGCGGCGAATTGCGCGGCGCCGACGGTATAGAACCCCCCCGTGCCGAAGATGCGCTGTTTGCTCGCGAACGCGGCCGGATGCAGCGCGCTCTTCGCGAAGATCAGCAGCGACGAAGCGTAGTCGTTCGAGATCGCGCCGTCCTGATTGGTGGCGCTATACGGGTTGTTGTACTGCGCGTAGACCACGCTCCATTTCAGCGGGCCGTTCTCGTAACCGGCGCCGAAGCTGTAGGCGTTGTTGTTGGCGAAGCCGGTAGCGTTGCTGAAGCCGTATTCGGCGGTGGCCTTCAGGCCGCGATAGTCGGGCGTCACGTATTTCACCGCGTTCTGCACGCGGATGTCGTTATAGCCGTTGTCGTTATCGCCGATGTTCACGCCGTTGCTCGCGATGATCACCGGTCCGACATAGTCGTGCACCGTATCGTACTGACGGCCGAAGGTCAGCGTGCCGTAGTGCTTGCTGGCGAGTCCCACGAACGCCTGACGGCCGAATTCGCGGCCGTTTTGCGACGCGCTGCCGGTCATCACGTTGAAGCCGTTTTCCAGCTGGAAAATCGCGCTCGTGCCGCCGCCCAGATCTTCGACGCCCTTGAGGCCCCAGCGTGGATTCTGGTTGGTGCCCGAGAGCGCCTGCCACGCGTTCTTGCCGCCCTGGTTCGTCGCATAGCCGACGCCCGCCGAAATCAGGCCATACAGCGTGACGCTGCTTTGCGCATGCGCGGCGCTGGCGAGCGCGCCGGCGATCGCGAGAGGGGCGAACTTGAGTAGTTTCATCGTGGTCCAGTAGCGGAAAGAGAGAGCGCCGAGCGTGCGGCGCATTCGAACTGGACTCGACTATACGAAGCCGGCTGCTATAAAAATAATGTTGTTTTCTTATGGTTCCATAAATTAAATCTATTCAAAGTGTCGAGAGAGGCGCCGGTTTCCCGTTCACCGGTGCGTCAAGGCGGCGCTGTACTCCGGAAAATTCTGGAGCGGACCGAGGCCGCTCTGGCCAAGAAGGCCGCACACGACTTTGATACCGGTGCGCACGTCGTCGGACATCGGGCTTTTGGGACCGAACTCGTCGGCCAGAACACCGCCGAAGGGAACCGGGGCCAGCAACAGCCGGCAAACCACTTCTTCGAGTTCCTGCTGCCAATCGGGTTCGGGAGGCATGCGCGCCGCAATGTAGTTCTCTTTGATGGGCCCGCGTTGCAAAGCGGCGTGGTAGAGCTCATGGGCACTGGCGTGGTCGCGGCGCAGAAGCTGATATCGATCGAGTAGCGACTGACCAGAACGTACCGTGGGTAGTGTGTTTTCGTCGACGTCGAGATAATTTTTCGGCACCTCCGGAACCGGAAAGGCGCGCCGGAAAGGATTGCTTGAAATGCTTTGCCGCGCCCACGTCGTCCTGTTCTGGACGTCCGCCTCCCACTGCGCGAGGACTGCGAACCTCGCCGGATCCTTCTGCTGCATTTCCTTGAAGGCCCGCGCATTTTCCGGCGACGTGAACACCTTGTTTGCGAAGTATTCGAGCCGGCTGAACGCCATTTCCCGGTCGTAGGGGTCGCCGAACTGAAGCGCTCCGGCATCGGTCAGCGCGTGTTCAACCGTTGCGCACGCCTGCTGCCAACGCTGCCGGGTTTCGTCGAGCGCGTGGTCGGCTAGCGCGCCGATCCGCATCTGCATGTCGTGTTTGATGCGAACGGCTCTGGCGAACGCGGCTTCGCGCAACTGCGGCGTCTGCGCCCGTTCGAAACGGTGGCGGCAGCGTTCGAGCAGCGCGTTCGCGCGTTTTCCCTCTTTGCCCAGATTCGCGGCGCCGTAGGGCGGGTTGAATTCGCTGCGCACGCGTTTGGCGGGGTCTTCGTGCGTCTGGCGGTAAACGTGATCGATCGTCTTTGCAAACGCCTGAAAATGTCGCGCGATCTGGTCCCGGGCGGCGCTGGTGCCCGCGCACTCGTATCGAGCGACGAAGGCAGCTTGCGCGCCACGGTAGTAGTCCTGCTCCCGCGCGGGCAGCGCCGTTATCTTCGCGCCCAGCGCCGGTTGCGCGGCTTCGAAGCTGGCGGCGCCATGAGGGGCGCCCCGCATCGTTTCAATTTGCAAGGCGGCGAACTTACCGGCGTTGCCAGAATCGCTCGGGACTGTCCGGCCGCGAGCGCTACCCTCGTAACGCGCGAGCAGGTGAGCGTACTCGATGCCGCGCGGCGCGGTTTTGCCTGTCGACGGTGGCGCGCCGGCCGCCGTGGGCGCAAAGCGCTCCTGCGTGCCGATGCGGTGATGCGTTTTCGAATTGACGGCGGTGTGCCGCGTGACGGAGTTCGCGGCGCCGTGAAGGTCGGCATGGCGTTGGAAACTGCCTAGCGCATGGGCCGTCGCCCGGTGAGGAATAGCGGATTGCGACGGCAAGCCGCCTGCCTTGTGCCGGCCGCCAGCCGTAGGCAGGAGCGATCGCAGCGTGTCGAGGGGCGATTGCCGCGTCTGGCGCGGAGGTGCTTCGCCGTCGGCCGTCGGACGGGTTGGCGCGGTGGGCGTATCGAGCGGCGCGAAAAGCCCCGGAGAGCTGCTGCGAGTGGATGCGACAACTGACATGCGAAGCCTCTGATAGAAAAAGAAAACGCGCCGCCGCGACGCAGGGCGTCTGCGCGGGCCAACGCAACCGTATGTCGGCAGGTGTTCTCTGCCGCCTGTCGTGGGCATCCACCTCGTCCGGGCGTCTCGTCGCAGTGGCCCCACGTTCGGCAGATTTTATTTTTTATCTTCGATGGGGAGTCGTTATACTTTCCGTATATGGACCAATGATCCATATACGGAACAATCATACTGCGTTGAACACCAGACGCATGCCGACGCGCCGACCAAAGAGACCAGAGCGCCAACCCGCCAGAGCGACGAGAACCCCATGACCAGGAACCTGACCATCCATCTGCGGATCGCGATCACCATCGCGTTTCTGGGCGCACTGCTGATCGCGTCCGGCGCGCTCGGCATTCTGGGCATGAACGAAAGCAACCAGGCGCAGCGCGACGCGTACACGGTGCATTTCGCGTCGGTGGTGGCGCTCGGCAAATCGGGCACGGCGATGTCGCGGGCGCGTTTCGGGCTCGATTGGGCGATGAGCAATCCGCACTCGCCGCAACTGAACCCACAACTCGAACGCGCCCGCATGCTGCTCGGCGAGTCGGACAAGTGGTGGAACACGTTTCGCGAGCTGCCTAAAACGCCTGAATTGCAGCGTCTCACCGACGACCTCGACGCCAAACGCACCGCCGTGCGGCGCGACGGCATCGACCAGTTGATCGCGGCGATTCGCGGTGGCGACGCGAGCTGGATGGACGAAAGCCGCGCGGCGCATCTGATCGGCCTCTACACCGCAATGAACATGAGCCAGGGCGCGCTGGAGGACTATCTGAACCAGCAGGCGAGCGACGCGAGCGAGCGCTCGGCGGCACTGTTTCATACGCTGCTGACGGCGTGCCTCGGCAGCATTCTGGTGGGCTTGACGGTGGCGTTCATCAGTTGGCGCACCTTGCGGCGCGCGATCATGGCGCCGTTGCACGACGCGCTGCGCCAGTTCGACGCGATCGCCGCCGGCGAGCTGACCACGCGCGTCGCGATCCGTTCGAACGACGAAATGGCGACGCTGCTGCGCGGCATCGCGTCGATGCAGGACAAGCTCGGCGCGACCGTCACCACGGTGCGGGCCGGTTCACATTCGATTGCGTCGTCCACCCAGCAGATCGCCGCCGGCAATCTCGATCTGTCGCAGCGCACCGAGGAACAGGCCGCTTCGCTCGAACAGACGGCGGCGGCCATGGAGCAGTTGACGTCGACGGTGCAGTTGAATGCGCAGAACGCGCATCACGCGAGCGAACTGGCTTCGCGCGCGTCGGTCATGGCCGCGCGCGGACGCGATTCGGTGGGCAGCATGGTCGAGACGATGCGGGTGATTCACGCGGGGTCGTCGAAGATGACCGGCATCATTACCGCGATCGAAGGGATCGCATTCCAGACCAATATTCTCGCGCTGAATGCGGCCGTCGAAGCGGCACGCGCCGGTGAGGAAGGGCGCGGCTTCGCGGTGGTGGCCGGCGAAGTGCGCAGCCTCGCGCAGCGCTCCGCGGCGGCGGCGAAGGAGATCGGCGCGCTGATCGCCGAATCGACCGCGCGGGTAGAGAGCGGCGCCGGTCTCGTCAACGAAGCGGGCGCGACGATGCAGGAGATCGAAACGGAGATTGGCCGGGTGGCGAAGATCGTCGGCGAGATCGCGGCGGCCTCGAAAGAGCAGAGCGACGGGATCCAGCAGGTGAGCCTCGCCGTCACGCAGATGGACGAGGTCACGCAACACAACGCCGCGCTCGTCGAGGAGAGTGCGGCAACCGCGAATTCGCTCGCGGATCAGGCGCGGCAATTGAGCGAATTGACCGCGGCGTTCAAGGTGGCGAGCGACCGAACGGCGCGTAGCGCGGGCCCGGTGCAAGTAGAGCAAACGGCGTAGAGCAGGTTGCCGGCCTGACCATTCGCGCCGGCCTGCGCCTCCCTCTACGCCTCCCTTGATTCGTTACGCCGTCATGCTCAAGCCGGCATCTTGCGGAACGCAATCGCAAAGCGGTTCCATGCATTGATCGCGGACACCAGCAGCGTCAGATCGACCAGTTCTTCGTCGCTGAAGTGCGGACGCACGGCTTGCCACACGGCGTCGGGCACATGCTCGTGCGACACCAGCGTCAGCGCCTCGGTCCATTCGAGCGCGGCGCGTTCGCGATCGGTGAAGAACGGCGTTTCGCGCCACACCACCACGGTCGCGAGACGGCGTTCGGTTTCGCCGCCCTTGCGGGCGTCGGTCACGTGCATGTCCACGCAATACGCGCAGCCGTTGATCTGCGACGCGCGCAGCCGCACCAGTTCGGCCAGCGGTTTTTCGAGTGCGGACTTGCCGATGCGTTCCTCGACGCCGAGCAGGGCTTTGACGGCAGCGGGATTGGCTTTGTAGAAGTCGAGGCGTTGTTCCATGATTCACTCCTGAGTCGGGTTGGGCGCATGCGGCGATGCGATGAGTGAAGATTAGGCGTTTGATTGGCTTTATAAAATGGCCGATTCTGGCTATTTTCAGGTAACCACTTTGATGGCCTTCGTATCGACCGCCGCACGCTCCGATAACACAGGTCGAGGCCGGCCGGCGTGCCGCGTCGAGCGTCCTTACCGCGCGTAATGGCATCGTTGCCGCGCTTCGGGCGATTCGGTATGGTGGGCCATCGCCTTCCATAGAGAGACCGCATGACTTCCGCCGCAGACTCATCCACGCCGCCGATCCGCGCCGACGTCCTGATTGTCGGCGCCGGTCCCGTGGGGCTTTTTGCCGCTTTCGAAGCGGGTGTGCTCGGCCTCACCTGCCAGATTGTCGACGGGCTCGACAAGGTGGGCGGTCAATGCATCGAGCTGTATCCGGACAAGCCGATCTACGATATCCCCGCGATTCCGTCGTGCACCGCGCGCGAACTGGTGGAGCGCCTGACGGCGCAATGCAGGCCGTTCAATGCGCCGATTCATCTGGAACAGCGCGTCGAGTCGGTCGAGCAGCGCGAGGATGGACGCTGGACCGTGCGCACCGAACGCGGCCTCGCGTTCGACGTCGCCGCGATTCTGCTGGCCGCGGGCAACGGCGCTTTCGTGCCGCAGAAGCTCGCGCTCGCCGAAGCCGTGCCGCTGGAATCGCGCCATGTGCACTACAGCGTGCCGCGTCTTGCCGATTTCGCGGACAAAACCGTGGTCGTGGCCGGCGGCGGCGATTCGGCGCTCGACTGGGTGCTGGCGCTGCGCAAGGTCGCGCGGCGCGTCACGCTGGTCCATCGGCGCAACGGTTTCAGCGCGGCCGATTCGAGCGTCGAGCTGATGCGGCGTGCGGTCGAGGCGGGCGAGATGGATTTCGTGATCGGCACGATCGCCGGTCTCGGCGTCGAAAACGACGCGTTGAAGTCGATCACGTTGCGCGGCCTCGAGGGCGAGACGCAACTCGAGGCGGAACACCTGGTGGCGCTCTACGGTCTCGTCGCCGATCTCGGACCGATCGCGCAATGGGGACTGTCGATTCACGGCGGCCGCATCGACGTGGATACGTCGAACTACGAAAGCTCGCGGCCGGGTATTTTCGCGGCCGGCGACATCGCCAACTATCCGAACAAGCAGAAGCTGATTCTGTCCGGTTTCCACGAGGCATCGCTGGCGCTGCGCAAGGCGTATTCGTATGCGTACCCGGAAAAAAAGCGCATGCACGTGCATTCGAGCTACGACGCGAAGCTCGCGGAAAAACTCGGCGCGGCGAGCTGAACGCCAGGATGGCGCCGTGCCGTTCGAGGGAGGGCAGGGCGTGGTCGGATTGAAAAAGCCGGTAGGAACGATACGTTCCGACCGGCTCTTTTTTACCTGTGGGTCTCGGTATGGACGACCCTTCAGCCCGTTTTATTTCCCTGCGGGTTGGCTGGCACCGGCGGCCGCGCTGGCTGCCTTGTCCTTTTTCTTCGCTTCGTGATGGCCGATCGCGCAGCCGGCCGCCGCCCCGGCTACGCCATGGTCGCCGGCCACATGGCCGGCCACGCCGCCCACGACGGCGCCCTTGGTGCAGCCTTCAGCATGCACGGCGGTGTTCGCGAGCGCCATGACAGCGGTGAGGGCAACGGTGGTGAAGGCTCGTTTCAATGGATGCTCCTGGTTTTCAATGTGAGTGTGCGGACGGGATCAGCAATTGCGGGGCCTGACGCACGCCTGCGTGCGCGCGGTCGTGTCGCGCCCGCCTCGGGCGAAACATGAGCCTGGCGGCAAGCGCCTGCCGGTGTATGCTTTTGGACGCTGATTCACTTCCACTCCTTGCCGAAATGAACCCTCCCGAAGTCTTCCCCGCCGACGATAACGATGAACCCTCAGCGGCCGCGCCTGCGTCCCTGTCTTCTGCTCCGAAGCGCGTGGCCGCGAGCGTCGATTACGGCATGCTGGTGCAGGCGATCGAAGACTATGCGATCTTCCTGCTGGATGCGACCGGCCACATCGTCAGCTGGAGCGCCGGCGCGCAGAAGCTGAAGGGGTACACGGAAGCGGAGATCATCGGCGAGCACTTTTCGCGTTTCTACACCGCCGAAGCGGTGGCGCGCGGCTGGCCTACGTACGAATTACAGCAGGCGTCGCTGACCGGCCGTTTCGAGGACGAAGGCTGGCGCGTGCGCAAGGACGGCACGACGTTCTGGTCGAACGTCGTGATCACGGCGATCCGCGACCCGAACGGCAAGGTCACGGGTTTCGCCAAGATCACACGCGACCTGAGCGCGCAACGCGCCTATCTGGAAGCGTTGCGGCAAAGCGAGGAGCGTTTCCGGCTGCTGGTGGATAGCGTGAAGGACTACGCGATCTTCATGCTCGATCCGGACGGCAACGTGGTCAGCTGGAATGCCGGCGCGGCGCGTATCAAGGGCTATTCGCGCGACGACATCGTCGGCCGGCATTTCTCGACCTTCTATCCGCCCGAAGATGTCGCGGCGGGCAAGCCGGCGCGCGAACTGGCGATCGCCCGTCAGATCGGTCATGTCGAGGACGAAGGCTGGCGCGTGCGCAAGGACGGCACGACCTTCTGGGCCAACGTCAACATTACCGCTGTGTACGACGAAACGAAGCACCTGCGCGGCTTCGCCAAGGTCACGCGCGATCTGACCGAGCGGCGTCAACGCGAAGAGCTGGAGCGCTCCGGCGACCGCATGCGCACGTTTCTCGCGACCCTCGCGCATGAGTTGCGCAATCCGCTCGCGCCGGTGCGCAACGCGCTCGGCGTGATGCAGCTCGAGACCGGTCTGAGTCCCACGCTGACGCGCTCGCGCGACATGATCGACCGCCAGGTCACGCATCTGACGCGGCTGGTCGACGATCTGCTCGACGTCGGCCGGATCATGTCGGACAAAGTCGAGTTGCGCTTGACCGATGTCGATCTGGCCGAAGTCGTGGCGCGCGGTATCGAAGCCGCGCGGCCGTTTACGGACGCGCACGAGCAGCGGGTCGTCGTGCATCTGCCGCAAGATCCGGTGGTGGTGCGCGGCGACATGACGCGTCTCGTGCAGGTGTTGCAGAACCTGCTGCACAACGCGTCGAAATTCTCGCCGGTGGGTGGCCATGTCGACGTGCAGGGGCGTATCGAGCATCGCATGGCGGTGCTCGAAGTGCGCGACGAGGGGTGCGGCATTCCGGTGCGTTCGCTCGACCGGATTTTCGAGCTGTTCGTCCAGGAAAAGGACAGTCAGACCGTTGGCGCAGGCGGGCTCGGGATCGGCTTGACGCTGTGCAAATCGCTGGTCGAGATGCATGGCGGCAGCATTCTCGCCAGCAGCGAAGGCGTGGGATGCGGCAGCTGCTTTACCGTGAGTCTGCCGCTGGCCGTCGCGCCGTCCACGGCGGCGGACTGGGGGCCGACCGAGGCGAACAGCGAGGTCGCGCCGCTGCGTATTCTGCTGGTCGACGACAATCGGGATTCGGCCGACAGTCTCGCCATGCTGCTCGAACTCAAGGGCCATACGGTGCGGATCGCCTACGAAGGGCAGCAGGCGCTCGACGTCGCGCCGCGTTTCGCGCCGCATCTCGCGGTGATCGATCTGGCGATGCCGAAGATGGACGGCTTCGCGACGATCGCCGGGCTGCATGCCATGCCCGAGCTCGGCAACACGATCTACGCCGCCATGACCGGCTTCGGTCATGCGAGCGATCGCGAACGCACCCGCGAAGCCGGCTTCGACGCGCATCTGGTGAAGCCGGTGGAACTGGCGCTGTTCGACGATCTGCTGGCGCTGGTCGAGGCGCGGCGCGATGGGGTTCGGTCGTAGTGGTGGGGGATTCGCCCGTAGCCAATCGTCGTCACTCATCGCGGCGCGTGGCTCGCCGACAACGCGTTGCGGCTCTCTCGTAACGGATCATCTGCGGGCACGCGCTGCCCGGACAATCCCCTCAATGAAAACCCTGTCCACGCGGATCTCGCGCGTGCGGCACGTCGCTTGCTGACTGTCCGTATGCGCGGCGGCGTCTGACTTTCCGCCGACGCCCGATCGACAGTTTCAGGGAGGCACGGATGCTCGATACGCGTGATCGTATAGCCGGCGTAAGCGCGCGGCCACCGCAAAGGTCTGGCATAGCTCACCGCTCGCGTGAGCCAGCGCGCGCGCAGCCGATGGCGGCGCCTTGGGTGGCGTTGGAAGACTTTCTGCGCAACACGAGGTTCGATCCGCATGATCCCGCTTCGTTAGGCGATGTTTTGCGCGCGCTGGTCGAATATGGCTGCGATCGCGCGCCGTTTGTTCCGCTGCCGGGCCATGGCCAGACGCTGGCGCGGTGGCGCGCGCTGGCTGCGGTGGCTGCTTGCGATCTCGGGCTGGTCAAACTGTTCGAAGGCCATACGGATGCGTTGGCGATTCTTGCCGAGCTCGGCGGTCCCGTTACGACGTCGGGGAGTCGCTGGGCGGTGTGGGCGGCGGAGCCGCCGGATGCTCGGGTCGTGGCGGCGAGAGCGGGGAGCGACGGACAAGCGGGACAAGCGGGACAAGCGGGACAAGCGGGACAAGCGGGACAAGCGGGCTCGCTAGCGCATGCCGCGCAAGGCACGCGGGTCCATCTTACCGGCACGAAGGCCTGGTGTTCGGGCGCGGCTGTTGTCAGCCACGCGCTCGTGACCGCGTGGCTCGATGACGAACCCGTACTCGTCGCGGTCGTCATGGACCATCCGACGATCGCGATCGATTCGTCGAAGTGGCAAGCCGTCGGCATGCAGGCTACGGCGAGTGCCGACGTCCGCTTCGCGCAGACGCCCGCGACGCTGATCGGTACGGCGCACGCCTATGTGCGTCGGCCGGGTTTCTGGCAGGGCGGCGCAGGCATCGCCGCGTGCTGGTACGGCGCCGCCGCGCGGATCGGTGAGCGGGTGCGCGCGACGTCCTCGCCTCAGGCGGACCCGCATCGATTGGCGCATCTGGGCGCGATCGACGTTGCGTTGGCATCGGCAGCGGCCGTGCTGCGCGAGGCCGCCGCGTCGGTCGATGCAAACCCGCGCGCCGACGCGCAACGCGTGGCATTGCGCGCACGCCTCGTCGTGGAGGAAGCGGCGAACGTCGTCATGCTTCACGCGACCCGTGCGCTCGGCGCGGGTCCGTTGTGTCGTGACGCGCGTTTTGCGCGCGCGCTGGCGGATCTGCCGGTGTTTCTGCGGCAAAGCCATGCCGAGCGCGATCTTGCCGCGCTCGGCGCACTGATGACGGTTGCGCATGGCAACGCTGGAACCGATGCGCGCGCGGGTTTTTCTTCCGGCGGCAACGGCAACGCAAGTGCAAGCGGCAACGCCAACCCGAGCACCGACGGAAACGCCGACCGGAACGCCAACGCCAACGACGCCAACTCGCGCACCAACCTCAACGTCAACCTCGAACCTCACGATCCCGGAACCGCGCCATGGACGCTCTAACGCCCCGCACCGAGGACCGGATCGCCGCCGCCGACGCCCACGACAACACTCACGACGACACCAACCTCAACCCCGAAACCCCATCCCCAGCCTCTTCACCCGCCACCTATTTCGACGCCCTCTACCGCCACAGCGACGACCCCTGGCACCTGCGCGAAGGCTGGTACGAAAGCCGCAAACGCTCGCTCACGCTCGCACTGTTGCCACGTCCGCGCTACCGCAATGCATTCGAACCCGGCTGCGCGAACGGCGAACTGACCTTCGAACTGGCCAAACGTTGCGACGCGCTGCTCGCCGCGGACCTCCATGAACGCGCCGTGCAACTGGCCGGCGAGCGCATGGCCGCCGCATCGCAAGTGCGGGTCGAACGACGTACCGTGCCACGCGACTGGCCCACCGAGGCCGGCCCATTCGATCTGATCGTGATCAGCGAATTCGCCTATTACCTGAACGCGGCCGAACTCGCCGCGCTCGCCGACTGCATCGCCTCCTCGCTCACGCCGGACGGCACGCTGCTCGCCTGTCACTGGCGCCGGCCCTTCGCCGAGGCGCTCGAATCCGCCGACACCGCGCATGCCTTGTTCGATGCGCGTTGCGGCCTGGCGCGTCTCGCGCATCACGACGAAGCCGATCTGCTGATCGACGTCTGGTCGCGCGACGCACGTTCGGTAGCGCAACGCGAGGGGCTCCTATGATCGGTGTGATCGTTCCGGCGCATAACGAAGAGGCGTTGCTGGCGCCTTGCCTCGCGGCGCTGCTCGGCGCGTCGCGACATGAGGAGCTGGCGCGCGAAACGGTGCGCATCGTAGTCGTGCTCGATGCCTGCGACGACTTCAGCGGTGCCATCGCGCGCGCCTACGGTGTCGAGACCTTGACCCTCAAGGCGCGCAACGTCGGCATTGCCCGCGCGACCGGCGCGGATTATCTGCTCGCCGACGGCGCCCGCTGGCTCGCTTTCACCGACGCCGACAGCCGCGTGTCGCCGGGCTGGCTGGTCGCGCAACTGTCGCTGGACGCGGATGCCGTGTGCGGCTCGATCGCCGTCGACGACTGGGCCACGCATCCGCTCAGCGTGCGCGAGTATTTTCGCAAGACCTATGTGGACGCCGATGGCCATCGGCATATTCACGGCGCGAACCTGGGGGTGTCCGCCGACGCGTACCGGCGCGCGGGCGGCTTTCCGCCGTTGACCTGCAGCGAAGACGTCGCGCTGGTCGACCGGCTGATCGCGACCGGCGCGCGCATTGCGTGGAGCGCCGCGCCGCGCGTGATCACCAGCGCGCGCGCGATAGCCCGCGCTCGCGGCGGCTTCGGCGATACGCTCGCGGCGTGGGCGGCGGGATGAAATTGACGCCGTGACTGCGAGGGCCGTGCTTCAGCCCCGCCCGCCGCGCGCGATTTCCTCGCCCGCGCGATGCGGCATGCGCAGCGTGACCGGAATCGACGCGAACGAGCACAGACCCACCACCAGAAACGCCGGCCAGAAGTCCGACCACATGATGCTCGGATGCCCATGCAGCGCGCGCGAAATCTGCAGCACGATCCCACCCACCGTTACGCCGAGACCGAGCGACATCTGCTGCACGACGCTGCCCAGGCTCGTCGCGCGGCCCACGTCGCGGCTGGCGATTTCCGCGTAGGTCAGCGAATTCAGGCTGGTGAATTGCAAGGCGGGGAAGAAGCCGCCGAGCAGCACGACGACCCAGATGATCCAGACCGGCGTGCCCGGGAAAAACAGGCCGCAGGCCGCGATCGAGATGCCCGACAACACGGCGTTGACCACCAGCACCGAACGGAAGCCGAAACGATGCAGCACGGTCGACGCGATCACCCGCATGAACATGCCGCCAAACGCCGACGCGCAGGTAATCAGCCCGGATTCGAAGGCGCTCATGCCGTGACCTTCCTGCAGCATCAACGGCAACAGAAACGGCAGCGCGCCGAGGCCGATGCGAAACAGCGAACCGCCCAGCACGCTCGCCTGAAACGTCGGCACCTTGAAAAAGCGCAGATCCAGCAGCGGATGCTCGACACGTTGCGCGTACGCGATATAGCCGAGCAGCAGGACGGCGCCGCACGCGCACATGCCGAACGCGTCCTGATTCGAGATCATTTCGCCGCCCACCAGCGAAAGCCCGAGCAGAAGCAGCACCGCGCCCGCCGCCGACAGCAGGAAACCGATCCAGTCGAGCGGGCCGGGATCCGGCTCGCGCGTATTGGCGATATGCCGGTTGGTCAGGTAAATGCCGAGAATGCCGATCGGCACGTTAATGAAGAAAATCAGTCGCCAATGCAGATAGGTGGTGATAAAGCCGCCGAGCAGCGGACCGGCGGCGGGGCCGAGCAGGGCGGGCACGCTCAGATAATTCATCGCGCGAATGAAGTCGGCTTTGTGGACCACGCGAAAAATGATGATGCGCCCGACCGGCACCATCATCGCGCCGCCGACACCTTGCACGAACCGGGCAAGCGTGAAGGTAGCCAGCGAATTCGACGCCGCGCACAGCAGCGAGCCGGCCACGAAAATGCCGATCGCCGTCCGAAAGACGGTGCGCGCGCCGAACCGATCGGCTAGCCACCCGCACACGGGGATGAACACGCCGAGGCCCAGCACGTAGCTCGTCACGGCGATTTTCAGGGTGACCGGATCGCGCCCGAAGTCGCGTGCCATGGCGGGCAGCGCGGTGACGATCACGTTCGCGTCGACGCTCTCCATGAACATCGCGCAAGCGACGATAAGGGGCGCGATCATGGCTTTCTGAGCGGCGGTCATGGGGCAATGCTGCGGCGGACGGTCGCAGGCAAAGGGGTCATTATTGCACCTGTACGGTGCGGTTTGTTAACACCCGAGAGCCTTGTTCGAACCCTTTTCGAGATTTGCCATTCCCGTGGGGAATAAGAGCCACAAGGCGCGCGACTGTTATTGATATTTGTTGCGGTGCGGCACGAGAGGGCTATAATCGGGTTATTGCCTAGGTATAAACCCTATACAGGAGTCCGCCATGAACACCGTTTCGAATACCGTTTCGAATACCACCGCAACCGCAACCACCGGCAACAGCTGGCTCGGCAAGCTGCGCGCCCTGGCGCTGCAGGCGCTGAACATCCATCTGCAAACCTGCGCGATCATGGCCGAAGCGCATCGCCGCCCGCAGTAAAGCAGTGGTCTCGCTGAGGCCAAGCCGTAGTCAAGGCGCAGTCGGACGAGCGTTAAGCGTAGAAGCGTAGTACAGCAGGACAACCGGGCGGAGCGCGTGAACGCGCCCACTCAGGCCGCGCAGGGCGCCGCGCTTTCCAAAGCGTCGTAGCGTCGCGCGGCCGTTGCGCCTTACTCGCGGTGGGTCTGAGCCCGCACTGTCGCGACCGGCGGGCGCTCCCTGGTTGCACGCGCGGACAGCGCGCTCATCAGCAGCGCCATCGACACCAGTCCGACCAGATAAATCCCCGCCATCACCCAATCCTGTTCCGCCATCATCGTTCTCCCTCGTGTGTCCTGGTTCGCTCGGTGCGTGCAATGCGCGTTGCACGTCTGCCTTGATCTCGATTACGGCACACGACGCGCGAATCTTGATGCCGCGCGCCCGGGGATTAATGTGGGCCCGATCGCACCATGCAAGTCGCATGAAGATCGAATCTTTCGGCTCGGCAGCCCGATTAGCGTTTAAACTTCAGCCCCTTTCGGCCGCAGGGTTTCTGTCAGCCGCCATCGGCATCCGGCAAGATCGACCGTTTTGACCGGAGTGCCCGCGTCAGGCACACCCGCTGGTCGTGAGTGACCTCATTTCGATTCGCGCCCCAGGTTAATTCCCGGCGAACCGGCTGACGCTGTCAACCTTTTCGATTCGGTGCCGTTATCCATTTGTAATCGCCTGAGTAAGGCGACGCCGCGATGGACGTTTCCGTCGTCGCGACTGCTCCACGCAAGGCCCGCATTGACCTTATTCCACCGAAACAACAAGAAATTCGACCGGCTCGGCGCGCTGCTGAGCCGTGCATCGAAGACGCTCGGCAGCCGCGGCATGCTCTCGCCCGTGCTCGCGCTCGTCATTTGCGGGCTGCTGCTGGTCGTCTTGCAACATCTGTCGCAAGCGGTCGACTACCGCTCGGTGATGCGTCAGTTGCGTCATCTGAGCGCCGGCGAGTGGAGCGCCGCGCTCGGCGCGACCGCGCTCAGCTACGTCGCCTTGGTCGGCCGCGACGCGGTCGGTTTGCGCTATCTCGGCGCCACGGTGCCGCGCGTGGCGTTGTGGGTCGGCGCCACGGCGGGTTCCGCGCTCGGCAACGCCACCGGTTTCGGCGCGCTGACGGGCGGCGCGGTGCGCGCGCGCGTCTATGGTGTGACGGGCGTGACGCCCGTGCAGATCGGGCGGATGACGGTGTTCACGAGCGTGTCGCTGGCGCTCGCGCTGGTGTTGATGACGGCGCTCGGCATGGTGGGCGCGGCCGACACGCTCGCGCCGATGCTGCATCTCGCACCGTTCACGCTGCGCTGGACCGGCGCGGCCCTGCTGATCGCGCTCGCGCTGGCGGCGACCGCGTGCCGTCGTGAAACCCGGCCGGTGCGCACGCGCTGGCAGTGGTTGTCGTTCGATATTCCGGCGCGCCGCGATCTGCTCGCGCAAATCGCCCTGGCCGTGCTCGACGTGGTGGCCGCGGGCCTTGCGCTGTGGGCGCTGCTGCCGCATGCGGAAGTGAGCTTCGTGAGCTTCGTCACCATCTACGCGGCGGCCATGCTGCTCGGCATGATCGGCCACACGCCCGGCGGCGTCGGCGTGTTCGAAGCGGCCATGGTGTTCGCGCTGAACGGCAGCGTGCAGACGCATCAGATGGTCGCCGCACTGCTCGCCTATCGCGCGATCTACTTCGGGGTGCCGCTGATCGTGTCGGCGGCCTTGCTCGCGGGTTTCGAAGGCCGCGCGCTGAAAAGCCGTTTGCCGCTGCGGCATGCGGCGGGCGTGTCGAAACTCGCGCCGCTGTTTCTGAGCCTCGTCACGTTTCTGGTCGGCGGCATGCTGGTGATTTCCAGCGCGACGCCCGCCTTCTGGCAACGCATCCTGATTCTGCGCGACGTGCTGCCGCTGTGGGTGCTCGAAAGTTCGCAGATGCTGTGCAGCGTGCTCGGCGTGCTGCTGCTGTTCGTCGCGCGCGGCTTGCTGCGGCGTCTGGACGCCGCCTGGTGGATGACGCTGCTGCTGGCCGTGCTGAGCCTCGGGCTGTCGCTGACCAAGGGTCTCGCGTTCGTCGAAGCGGGTGTGCTCGGCACGCTGATCGCGCTGCTGCTGTCCACGCGGCGGCGCTTCAACCGTCATTCGTCGCTGTTCGCCGAACGCTTTACGTCGGGCTGGCTGGTGTCGATCGCGATGGTGCTGATGCTGGCCGTGTGGGTCATGCTGTTCGCCTTCCGCGACGTGCCGTACACGCGCGACCTGTGGTGGCAATTCGCCTTCGACGAACGCGCGCCGCGCGCGCTGCGCGCGACGCTGGCGGCGAGTCTGTTCGCAGCGATCTTCGCGTTCTGGCAGTTGTTGCGTCCGGCCGCGGGCCGCTTCGTCAAGCCGGCGCCGGAAGATCTGCACGACGCGGCGCGCATCGTGCGGGCGCAGGAACGCAGCGACGCCGGTCTCGCGCTGATGGGCGACAAGAGCTTTCTGTTCTCCGAATCGCGCGAAGCCTTCCTGATGTACGCGAAATACGGCCGCACGTGGGCCGCGCTGCACGATCCGGTGGGACCGCGCGAAGAGTGGGCGGGTCTGATCGGCAAGTTCGTTGCGCTCGCCCATGCTCACGGCGGCCGCGCGGCGTTTTATCAGGTACGCGCCAATGCCTTGCCGCTGTATCTCGACGCCGGCCTCACGTTGATGAAGCTCGGGGAGGAAGCGCACGTGGCGCTCGACGATTTCGATCTGAAGGGCTCGCATCGCGCGCATCTTCGCTATGCGCTCAAGCGCGGCGAGCGCGACGGCTTCAGCGTCGAAGTGATCGATCAGGCCAACGTGCCGGCGTCGCTCGACACGCTGCGCGAGATTTCCGACGGCTGGCTCGACAGCCGCGACGCGCGCGAGAAAAGCTTTTCGGTGGCCGCGTTTACCGACGAATACCTCGCAGCGCAATCGGTGATGCTGGTGCGCCAGAACGGCGAGCCGGCCGCCTTCGTGACCTTCATGACGACCGATATGAACACCGAGGCGACGGTCGGCGTGATGCGTCACGTGGAAAGCGCGTCGTCGTATGCGATGGAATATCTGTTCACGCAACTCGCCTTGCATCTGAAGCAGGCGGGGTTCCGCTCGCTGAGTCTGGGTATCGCGCCGCTTTCCGGCATGCAGCCGACGCCGCTCGCGTCGCGCTGGCACCGGTTTGCCGGCATCGTGTGGCGCTTCGGCGGCCGCTTCTACAACTTCCGCGGTCTGCGAGCTTTCAAGAGCAAGTTCCAACCGCATTGGGAGCCGCGCTATCTCGCGGCGTCGGGTTCGGTCGGCGTGTTCTTCACGCTCGCGGACCTGTCATTGCTGGCAGGAGGCCGGCGTTCATGACCTTGCAATCGTTTTTCCGGCTCGCCGTGGCGACGAGCCTCGTCACCGGCAGCGCGTTCGCGCACGCAACCCCCACCACCGTGCCGGGCGGCCGTTTCGGCGACGTGACGGTGACGCAGCCCACGGGTCCGTTGCGCGGCTTCGTGGTGCTGTATTCGCAGGCGAGCGGCTGGAGCGCGGCGGATCAGCAGAGCGCCGAGGCGCTCGCCAAGGCTGGCGCGTTGACCGTCGGCGTGGATAGCGCGCGCTATGCCGCCAATCTGGCCGCGACGAAAGAGACCTGCCACAAGCTGGTGGGCGACGCGGAATCGCTGAGCCATCAACTCGAGCGGCAATCGCAGTCGGCCCGTTATTTCGCGCCGATCGTCGCCGGTACGGGGCAAGGCGCGACGCTCGCGATGCATGTGCTCGAACAGGCGCCCTCGAATACGATTGCCGGCGCGGTTTCCGTGGATCCCGAACGCACGCTCGACGCACGCTTCCAGCCGTGCCCGCCGGACCCCACGGTGATCCGCGACAAGATACCGGGCTTCGTCGACAAAGCGACCACGGGGACGGCCGATCGCGCGCGCCTCGTCGCGTTGCTCACGCCGCATCTGCAAGTGCTGTCGACCAGCGACGACGACGTCTCCGATCTGCCGCTGATCGAATTGCCGGCGGCGCACCCGAACGGCCTGATGGCGATCGTGATTTCCGGCGACGGCGGCTGGCGCGATCTCGACAAGACCATTGCGCTGGCGTTGCAGAAGGACGGCGTGTCGGTGGTCGGCATGGACAGCCTGCGCTACTTCTGGAGCGAGAAGTCGCCCGCGCAAACCAGTCGCGACCTCGCGCGCATCATGCAGACCTATGGCGCGCGCTGGCATGCGCAACACATCGCGCTGGTCGGCTATTCGTTCGGCGCCGACGTGATGCCGTTCGCTTATAACCGCTTGCCCGAACCGCTGAAGTCGAAGGTCTCGCTGATCGCGTTGCTCGGCTTCGCGCCGGACGCCGATTTCCAGATTCGCGTGGGCGGTTGGCTCGGCATGCCGGCGAGCGACAAGGCGTTGAAGGTGCAGCCGGAACTGGCTCATGTGCCGACTTCGCTCATGCAATGCTTCTATGGCGAAGACGAGAAGGACACGTTGTGTCCGGCGCTGGGCAAGACCGGCGTCGAGGTGATTCGTACGTCGGGCGACCACCATTTCGGCCGCGACTACAACGCGCTCGAGCAACGCATTCTTGCCTCGTTCAGGAAGCAGAGCGGCGTGCACGATTGATCGCCGCGACGCTCCGCACATCGTGTCGGGCGTCGTGACGAGGGATTGACAAAGCGTGCCAAGTCAACGAAGATCGCCGACATGAACTGCCTCGACATCCGTATTGCGCTGATTATTAGCATCATTCATCGAATGGTGGGTTAGCGCGCGTCGGTCTGCAGTGACATCGAAGTGACAAACTAACCCGCCCCACGAGGCGGGTTTTTTTATGTCCGCTTACCTGCCTCCTGGTGCATTTCCCGCTGATTCGTTATTGCCGCACAGGAGCTTGCCTTGCCGTTACACGAACTCACCCAGGCGGCCGAAGCCGCTGAAAGCGTCGCGCTTCGTCACGACTATCTGAAGAAAACCCTGACCGCCCGCGTGTACGACGTGGCCCGCGAGACCGAACTCGAACACGCGCCGAATCTGTCGGCACGTCTGCGCAATCCGGTCTATCTGAAGCGCGAGGACAACCAGCCGGTGTTCTCGTTCAAGGTGCGCGGCGCGTACAACAAGATGGCGCACATTCCAGCGGAAGCGCTGGAGCGTGGCGTGATTACCGCATCGGCGGGCAATCATGCGCAGGGGGTGGCGTTGTCGGCGGCGCGTATGGGCGTGAAAGCGATCATCGTGGTGCCGGTGACCACGCCGCAACTGAAGGTCGATGCAGTGCGCTCGCATGGCGGCCCGACCGTCGAGATCGTGCAGTTCGGCGAGTCGTACAGCGATGCCTATGGTCACGCGGTGAAGTTGCAGGAAGAGCGCGGACTGACCTTCGTGCATCCGTTCGACGATCCGTACGTGATCGCGGGCCAGGGCACCGTCGCGATGGAAATTCTGAGCCAGCACCAGGGGCCGATCCACGCGATCTTCGTGCCGATCGGCGGTGGTGGGCTGGCGGCGGGCGTTGCAGCGTACGTGAAATCGGTGCGCCCGGAGATCAAGGTGATCGGCGTGCAGACCGACGATTCGTGCGCGATGGCCGTCTCGCTGAAAGCGGGCGAGCGCGTCACGCTGAGCGAAGTGGGGCTGTTCTCCGACGGCACCGCAGTGAAGCTGGTGGGCGAAGAAACCTTCCGCCTGTGCAGCGACTATCTCGACGACGTGCTGCTCGTGAACACCGACGTGCTCTGCGCCGCGATCAAGGACGTCTTCCAGGACACCCGCAGCGTGCTCGAACCCGCGGGCTCGCTCGCTGTCGCCGGCGCGAAACAATACGCCGAGCGCGAAGGCATCGAGAATCAGACACTGATCGCGATCACGTCGGGCGCGAACATGAATTTCGATCGCATGCGTTTCGTCGCCGAGCGCGCCGAAGTGGGTGAAGCGCGCGAAGCGGTTTTCGCCGTGACGATCCCCGAAGAGCGCGGCAGCTTCCGGCGTTTCTGCGAACTGCTCGGCACGCGCAGCGTCACCGAATTCAACTACCGGATCGCGGATGCGAATTCCGCGCATATCTTCGTGGGCGTGCAGATCCGCAATCGCAGCGAATCGGCGCAGATCGCGGGCGCGTTCGAAGCGCACGGTTTCGCGACCGTGGATCTGACTTTCGACGAACTCTCGAAGCAGCACATCCGCTACATGGTCGGCGGCCGCTCGCCGCTCGCGCACCACGAACGTCTGTTCCGTTTCGAGTTTCCCGAACGGCCCGGCGCGTTGATGAAGTTTTTGTCGTCGATGGCGCCGAACTGGAACATCAGCCTGTTCCATTACCGCAACCAGGGTGCGGACTATAGCTCGATCCTCGTCGGCATTCAGGTGCCCGAAAGCGAGAACCCCACGTTCGACCAGTTTCTTGCCACGCTCGGTTATCCGAACTGGGAAGAGACGCAGAATCCGGTCTATCGCCTGTTTCTCGCTTAGTAAAACGCGTCGGTGTTTACCTTAGGTCCACCGAACGCAGCAAACCCGCAACGGTTATCCGGCGAATGAGCCACAAGCTCCGCCTGGACAGCGTTAGCGCGCTTTTCGATCCACTAGCGCCACGAGCTGACGCCTTACCGTTATCTCAAAACCAGATATCTCCTATCCGCCATATCGCGTTGCGCGATACAGGCCGTGATCGCCACACTGAGCGCCAGTCAAACAACACGTCATGGGACCGGAGAACGCGCTAGCGCGCCCACGCCGGTCGACAGGAGACAACTCATGCGCACTCAAGTTGGCATCATCGGCGCCGGGCCCGCAGGCCTGCTGCTTTCCCATCTGCTGCATTTGCGCGGCATCGACTCCGTCGTGCTCGAAGCGCGCTCGCGCGAACAGATCGAATCCACCATCCGCGCCGGCGTGCTCGAACAGGGCACCATGGACCTGCTGATCGAAGCGGGTGTGGGCGCGCGCATGCAAGCCGAAGGCGCGTTGCATCACGGCTTCGAACTGGCTTTCGAAGGCAAACGCCGGCGCATCGATCTGACCGGACTCACCGGCCATTCGATCACGGTGTACGCGCAGCACGAAGTCATCAAGGATCTGGTGGCGGCGCGCGTGGCCGCGGACGGCGCGCCGCGCTTCGGCGTGTCGAATGTGTCGATTCACGGCATCGAGACCGACTCGCCGTCGATCCGCTACCAGCATGAAGGCGAAACGCACGACCTGCAGTGCGATTTCGTGATCGGTTGCGATGGCTCGCAAGGCGTGTCGCGCGCGGCGATTCCGCAGGCGCTGCGCCAGGACTTCGAGCGCGTCTATCCGTTCGGCTGGTTCGGCATTCTGTGCGAAGGCGTGCCGTCGTCGGAGGAATTGATCTATGCGCGTCACGAGCGCGGCTTCGCGCTGGTTAGCACGCGTTCGCCGAATGTGCAGCGGATGTACTTCCAATGCGATCCCAAGGATTCCGTCGACAACTGGTCCGACGACCGGATCTGGGCCGAGTTGCACGCACGCGTCGATTCGCACGATGGGCGGCAAGTCGTCGACGGCAAGATTTTTCAGAAGAACATTGTCGGCATGCGCAGCTTCGTTTCCACGACGATGCAGCACGGCCGGCTGTTCCTCGCCGGCGACGCCGCGCACATCGTGCCGCCCACCGGCGCGAAGGGGATGAATCTCGCCGTTGCCGACGTCCGTGTCCTGACGCGCGCATTGAGCGCGTTCTACACGGAGAATCGGATGGATCTACTCGACGGCTACAGCGAAACGGCGCTCAAGCGCATCTGGCGCGCCGAACATTTCTCGTACTGGATGACGAGCATGATGCATCGCATTGAAGGCGCAACGCCGTTCGAGCAGCAGTTGCAAGTGGCGGAGCTGGAGTATGTGACGACTTCACGCGCGGCGGCGACCGCGATGGCCGAAAATTACGTGGGTGTCGCCGTGGCGTAGCAATGAGCGAGCGGGGCGCGTAACGCGGCGCTCTGCACGGGTCGAAGCACCGTCGTTTTCATTGTCGTGCGCAAAGCAACAGTGTATTCAGGATTAGCGGATTTATCCCCTATCACCGGGCACCTAGACTGTGTATATGGCTGTGGTGATAGCCAGATTCACGGCGCGTTTAGAAATAAATGCGGAGACAAATTCTGGAGGTGGTTTCATGAAGTCGCTCATTCAAACCGTTGCTATCGCGGTGGCGTTGGCCGTGCCGGTAGCCTCATTTGCCGAGTCATCCATGCAGCCGGCGGCGCAAGACGCGCAGTCGGTGCAGGCGTCGCCGGCCGATCAACAGAATGCGGCGCAGGGCGCCAACAGCGGTTATGGTTCGGGCAGCCGTGGTACGTGGCAAGCGGGTTACGCCAACGACACGACGGTGAGCTCCTATTCGCCGCCAATCCGCAACGCTCGCTAAACGCGGGCGCACGACTTGGGCCCGCGACGGCGACGAGTTCGCCGTCGCGGGCAATGTGCAATCCACAATTCACAATTCACAACCCGCTTGAATCGGGATCGGGCTCGACATCACGACGTCCGCATCAACGTCATCTCGTTGTGCAGCAGCGCGATCAGATCGTCGTCCGTTGGCCGCGTGCCCCAATGCCGCGCGCCTGCTACCGAAGCAATCGCCATCCACGAATGCGGTGGAAACCACTCGCGCAGCAGCGCGCCATCCTGACGCACACATAATCGGCCGGTCTGTTCGCTGTATTCGGCGCAGACGACCTTGTCGTCGATCTGCGCGGTGACGCGTCGTGGTTCGCTGCGTAGCAAGGCGTCGCTCCTCGAATAGGTGTGGCGCGAATGGCTGCGCGTTCCGGCTTCGTCAGCGACGCTGCCTGGCGCAGGCATCAATGGTTGTTGCCGTGCCAATCGCCGTCGTGGCCATGATCGTAGTGATCGCGACCCTCGGGACCGTGCCAGTCGCCGTGCGGACCGCGGGCGTCGTGCCATTCGCGTTCGTCGCGATGACGTGCTTCCCACTCGCGACGTTCCCAGTAACGGTGACCGTCGTAATAGCGCTCGCCGTACCAGCCCGGACTCACCACGACGACCGGCGGAGCGGGTGCGTAAACCGGCGGCGGAGGCGGCGCGGCATAGACCGGTTGCGGCGCATACACCGCGCCCGGGATGCCGATGTTCACACCCACGTCGACGTGCGCGAGCGCCACCGACGACGCGCCGATTCCCAACCCTGCAACGATCGCTGTCGACCACCAGCGGCTTCGTGAATTGCTCATGTTTTATTCTCGGTTTCTACGATTGAGTGTGAGGGGTCTGGCGCAAGCGAGGCCTAGTAACGATCGTGATAGTAGTGATCGTGATAGCCGCCAGCGGGCACCACGATGCAACCGCCTAAAGCACTGCCGAGCGTGACGGCGAGAATGACCAGCGCGAGGATTCGTTTCATGACGTTGCTCCGTTGTTGCGTGTGACCGAACTCTACTGAGCGGCGCCATTACCGATGTGTTCGTGTGTAACAGGACGTGTCGATCCCGGCTCGTGCCGTAGCTGCGCAGGACGTATGGGATGGCGATGATCGACGCTGACAGGCGAGCACCGCACCGTCGCGGCATGGGCGGCCAAGCCATTGAACGCACGATGAAAAAAGCCGCGTCGTCGCGCAATGCGGTGGCCAGCGCGAGTAAAGCGTCCGATGTATGAACGGCCGTTATCTATACGGCATTGTGTTGCGTTGCCGATTGGCGCAGCGGATACATTCAGTTGCAGACTGAGGGCGCCGTGCAACATTGTCAGCCGGCGCTCGCGCGTTTGACGTAGCTCGCACGGACGGTCGGACCGCGCACAAGTCGGGCAACATCCGCCTGACATCAGCTTTTCTTAAGCTTTGCTCCGTAGCATCGCCAGAGCGCGCGCGCCGCACGCAGAGCGCCCAGGCGACGCCGCCGGTATTGCACGACAACCCAACCACCGCCCAACCACCACCCACGTAATCATCATGATGCGATCCAACGAAGCCAGTTCACGCCGCGACCTGATGGCCTATGACGCCGTAGCGAAGTTTTTTCATTGGCTGGTGGTCGTGCTGATCGCCGCCCAGTTCGTGCTCGGCTGGACCATGCCGGACGTACACAAGGACACGCGACCGGACGGGTTGATTGCGTGGCATCTCGGTGTGGGCGCAACGTTGATCGCGGTCGTGGTGCTGAGGATCGTCTGGCGCTTCACGCACAGGCCGGCGCCCGCGGCGTTGTCGCCGGTTCTCAGCGTCGTTTCGCATATCACGCACGGACTGCTGTATGTCGCCCTGGTGGTCGTGCCGGTGTTGGGGTGGGCCAATGCGTCGTCGCGCGGCTGGTCGGTCAGGCTGCTGGGTCTGCTGCCGTATCCGGCCATCGCGCCGGTGGGGTCGCCTGTCGGTCACGCGATGGGCGATATTCACGGCGTTCTGGCGTGGGTGCTGTTCGCGCTGATCGCGCTGCACGTGGCGGCAGCGCTGTTTCATCGCTTCGTGCTGAGGGACCGGATTTTGCAGCGCATGCTGCCATGAGCGGCCAACCTGTCGGGTAGTGCGTTGAAGTGCCGGGGCGTCGACCGCGCAGGCGGCGCGCGTGACTCGCCTAGCCTTGCTCTGCCGCGAGACCTTCAGCAGCAGAGGCGGCAGAGGCCGCAGAGGCCGCCGTCGCTTCGCGATACCCTAGCCGCGCCGAAATCGCCTGACCCGACTCCTTCAACAGCGCGACGTAGTGCGCCTTCGTATCCGCGCCGCAGCGCATGGTCGGAAACGACACGGACAAGCCGGCGATCACGCGCCCGAAGCGGTCGAACACCGGCACGGCGAGACAGCGCAAACCGTCTTCCTGCTCTTCGTTGTCTTCGCCGTAACCCTGCTCGCGCACACGCGGCAGAATGCTCAACACGGCGTCGGCGGAGGCGAGCGTTTTTTGCGTCGACTTGCGAAACTCCACATGCGAGAGCACCTCGCGCGCGTCGGCCGGGGCCATCCATGCCAGCAGCACTTTGCCGATCGCCGTGCTGTGCAGCGGATTGCGTCGGCCGATCCGCGATTGCATGCGCAGGCCGTAGTCGGCGTCGATCTTGTGAATGTAGATGATCGCGTCTTCGTCGAATGCGCCGAGGTGCACCGCTTCGCGCGTTGCCGCGCCAATGCGGCGCATTTCGATGTCGGCCTCGCGCACCAGATCGACGCTTTCCAGCGCCTTTGCGCCGAGTTCGAACAGACGGATGGTCAGCCGGTAGCGCTCGGTTTCGACTTCCTGGGTCACGTAGCCGAGTGCCTTCAGCGTCTGGATCAAGCGGTGCACGGTGGTCTTCGACATGCCGAGCCGTTGCGACAGTTCGCTGATGCCGATCTGTCCGCGCTCGCCGATCGCGCCGAGAATCGCGAACACGCGGCCGACCGACGAAGCCGATTCGCCGCGCTCGCCGCCGGCGCCGCAGTCGGCGTTGTCCGCCTCCTGCAGCGATGCGGTGTCGTCGTCTTTGCGCAGTTTGCCTGTTGCGGCCATTTCCGTGTTTCCTTGCTATGCCGTGCTATGCCGTGCTATGCCGTGCTATGCCGTGCTATGCCGTGCTATCGGGCTTGAGTTTCATGATTCGCGCTGCCGGGAGGCGCCCACTCGTCACGCCCGGCCATTTTTGCGGGCGCCGAAAGCATACCGCGTCCGGCGCGATAAACCGATGCAACGCCGAACCTAACGCGCGAGCCACCCCCCATCTACCGCCAGTGTATGCCCGTGCACATAGTCGGACGCGGACGAGGCGAGAAACACCACTGGCCCGGCGAGATCCTCCGGCGTGCCCCAGCGGTTTGCCGGAATGCGCCCGAGAATTTCCTCGTTGCGCTGCGCGTCGTCGCGCAGCGCCGCCGTGTTCGCGGTCGCCATGTAGCCGGGCGCGATCGCGTTCACGTTGATGCCGTGCGCGGCCCACTCGTTGGCGAGCAGGCGCGTCAGACCGAGCACACCGCTTTTCGACGCGGTGTACGAGGCGACCCGTATGCCGCCCTGAAACGACAGCATCGACGCGACGTTGATGATCTTGCCGCCGCCGCGCTGTTCGACGAACTGCCGCGCCGTGGCCTGCGACAGAAAGAACAGGCTTTTGAGGTTGACGTCCATCACGGCATCCCAATCGTCGACGCTGAATTCGAGCGCGTCGGCGCGGCGGATGATGCCCGCGTTGTTGACCAGCACGTCGACCCGGCCGAACGCCTCGACCGCGGCGCGCACGATGTCCTCGACCGGCGCGACCGACGCAAGATCGGCGCGCACGTCGGCGAAACGCCGGCCGCATGCCTGAACGCGCGCGGCCGTGTCGCCGGAGTCGGCGCGGCTCACGCCGACGATGTCGCAACCGGCGGCGGCGAGTGCGACCGCCATGCCGGCGCCGAGCCCCGTATTGCTACCGGTGACGATGGCGACGCGCCCGCTGAGATCGAAAGTGTTCACGGTATTCAAGCCCATGTCGTGTGCAAGGATTGCGCGATATAAGCCACGCCGACCACGCGCTCCATCAACGCAGCTCGCGGACCGCGAGATGATCCATGTCGCCGAACACCTGGTTTTCGCCGACCATGCCCCAGATGAAGGTGTAAGCGCGCGTGCCGACGCCCGAATGAATCGACCAGCTCGGCGAGATCACCGCCTGTTCGTTGTGCACGACAATGTGCCGCGTTTCGTGCGGCTCGCCCATCATGTGAAAGACGGCGGCGTCGTCGGCGACGTTGAAATAGAAATACACCTCCATGCGGCGCTCGTGCGTGTGGCACGGCATCGTGTTCCACAGATTGCCCGGATCGAGTTTGGTCATGCCCATCGACAACTGGCAGGTGGGCAGCACCTCGGGCACGATGAACTTGTAGATGGTGCGACGGTTGCTCGTGGCCGGATCGCCGAGCGTTTGCGGCGACGCCTGCGCGAGTGTGATCGTGCGGGTCGGATACGACGTATGCGCGGGTGCGCAGTTCAGGTAGAACTTTGCCGGCTGCGCGACGTCGTCGCTGCCGAACGCGACCGCTTGCGCGCCCTTGCCGATATAGATCGCCTCTTCGTTGCGCACGGCGTAGCGTTGACCGTCCACATCGACCCAGCCGTCACCGCCGATGTTGATCGCGCCGAGCTCGCGCCGCTCGAGCAGATAGTTGACGCCGATTGCCTTGCCGAGCGAGCCCGGTACTTCCACTGCACGCGTGGCCGGCCACACCCCGCCGACGATGATCCGGTCGATGTGGCTGTACGTGAGCTTCAGCGCATCGCGCTCGAACACCTGGTCGACGAGGAACTGCTTGCGCAGCCCCTCGGTGTCGAGCGTTTTCGCGTACTCGCTGTTGATGGCCTGTCTCACTTCCATGATTTCGCTTTTCTCCGCTCGATTGGGGGCGCCTCGCCGCGTCGGGTTCGCGGCGCCGCTCTGGGCACGACTGTAGCGCAAAATTCCTATTTCGGAACATCGGTCCGAAAATATTGCGGCGTGTCATCAGCACTGACAAGCATTTCGTGGCAGGAGCGGGTAAACGATAAACATAAAATCGAACAGAATCGGAACGTCGTTCCTATCTCGGTGATATATTGCGCCGAAAGGGAGAGCCGGGCATAAGAACGGGACCTTACCCCGGGTGATCCACCCGACAACGGGACGCGAAGTCCATGGAGGAGGCATGAAACTCAAGAAGGCCATCGACCGCGTACCAGGCGGCCTGATGCTGGTGCCGCTGTTGCTCGGCGCCTGTGTTCACACTTTTGCGCCAGGCGCGGGGAAATACTTCGGCTCGTTCACCAACGGTCTGATCAGCGGCACCGTGCCGATCCTGGCGGTCTGGTTCTTCTGCATGGGCGCGACGATCGATCTGCGGGCGACCGGCGTGGTGCTGCGCAAGTCGGGCACGCTGCTCGTCACGAAGATGCTGGTCGCGTGGGTCGCGACGCTGATCGCCGCGCGTTTCATTCCGATCGACGGCGTCAAGGCGGGGCTCTTCGCGGGCCTCTCCGTGCTGGCGATTACGACGTCGATGGACATGACCAACGGCGGCCTCTATGCGGCGGTGATGCAGCAGTACGGCAGCAAAGAGGAGGCCGGCGCGTTCGTGCTGATGTCGGTCGAATCGGGGCCGCTCGTCAGCATGATCATTCTGGGCGCGACCGGGGTGGCGTTTTTCGAGCCGCGGCTGTTCGTCGGCGCGGTGCTGCCGTTTCTGATCGGCTTCGTGCTGGGCAATCTGGATAGCGAGTTGCGCGAGTTCTTCGGACGCTGCGTGCATCCGCTGATTCCGTTCTTCGGCTTCGCGCTCGGCAACGGCATCGATCTGAACGTGATCGTGACGAGCGGCTTGCCGGGCATCGTGCTCGGGCTCGGCGTGATCGTCGTGACGGGCATTCCGCTGATTCTCGCGGATCGCTGGATTGCGGGAGGCAACGGGGCGGCGGGGCTGGCGGCATCGTCGACGGCGGGCGCCGCGGTCGCGAATCCGGCGATCATCGGCGAGATGATTCCGCGCTTCAAACCGCTAGTGCCAGCGGCGACCGCGATGGTCGCAACCGCGTGCCTGGTGACGGCGATTCTGGTGCCGATCCTGACGGCGCTGTGGGTGCATCGGGTGCATCGACATCAGGCGAAGCATGCGGCGTCAGGCGAGGGGCTGGATGCGGGGCAGGCGCCGCCCGCGCCGTTGAATGAGCCGCGTGACGTGCATGTTTGAGGGTGGGGTGGGCGGTTCTTTAATGGGTCGGTGGGTGGAGTGATTTGTGTAGTTGGATTGACGCGGTGTCGAGGGTCGGTGAGCGTAGGGGGCCGGGCATTTTATTAATGCCCGGCTTTTTTTGTTTTTTCTTCTGTCAATCGTGACACCTCTGGTTTTATGAAGCTGGCAGAGGTTGCGCTATTTACGTTGTATTTCGTTGAGAAAAATCCTATTAAAATATTCTTATGTAGGATTTTTTGGGATTTTTGAGTTAATTTAATATTTTCAAAAAAATGACAGTTTTTTTGTGTCGTTTGGGTAATATTTGGATCCGGAATTAAAGAGTCTGGTTTGACGGAATGGTTGATTGGAAGAAATTATGGCAGGCGTAAGTTTATTCAAGGCCTTTTCGATGCTCCTCAATGGTCTGGACCACGAAATTGGCGAGGGCGCGCACTGGAAAAGAGGTGTTTTCAGAATGGCCGTGTCGATGCTTGCCCTATTTCCCGTGGCGAATATGATCAGTGGCCAAACATACAGCGGACCGCTTCCGCCGACTGTGCCGCTTTTGCATACCGTCGGGACTTTCTCCCAGGTGTACGCCAGCCCCAAAGAATTCCGGCGAAAATCTGTTTTGAATTTCTATGCCGAAGACGGAAAAATATATCAGGTTCCACTTGAAGGAATAGATTCAAACGAGGAAATGGTTGAAAGAGCTAAATCAGGGGAAAGTTTTCGGGTAGAAGGCTTCAGTCTTCACGATGGGCAGGGTCTCTTGTGGTTGACGTGGGTGGCCGATATGAATGACCGGGAGCTGCTGGGGCGTGACGGGCAAAACCGGTTGCTAAAAAGGTACCGTGATCCATTTAGTGCGCTGTTGCTGGTGGAGTACGGATTGACTTTGCCGCTATGGGCCGTTTCACTTTTTAACGCGCTCGCATTGAGAAAAAGATTGTCAAAAGACGGAGCAGAGAGATGGCAGTGAAGACTTTTGGGGAAGCAATCGGCGACGTCACGGCGTTTGTCACCGGCGTCTCGGTCAGCGCGGCCGATGCGACCAATTCAGCACAGCAAGCTGTCGCCGCTAAGGCGCTGCGCGAAAAGATCATCTCGACCGCAATTTCGGCGAACGATTTATTCGGCGTGGTCGCGGGCGGAATGCAACGGCTTATCGGGGAGTTTTCTTTAACTTCCGCGGAGGCCGAAAAGCTGTTGGGAAAGGCTGGCATCTTCTCGGCCGGTATTGGCATGGCTCTGGCCTCGATTCCAATTACTGACGCCGTGCTGAAAGGCGAACCCGGGAAAATCACCACCGGCCAACTCGACGCGTTATCCGGTGCGGCGCTACTGGCTGGCGCTGTGGTCTTGCCGGAAGCGGCGGTGTTGCTCACGGTGGTCGGCTCGCTCATGGTGGCCGCCGCGGTCTTCGACAGCAGCGAGGCCAATACGCTGTCGAACGCGGTGGCCCAGGTGAAGCGCCTGATCCAGCCTTACTACAGTCAACTCCCGCCCGCCAGCCAGATCACCTTCAGGAGCACGATGTCGGATGCGATGGAGGCCACACTGTCGGGCGGCATGCTGATTCCGAAGGTGAACGATTCAGGCTGGGTGATCAGCTACGGCGCCGAGGAGCCAACCAACGTAGCGCACAACGGAAGCGACACACGTTACAGCTTCGATTCCGGCGTCACCTACGTCATCGGCCATGTCACTGACGACGACCCGCTGTCCAGCTCGTCGGACATGAACGGGAAGAGTGTCTGGACGTTGCCGGGCGAAAACCCGGGCACGCCGCTCACGCTCGACATCCACACGGGCGGCACCTATACAAGCCGGTTCATCGATCCGGCCGGGCACGCGGTCACGGAGATCTACATTGCCGGATCGTCGGCCACGTATTCCGTGACAGCGCCGGCCGATGAATTTCGGTTCATCTACGTCGCCGGAAACGACAATCGGATCGTCGTGTACGGAGACCGGAACCAGGTGTCCCTCGCCGAAGGCAATCGCCTCACTATCGACGGCGCCGACAATATCGTCCATGCCCGTGCGAATACCACGGTGGAATTCGGCCCTAAGGACGGCAATGTCATGTCCAACGAAGTCACGGGAGGAAAACTCACCGTTGCCGGCGGCGGCATCGAGGTAACCAACGCGCTGAACGAAGGTTGCGGCGGCGAACAGGTCACGGTGGGCACCGTGAATCGGCTGAGAATCAACGCGGACGGTTCCAAGACGCTGACTCTGCGATACGACGGCAACGACCGCGTCTACCAGCGCACGTATAACGCCGCCGGGGTACAGGTCGAACTGCTGATCGTCAGCCCGAACGGCTCCTACGCCGATTCGCTGTTCGATCCGGTCACCGGCCTCGCGATAAGCCTGACGACAGCAGGCACGGACGGTTCGGGCATGGTCTTCAAATACAACACGGCCCAGCAACTGATCGAACAGGACTACATTCGGATCAGTGAGCCGGGCTGGCAATTTCTCAAAGATCCGCTGACCGGTGAAACCACGGCCTTCAATTCGATCAGCGGCGGCTGGTTGCCCGCCGTCCATTACGACCCGTCGACCGACATGGTCACCTGGACTGCGCGAGGCGTCGGCTCGATTCGAGCCGAGTCGGTTGGGGCCGTGTAACTCACCGCGCCATCTTCCGCTCCAGCAACGCCTTCACCTCAAGCCATTCATCGTCGATGATGCTAAAGCGCGCCGAATTGCGTTTGCGTCCATCCGGCATGATGCGTTCGAGCCGGACGATGCCTTCCAGTTTCGCGCCGATACCCAGAATCGCCGCGCGCGATTTCTCGTTCGATTCGTCGGTGGTGAGTTGCACGCGCACGCATTGCATCGCTTCGAATGCATGGCTCAGCAGCAGATACTTCGCCTCGGTGTTCACGCCCGTCCGCTGCATCGACTGGCTCAACCATGTGTGACCGATTTCGAGCTTGCGATTGATCCGGTCGATTTTCCAGAACCGCGTGCTGCCGACAATCCTGCCCGTGTCGCGTTTGACGATCACGAACGGCATCACCGTGCCGCCCGCGCGGCTCTCGAGCGCGGCGGCGATAAACGCGCCCATGGTCTGCGGACCCGGCACCACGGTCACGGTCATATTCCACAATTGGCCATCGGCGGCGGCGTCGAGCAGGCCTTGCTCGTGTTCCGGCTGAAGCGGTCGAAGTTCGAGGGTCTTGCCAGTCAGCGTGGGTTGCATGAGTCGGGGCAGGTTGTCGTTGTTCAGGTTTGTCACGGTCGTGACAATAAAAAAGTCCGCGAGTAACACCTCGCGGACCCGGCACAGTAAAACCAGGCAGTGGGAGCACGCGCTCCCGAACTACCTTAAGCCACAGCGAGCCCTTAAGCCGCCGTCACCGAAACCGACTTGGTGACCAGATAGGCTTCCATAGCTTCCGGACCGCCTTCCGAGCCGTAGCCGGAATCCTTCACGCCGCCGAACGGCATTTCCGGCCAGGGCGTAGCCGGCTGGTTGATCCACAGCATGCCGACTTCCATCTGCTGCGACAGCATATGCACGTTGCTGAACGACTTCGTGTACGCATAGCCCGCGAGGCCGAACGGCAGACGGTTGGCTTCGGCAATCGCTTCTTCGAGCTTGTCGAAACCGCGAATTGCGGCAATCGGGCCGAACGGCTCGTTGTTGAACACGTCCGCTTCGAGCGACACGTTGGTCAGCACGGTCGGCGCGAAGAAGTTGCCTTCCGAGCCGATCCGCTCGCCACCCGTCGCGACCGTCGCGCCGGTCTTGCGCGCGTCGTCGAGCACCTTGCTCATGGCCGTGAGGCGGCGCGCGTTGGCGAGCGGCCCGATGGAGGTGCCTTCCGTCAGACCGTCGCCGAGCTTGAGGCTTTCGGCGTGCTTGACCAGCGCCGCAGCGAATTCCTCGCGGATGCTGTTGTGCACCAGGAAGCGCGTCGGCGAGATGCAAACCTGGCCCGCGTTGCGGAATTTCGCGGCGCCGGCGGCCTTGACGGCGAGCGCCACGTCCGCGTCTTCAGCGATGATCACCGGCGCGTGACCGCCCAGTTCCATGGTCGCGCGCTTCATGTGCGAGCCGGCCAGTGCGGCCAGTTGCTTGCCGACCGGCGTCGAACCGGTGAACGTGACCTTGCGGATCACCGGATGCGGGATCAGGTAGCTCGAAATCTCGGCCGGATCGCCGAACACGAGGCCGACCACACCGGCGGGCACGCCGGCTTCGACGAACGCCTGCAGCAGCGCCGCCGGCGACGCCGGGGTTTCCTCCGGCGCCTTGACGAGGAACGAGCAGCCGCAGGCCAGCGCCGCGCTCAGCTTGCGCACCACCTGATTGACCGGGAAATTCCACGGCGTGAAGGCCGCGACCGGGCCGATCGGCTCCTTCAGCACCAGTTGCTGCACCGACAGGTTGCGCGGCGGCACGACCCGGCCGTAGACACGGCGGCCTTCGTCCGCGAACCACTCGATGATGTCCGCCGCGGACAGCACCTCGACGCGCGCTTCACCCAGCGGCTTGCCCTGTTCGAGCGTCATCAGACGGGCGATGTCGGCGGCGCGCGTGCGCACCAGCCCGGCGGCCTTGCGCATGATCGCGGCGCGCTCGTTGGCCGGCACCTTGCGCCAGGTTTCGAAGCCACGTTGTGCGGCGGCCAGCGCGCGGTCGAGATCGGCAATGCCGGCATGGGCCACGGTGCCGATCGGCTGGCCGGTCGCGGGATTGACGACGTCGAGGGTCTTGCCGCTCGCGGCGTCGCACCATTCGCCGTTGATCAGGAGTTGGGTGTCGGTATAGCTCGAGATGGCCATGCTGGGGTTCCTGTAGGTGGGAAAACGACAGGCCGCGCGGTCATGAGACATGGGGCTGAACCAGCGCGGCCAAGGATGGACTGCCGAGACAAACATCTTATCTGATTGCGGCCCAGGGCATCGACCACGCGCCCATCCGCGGCACCCGGCACGCGGCTTGCGACATGGCTGCGGCGACGGCGGCAACGTAGTGGAAGCGGCGTCGCGCAAAGAGGCGTAAAGTCAAACGGCAGTGGCACGAACCGGCGCGGCCCCGCGGCGGCAAATGCAGCCCTCAATCAACTCGACGCACAAGGATTCGACATGCCTACCGGTACAGTGAAATGGTTTAACGACGCGAAAGGCTTCGGCTTCATCACCCCCGACGACGGCGGCGAAGACCTGTTCGCGCATTTCTCGGAGATTCGTTCCGAGGGCTTCAAATCGCTGCAGGAAAACCAGAAGGTCAGCTTTGAAATCAAGCAGGGGCCGAAGGGCAAGCAGGCGGCAGATATCAAGCCGGTGTGAAAGCGCGGGCAGCCGGTCCGGGCACGTGAGTGCGCGGCCGGTCATGCGCTGCGGGTAGCGTCGGCATCGTCTCGAAGCGTCCGCGAAATCGCCTTTGGGTTGTAATAAATTTTGCCTGGAAGCGATGGTACAAACTCGTCGGAGCCAGGCCGACGAGCGGACCTCCACGTCAGCGCCGCGCGCGCTGCGGCGGAATTTTTTTCTTCAGGTTTCCTTCAGCTTCGCTCCTTAGTATTAGCGCGATTCGCCCGTTTCCCCACGGGTCGGTGTGCCGATAGTTTTCCGACAGAGAACTGAAAGCACTCGTCAAGGCTTGCCGGAGCGTCAATGAAAACCCTGTTTTTGCAGGCGCCGTCGTACGACGGCTTCGACGGTGGCGCGGGTTCGCGCTATCAAGCCAAGCGGGAAGTCCGCTCGTTCTGGTACCCCACATGGCTCGCCCAGCCGGCTGCGCTGGTGCCCGACAGCCGCGTGCTCGACGCGCCCGCCGACGGCTTGTCCGTCGAGGCCACGCTCGACATCGCCCAGCAATACGATCTGGTGGTGATCCACACCAGCACACCGTCTTTCCCGACCGACGCGCTATTCGCCGAAGACCTGAAAAAGCGCAAGCCGACGCTGCGGGTCGGCATGGTCGGCGCGAAGGTCGCGGTCGATCCGCACAATTCGCTGACCGCGAGCGAGGCGATCGATTTCGTCTGCCGCGAGGAATTCGACTTCACCTGTCAGGAAGTCGCCGAAGGCAAACCGTTCGCGCAGATCAAAGGTCTGAGCTACCGCGCGCCCGACGGCTCGATCGAACACAACGAAGCCCGCCCGATCCTCGAGAACATGGACGAGCTGCCGTTCGTCGCGCCGATCTACCAGCGCGATCTGAAGATCGACAACTACTTCATCGGCTATCTGAAGCACCCGTACGTGTCGATTTATACCGGCCGTGGCTGCCGCTCGAAATGCACGTTCTGCCTGTGGCCGCAAACGGTGGGCGGCCATCGCTACCGCACGCGCTCCACCGAGAACGTGCTGGAAGAAGTGAAGTGGATTCGCGACAACATGCCCGAAGTGAAAGAGATCATGTTCGACGACGACACCTTCACCGACTTCAAGCCGCGCGTCGAGGAAATCGCGCGCGGTCTCGGCAAACTGGGCGTGACGTGGTCCTGCAACGCGAAGGCGAACGTGCCGTACGCGACGCTGAAAATCATGAAGGAAAACGGTCTGCGCCTGCTGCTGGTCGGCTACGAATCGGGCGACGATCAGATTCTGCTGAACATCAAGAAGGGCTTGCGCACCGACATCGCGCGCCGCTTCAGCGACGACTGCCGCAAGCTCGGCATCAAGATTCACGGCACCTTCATTCTCGGCCTGCCCGGCGAGACGCAGGACACGATCCAGAAGACGATCGAGTACGCCAAGGAGATCAATCCTCATACCATCCAGGTGTCGCTCGCCGCGCCGTATCCGGGTACGACGCTGTACAACCAGGCGGTCGAAAACGGCTGGCTCGAAGAGAACAAGGTGATCAACCTCGTCAGCAAATCGGGCGTGCAGCTGGCGGCGATCGGCTATCCGCATCTCTCGCGCGACGAGATCTACCATCAGCTCGAAAACTTCTACAAGCGCTTCTATTTCCGGCCGTCGAAGATCTGGGAAATCCTGCGCGAGATGCTGACCAGTTGGGACATGATGAAACGACGCCTGCGTGAAGGCGTCGAATTCTTCCGCTTCCTGCGCGCTCACGAGGCGTGAGCGCCTTGCATCTGGTCGCCGCCGCGCTGGCCTGTGCGTGCGCGGCGGGGGCGGCGTTCGGCGTCGCCTATACGGTGCTCGCCAGCGCGTTGATCGGGCGCTTCTTCGCGCGGGCGGTGTCCGCGCCGAGCAGCTTTCCGCCGGTCACGATCGTCAAGCCGTTGCACGGCAACGAGTGGGCCTTGCTCGCCAATCTGTCGAGCTTCTGCCAGCAGGACTATCCGGGGCCGGTGCAATTCCTGTTCGGCGTGCACGATAGCGACGACCCGGCGTTGCAAACCGTCGACGACCTGCGGCGCCTGCATCCCGGCGCGGATATCACCGTGGTGGCCGATGCGCGCCTCTACGGTCCGAACCGCAAGATCAGCAACATCCTCAATATGCTGCCGCAGGCGCGGCACGACGTGCTGGTGTTCGCCGATAGCGACGTCAGCGTCGGCCCGGACTATCTGCGCAACGTGATCGGCGAATTGCAGAAACCGGGCGTCGGACTCGTCACTTGCGTCTATCGCGGCGCGCCCGATCCGGGTTTCTGGCCGAGGCTGTCGGCGAAGGCGACCAATTATCAGTTCCTGCCCGGCGTCGTGACCGGTCTCGCGCTCGGCCTCGCGCGCCCATGCTTTGGCCAGACGATCGCGATGCGGCGCGACACGCTCGAAAAAATCGGCGGCTTCACGCCGTTCGTGCGTCACCTCGCCGAAGATCATGCGATCGGCGAAGCGGTGCGCATGATCGGCGAGAAGGTGGTGATTCCGCCGTTCACGATTTCGCACGCGTGCGTCGAAACGAGCGCGATGCAACTGATCGCGCACGAACTGCGCTGGAGCCGCACGATTCGCAGCGTCGATCCGCTCGGCCATTTCGGCTCCGCGCTGATCCACCCGCTCGCCTTCGCGTTGCTGGGCGTGGTGTTTTCCGGCGGCGCGGTGTGGGCGTGGGGACTCGCCGTGCTGGCCATGAGCGCGAGACTCGCGCTGAAGTTGCTGTCCGATCGTGCGTTGCGGCAGGCGCGCCGCGATCTGTGGCTGTTACCGTTATGGGATATCGTGTCATTTGCGATCTTCGTCGCGAGTTTCTGGTCGTCGCGCGTGATCTGGCGCGGCTTCAGTTTCAAGGTGGACGGCGACGGCCTGTTGTCGGCGCAGCCGGACGAATGACGAACGATCAGCGAACGACGAACTCACGACTAACTCACGCATGACGGATCAACGGCAATCCGGACCGGCCGTGAAACGCGGCTTTCCCGAGCCACGACGCCATCCCGTCGCCGGCGCGGCGCATCGCGCGCACGAGGTGGCGGCGTGATGAAACATCTCGGCCGCGCGGCCGCGCTTGCCGGCTTGCTGGTGTCGCTGTGGCTCGTCTGGCGGGAGAACCCCAGCGCTGTGCTCGGCGCGCTGCGGGGCGCTGGCGCGGGTCTGGTGCTGGCCGCGCTCGCGCATGTGCTGCCGATGATCGCCAATGCCTGCGACTGGCGTTCGCTGATTCGCGGCGCGAACCGGCCGGGTCTCGGCCGGATGCTGCATCTCGTGTGGGTGCGCGAATCGGTCAACTGCATGCTGCCGGTCGCGCGCATCGGCGGCGAGGTCGTCGGGTTTCGCATGCTCAGGCGCTGGGGCGTGCGACCGTCGATGGCGGTGGGCAGCATCATCGTCGATATGCAGCTTACGGTGATCAGCCAGCTGATGTTCACGATGGTGGGCATCGGCTTTCTATTCGCGCATGCCCATTCGGATACCTTGCGGCTGGCCTCTCAGCTCGCGTGGGGCGTGGTGGTGCTGACGCCGCTGTTCGTGCTGTTCGCGCTGGTGCAGCATGCGAGTCCGTTCGAACGGATCAGCCGCTTGCTCGACCGGATGACGAGCGGCAAGCTCGCGGCGCTGGTCGGTCAGTCGGCGCGAATCGATCAAAACATCAAGCTGATCTGGCGGCGGCGCGGCGTGGTGCTGCGTTATCTGTTCTTCTGGCAGCCGCTGCAATGCCTGCTGACCTCGCTGGAAATCTGGATCGCGCTGTACTTTCTCGGCGTGCGTATCTCGCTGGTCGAGGCGGTGGTGATCGAGTCGCTGATCCAGGCGATCAGCAGCGCGGCGTTCTTCGTGCCGGGCGGTTTGGGCGTGCAGGAGGGCGGTTTCATTCTGATCGGTGGAGCGCTGGGGCTCGAACCTTCGTTGTGCCTCGCGCTCGCCGGCGCGCGGCGGATTCGCGATCTGCTGATGTTCGTGCCGGGCCTGATCGCATGGCAGTTCGCGGAGTCGCCCAGGCGTGCGCCCGAGGGTGCGTTGGAACAGGCAGGGCTTACCGCACCGCTTCAGCACGCCGCTTCACCGCACCGCCGCATACGCCGGAAACGACACCTCCACCGACAAACCCTGCTCGCCAATCCCCCGGCCGAGCCGCAAATCCGCGCCGAAATGCTCGGCGATCCGCGCCACGATCGATAAACCCAACCCGCTGCCGGTCGCCTGATTGCCGGTCGCGCGAAAAAAGCGATGAGTCAGACGGTCGAGGTCGCCCGGCGCCACGCCCGGGCCGTCGTCGCGCACCGTCAGTTGCACCCGGTCGAGCGCGTGTTGCACCGCGACCTCGATGTTGCCGCCGGTCTGCCCGTACTTGATCGCGTTATCCAGCAGATTGTCGAGCAGAATCCCGATCAGCACCGGCTCCGCATGGATCTCGGCGCGCAGGTCGCCGGTGAGCGTCACGCGAATATGTTTCTGCAGCGCATTGCGTTCGTTGGCGAGCAGCGCGTCTTTCGCGACCGCGGCGGGCTTGAGCGGCACCGTGGACAGTTTCTCGTGCGCGTCGAGCCGCGCCAGCAGCAACAGTTGCTCCGCGAGCCGCGCGCTGCGGGCCACGCCTTGCACCACGCGTTCCATCGCGAGCCGCTGCAACACGGTGTCCGGTTCCGCGAGCGCGACTTGCGCCTGCACCTTGATCGCGGCCAGCGGCGTTTTCAGTTCATGGGCGGCGTCGGCGGTAAACGCGCGCTCGCGCTCCAGCGAATGCAACAGACGCGACAGCAGCAGATTGATCGCGTCGACGAGCGGCCGTACCTCGGTCGGCGCGCGGCCGATGTCGACCGGTTCGAGCCGGTTGACGTCGCGCGAACGGATCGCGCCCGACAGCACCTTGAGCGGCGCCAGACTCAAGCCGATGCTGAACCACACCAGCAGCGCAAGCACCGGCAGCGCGATCAGCGTAGGCCGCGCGATCCGGCTCGCCACGCCGCTCACCAGGTCGCTGCGCGTATTGGCCGGCTCGAACACGCGCACGATATGGCCGAGCGAGGTGTCGCGCAACGTGAACGAGTGGTACCTCTGGCCGCCCAGCGTGACGTCCTGGGCGCCGCTCTCGGATGGCACCGGCAGATCCCACGCATCGAGCGTATGCAGTTGCGGGCTGCCCGCCAGCATGTCGCCATTCGCGCCGCGTACCTGGAAGAGGGCGTCGCGCGGCAACGCGTCGTCGTCGTCGGCGTCGTTCGCGCCGGGTTCACCGCCTTTTTCTTCTTCGCGCACGTCGATGCGCGCGTTCGCGAGCGTGGTCAGATTGCGTTGATCGAGCAGTGCGAGAATCTGCGCGAGTTCCGCGAGGCGCGCTTCTTCCCACTCGCTGACTTCACGCTTGGCCTGGCCGTAACTGGTGATCAGTGCGACGCCCCACACCAGCACGATGCTGGCCAGCACCAGCAACACGAGACGCCGGCGGATTGACGGCGACATTACGCTTTCTCCACGACGTAGCCGATGTTGCGCACCGTGCGGATCAGCTTCGCGCCCAGCTTTTTACGCAGGTTCGACACGTGGACTTCGATCGCGTTGCTCTCGATTTCCTCCTGCCAGCCGTACAGACTTTCTTCGAGCCGCGAGCGCGATTGCGGAATGCCCTGGTGGGTCAGCAACTGCATCAGGATCGCCCATTCGCGCGACGTGAGCGGCACGCGCGTGGCGCCCACCTCGACGGTTTGCGCGCTCGGATTAACGGTCAGATCCTGATAGCGGATCAGCTCGACGCTGCGGCCCTGCGCGCGGCGCAGCAAGGCCCGGCAACGGGCGATCAGCTCGGTCAGGTCGAAGGGCTTGCCGAGGTAGTCGTCGGCGCCGGCTTCGAGGCCGTGCACGCGGTCCACGACCGTGCCCTTCGCGGTCAGCACCAGCACCGGCACGTCCTTGCCGGCGTCGCGCAGACGCTTCAGTAATTCCATGCCGGAAACGCGCGGCAAACCGAGGTCGAGTATCACCAGCGCATACGCGGTGGTGTCGAGCGCGAGACTGGCTTTGTGGCCGTCGCGCGCCCAGTCGACGGTGAAGCCGGCTTGCCGCAAACCGGCCTCGATTCCGCAGCCGATCAGATCGTCGTCTTCTACGAGAAGGATGCGCATGATGGTGTGATTCCGTTCGACGTGGACCGTGTGACAGCGTGGCTTTTTAAGCGTCCGGCGAGCCGCTTATCTTAAGTGTAACCAGCTCGTTCGCCACGTGTTTCATGGCGTTATTTTCCTTAAGGTTTCCTTCAGCTTGGATCGATACTATCGCCGTTCGACAGGTGTTTGTCGTCTGGCCGTCATGAACGCGCGGCACCATGCGGTGTCGTCGCCGTACTGCCAGGTCGTCGCCATTTGATCGTAAGCATATCGATGAAACGCACGGCCGGTTTAATACCGGTCACGCGCACCGTTGCCGGGGCGCCGTGCTGTTCGCCCGGTCAGCCAGAAGCCAGGTCACGAGACCACGCCATGAAGCCACTTACCGTCGACATGCTGCGCGCCCATCTGATCGTGGCTTCGTGTGCGGCCCTGTGCGCGCAAATGCTGGCGTTGCTGGCGCTGCTGTTGTTGCCGGTCTCGCAGCAGCTATTCAGTTCCACGCCGTTCCGTCTGCTGGCGCTAGCCGCGATCGTCAGCGGCGTGATCGTGGCGCGAGATTTCGCGCAGGCCGCTTTCGAATCCGCACTGCAAAGCCGTCACGCCACCTCGCACGACGCATACGCGGCCGGTGTGGTCATCGCCTCCGACTGTCCGCAGTGCTGGCTCGTGGTGCTCCATTTACGCCTGACGGGCAGGCCGTTCGTGCTCGCCGGGCATTGATGGAATCGCACCATGGCCGCGCACGCAGTGACGGCATGGCAATGGCTTCTTCTGGCGGGTTGCGCCGGCGCATCGCTGTATGCCATGGTCGCGGCGGTGGCGATGCCGTTTTTCGGCGGGCGCCGCCGCGGGTCGTCGACGAATTCTGCGACCAACGCCGCGACGACTGCGTCGACCCACCCCACGCCCGCCTGCTATTCCTTCGCCCACGTCGGCGTCAGCGTGCTCAAGCCGCTGTGCGGCGCCGAACCGCGCCTCTACGAAAACCTGCGCACGTTCTGCGAGCAACGCCACGGACATTTCCAGCTGGTGCTCGGCGTGTCGTCGCCGGACGATCCCGCGATCGCCGTGGTGCGTCGTCTGCAGTCGGCTTATCCGAAGCACGATATCGAACTTGCGATCGACACGCGCGTCCACGGCAGCAATCTCAAGGTCAGTAATCTGATCAATATGGCCGAGCGCGCGCGACACGACGTGATCGTGATCGCCGACAGCGACATTGCCGTCGAAGCCGATTATCTCGACACCGTCGCCGCGCCGCTGGCCGACCCGCAGGTCGGCGTGGTGACCTGTCTCTACGTCGCGCAGGGGGTCGGCGGCTTCTGGCCGCGACTGGGCGCGTTATTCATCAACGAGTGGTTCGCGCCGTCGGTGCGCGTCGCGCACGCGGCCGGCTCGCGCCGCTTCGGGTTCGGCGCGACGCTCGCCTTGCGGCGCGCGACGCTCGAACGCATCGGCGGTTTCGCCGCGCTGAAAAACTGTCTCGCCGACGACTACTGGCTGGCCGAACACGTCCGCGCGCTGGGGTTGCCCACCGTGCTCTCGCGCGTGATGGTGGCAACCGACGTGATCGAGCCGACCTTTGCCGCACTGTGGCAACGTGAGACGCGCTGGCTGCGCACCATCCGCTCGGTGAATCCGTTGGGCTTCGCTTCGCTGCCCATTACGTTCACGTCGCCTTGGTTGCTGGCCGGCGCGTGGCTGGCCGTCGATCTCGCGAGCGGCCCGGCGGACGGCGCGCACCTCACGGCGGCGTTCGCCTGCGCGGCCGGCACGCTGGCCGGCATGGCGGCGCGCCTGCTGCTGCATGGCCGCGCCGCGCGTCATGAGCGTACCTTCTGGCGCGATCTGCCGCTGGTGCCGTTGCGCGACACGCTATTGACGCTGCAATGGGTCGCGGCCGCGTTCGGTTCGCATGTGACGTGGCGCGGCGCGCGCGTGCCGCTCGAAGCGACGGCGGCACGCAATACAGCGCGCAGCACGGCACACAGCACGGCGCTCAGCGTGATGGACGTGATGGAGACTTCCGATGGCGGCTAGCCGGCCACGCGCGCTGATCGTGACCGCCGACGATTTCGGTTTGCACCCGCGCGTGAATCTGGCGGTCGAACGCGCGCATCGCGACGGCGTGCTGAGCGCCGCGAGTCTGATGATCGGCGCGCCGGCCGCCGCCGATGCGGTGGCGCGCGCGCGCACGTTGCCGCGCTTGCGCGTCGGCCTGCATCTGGTGCTGGCCGATGGCGACGCGCTCACGCCGCGCGCGGAGATCGCCGCGTTGCTCGACGAACACGGCCGTTTCGGCGACGACATGGCGTGGGACGGTGCGCGATTTTTCTTCCTGCCGCATGTGCGCAGACAACTTGCGCGAGAGATTCGCGCGCAATTCGACGCGTTTGCCCGCACCGGTTTAACACTCGACCACGTCAACACGCACAAGCATTTTCATTTGCATCCCACGGTGCTGGGCCTGATCCTGCAGATCGGCCGCGAATACGGCATGCGCGCGATGCGTCTGCCGTTCGAGGTGGGGGCGCCGCTCTGGCTGAGGCCATGGATTGCCACGGTGCGGGCGCGGCTGGATCGCGCGGGGATCGTGCACAACGATTACGTGGTCGGGGTCGCCGATAGCGGCCGGATGGACGAAGCGGCATGGCTCGCGGCGCTGGCGGATTTGCCCGATGGCGTGAGCGAGATTTACTGCCATCCCGCCATGGCCGGCGAGCGCGCGCTGAGTCACGGCATGCGCCATTACCGGCACGCCGACGAACTGCAGGCGCTGCTGTCGCCGCGAGTCGCGGCGGCGATCCGGGCAACGGGCGCGAAACTGGGCGGCTTTGCGGATGTCTTGCCGGGTTAGCGGCCGCGCGGGGCGTCTTGTCTGAAGCTAGATGGCTTGTCGTTTCATCAGCAGCTTCAGCAGCACCGGTAGCAGGAGCAGCACCAGCGGCAACTGCACCATCAAACCGGAGATGATCGCAATGGCCAGCGGCTGCTGCATCGCCGAACCTTGACCGAGTGCGAAGGCCAACGGCAGCAGCGCCAGAATCGCGGCGATCGTCGTCATCGCGATGGGGCGCAGACGATTGCGGCTGGCGGCGATCAAGGCCGTTTCGAGCGGCATTTCGTCGTCGCGCATCAGCGCCTGCAATTCCGACACGTAGAAAATCGCCACCTCGGTCACGATGCCGATAATCATCGTCATCCCCATCATCGCGGAGATGTTCAGTTCGATGCTGGTTGCCCATAAGCCGATGAACACCGCGCCGGCGGCGAGCAGAGGCATCGCCATGACCGCCAGCGCGACGCGAAAGCGCTCGTAGAGAAACAGCAGCAGGCCGAACACCAGCGCGATGGCCGCGCCGAACACGCTCAGCAGGCCCTTGAACGCGATCTGCTGTTGCTGGTACAAGCCGCCCAATTCGTAGTACACGCCACGGGGCAACAGGTTGTTATCGCCGAGCGCTTTCTGCACGTCGGCGATGGTCGAACCCAGATCGCGCCCATCGATGCGCGCGGTGACCGCGACCATCCGCTTCAGATTGTCGCGGCTGATTTCCGGCTGGCCGGTTACGGTCACCAGTTCGGCCACGCGGTTCAACGCAAACAGATGACCGTCCGGCGCGCGAATCTGTAAGCGCGCCAGTTGCGTATCGGTCAGCGTCATCGCACCCGCCACGCACACCCGTACGCCGACCGTCTTCGGTCCGCTCTGGAATTGTGTCGCCACGTTGCCTTCCACCATGTCGGACACCGCCTGCGCGACCGACTGCGGGTCCATGCCCTCGGCCGCCGCCGCTTCCGCACGGATGTGAAGTTCGAGCGCGTCGCCGGCCGGGTTGATGCCGTCGTTCACGTCCACCACGCCCTGAATCCTGCCGATTCGCGCGGCGACTTTCTTTGCGGTCGCGTTTAACGTGGTCTGGTCGTCGGCATAGATCTTGATCTGCACCGGCTGCGGCACGGCCGTCAGATCGCCGATCAGATCCTCCATCAACTGCGCGAGTTCAATGCTCACACCGGGCACCTGGGTGTCGACCTTCGAGCGGATTTCTTCCATGACCGTCTCGATCGGCTCGCGCTGACCCGACTTCAGGCGGATAAAGAAGTCGCCCTTGTTCGGCTCGTTCAGATCGCCGCCGAGGCCCGCGCCGGTGCGGCGAGAATACGTCGCGACATTTGGATTGGCGCGGATGATACCTTCGATCTGTTTCATCAGCCGGTCGGTCTCGGTTACCGACGTGCCGGGTTCGGTGTGATAGTCGAGCACGAAGCCGCCTTCGTCCATGCTCGGCATGAAGCCGCTGCCCACCCGCGTGAACGCGAACGCGGCCGCTACGATCAACGGCAGCAGGCCGAGCAGCACGAGGACCGGTCGACCGGTCACGCGCTCGACCAACCCCGCGTGGCGCCGGTTCATCCACGCGGCGAAGCGGGTTTCGCGAGGTTCGTCGGCGTCGTGCGGTTTGAGCCAACGGTCGCACAGAATCGGCACCGCAAGCCATGTGACGAGAAACGAAATGAACAGCGCGCTCGCCATGGTAACCGAGAGCGTCTTGAAGAACGCACCGGTCACGCCGGACAGAAACGCCAGCGGCACGAAAATGATCAGCGTCGCCGCCGACGAACCCGCCAGCGGTCGCGTGAATTCGTGACGGTGTCGGGCCTGCCTGCGCACGAAGGTGAAATCGCCACGCCGGCGCGTCGCTGACTTCGACGGATTCATCGGTACGCGGGCCGTATGAACAGACCGCTGAGCGTTGTCACGAGCGGGTTTCCACACGCTGATACAATCTCGTCTTTCTCGATCGATTGTGCGCTATGGGTTTCGAACAACTTGCCGAACTGAAGAAGCAACTGGCCGCGGCGCGAGCCGAAGCGGCGCCTGCCGCCAAGCCGGATGCAAAGCGTGGTTCCAAGCCTGGCGCGAAGCCCGCTGCCCAGGCTGGCGAACGGCATCGCGCGAAGCCTGCGCAGCCGCAGCGCCGTCACGCGCCCGATGCAAAGCCGACCGCCAATGGGGATGCCAACGCCCAGGCGCCCGCGCGCGCCCGGCCGTCCTCGCACGCGAGGCCGGCGGCGGATGCGAAGCCGGTGGACCCGGTGGTGAAATCGATCGGCCGACTGCAGAAGCGTTTTCCGAACGCGTTCCCGAAGAATCCGGCGCCGAAGCTGCCGCTGAAGGTCGGCATTTTCGAGGATATCGTGGTCCACGCGAAGGAACTGTCGCTGAGCGAAGCGGAATTGCGCGACGCGATCAAGACGTGGTGCCGTGGCAGCCGCTACTGGAAGTGCCTGGTGGAAGGCGCGGCACGGGTGGATCTGACGGGCAGCGAAGCCGGCACGGTGAGCGCGCAGGAAGCGGCGGGCGCGCAGCGCCTGCAGGCGCATCGTGCGGGTCGTGGGGCGCAGAAGGCGGCTGCGGCTGCGGCTGCGGACGCAACGGCGGTGGGCGCTTCGGCTGAAGCTGACGCAGCGGCTTCGGCAGAAACGTCGGCAAACACTTCGGCTTCGACCGAAGCCGGCGGCGACAGCACGGCGCAAGCCAGCGCGGCTGACGTGGCAGTTGGTCATGAAGCGGCTGCAGAAGCGCCGGCCGCTGACGCGGCGGAGCCGTCGACCGAGCCGACCGAGCCGACTGAGCCGTCACCCGCAGCAGCCGACACCCCGCCGGCTACGCCAGCAGCATAAAAATCCCAGCCACCCCGCCTAGGGGTGGCTGTGTTCCCGCGCCGCAGCCGCCAGCCGGCTGCGCACGAAGCCGACGTGCTCCCGCAGCACATAAAACGCATCCGCATAAGCAAGCGGCATACGCAGCCGGTTCAGCGACGCCTCGATCTGATCCAGCTCAACGAATAGCCGTTGTCGTTCCGCATCGGTCGAATCGGCGAGCGCGCCGCGCTCGATCGCGATCAGCGACCCGTAATACCGATAGATGCGTGAACGCACCCGCCACCGGTACAGCGCCGGAATCAGCCGCATCGCGGGGAACAGGAGCACGGCCATCGGCAGCAGCAACACCAGCGTGCGGTCGCCGATACTCGCCAGCCAGAACGGCAGCGTGCGGTACAGAAAGCTCTTGCCGGTCTTGTAGTAGCGCTGCGCGTCTTCGCTGATCTGATACTCGCGCGCCACCGCATTCGGAAACTCGCCCGCGTGTTGCAACAGCCCCGGCATGCCGTGCACTTCCTGGGCGGCTTCGATCAGCAGATCGGAGATCGCCGGATGCAGGCTGGTGCGCGCCACCAGCTCCACCGTCGGGCTGATCAGATGCACGGTCTCGGGCGGAATTCTGTGCTTCAGATCGAGCACGCCGGGCGGCAGATCGATCTCGTCCAGATACGGAAAGAGCCGCGTATAGGCGCTGGCTTCGTCGAAATTCATCACCGACACGCCCGGCACTTTCAGCAGGCGCAGCATCAGGCCGCGCGTGGCCGAATCGCCGTTCAGGATGGCCGCGTCGACCTCGCCCGCGACCAGTTGGGTGGCGGCTTGCATGCCATCGCTCGGCACCAGCACCGTGCTGCCGCCGGGCTCGATGCCGTTCGCGTCCAGCAGTTTGAGCGCCAGCATGCGTGTGCCGCTGCCTTCGCGGCCCACCGCGATCCGCTTGCCTTCCAGTTGTGAAAGCTCGCTCACCCCCGTGCCGCGATAGAACACCACCACGGGTATGTAGAACACGCTGCCGAGCGACATCAGCGACGACGTGTCGGAACCATCGGCGACGCCGCCTTGCACGAGCGCGACATCGACGTGCTGTTTCGGGTCCAGCAGACGCTGCAGGTTCTGCACCGAGCCGTCCGACTCCAGCACGTTCAGCTTGATGCCGTTGCGAGCGAGGATTTTCCTGTACTGGTCGGCGGCGACGACGAAAGAACTGTCGTGCGGACCCGCGCTCATCGTGATGGTTTTCGGCGGCGCGGGATCGATCAGCCAGACGCCTAGTGTTACCAGCAAGATGACCAGCGCGGCCACGATCACATAAGAGAGCGTGTGATCGCGCCACTCGGCATGCGGGTGATCGTCGGGAAAAGACGGGGACGGCGGGCGCTGCGCTTTCATGAACACTCCGTGCCGGAAGCCGGGATCACGGCATTGTGCTCTGTCTGCCGGGGCTTTGCCGTCGGCAGTTCGCTCTATTGACCGGGTGCGCGAAAACGCCTGGCGGGCGGGCAAATGTCCGGCATAACGGCCCCTCGGACAGTCGGCAGGCAGGGGAGGCCGTGGCATAATCGGCGACAGCTTCTCATCGTGTCGTCGGGCGTATCTTGAGTCGTTTCTATCGGAAGATCGGCAGTTGGCTGGGATTGTTGGCGATCCTGATGGCCACGCTCGCGCCGACCATTTCGCATACGCTGGCCGCTCGCGACACGGCGGCAGGTGGCATGCCCGAGCATTGCATGATGCCGTCGATGGCGTCCATGCAGATGGGCTCGATGGACTCGATGAAGCCGATGCATGCGATGGCTTCGCTGCACGACATGTCTTCCACGCAGAGCAATCTCTCCGCTCAAGCCACCGCCAGCACTCCGACCGACCCCACCGGCAAACCCACCCAGCACACGTCGATGTCCGACGGCGACGCCTGCGGCTACTGCAGCCTGCTCGCCCACATGCCGGCCGTGGCGAGCGTCGAGACGCTCTTCACCGTCGCCGTGCGGGCGCGCCAGCACATCGTCGCCACCCGCTTCGAAAGCGTTCGCCGCGTCGAGCCGCTCGCCTTCGCGCAACCCCGCGCGCCGCCCTTCAACGCCTGATTCAAGTCATCGCGTCGCGATGCGCCCCGGCGCACGCGACGGCCTCCGCACGTCGGTTCGACGCTGCGCGCCAGCGTCACGACCCATGAAACAGGACGAACCATGCTGAACCCTTCCACGCGCACCACGCGCAACGGCCGCCCGCTGCGCGCCGCCTCGCTCATCGCGGCCGCCGCCACCGTTCTGCTCGGCGCACCGTCGCCAGCCCACGCCCACGCGATTGCCGGCGACCGCATTTTCCCGGCGACGATGGCCGTCGACGATCCCGGTGTCGGCGACGAAGCCGACTTCCAGTACGGCCACCAGCGCGTGCCCGGCGACAACGGCGATCAGAGCATCAACACCTTCAACGTCGAGTACGACAAGCTGATCACGCCGCGTCTCGCGGTGTCCGTCAACGGCAGTTACGTGATGCAGAACAATCCGACCGCGCGCGGCTTCGACAACGTCGGGGTCGGCCTGAAGTACATGCTGTACGTCAACGACGCGCACGAGTTCATGACCTCGGTCGGCGTGGATGCCGACCTCGGCGGCACCGGCAGCCGGGCCATCGGCGACAACTTCTCGACCATTTCGCCAACCATTTACGCGGGCAAGGGCATGGGCGATCTGCCCGACGCGCTGGCGTATCTGCGGCCGATCGCGATCACCGGCGAAGCGGGTCCGGCGCTCACCACCGGCGCGGGTCAACCGAACGCGTTCAACTACGGCTTCACGTTCCAGTACAGCCTGCCGTACCTGCAACAGCACGTCCGCGACGTCGGCCTGCCGCAGCCGTTGTCGAACCTGATTCCGCTCGTGGAAGTCCCGCTGTCGCGCAGCCAGGGGCAAACCACCGGCACGGTCAATCCGGGCTTCATCTGGATCAACCGCTACGGTCAGTTCGGTGTGGAAGCGCAGATCCCGATCAATCGCGCGAGCGGATCGCACGTGGGCATTCTGGTGCAGGCCCATGTGTTCCTCGACGACGTCGCGCCGACCACGATCGGCAAACCGCTCTTTCAGTAACCCGAACTTCAGTCACGCAGGAGAAGCACGATGAAAAACGATCGGCTGGCAAGACTGCCTCAGGCCGCGAAACTGACCGCGTTCGTGGCCGCGCTCACATGCGCGAGCGCTGCATTCGCGCATGTGTTTCCGCAGAAGCAGGAACCGGGCGCGGGCGCGACGGTAGCGTCGCCCGCGCAGGTGCGGGTGATATTCGACGGCCCGCTGGAACCGGCCTTCAGTTCGCTGACGGTGACTGACGCGGGCGGCCGGCAGGTCAACACGGAGAAGTCCGCGGTCGACGCGCACGAGGCCGCCGCGATCGCCGTGCCGTTGCCGCCGCTCGCCGCCGGTCACTACACGGTGCACTGGGTGGCGGTGGCCGACGACGGCCATCGCACGCACGGCGACTACGGCTTCAACGTGAAGTAAGCGCAAGCAGGAAAGCGCTGCGTCGTCGTTCGCGCGACGACGCAGCGCACGAGGCTGCCGGGCCTCGCGAAGCGTGTGAAACGTACTATTATCAAAAAGACACGTGAAGCACGGCGGCGGCGCCTGCGGGCGCCGCCGCCGTGCCAGTCGATTCGTACGACGCACCGAGCGGCATGGCGGGTTCGCATGCTCGTCGACGGCCTCGGAGGACATATCGTGAACGCGGTCGAAAGCGTGGTCCAGACGGTGTTGTACGACGGCTTTCTGCCGAATGCGTCGCGGCTGGCCTCGACGAATAACCTTCGGCGCTGGCCGTCTGGCGGCGTGTATCCCCGCGCCTATGCCGAGGTGTCCGGCAACGATCCCTGGGTGACGCAGAGCGAGTGCCTGTTGCGCGGCAACGCGCAGACGCGCGTGGCAGTGCGGCCGGGCTTTTTGCAGATCACCGGGCGGCTCGCGCTGGCGGCGCAACACGAGGCGGAACTGGCGGCGCTACGGCCCGGCGCGGGCGAACCCGTGTGGCGCGCGGTGCCCGGGCTCGATGTCGATGGGCGACGCTACACCTCGCGGCAGGAAGCGCTCGAGCGTCATATCGCGGTACCCGTGCAGCGGCTTGCCGACTTGCTGACAGCGCCACGGGAAACGGCATTTTCGTTCGCCGCTTCCGGCGAACTGGAACCGCTCGTGGACCGGCAGGGCACGGTGCATGGCGCGCTGCGCCGTACTCGCGCGGCACTGCAGGGGCGGGTCGAATTGAGCGCGTCGAGCGTGGCCGGCGGGGTTTATCGGCTCAGAGCGCGCATTGTCAACGAAACGCCGCTTTGTCGCGTGCGCAGCATGTCGCACGATGCCGCGTCGCTGCACGCACTGGTGTCATGTCACACGGTGCTCACCATCGAGCATGGCGCCTGGATCTCGTCGCGCTATCCGCCGGACGAACTGGCCGCCTGCTCGGCCGCGTGTCGCAACATCGGCGTCTGGCCGGTGCTGATCGGCGACGAGCAACGCTGCGACACGATGCTCGCCGCGCCGGTCGTGCTCGACGACTTCCCGCGTATCGAACCCGATCGCACCGGCGCGTCGTTCGACGCGCGGCCGCCGCTTGCCAGCGTGCGGGTGGCGGGCGGCGAGGTTCACGTCGGCGATCAGGTGCGGCTGCGGCCGCGCGGTCGCGCCGACATCTTCGATATCGCGCTGAGCGGCATGATCGCGACCGTCGAATCGATCGAACGCGACATCGACGAGCACGTCCACGTGGCCGTGAGGTTCGACGACGATCCGGGCCACGACGCCGGCATGCCGCACCTGCCGGCGCAGCGCTTTTTCTTCGGCGCGGATGAAATCGAACCGCTTGAGGCGGCTCAGGGCGGCGGCAAACGCGCTCATACGTTATCCGTCATCCGCCACGTCGAGGCGCGGGTGCAGGGCGTCGGCTCGCGACCCGGAGCGTGGCGCGAGCGCCGCGTCAACCCTTCCTGAACAGCTCGCGCGCAAGCGAGCACAGCAACGTGGTCGCCGGCGATTCGTCCTGCAAGCGGCGGCTCATGATGATCGGCGACACCACGTTGGCCGCCGGAATGGGCCGGTAAGCCACGCCATGCGCGCGCAAGCCTTCCACGCTTTCCGGCACGAGAGACACGCCCACTTGAGCTGCGACCAGACCCAGCGCGGTCTGCAATTCGCGCACTTCGTGAATCGCTTTCGGCTCCAGCGCGTGATCGTGCATGGCGCAGAGTTGCTGGTCCGCGTAGCTGGGTCGAGGCGTGCTCGGATAGACGATCAAGGTTTCCGCCGCAAGTGCGGCGAGCGTCACCGCCTTCTTTTGCCGCGCGAGCGGATGGCCTTGCGGCAACGCGGCGATCATCCTTTCTTCGACGAGCACCTCGCGCGCCAGTTGCGCGTCGTCGAAGCGCAGGCGGCCAAAGCCCACGTCGATCCGGCCGCCCTTGAGCGCGCCGAGCTGCTCGATCGTAAACATTTCGATCAGCGACAACTCGATCTGCGGCGCGGCCTCGCGAAACGCGCGGATCACGGCGGGCAGCGCGCCGTAGAGCGTCGACGGCACGAAGCCGATCACGATACGTTCGGCCAGTTGCGCGAGACGCCGGGTGAGCGGCGCGAGTTCGTCGGCGTCGTCGATCAGGCGTTTGGCCTGCGCGTAGAAAATCCGCCCGGCCTCGGTGAGCCGCAACGGCCGCGCGCCGCGTTCGAACAGCGGCAAGCCGACGCTTTCCTCGATCTGCTGGATCTGGCGGCTAAGCGGCGGCTGCGTCATATGCAGACGATTCGCCGCCCGCGTGATGTTCATTTCTTCCGCGACCGCGATGAAGTAACGCAGCTGACGAAGTTCCATGCAGATCCCTGAGGCAGAGGAGCGCTGATCGAAGCCCGCGGTTTTTTTCCATCGCCGCGCGGGCGGCGGTGGCCTTCAGACGGCTTTGCGACTCGCGGCGAAGCGCCGCCGGGCGGGTGTCGGTACGAGCCTTCTGAAGCGTTCACGCTTGTGTTCTTCTTCGAAGTGGCTCAACGACGGCTTCACCAGGTCGCTGCGCGACACGATGCCTTCCGCCGCCGTGATCTTCACGCATTGCGCGATCAGACCGCCCAGCACCGGCACGCCGATCACCCAAAGACCGAGCGTATTCCCGGCCGGTGAGCGTTCGACGAACGACAGCGTGCCGAAGAAAAACAGATTGGTGAACAGGCGGATCAGGTTCAGCAGGACGTACGCCGCCAGCGTGCTGACCGCGCCGATGCACGCGGCCAATGCAAAAATGCCGGGCAGCCGCGCATTGGCTGCAAAATCGCGCTTGTGTGACGCTGTGTTCATGATTACTCGTAGTCGATCTGTGGAACCTGGAACGCGCCCTGCAGCGATTTCAACTCCGCTCGGTGCAGTTCCGCCAGCCGTGCCAACACCCGTTCGCCGGCTTTCTCGAGATGTACTTCCACCTGACGGCGATCGGTTTCGCTGACCTGGCGGCGCACCAGACTGAGCGCTTCGCAGCGCGATACCAGCGCGACCACGCCGTGATGTTGCGATTGCAGGCGTTCGGCCAGTTCGCCGACGCTCGCCCAGTCGCGCCCCGGATAGCCCTTGATATGCAGCAGCAACAGGTACTGCAGCGGCGTGATGCCTTCGCTCTGCGCGGCCTGCTCCGAGAAGCGTTCGAAGCGCCGCATCTGGTAGCGAAACTCCGACAGTTGCTCGAAGTCGGTTTTTCTCAAGCCGTTAGTGCGTGTTTTCATGGCGTGTCTGCTGATCCGGATTCGTATCACGTTGTGATGCAACGGCTCGCGCCGCCGCTGCGTTCGTGTTGTGCGCGTTACCGTTGAAAGCGCGCGACGCGGCCTGCAGTTCCACTTCGTGCAGCAGCGCTTCGAGGTCGTCCGGATCGATGTCCAGCATTTCGCTGCGGCGCATCAGCACCGCCTCGAAATCCGCGCGGGTAAAGCCGCTGCGCGGCGGCTCGCCGGCGGTGTCGCCGGCCGCGGCGCGGCTCGGCCGGTGCGCGTGAGCGTGCGGGTAGCGGTGACCGGTGGCGGCGTGATAAACCAGCGCCGCGACCAGCAGCGCAGCCGACTGGAGCGCGATCGGCTCCAGCACGAAGCGGTAGCCCAGCGCATGAATGGCGGGGCCGCCCAGCACGGCGGTCAACGCCACCGCGCCCGACGGCGGGTGAACGCAGCGCAGCGCGAACATGCCGCAGATCGACAGCGACACGGCCAGCGCGGCGGCGAGCGTCGGGTCGGCGATCAGGTTGGCGCAGGTCACGCCGATTGCCGCTGCGACGAGATTGCCGCCGATCAGCGACCAGGGCTGCGCCAACGGGCTCGCGGGGACCGCGAACAGCAGAACGGCGGAGGCGCCCATCGGCGCGACCAGCATGGGGATATTCACCGTGGGTCCGAGCAGCAGGCGCATGGCGCCGCTGGTGAAGGCGATGCCGAGCAGCGCGCCGAAACACGAACGGGCGCGTTCCTGCCAACGCACGGAAACCGGTGCGGGGATAAAACTGGCCAGCCAGCGAAGCGCGATGGAGCGGAACACGATGTAGGGAAGAACGAAGTTGAAGACAAGGCCTCGCGCGACATTGCCGGACACAGCCCGGCGGCGCGAAGGCACGCAGGCCGCAATTATATGTCAATGTGATATAAATTGCCGGCAGTACCCGGCCCCGGCCCCCGACCGCTACACACGCGACGATGTCACCTTGTTGCGCCCGCTGGCCTTGGCGTCGTAGAGCGCTTCGTCGGCGGCTTTGATCACGGCGGTCACTTCGTCGTCGCGCTGCGGTTCGCAACTGACCGCACCGATACTCGCCGTCACGCGTCCATATTCGCTGCCGGCGTGCTCGATCGCGCACTCGGAAATGGCGTTGCGGATTCTTTCCGCGATCTCCGCCGCGCCTTCCGCCGGCGTATCGGGCAGCACGACGATGAACTCCTCGCCGCCGTAACGCGCCGCGGTATCCGCCGGCCGCCGGATGCTGGCGGTGATGCAGCGAGCCACGGCAGCCAGCGCGTCGTCGCCGGCCTGGTGGCCGTAGGTGTCGTTGTACGACTTGAACCGGTCGATATCGACGAATAGCAGCGACACCATGCTGCGGGTGCGTTTGGCGCGACGCCATTCGGTATCGAGAATTTCGCCGAGGCTGCGGCGATTATTCAAACCCGTGAGGCCGTCGGTTCGCGCCAGCAGGCGCAGTTCCGACTCCGCACGCATGCGCCGCCGCAACTGGATGCCGAGCAGCGAGGTCAGGCCGATAAACACCGAGCCGAATACGACCATCAGCGAACCGATCGTCAGCGCGCGGCGGCGCCAGTTCGCGTAGATGTCGCTTTCCGCGGCGGCGGCCATGATGATCAGCGGCGTATGGGGGAAATTGCTGAACCAGTAGAGCCGGCGAACCCCGTCGATCGACGCGGTGTCTTCGAAACTGCCTTCGCTGGCGGCCATGAAATGACGGAACGTGCTGGCGTTGCGGATATCGCGGCCGATGATCTTGTGATCGTAAGGCTGGCGCATCACCATCACGCCGTTTTTGCCGATCAGCGACAGCGAACCGTGCGGCCCGAGCGACAGCCCGGCGAATAGCGCATGGAAATACTCCAGGTTGACCGCGAGCAGCACGATGCCGCCGAACGAGCCGTCCGGATTCGAAATGCGCCGGGTTAGCGCGATACTCGGCGAACCGCCTCGCAACCGCGACTCGTAAGGATCGCTGACATACGTGCCGGCGTTCGGATTGTCGCGGTGAACCGTGAAGTATTTCCGGTCGGCGAAATTGCCTTGGCGCGGCACGTCGCTGCCGGAATCGATAACGATATTGCCGCTGGCATCGAGCACGAGGATCGAGCCCAGATATTTGGCGCTGGCGGCCCGATCGAACAGCACCTCACGGCGCATTCTCGGGGACAACGCCATGACCTCCGGGTCCTTGACGTTGTCGACCACGGCCTGCAGCGACAAATCGTAAAGCTCGAAATTGCGTTCTATGTCGCGCTCGGCGATCAGCGCGATATCGCGCAAGGTGTCGCGGGTGTGATCGAGCGTGTCCTGGCGGCTCTGGTAAAGCACGATGCCGCATAAGCCGACCATGACGATCGCGATCGCCGCGCCGCATGCCGCGACGAGCAGCGACGACGACGCGAATTTCCGCGTGACGAGTCCGCGGAAGTTTGCAAGCAGATGGTTTTCCGTTTTTATCATCTTTATCGGACCATGCAAGCCCGGCTTTGGCGAGGCCGGATCGATCGTCAGGAGGACACCGTGACGGCAGGCTCTGCCGGGCATCCCGCTTCGCTGATGCGGTGCTCATGGTATCAGGCTTAAACCGCCGGTTCCCGTTTGTTTCAGGCGGCTGTCGGCTAATGGTAAGCGTGCTCCGCAATCCTCTAACGAGTTCAGGGTATACATCGATTAGCGGGCGCTTCGCCTTCCATACCGCCAAGGTATGAAAGTAGTCGGAATCGGTGTTGGACGGCTTCGCGGGTTTGTTTTTACCATGGTGTCCTCGGTCGCGCGGCTCAGGCGCGCAGTTCAGGAGGACATCGCATGACAGCAGCAGCCGTGAAAATCGACAGCGTGGAGACGATTCTCGTCGACGTGCCGACGATTCGCCCGCACCGCCTCTCGGTCGCGACGATGAATTGCCAGACCCTCGTGCTGGTGCGCATTCGTTGCGCGGACGGCATCGTCGGTGTCGGTGAGGGCACCACCATCGGCGGGCTCGCGTATGGCGAGGAGAGCCCCGAGAGCATCAAGATCAATATCGACACCTATTTCGCACCCTTGCTCAAGGGGCTGGACGCCACTCGCCCAGGCGCCGCGATGGCGACGCTGCGCACGCTGTTCCATGGCAACCGGTTTGCGAAATCCGCGCTGGAAACCGCGTTGTTCGACGCGCAGGCGCAGCGCCTCGGCGTGCCCTTGTCGGAGCTGTTCGGCGGCCGCGTGCGAGATTCGGTCGAGGTCGCCTGGACGCTCGCGAGCGGCGACACGCAGCGCGATATCGACGAAGCCGCGCGCGTCTACGAAGCGAAACGGCATCGTATTTTCAAGCTGAAGATCGGTGCGCGCGCATTGGCCGACGACGTCGCGCATGTCGTCGCGATTAGCCGCGCGCTCGAAGGCCGTGGCGAAGTGCGGGTGGACGTGAATCAGGCGTGGAGCGAGACCGAAACGATCTGGGCCGCGCGCCGTTTCGCCGACGCGGGCGTGACGCTGATCGAGCAGCCAATCGCGGCGCACGACCGCGCGGGCCTCAAACGCCTGACCGACCTCGCCATCGTGCCGATCATGGCCGACGAAGCGCTGCACGGTCCCGCCGATGCGTTCGCGCTCGCGAGCGCGCGCGCCGCCGACGTCTTCGCGGTGAAGATCGCGCAGTCGGGCGGTCTGGCCGGCGCGGCGCAAGTGGCCGCGATTGCATCGGCCGCGCATCTCGACCTCTACGGCGGCACCATGCTCGAAGGCGCGGTGGGCACGATGGCCTCCGCGCAACTCTTCAGCACCTTCGGCGCGTTGAAGTGGGGCACCGAGCTGTTCGGCCCGTTGCTGCTCACCGAAGACATCCTCACCGAACCGCTGCGCTACGAGAATTTCGCGCTGCAACTGCCCGACGGTCCCGGTCTTGGCATCGCGCTCGACTGGGACAAGATCGACCGCCTGCGGCGCACCGCGCACTAGCCGCACTAGCGCCTCGCGCGGCATTACCCGCAGCTTTACCCGCAGCTTTATCCGCATCAGTACGCACGGAAGGCTCATCCGCTAGCCATCCGGAACATCGAACGAAGGAGATACCCCATGAACCCGCAAGCCATCGACGCCCTGCTGCAAAAGATCAACGACAGCGCCACCCGCGAGGGCAATCCGCGCGCGAAGCAGATCGTCCACCGGATCGTGCGCGATCTGTTTCACACGATCGAAGACCTCGACGTGCAGCCCGACGAATTCTGGACCGCGCTGAACTATCTCGGCGATGCCGGCAAGAGCGGCGAACTGGGTTTGCTGGCAGCGGGTCTCGGCTTCGAGCATTTTCTCGATCTGCGTCTGGATGAAGCGGAGGCGAGGGCGGGCATCGAGGGCGGCACGCCGCGCACGATCGAAGGTCCGTTGTATGTGGCGGGTGCGCCGCTGTCGGAAGGCCACGCGCGCCTCGACGACGGCACCGATCCGGGCCAGACGCTGGTGATGCGCGGCCGCGTGCTCGGCGAAGGCGGCCAGCCACTGGCTCATGCGCTGGTCGAGGTGTGGCACGCGAACCATCTCGGCAACTACTCGTACTTCGACAAATCGCAGCCGGCTTTCAATCTGCGCCGCTCCATTCGTACCGATGCCGAGGGCAGGTACAGCTTTCGCAGTGTCGTACCCGTGGGCTATAGCGTGCCGCCGCAAGGTCAGACGCAAATGCTGCTCGACCAGTTGGGCCGGCACGGGCATCGTCCGGCACATATCCATTTCTTTATTTCCGCGCCGGGTTTTCGCAAGCTGACCACGCAGATCAATATCGACGGCGATCCGTATCTATGGGACGACTTCGCGTTTGCTACGCGCGACGGACTCGTGCCGGCCGTCAAGCAGGCCGAAGGGGCGGAAGGTCAGGCGTATGGCGTGGACGGTCGGTTCGCCTTGATCGATTTCGACTTCACGCTGTTCAAGGAACGCGACAACCTGCCGGATGCAGAAGTGGAGCGTGTGCGCGCCGAAGCGTGAGGCTTCAAAGCGTGAGGCCTCTCTCGAAGCATTAGGCCTCAACGCGTGCAACCTCACAGCCCCGCCAGATGCTCCACGAGTGCCTTCTCCGCGCGCGGCAGTGCGTCCCGGTCGCGCATGCAGATCAGCAACTGACGGGTCGCCCAGCGATCGGCGAGTTCGATCGTGCCGCCCGGCGTGCCGCGATAGCGCTGCGCCGCCGCGGCCGACACGATGCCGATGCCGGCGCCTTGCCCGACCATGCAGCAGACGCCGTCGAAGGTCCGCATGTGGGCGCGGAAACTGAGCGTGCGGCCGGCCATCAGCGCGCGCTCGCCGAGGTAGGCCTGCAACGCGCTGTCCGCGCTCAGACCGATGAATGCCCGCCCGGCGACTTCCGCCAGCGTGGTGCGGGTCAACTGCGCGAGCGGGTCGTCGCGGCTCGCGATCAGCACCAGTTTGTCGACCGCGAACGGTAGCGTCTGCAACGCGCCGTGTTCGACCGCATCGGAAATGATGCCGATTTCCGCCGCGCCGGTCAGCACCGCTTTCACCGTCTCGCTGCTCTGGCGTTCCTTCAGATCGATCTGCACGTTCGGGTGATCGCGCAGAAAGCGGCCGATCGGCGACGGCAGAAACTCGGTGATCGCCGCGGAATTGGTCCACAGGCGAATGCAGGCCTTGCGGCCTTCCTGATGCTCGCCGAGTTCGCCCTGCATCCGTTCGATCTGGCCGAGCACGAGCCGCGCGTGATGCGCGAGCGTATCGCCGGTCGGCGTCGATTCCACACCGCGCCGGCCGCGTTCGAGCAGGGGCATGCCGAGCGTGTCCTCCATGCCGCGCAGCCGCGCGCTCGCCGACGGCAGCGACAGGTTCGCGCGTGCCGCGCCGTGGGTAATGCTGCCGGTTTCGAGGATGTAGAGAAACAACCGTAAGTCGACGAGATCGAAGCGCATGGAGAGCATGGTAGTGGAGGGCAGGCCGACGAGGGTTGGCCTGAATTTCAGCCTGGGTTTCAGCCCGGGTTCAGCCTAAGTCCAAGCCTAAGTCACCGTACGTATCTTACGCATTGTCGCCAGCGGTGAGGCAATCGACAATCGCCCTCATCGCTTCCCTGAAACTCTCCGATGATCTCTTCGTTTGCGATGCGCGCGGGCGTGGTGGCCGCCACATTCGTGTTGGCCGGCTTCGTCAAGGGCGTGACCGGCATGGGCCTGCCGACCGTCGCGATGGCGGTGCTCGGCACGTTGATGCCGCCCGCCCAGGCGGCCGCGATGCTGCTGTTGCCGTCGTTCGTCACGAATGTCTGGCAGCTGTTCGCGGGGCCGAATGTCAATGCGCTGCTCCGACGTCTCTGGCCGATGATGCTAGGCATCGCCGTCGGCACGATCGCTGCGGCGTCGTTCATCGCGGGCGGCGGCGGGCAGTGGGCCGTCGTCGGACTGGGCGTCGCGTTATCGCTCTATGCGGCCGCCGGTCTGCTGGCATGGCGGTTCTCCGTGCCGGCCCGGCACGAACGCTGGCTCTCGCCGGCCATGGGCGCGATGACCGGCGTGATCACCGGCGGCACCGGCGTGTTCGTCGTGCCGGCGGTACCTTATCTGCAGGGTCTCGCATTGAAGAAGGAAGACATGGTGCAGGCGCTCGGCTTGTCTTTCACGGTGTCCACCGTCGCGCTCGCGGCCGGTCTGGCCCGCGAGCACGCGTTCGCCGTCGGCGATCTGCGCGAGTCGCTGTTCGCGGTCGTGCCCGCGCTGCTCGGCATGTGGATCGGCCAGCGGGTGCGTGGGCGTATCAGTGCCGAGACCTTCCGCCGCTGGTTCTTTATCTGCCTTCTCGTGCTCGGCCTTCAACTGATGGCGCGCGCATTCGTTTAACCCATAACCGATAGTCAACCGATAGTCGAAACGAAGGCGAGGTGAGAACGTGTGGGCCACCATTCTGGATACCTTGGGCGCGCTGGCGGTACTGGCCAGCGTGGCCGCGCAGCTTGCGTTTCAGCGCGGCAAGCCGTAAAGCTCAACGCGGCGCGAGCCGCTCCGGCAGCGCATACCGCTGCATGGTGCGCTCCATGCCGTCGAGAAAGGCCTGCTCGGCCGCATTCATCTTGCGCGCGCGCAGCCACAGCAGATCGATATCGACGTCGACCAGACCTTCGTCGGGCGGCAGACGCCACAACCGCTGCTGCGCGAGATCGTCGCGCACGATGTGCTCCGGCAGACAGCCGATGCCATAACCCGCGAAGATCAGCCGCCGCACTTCGTCGAGACTCGGCGACGCGGCCACGATGCGCCCCGTGAAGCCGCGCTGATCGCGAAACACCGTGAGCGGCGACAGGCTGTCGCCGATCTGGTCGCTGGTGAACGACACGAAATTTTCCGCCAGCAACTGATCGACCGACAGCGCATGCCGCCCGAACAGTCGATGATGCCGGCCGCAGAAAAGCGCATACCGTTGCCGCAGAAAACAGCGCTGTTCGAGTTTGTCGACCGGCGTGCGGCACAGTCCGAGCCCGGCGGTCGCGGTCTTCTGCAACAGCGACGAGATGATGTCCGACGAACGCATCACCTCGATCTGCAAATCCACCCGTGGATAGGTCTTGTGGAATTCCGCGAGGAATTCGTCGTAGACGCCGGAGTCGATCCGGCTCACGGTCAGCAGACGGATTGAACCGGTGATGTCGTCGCTGCGGTCGTCGAGTTCGGTTTCGAGCCGCGACATGTGACCGTAGATATCGCTCGCGATCCGGTACACCTCTTCGCCGGCCCGCGTGGGCTCGAAGTGCGGGCCGCGGCGCTGGATCAGCGTGCGCCCGAGCGTGTCTTCGAGCCGCTTGAGTGCCTGGCTGACCGCCGGTTGCGTGAGATGCAAACGCGCTGCGGCACGGCTCACGCTGCGCTCCTGCATGATCACGAGAAACGTGCGCAGCAGGTTCCAGTCGAGCCGGTCGTTCAGAAAACGCGTGACGTCCGCGCGCAGTTGGGTCATCGGTTCGTCTCCGTGGGTCGGCAACACGCGGGTGAGGTATTAGCCAGATTTATAGTCAAGATAATAAACCGAAATTTGACTAATGTTTTATGGATGGCGATAAAAGCCCTCGACAGATATCCATCCGCAATAACAACCGAGGAGCCGCCATGAATACTTCGACCGCCCCGACCCGCCAGCCCGTGCGAGCGGCTAGCGCCGCTTTCATCGGCACCATGATCGAGTGGTACGACTTTTATATTTACGCCACGGCCGCCGCGCTGGTGTTCGGCGAGTTGTATTTCCCGTCGCACGATCCGTTCGTCAGCACGATGGCGTCGTTCGCGACCTTCGCGGTGGGCTTCTTCGCGCGGCCGCTGGGCGGCGTGATTTTCGGCCACCTGGGCGACCGGATCGGCCGCAAGAAGGCGCTGATGACCACGTTGATGATGATGGGCGTGGCGACCGTGTGCGTCGGTCTGCTGCCGGCCTACACGAAGGTCGGCATGCTGGCACCCGTGCTGCTGGTGTTGCTGCGGGTGGTGCAGGGCATCGCGGTAGGCGGCGAATGGGGCGGCGCCGTGCTGATGGCGGGCGAGCACGCGCCGCAAGGGCGGCGCACGTTCTTCGCGTCGTTCGCGCAACTGGGCAGTCCGGCTGGCCTGATTCTGTCGCTGATCGCGTTTCGCGCCGTGACGTCCATGCCGCACGACGATTTCCTGGCCTACGGTTGGCGTCTGCCGTTTCTGGCGAGCGCGGTGCTGCTCGCGGTCGGCATTTTCATCCGGATGGGGGTGAACGAGTCGCCGGAATTCGCGCGCGAGAAAGCGGCGAAGCGCACGCTCGAGTTGCCGATCGCCGAAGTGTTCCGCTCGTCCGGCACGCTCGTCGCGTTGTGCATCGGCGCGAATACGATCGGGATTGCCGGCGTCTATTTCACCAACACGTTCATGATTTCGTACACCACGCAGAACGTCGGCGTGTCGAAGTCGCTGATTCTCGATTGCCTGTTCGCGGTCGCGATCATCCAGTTTCTGGCGCAGCCGCTGGCCGCCTTGCTCGCCGAAAAACTCGGCGCCGCGCGGTTCCTGAAGTTGGCCGCATGCGCCGCGATGCTGTCGCCGTATCCGATGTTCACGCTCGTGCAGAGCGGTAGTCGCGCTTCGATGATCGTCGGTATCGCGTTGGCGGTGGTGTGCATGGCGAGCTTTTATTCCGTGATCGCGGGCTTTGTCAGCGGCGTGTTTCCGGTGCGCGTGCGGTATTCCGCGATTTCACTGTCGTACCAGGTGTGCGGCGCGATTGCCGGCGGGTTGACGCCGCTCGCGGGCACCTGGCTCGCGCACAAATTCGTGGGGCAATGGTGGCCGCTGGCGGTGTTTTATACGTGTCTCGCGGGCATCTCGCTGTCGTGCATCGTCGCGCTCGATGCGCTCAAACACCGCCGTGCGGATGCACCCGAAGCACTCCCGGCACGTTGAATCGAAGAGGAAAATCGTGATGTTGAAAGTCGATGGACAACGCCTGTGGGCGAGTTTGATGGAGATGGCGCAAGTGGGCGCGACCGCGCGTGGCGGCGTGCGCCGGCTGGCGCTGACGGAGGAGGATCGCCGCGGCCGCGCGCTGTTCGCCGGATGGTGCGAAGCGGCCGGCATGACGGTGCGCACCGACGCAGTCGGCAACCTGTTCGCGCGTCGTGAAGGCAGCGAGGCAGAGGCGAAGCCGATCCTGATCGGCAGTCATCTGGACACGCAACCCGAGGGCGGCCGTTTCGACGGTGTGTATGGCGTGCTGGCCGGTCTCGAAGTCGTGCGCTCGCTGAATCAACAGGGCATTCGCACGCAGCATCCGATCGAGGTCGTGTCGTGGACCAACGAGGAAGGCGCGCGCTTCACGCCAGCAATGTTGGGCTCGGCGGTGTTCGTCGGCGCGACGCCGCTGGCCGACGCGTTGCGCACGCAGGACGCGCAAGGTGTGACGCTCGCCGACGCGCTCGAAACCTGCGGCTGCAAGATCGACGCCGGAACATTGACGACGCACGACGTCGAAGCCTATTTCGAGGCCCATATCGAACAGGGGCCGATTCTCGAAAGCCACGGCCATCCGATCGGCGTCGTGACCGGCGGCCAGTCGATTCGCTGGCTCGATATCGAAGTGAGCGGCGTCGCCGCGCATGCGGGCACCACGCCGATGCCTTACCGCAAGGACGCGTTCTTCGCGGCCTCGGCGATGGCGCTCGAACTCGAAGCCATCGCGAGGCTCTACGCGCCGCACGGGCTCGTCACGATCGGCCAGGTCGACGTGCCGAATTCGTCGCGCAATACGATCGCGGGCAAGGTGGCGTTCACGGTCGACCTGCGTCATCCCGACGACGCGAAGATCGACGCGATGGAGCGCGACGTGCGAGCCGCCTTCGAGCGCGTCGCCGCGCAGCGCGATGTGCAAGAGTCGATCTCGACGTACTGGACGAGTCCCGCCACGCCGTTCGATCCGGCCTGCGTGGCGCTGGTCGAGGATGCCACGCGGCAGCTCGGCTATACCTATGAGCGTATCGTCAGCGGTGCGGGGCATGATGCGATTCATCTGGCGCGCCATGTGCCGACCGCGATGGTCTTCATTCCGTGCGTGGACGGCCTCTCGCACAACGAAGCCGAAGACGCGTTGCCCGCCGATGTGACCGCCGGCGCGAACGTGTTGCTCAATGCGGTGCTGGCGCGCGCGAAAGTGGCTGCGCCGGTGCCCGCCTGAACCATCTGACTGCCTTAGCTGGCCTGAACCAGGGAATCTCACGATGCAGACATTTTTTCATCCGGCGCAGTTGAAGCATCATCCGCGCAGCTATCTGTCGCGCGGCCAGATGCGCACGCCGCAGGAAGTCCCCGAGCGCGCTCTGCGGCTCGTCGAGGCGGCAAAAAAACTCGGCTTCGACGTGCGTGAGCCGGCCGATTTTGGCAGTGCGCCGCTCGCCGCCGTGCATGGCATGAACTATCTGCGCTTCCTCGAAGAAGCGCACCGCGAATGGAAAAAGATGCCCGCGGAGTGGGGCGACGAAGTGATGTCGAACGTGTATATCCGCGAGAACAATCCGCTGCGCGGCGTGCTCGCGCAAGCCGCGCGCTATCTGGCCGACGGCAGTTGCCCGGTCGGCGAGCACACCTACGAATCGGCCTACTGGTCGGCGCAAAGCGCACTGGCCGGCGCGCAGGCGCTGCTCGACGGCGCGGGCGAAGCGTATGCGCTGTGCCGGCCGCCGGGGCATCACGCGCGCGCCGAAGCGGCCGGCGGTTTCTGCTATCTGAACAATGCGGCCGTTGCCGCGCAGGCGCTGCGCCAGCGGTACGCACGCGTGGCGATTCTCGACACCGACATGCATCACGGGCAGGGCATTCAGGAGATTTTCTACGGCCGCGACGACGTGCTGTACGTGTCGATTCACGGCGACCCGACCAATTTCTATCCGGTGGTCGCGGGTTTCGAAGACGAACGCGGCACGGCGCAAGGCGAGGGTTACAACCTCAATCTGCCGATGCCGCACGGTTCGCCGGAAGCGGTGTTCTTCGAGCAACTCGATACCGCATTGGGCGCGCTTGCGCGTTTTCAACCGGACGTGCTGGTGGTTGCGCTCGGCTTCGACATCTACAAGGACGACCCGCAAGCCATGGTGGCGGTTACGACCGAAGGTTTCGGCGAACTGGGCAGCAAGCTCGGCGGATTGAAACTCCCCACGCTGATCGTGCAGGAAGGTGGCTATCACATCGAAACGCTGGATGCGAATGCGCGCTCGTTCTTCGGCGGCTTTGCTTCAATGCGTTAAAGCAATCGGATCGATAACTTTTTTTGGGGGCACAGCCGATTGTTCGGCTCGACCGACGTATCTGTTCGTTTGCAGCCGCTTTATCCCGGATGCCAATCTGCCTACATTGTCTCCAGTGACAGCGCCACTGCATTTCCAGACTCATCGGCTTCATCGGCGTCAGTGCCGCGAATCTTCGCGGCAACTGGCCGGCGCGAAACCCATTCAAAGGAAACGATCATGAGCAAGCTCACAGGTAAAGTTGCAGTTGTTACTGGCGCATCGAAAGGTATCGGCGCGGCGATTGCGAAGGCGTTGGCCGCGCAAGGCGCATCGGTGGTGGTGAACTATGCATCGAGCAAGGCGGGCGCTGACGACGTCGCCGCCGCGATCACCGCGGCGGGCGGCAAGGCGGTGGCGGTGGGCGGCGACGTCTCCAAGGCGGCCGACGCGCAAGGTATCGTCGACACGGCGGTCGAAACGTATGGCCGTCTGGACATCCTGGTCAATAACTCGGGCGTCTACGCCTTCGCGCCGATCGGTGAAATCACCGAAGAACACTTCCACAAGCATTTCAACGTGAACGTGCTGGGTCTGCTGCTGGTCACGCAGGCGGCCGTCAAGCATATCGGCGAAGGCGGCAGCATCGTCAACGTCAGTTCGGTGGTGAGCCGCATCACGCCGGCAGGCAGTGCGGTTTATACGGCGACCAAGGGCGCGGTGGACGGCATTACCGGCGTGCTCGCGCGCGAACTCGGTCCGCGCAAGATTCGCGTGAACTCGGTGAACCCGGGCATGGTTGCGACCGAAGGCACGCATAGCGCGGGCATCACCGGCACCGACTCCGAATTCGAAGCGTGGGCACTCAGCACGACGCCGCTGGGGCGCATCGGCCAGCCGGACGATATCGCCGACGTGGTGACGTTCCTGGCGTCGGACGACGCGCGCTGGGTGACGGGTGAAAGCCTGATTGCAAGCGGCGGCTCGCGTTAAGCCGTTCAGCGCCAGGCGGGCGACGCGAAAGAGTGGGGCGTTGCGGCTGGCAAGGTGGCCGCAATCCTGATCGCCGCGCTGATCGCAACGCGCAAACCGGCGCCGACGGCTTTCAAGCCGCCGGCGCTTTCTTGTGTGCGTCGCGACAACATGACTTCAGCGCCACCGTTCTATGCCGCACCCTGCGGCGCCGGTTCCGGCAACGCCACCGCGAACAACGCATCCAGCAGATTCGAGCCCGGCCGCTCGGCGAGCCGCGTCAGCGATTCGATCATCCGCACCTGACAATCCTGCAGCGGGACCATGCGGATGCGCCGCGATTCCTTGAATTCCGCGCGCGCGATCACGCCCACGCCCATGCCTTGCGCGACCGCTTCTTCGAGCGCTTCGCGGCCGTCCACGTACATCACCGGTTCCACCTGCAACGATTCGCGGACCAGCTCGGTTTCGAGCAACTGTTGCGTGACGGATTGCGGCTCGCGAAAAATCATCGGCTGCCGGACCAGTTCCGCGTAGCTCAGCTTGCGTTTTTTCGCCGCCGGATAATGCGCCGGCACCATCGCCACCAGCGGATCGCGCCGCAACACCCGCGCCTCCAGCCGGCTGTGCACTTGCGGCGCGGCGGTAATGGCGGCGTCCACCGCGCTCGACAGCACGCGCTGCATGCAATCCGCCGCGTTGGCGATCGACAGCGTCACGACGATCCCCGGATGCAGCTTGCGAAACGCGCCGATCAGCGCGACCGCCAGATCGGGCGCGTCGGCCACGATCGAGAGCGAACCGGACTCCAGCCCACCCGCCGATTCGAGCAGTTGCCGCGCGTCGCGTTCGCAACCCAGCATATGCCGCGTCACCGCGAACAGACGCAGACCGAGTTCCGTGGTGTCGACACCGCGCGGCCCGCGCTCGAACAGTTTGACGCCGTAATCCTGCTCCAGCCGTCGCACATGGTCCGACACCGCCGGTTGTGTGAGCGACAGCGCCTGCGCCGCTTTCGAAAAACCGCCGTGTTCCGCGACCGCATGAAACGCCCGCAATTGCGCGTATTGCACGTATGCCTCGCTGGGTAATAAGTTTTTGCGATACCTGCATCGATTATATCGATTTTACCGATGAGCTTTGTTCCGCTACTGTGTGAGCCATCGAAACAGCGTTATTGGAGAGTCCGGCCATGCCCAGCGTGATCGACCGTCCCATCGCAGCATCCCCGGCCGTCGGCGTCACGTGCGCGGCGCCGGCCAAAGGCGAGCCGTATCTGCTGACGCCGGGTCCGCTCACCACGGCGCTCTCGACCAAAGAGGCCATGCTACGCGACTGGGGCTCGTGGGACGGCGACTTCCGCGCCATGACCGCGCAGTTGCGCGCCGGCCTGCTGGAGATCGCGGGCGATACAACCGGCGACTACGATTGCGTGCCGTTGCAAGGCAGCGGCAGCTACTGCGTCGAGGCCATGCTAGGCAGTCTGATTCCGCGCGACGGCCATGCGCTGGTGCTCGCCAACGGCGCGTACGGCAAGCGCATCGCCACCACGCTCGGCTACCTCGGCCGCACCGCCACGGTGCTCGACAAGGGCGACTACCTGCCGCCGCGCGGCGCCGAAGTCGAACGTCTGCTGGCCGCCGATCCGAGCATCACGCATGTGGTCGCGGTGCATTGCGAGACCAGCTCGGGGATTCTCAATCCGCTCGAAGAGATCGCCGCCGCCACCGCGAAGCAGGGCCGCAAGCTGCTGATCGATTCGATGAGCGCGTTCGGCGCGGCGCCGCTCGACGTGCGGCAGATTCAATGCGAGGCCTTCGTTTCGTCGGCGAATAAATGCATTGAAGGCGTGCCGGGATTCGGTTTCGTGATCGCTCGTAAAAGCGCGTTGCAGGAAGCGAAGGGCCGCAGCCATTCGCTCGCGCTCGACGTCTACGACCAGTGGGACGTGATGAACCGCACCGGCCAGTGGCGTTTCACGCCGCCCACGCACACCGTGGCCGCGTTTATCGAAGCGCTGCGCCTGCACAAGCTCGAAGGCGGCCAGGCTGGACGCCTCGCGCGTTACGCGAACAATCGCGACGTGCTGGTGGCCGGCATGAGCGAGCTCGGTTTCGAACCGCTGCTGAACGCGCGTTGGCGCTCGCCGATCATCGTGACGTTTTTCGCGCCGGCGCATCCGTCGTTCCGCTTCGAGCGTTTTTACGAATCGATGAAGCAGCAGGGTTTCATCATCTATCCCGGCAAATTGACGGTGGCGGACAGCTTCCGGATCGGCTGTATCGGTCAGGTGGACGAGCACGTGATGCGCGCCGTCGTGCGCGCCTGCGCCGGTTCGCTGCGGGACATGGGCGTGCCGGGCGCCGAGCCGCCCGCGGCCGCGCTCGAAGAACGCAAGGCGCTGGCCGACGCGGACTGAATGCGCCGGAGGTCGGCGGAACACTCTGGCAAGAACAAAGGATCGAACTGAAATGAAACACGTCAAAGCAGTGATTTTCGACTGGGCCGGCACGGTGGTCGACTATGGTTCTCTCGCGCCGATGGGCGCTTTCGTGGAGACCTTCGAACAGTTCGGCGTATCGATCTCGATCGACGAAGCGCGCGGCCCGATGGGCATGGCCAAGCGCCCGCATATCGCGGCCCTGATGGCGTTGCCGCGCGTCGCGCAGGCGTGGGCGGACAAGTATGGTCACGCGCCGGGCGAAGCGGATATCGACGCCGTGTACGACGTCTTCGTACCGAAGAACATTGCGGTGGCGGCAAGCTATAGCTCGGTGATTCCGGGCGTGGCGGCGGTGGCGAGCGCGCTGCGCGGCGACGATATCCGCATCGGCACGACCACCGGCTATACCCGCGAGATCATGGCCGAGATCGTGCCGGGCGCGGCGGCGCAGGGCTTTTCGCCGGACAGCATCGTCTGCACCGGCGATACGCCGGAAGGCCGGCCGTCGCCGTACATGATCTACAAGACCTTGCCGGCGCTCGGCGTGTGGCGCGCCAAAGAGGCGATCAAGGTGGACGACACCGAGGTCGGCATCGAGGAAGGGATCAACGGCGGCACGTGGGCGGTCGGCGTCGCGGTCAGCGGCAACGCGTTCGGCATGGCCGAGGACGACGTCAAGGCGTTGGCGCCCAATGAATTCGCCTCGCGGCGCAAGGCGGCGATCCAGAAGCTGCGGGCGGCCGGCGCGCATTACGTGATCGACAGCGTGGCGGACCTGATGCCGGTGGTCTATGACATCGAGGCGCGGATGGAGCGTGGCGAGCGGCCCTGAGTGGTGTGTGCCGCCGGCCTCGCGGGTCAGGTGCTCACTTGAAAAACCCCACCGCCAGATCGATGAACTCGCGAATCTTGCGCGGCACGAACTCGCGGCTGGGGTACACGAGCGACACGGCCACGTCGCCGTTGGTCACCGCATAGTCGTCGAGCACGCGCACCAAAGTGCCGCTGCGTAATTCGTCGGCGACCATTTCGAGCGGCAGCAGCGCGATGCCCATTGCGCCGAGCGTGGCCTGCTTCTGCATGATCATGCTGTTGACGGTGAACGAGGCATCGAGCGCGATGCTTTCTTCAGCGTTCGCGCTGTCGTTGCCGCTGCCGCCGCTGTGGCTGAACACCCACGTCTGCGGACTGGTGTCGAGCGCTGCGGCAATCACGCGATGCCGAGCCAGATCGGCCGGCGTTTTCGGCTGGCCGGCCTGGGCCAGATACGCGGCCGCCGCCACCGGCACCGCGTGCGAGTTGATCAGACGCCGCACCACCAGCGACTCCGAGCGGATCATATGTTCGGTGACGATCCCCACGTCGAATCCCCCCTCGAGCAGGTCGACCCGTTTCTCGGTGAGCGTGACACGCAGATTCACCTGCGGAAACTTCGCCTGATATTCCGCGAACAGCGGCGTGAGCCGGAACAGCGAGAAGCTGCCGAGCGCCACGATCCGCAGGTCGCCCGCCACTTCCTTCGAGGTGGTGGTCGCGCGCGATTCGACCTCTTCCAGTTCCGACATCACCACCCGGCAACCGTCCGCGTAATCCGCGCCGGCTTCGGTCAGCACGACCTTGCGCGTGGTGCGCTGGAACAGCCGGATGCCAAGGTGTTTCTCGAGGCTCGACACGTGGCGCGTCACCACGGAGGTCGAGACATTGAGTTGCTCGGCGGCCTGCGCGAAGCTGCCCGCGTCGGCGACCTTGACGAAGGCCTGCATGGCCTGAAAGAGATTGATCATTTAAGTGCTGAAAGCGGTGTCGTTTAGGCGTGTGTGGCGTGGCGGGCGACGATCCGGCCGTTCGCCACCACCAGTTTGCGCGGCGGCCGCGCGACGATGGCGTGGGCGAGCGTATCCGCGTCGACCAGCACGAGATCGGCGCGCGCGCCGACGTGCAGGCCATAGTCGTTGAAGCCGCAACCCAGCGCGGCGGTCGTGCTGACGCAATCGAACGCGATGGCCAGTTCGTCGTCGCGACGCAGGCCGTAGCGCATCGCGATCAGCATGGCGCGTTCGAGCATGTCGGGCGAGCCGTGAGGCGTCCACGTATCGCGTATGCCATCGTTGCCGCCGAACAGCGTGACGCCTTTTTCAAGGCAGGTTTTTAGCGGCGGCACCGGCGTGGAAGCGGGCGCTGTCGTCAACAGCGCGACGCGCAGATCGGCGAGGCGTGCGAGCAAGGCGTCGCGTTCGCGCTCCTGCAGCGCGCCGAGACAGAACGCATGGCTGACCACCACGCGGCCTTGCATGCCGAGCGCCGCGACCCGATCGAGCAGCAGCCCGAGCGTGAACGCGCCCACTTCGCCGGGCTCGTGCAGGTGAATGTCGATCGGTTTCTGATGACGTTGCGCGAGCTCGAAGGTCAGATCGAGCGACGCCACCGGATCGCCGTCGATCAGCGCGGGATCGAGCGCGCCCAGCACGTCCGCGCCCGCCTCCAGCGCCTGCCCGAGCAAGGCGCCGGTACCGGGACGCCCGAGCACGCCCGACTGCGGAAACGCCACGATCTGCATCTCCAGCACCTCGCGCAGCGCGTCGCGCGTGGCGAGCACGCCTCCCAGATGACGCAGCCCCGCGTCGGTATCGATATCCACGTGGGTGCGCAAACGCGTCGTGCCTGCCTGCACGAAGGCACGGGCGAGCGCGAGCGACTGCGTGCCCGCATCGTGATCGCCTTGCGCGCGAAACCGCCGTTCGTTCTCGATCCGGTCGGTCAGCTTCGGGCCGACCTCGTTGCGATACCACGGCAGGCCCCAATGCGTTTTATCCAGATGCGTATGACCTTCGACGAAACCGGGCAGCAGCAGCGCGCCCGCACCGTCTTCCAGCGTCACGCCGGGCTCGCGCGGCAGGTTCGGGCCGAGCGCCGCGATGCGGCCGTCGGCGATCGATACGTCGACGCAAGTGCCGTCCGGCAGACGGACATCAGTGATGAGCAAAGCGTGGGTGGTCGTGGTCATGAGAGCGGGTCGGCTGCGACGCGCGCGATCCGGGCGCGCGTCGGCGATAAGCAATGGTCTGCTGAAAGCATGCGCTGCCTGTTTGTCGAGCAGGCGAGGGCGGCGCAGGTCCGGCGGGTGAATTGTACTTCCTGGCGCTGCGCGTCCATCTGCCCGGAGGTTCGCCGCCGCCCCGCGAAAACCTGTTGCAAACCGTTACAGGCGCTCAAGTTTCGCGTGTCGATGCCGTTGACACACCTGCAAATCAAATTCGGGAATCCAGCCGTGCAACTCGCTTACAGTAACGACCGTTTGTCCAGCCGGATGTCGGTCGACCCGTCCATCGCGGGCGAACCCGAGGTGGAATCGTCGGTGATCGAGTGGTTGTTGCATGACGATCAGGTGATGCGCGAGTGCTTCACGCACGCGGCGGAAATCCTGAAGAGCGTTACCGGCGCGGCGATCACCGCGATCACGCTGCTCGACGAGGAACACCAGCACTACCGCGCCGAAGTCGGCATGGCGATGCCGCTCGTCACGCGTGCGCGCTCGCTCGCGGACTATGCGGTGCGCGATGCGGACCTGTTCGTGATCGAGGATGCGCACGACGACGCCCGTTTCGGCGAATGCATGCTGGTGCAGCGTCATCCGTTCGTGCGCTTTTACGCGGCGATCGCGTTGCGCGCGCCGAACGGCGAGATCGTCGGCGCATTGTGCGCGATGGACCCGTCGCCCGGCCGGCTCGACGAAGGTCAACGCGGCGTGTTCTACCATCTGCGCGCGATGATCGAAAACGATCTGAAGATGCGCACGGCCACCGCGATCGATCCGCTGACGCAGTTGTATAACCGCCGCTTCCTGCTGGAGAGCATTGCGCGCCGCTGGAAAGAAGCGCGCGACGGCGACGTGATGGGTTCGGTGGTGGTCGACGTGGACTGGTTCAAGCAATACAACGACACGTATGGTCATCAGGCGGGCGATCACTGCCTGCGCAAGGTGGCGTCGGTCATGCAGGCCGCGGCCGATGGCGAAGGCATCATCGCCGGACGCATGGGCGGCGAGGAATTCGGCCTGCTGGTGCTGCACGCGCAACCGTCGGTGTTACAACGCACGCTGGAAACCTTGCGCCAGGGCGTGGTGGATCTGGCGATCGAACATCGCGCGTCGCCGTTGGGCGTGGTGACGGTGAGCGTGGGCGGCGCGATGACGCGGATCGACGAATCCTCGCGAGCCTTGCATCGGGACGGCTTTGCGAGCGCGGACCGGGCGCTGTATCGGTCGAAGCATGCGGGCCGGAACCGGGTGACGATGGCATGACGCCTGGCGCGCCGCCACGCGGCGCGGGCAACGCGATCCGCGCTTGAGGCAGCGCGTCGCGGCCGAAGCGCTCAACTGTCCCGAACCTCCGCGTAAACCTGTCTGACCCAGTCGGCGAACACCCGCAGCTTCGTGCTGTAACGCCGGCTCGGCGGATACGCGAGATACACCTCCAGCGGCGGGCGCCGGTAGTCCGCCAGAATCGGCACCAGCTCGCCTCGCGCGATAGCGGGCCGTACCATGAAATCCAGCGTATGAACAAGGCCCAGGCCCGCTAGCGCGGTGGCCAGGTGCGCATTGCTTTCACTCACCATCACCGGATTGCGCACGCCTTGCAGCACGATGGGCTCGCCGCCGGCAGCGTCGGCAAAAATCAGCGGCTGTGTGAGCCCCGTGCTCGCGGAAAAGTAGCTGACCACCGCATGACGGTCGTCGACAATCTGTTGCGGATGCAACGGTGTGCCATGTTCGGCGAGATACGCCGGACTCGCGCAGGTGGTCCAGCGCAGCGTGCCGATGGCCTGCGTGACCAGCGCCGGGTCGTTGGCCGTGCTGCGAATCGCGCAGTCGATGTTCTCGGCGATCAGATCCGCCGTGCGGTCGGTCACGCTCAACTGCACCTGAATGTCCGGATAACGCGCGCAAAACCCGGGCAGCGCCGGAATCAGAATGCCGCTCGCGGTCGAGCCGCCGCTATCCACCCGTAACGTGCCGCGTGGATTCGCGCGATCGCGGCCGAGCGTCGCCTCGATATCGTCGAGTTCGCTGAGCAGATGCCGGGTGCGTTCGTAATACGCCGCGCCGTCGGTCGTGACGTTGACGCTGCGCGTGCTGCGTTCGAGGAGCTTGACGCCGAGGTGATCTTCGAGCGATTTGACCCACTTGCTGACCGTGGCGTTGGGCATTTGCAGCGACTGCGCCGCGCGACTGAAGCCACCGGTTTCCACCACGCGAGCGAAGATCCGGATTGCCTGTAAATGATCCATGGTCGGAGTCCGATTGATTATCCACATTGGTGGATAAAGAAACCACAGCATAGCCATTTATCTCCCTGCGTGCATCAAATAAGCTGACGTCACGGGTCAAGCGACCTCGACACACTTAATGAATTCAACCGATGTCACCCAGGAGCTTTCGATGAACCAGTCCAGACTTGAAAACGTCAACGCCAGCAAACACGCCGGCAAGATAGCGCTCGTCACCGGCGGCAGCAGCGGTATCGGCCTCGCGGCCGCGATCCGTTTCGCGCGGGAGGGGGCGAAGGTCTTTATCACCGGCCGACGTCAGGCCGAACTCGACGCCGCGCTCGAGCAGATCGGTCACGGCGCGGTCGCGATTCGCGCGGATATCGCGTCGGCCGCCGACCTTGACCGGATGTTCGACACGGTGCGGGCCGCGCATCAGCGGCTCGATATCCTGTTCGCGAATGCGGGCGGCGGCGAATTTTCGCCGCTTGGCTCGATCACCGAAGCGCAGTTCGACAAGTACTTCGACATCAACGTCAAAGGCACGTTGTTCACTGTGCAGAAAGCGTTGCCGTTGATGCAGCCGGGCAGCGCGATCGTGTTGACCGGGTCGATCACGTCGATCCAGGGTGTGCCGGCCTTTGGCGTGTACGCCGCGACCAAGGCCGCTTTGCGTTCGTTTGCGCGGACTTGGGCATCGGACCTGAAGGGGCGCGAGATTCGCGTGAACGTGGTCGCGCCGGGCGTGGTGGTGACGCCGGCTTATAAAACCGAACTGAAGATGAGCGACGAGCAGATCGAAGCTTATCGGCAGCAGGTCAGCGACACGACGCCGCTGGGCCGCGTCGGCGAAGCGGATGAAATCGCCAGGGCCGTGTCGTTTTTAGCTTCCGACGACGCGAGTTACATCACCGGGATCGAGTTGTTCGTGGATGGTGGTATGGCACAGGTGTAAGGCGAGCGGCTGCCGCAAAAACGAAACCCGTCTATCGGCAACGATACGACGGGTTTTTGGTTGCGCAGGGTTGCGAACATCGGTCTCATGGTGTTTCGCCATCGCGATGGCTAGCATGGGCGCGTGCTATCCATGCGGCAACGCGGAGCGTCGAGATGTTCGATCAGTTCGATCGGTTTGACCCAGGCGCCGGACGATTCAGCGCACAGTCGCCGAATACGGTGCGGTACCCAACCCGCTTCGCCCTAACGCGTGCCGGTGTGCTTGTCCTCGCGCTCCTGCCGACGGGCGGCGCCGAGGCGTTTCCCGGCTCGATCCGGTTTCCGGGCAACGGAACGTCGCTGTCCAACCTCGCGTTCGCCCCGACGATCCGGGTTCCGGACGACCCGTCGACGGGGCTGGTGTTGCAATCGGCTTCCCATGAGGTCGGCCTCGGCACGCCGCAAGTGCTCTGCCGGATCTTCGAGACCGTCGCGGTGAACGGAACCCCGGAAGCCGGTTCCACCACACTCTTCAAGACCAACGTGGCCGGCCTGGGCGTGCGTTATTCCATCAAGCGGCAAGCGAACGGGCCGTTCACCGACGCACCTTATTCCACGTCGTTCTTGCCCCCCGTCAGCCACACCGCCGAGTACCACATCAGGGCCGAACTCGTGGTGACCGGTCCGCCCGGAAGCGGCACGCTGACGACGCTGCCGAGTCTCACCGTCACCTTTACCGGCCGCTGCTTCGATACGGTCAGCAAAACGCAGTCCATCACACCGGGCAGTCTGTTCACAGCGGGTACCTGCAACGTCACCACCTGGGCGATTCATGTCGAGCTGCCGCCGCGCGTGTCGCCGTCGAACCTGGCGAGTGCGGGCGCCGTGCCGTTTTCAATCGGGCTCAATTGCGCCGCACCGGTGAGAGCTTATATGTCGCTCGTCGACGCGTCGAACCCCGGCAACCGGTCGGCGATCCTGAGCGCCGCCGCGGGTTCGACCGCGAAGGGCGTTGGCATGCAGATCCTATTCGAGTCGAGAGCCTTGTCGTTTGGCGTGCACGATCCGGACAGCGGCGTGCGCAATATTGCGTTCATGGGGAGGATGAACGCCGGGACGAACCGGATCCCGTTGAGCGCGCGATACGTGCGCACGGGGCCGGTGAGTGGCGGCACGCTGAAAGGGCTCGCCACGTTCACGATGTCCTATCAATAGCATTGCGCGATGCCCAGCGCGGGCCGGTCCGCATTTCCCTGCGAGCGCGGTCTGCTTCGCGCCGTGCGAGGTGCGGCGCGAAGTTCACGTACCGCGCTCACGTGCCGCGCTCACGCACCGATCAGCTTCAACCCCACCGGCAACGACTCGCCGAACACGCGGCCTTCGTCGGCGTTATCGAGTTCGACGCGCTCGCTCACCATCGTGATCCACGCGCGCGGCGCGTTCGCGGCTTCGAGCCGCCGCACCACCGTATGGCGTAAATCGTCGGCGAGGTCGCGCGAGCGGTCGCCGCTCATGCGGGCGATCTGCACCGCGGCGAACGCGGCCGGATCGACCTTTTTCCAATCGAGCGCGAGAATCGCGCCCAGCCATTGCGCGGCGATCTCCGGCGGCACGACGCTATGCGCGCTGCCGTAGAACGGTCGACGCGCGCCGATCCGCCCAACCGCCCACCAGCTTTGATGATTCTCAGCGGGCTTTTTCAGTCGCGTCAGCACGGCTTCGCCGAGTTCGATCTTGCGCTCGACCGGAATCCGTTCAAGCGATGCGCTCAACCGCAACATATCCGCAAGGCCGGTTTTCGCGACGTCGAACGGCAGCTTGTGACGCGCTTGCGCGGCGTTTTGCAGATACGCCATGGCGTCGAGCACGCGCAGTTGCGCGCCTTCGTCGAGACCGCCGGCCGCGCGGCGCCACAGCGTCCACCATTCGGACCAGACCTGGCTGTCGTTGATGTACTGAATGCCGTCGTCGAACAGTGTCCACACCTGCTCGACGCGCCATTCGTCGAGTGGATAGCCGAAGCCGGGGCGCAAGCAGTAGCCGGCCAGGTTCAGCCACAAGCGTTCGTGATCCGCCGAGCGCCGCCGACGCCGCGCGCGTTCCCACAGCGCGCCGAACAGTTCGCGCAGCAATGCGCTGTTCCAGCCGTCGCGCGGGCCGAGCAGTTGTTCGAGTTGCGCGCGCAACCGCTTGACTTCTCTCGGGTCGATTTTCTGCGCGCGCGTGCCGAAACTGCGGTCGATCTGTTCGATCGCTTCGTCGAGGCGCGGATGCCGCGCTTGCGCCGGATCCGCGGAGAGATCGACCTGCGCGGCTTCGCTGCGCAACTGGAATTCGAGCAGCCAGCGTTGCGTGGGATCGTCCCGTTCGATGCAGTGCACGTCGAGCGTGCCGACCTCGGTGAGCGAGGTGGCGATCCGCACCGCGGTTTCGCGCGCGCTGCCCGCACCGCGCGGTTGAACGACGGTGGCGATCGGCGGCAGGCGCACGAAATCGCCCTCGGTGAGATCGATCAGCTCGCCGGCGCGATAGACCGTGTCCGCGCTCGACGCCACCAGGTGGAAGCGCACGGGGTGGCCGAGCCGCAACGCGAACGTGCGGTCCGCGATCAGGATTTCCAGGCCTTCCTCGGTGCCGCGCGGCAACAGGCAGATGCCGCGCGGGGTGGGCTGGGTAGTGGGCTCGCCGCTGTCCTCGAGAACGAGGAAATAGCTGCGCGGCGAGCCGCCGCCGATTTTCGGCGCGGCGCCCGCGCGCGCCAGCGAATAGGCGACCGCGCCGCGCGCGACGGCGACGTCGGGGTTGTCGTTGTGCAGCACGTTGAGCGCTTCGCCGCGCCAGCTGCCGAGGGTGTCGGCGAGTCGCCGCGTAAGCGTCTCGGCGCGGAATACGCCGCCGTTGAGCAGCAGCGTGTCGGGGATCGGCAGGGGGGCGACGGAGTCGGCCGCTGGCGTCTGCGCAGCCTTCGAGTCGGAAGGCGACGGGGTCGACGCGACAGCGCCAGGCGCTGCCGACGTCGAAACCGCAGCCGATCCGGCGTCGGTATTGGTATTGCCCACGCCCACGTCCACGCCCAGCGCCTGACGCGACTGCGCTGCAAAGCGGCTCAAAAACGCCGCGATATGCCGCGTCACCGCCGCATCGGTCGCATACGGCAGGCCGAACTCGACGATCGCGCCACGCGGTCTGCCCGGCCGTTCGTGCGACGCCACCGCCGGAAAGAAGCCGTCGACGATGATCCGCTCCACTTCCTCCCGCGTCACCTGGGCACTACGCGCACCGCCGATCAGCTTCGAGCCCGCGCCGAGCAGCGTGATCGACGCCGAGTCGGGCGCGTGCGGCCCGAGCAACTGTTCCTTGGCGGCGCGGCAACGCTCGACCAGTTGCGACAAACTCGCCGCCGACAGCCGCGTGCGTTCCCCGTCGCCCGGCAGCCGCGTCTCCACCAGATGCGCGAGCGCGAGATCCATGTTGTCGCCGCCGAGCATCAGATGATTGCCCACGCCGATACGCGTCAGTTGCGGCTCGCCGTCGCGCATGTCGACGGCGATCAGGGTGAGGTCGGTGGTGCCGCCGCCTACGTCGCAGATCAGCACGAGACGGGTGTGCGCGAGCTCGTCGGCCAGTCGCTCGCGGTGGTGAAACAGCCAGTCGTAGAAGGCCGCTTGCGGCTCTTCCAGCAGTTTCAGTCTGGGCAGCCCGGCCAGGCGCGCCGCGGCCACGGTCAGCGCGCGGGCGCCTTCGTCGAACGAAGCGGGAACGGTGAGTACCACGTCCTGCTGGTCGAGCGGTGCGTCCGGAAAACGCTGGTTCCAGGCCGAGCGCACATGCGCGAGATAACTCGCGCTGGCTTCGACCGGCGAGACTTTGCGGACCTCGTCGGGGGCGCCCCACGGCAGGATCGGTGCAACGCGATCCACCGAGGCATGCGACAGCCAGCTCTTCGCGCTGGCCACCAGCCGTCCCGGCACCTGTGCGCCAAGCACGCGTGCGAGGCGGCCGAGCACGACCGGCGGTGCGGGAGCGTCGGCGCTACGGTCCACCGACGACCACGGCAACCGCACATCGCCCGTGGCCAGCTCACCTTCGGCCGCGTGATACCGCACCGAAGGCAGCAACGGCCGCGCCGCCACTTCGCCGGGGCTCACCAGTTGCTCGATCTCGAACACATGGATCGACTGCGACCCTGCCTGCGCGTAAGCCAGCACCGTGTTGCTGGTGCCGAGATCGATCCCGACGCTATACCGCTTCATCTCACTCATGCATTGGCGTTGCCGCGCACGTCGAACTCGACTTTCCAGCGCGCGTCGGTGCCGCGCGGGATGGCTTCGAGTTCGAGCGTGCCCGCTTCGGTCACGCGCGCGTGCAGTTTCACCGGCACCACTTCGCCCGCGGTGCGGCCGGCGGCCGGCAGCGTCGCCTGGATCGCTTCGAGCTCCTGCAATTCGTCGGGGCCCCAGAAGTCGAGCAGCGTGCCGACCTGATCCTGACGACGCACCGACGAGCCGAAGAAGCGGAAGTGCACCGGTTCGCCGACCACGAGACCGAACTCCTGCGCGGGCAACTCGGCGTCGGTGCCTTCCTCCATGCCGAAGGGCGCCACGCACAGCGCCTGGATCGGCGGTTCGAGGCCGGGCACGGCGGGCATCGCCGATTCGATCGCGATGTAGTACGCCCGCGCGGTGCCGCCGCGAATCCGCACGCCCTGGCCGCGTCGCACGTAGCCGTAGTAGGCCGCGCCGCGCGCCACCGCGAGGTCGAGATCGGCGCCTTCGAGCAGCCGCGCCGGGGCCGCGCTTTCCGCCGCGAGCCACTGGTTGAGCGTGCCCATGATGCGTTCGACCAGCAGCGGCGACTTGAACACGCCGCCGTTGAACAGCACCACGGTGGGATGCAGGAAGCTCGCGCCCTGCGCGGCCGCGTTGGCCGCTGCCTCGCCGAGACCTTCGAGTTCGGCCAGCGCGCCGACCTGACGACCGAGAAACGCCGCCAGATGCCGCGTGATACCGGCGTCCTGCGCATACGGCAGGCCGAGTTGCGTCAGACCGGCGCGCGCGCGGCTCACCGGACGCGCCGCGCTGTCCACCTGCGGGAAAAAGCCGTCGAGGATGGTTTGCGTCAGTTCGGCGCGGGTGAGTTCGGTGCGGATCGAACCGCCGATCAGCTTCGAGCCGCGGCTCGGCACGACGAGCGGCACGGTGTCGGTGGCCGGATCGCTGAGCAGCGTTTCCTTGGCCGAACGGCACGCGTAGGTGAGGGCGCGCAATTGCCACGCGTCGGCCTGGGTGCCTTGCGCCGCCAGCTTACGGGCGACGACGTGCGCGAGCGCGAGGTCCATGTTGTCGCCGCCGAGCAGAATATGTTCGCCGACCGCGACACGATGCAGTTCGAGATTGCCGTCACGCTCGATCACGGCGATCAGCGAGAGGTCGGTCGTGCCGCCGCCCACGTCGACCACCAGAATGATGTCGCCGACCTTGACCTGCTTGCGCCATTGGCCGCCGCTCTTCTGAATCCAGCTATAGAGCGCCGCCTGCGGTTCTTCGAGCAGCGTCATGCGGCCGAAACCGGCGGCCTCGCCGGCTTCGGCGGTCAACTCGCGCGCGGCCGGATCGAACGACGCCGGGATCGTCACCGTGACGTCCTGCTGGCTGAACGGCGCTTCGGGATGCGCATGGTCCCAGGCTTCGCGCAGATGCGTCAGATAGCGCACCGAGCTTTCGAGCGGCGAGACGCGCGCGACTTCCGGCGGCGCGTCGTTCGGCAGAATCGCCGCACGGCGGTCGACGCCCGGATGGCACAACCAGCTCTTCGCGCTCGACACCAGCCGGATCGGCGTGGCCGCGCCGCGATTGCGGGCGAACTCGCCGACCGCGAATTCGCGCTGGCCGGTCCACGGCAGGTACAGGTCGCCGGACGCCAGTTCATCCGGGTGCGGCAAGTACAGGAACGAGGGCAGCAGATCGAGGTTCTCGATCGCGCCGGGGCCGGTGAGTTGCGCGACCGGTAGCACGCCCTGGGTGGTTTTCTCGCCGTCGCTGGCGCTGGTGTCGACGTACGACAGCGCACAGTGCGTGGTGCCGAGATCGATCCCGATCGAATAGCGGGCGTCGCTCATAGCTCCACCTCGGCCGGGGCGATCACGTTCGCGTCGTGGCCATCGGCGAGCTTCGGCAGACGCACCTCGTCGACGCGCCAGCCACGGTGGCTGATGCTGCCGTTGAACGGCGCCTTGCCGACCACGTTGCCGGTCAGGCGCACCGCGCCGGCGTCGAAACCTTCGGCCAGCGTGATGCGGCTGCCTTCGGTTTCGTCGCGCACCGGACGGATCGTGAAATGTTCGCGCAGCGTCGTGCGGCAACCGTCGTGCACGAGGCGCGCGGCCGCGCCGATGTCGGCGTCGCTGTAGCTCTTGATGTCTTCTTCGACGAAATCGATGAAGCGGGCGTCGCGTTGCAGCAGGCCGAGCAGTTGCAGCGCGGCGTCGGGGCTGGCGGTTTTCAGCACGGGCGCGGGGGCGGCGGCGGGGGCTGGCGCGGGCGTGGGCGCTGGAGCCGGTGTAGCGGTGGCAGCCGTGCCACCCTGGCGCAGACGCAGGACGCCGGCAGCAAATTCACCGTCGCCGAGAATGCTGAAAAAGGTGCCGACGGCAAGTGAAATCCTGCCGAGGAAGGATGGGTTCGAATCGGTCATCAATGCTCCTGAGGGGCTCTGTTAAAGGACGAGCTGTCCTGACTGTGCCGCACGCGCCGGGCCTGGCCGGGCGTGTGCGAAAACCCGTATTTTGCCTCGTGGCGGGTCCGACGCGGACAAAGCCGGACATTCTAGCGTTCGGCGCGCGTAATTTGGCGGACTTTGAAGAGTCGGATTCAAGCGCCGTCAGGTCGCTTCGACGCGGCCGTCCGGCACGGTTTCGGGGCCGAATTCCGCGACCACCTGATCGATGAAGGCCCGTAGTTTCGGGGTCGCGCGGCTCGCCGGGAAGACCAGATGCATCGGCCGGGCGGGCGTTTCGTAGCCGCGCAGCAGACGCACCAGACGGCCCGCGGCCAGATCGTCCTGCACGGCCACCTCGGGCGCGAGCATCACGCCCGCGCCATGGAGCGCGGCGGCGCGCAGCGCTTTGACGTCGTTGGCGTGAAACGGGCCCGAGACCGGCACCACGTAGTCGCCGTGCGCGTCGGAGAAACGCCATTCCATCGCGACCGGCCGCGTCATGTAGACGAAGCTCAGGCAGGCATGATCGGCCAGTTCCGCCGGCGTTCGCGGCTCGCCGTGCTGCGCCAGATAGTCGGGCGACGCGCACACGAGCAACCGGTACGGCATCAATTGCCGGCCGATCAGCGACGAATCCGTCAACACGCCGAGCCGGATCGCCGCCTCGTAGCCTTCGTCGATCAGATCGACGAAGCGGTCGGTCAGCGTCAGGTCGACCCGCACATGCGGATGGCTTTTCAGATAGCGGGCGATCAGCGGGGCGAGGCAGTTGGCGCCGAACGTGACCGGCGCGGTAATGCGCAGGCGTCCGCGCGGCGAGGCCGAGAGTTCCTGTGCGACGGATTCGGCGGCTTCGGCATCCGCGAGCAGCGACTTGCAGCGCTCGTAGAAGATCTGGCCGATCTCGGTGAGGCTCTGGCGGCGGGTGGTGCGGTTGAGCAGGCGCGCGCCGACGCGCTCTTCCAGCGTGCTCACGTGCTTGCCCGCCATCTGCGACGAGATGCCGAACGCGAGCGCGGCCGCGGCGAACGAGCCGCTGTCCGCGGTTTTGACGAACACAGCCATGCTGGTCAGACGGTCCATGATTCCCTACTGGTGATTTCGACAATCGTCGGATTATGCGTGTTTATCATGCTGGGATTTTGAATCATAGTGTTTCTCACCGACCGGCGTCGCTGGAAGGCGCGGTCCTCAACCAGTGATGGAGTGTGAAACATGAAGATAGGCATTCTCGGCGCGGGCTTTATCGGCCGCGCGATGGCGAGCCTCGCGAAGCAGAGCGGGCATGAGGTGATGATCAGCAATTCGCGCGATCCGTCGACCTTGACCAGCACCGCCGCCGCGCTGGGTTGCGCGCTGGGCACCGCGCAACAGGCGGCGAGTTTCGGCGAAGTCGTGGTGGTGGCGGTGCCGTTCTCCCAGATCGGCGCGCTACCGGTCGGTGCGCTCGACGGCAAGATCGTGATCGACACGGGCAACTATTATCCCGAGCGCGACGGCCCGATCGCGGCGCTCGACGAGCGTGTGACCACCACCAGCCAGATGCTGGCCGCCGCGTTGCCGGGCGCGAAAGTGGTCAAGGCGTTCAACGCGATTCTGGCGGCGGATCTGGAGACGGACGGTCTGCCTGCCGGGACGCTTAAGCGTCGCGCGTTGCCCTTCGCGGGCGATGACGCGGCGGCCAAGCAGGTTGTGAGCGGCTTGATGGATCAGTTCGGTTTCGATCCAGTCGATGCTGGGGCGCTGCGGGACAGCTGGCGCTTTGAACGGGCGAAGCCGGTGTATTGCATTCCGTTCGATCGCGATGGGCTGGTTGCGGGATTGGCGGCGGCGCAGCGGGATGTCGAGTTGCCGCATGGGTCGTGGCGGAAGTGAGGCGGAGGGGGTGAAGCGGTGAAGTTATGAAAACGCCCGGCGCCGTATCGCGCAACGATGCGACGCCGTGCTTCCGATTCATACGTGGCGGGACGCTCCGATTCTTCGCATCATCAGGCGTGGACACAGCCACCTCAGGCCGCGCCAGGTAATTCCGTATGCCCGGATCGTGAACAACCAGCGGTTCGGATCGTCGGCGAACGTCGCGATGAAATGCGTGCTGTCCGTCCACCGGATGTCATCCAGCCAGAACGAACAATAGGGCGCGCCGATCTGCCGGACGGCGAGGACGCGTTGCAGGTTTTTGCTGACCAGCACGAACGCCGCCGCTTCTTCGAATGGGCAGTCGAAGTCGGTGGCGAAAAGATAGCCGGACGGCGTGTCGAACTGGAACAGCAACGCATAGCCGGGAATCGCGAGCGGCAGCGTCTGGCCGTCGACGATCAGGCGCGACGCGGGCGGCCATGATTCGTAGGGCCCGTGGTGTTTTTCAAGTGTGAAGCGGTGGATGGGCGTCACGCCTGAAGCGCTGGTCGGCTCATCGTTCAACGCTGCGGTCCCTCACCGGCATATATCGCGCGATCACACGCTCGATGGCCGCGAGCTGCGTCGGCAGCAAATCGCGACGCGGCAGGGCGACGAACGCGGAGCCGCCGGCGAACAGATAGATGCGCTCGGCGTCGTCCACGCGTGAGGTCAGGCTCGACCAGTTCAGACGCAGGCTGGATAGCGTCGATTCGCCGGTCACGCCGGTGGTGTCGAAGGTGACCTGCTGCGGGCCGAGAAATGGCACCGCGCCGCGTTTGATGCGCGCTTTGAGGCCGGCACGCGCGATGCCGCGCAGGAATATGGGCGAAAAATACGCGTCGTTGCAGAACACCAGCGCGCCGGCGGCAATCGCGCAACCGGCAATGCTGGCTGCGAGCGCTACGTCGACATGCGTAGCGGCCCAATACCAGCCGAACAGGCCGCCGACTGCCGCGGCAATCCCGATCGAACGCAACCGCTTGCGCAGCGTGCGTTTCGCCGAATAAAGCACGACGTGCGCGGCGATAAAGTCTTCATCCGTCAAGGTGACGGAGACTTGAAAGGGGAGCTGCGTGTCGGAGTTGGTCATGCTTTAAATGGTGGGCCGTTGCTGCGAGAGGGAATAGTACACGAGGTTAATGCGCGTTATGCATGTGTATTCTGACTGGTGGTTTTGATGGCATATAAAAAGGTGCGTTATGTGACGCTTACGGGCTAGGCCAAAACAGCGAGGGCGGCTGAAACACGGCGGCGCGCGCCTTCTTGCAAAGGTTGGCTGTTCCGTATCTCGGTTCGGCGATGTGCATGCCTATTTATGCCGAACCGATGAAATATCGGCTGTATTATTTTATTATTTTATGTTGCGGAATTTGCGTGCGTGATTTGCGGAATTTTCTTATTGATTGAATACCCCGGTAAAAAATAAACTCGGAAACTCATTTCGGTTTGCGTCTTGAATGTGCGTGATCGGATTGATATCCTTATTTTTTATCCGCATGATTTTCATGGGTGTTTTTGTCAAGAGAGTGGATTATTGGAAAATGAGTAGAATAATTAAAGTGCCGTACTATTTCCTTGCCGGATCGAAGTGGAAAGAATCATCGGGCTCGCAAGGCTGCGTGCCGCTCAATACGTTGAAATGTATTTCGTTTGATCGCTCGGCGCCTAATGAACCATCGCCTCCCCGGCAAGTGCCCGTCCGAGAGCTGAATAAGCAGGTGAGAGAAAAAAGTCGAGAGAAATCGCCTCCGCCAGCACTTACCTCACGCCCCGAAACGACTCCCCCTCAAGATGCCGAACAGATTGAAAATCCGCCAACATTTGATTTGTTGGACGTGCCAGGTGCGATGAAAAACATGGGCTGGCCGGTCTCGGCCGAACTCGCAACCGAGTGGTTCGGCAGCGCAAAACACATTTATGATGACAATCCAAACTCCGTTCAACCTATCGACAGCGCTACGATCTCGCTGGATTGGTGTCTGAATTTTGGCGGCGTAAAAGATAAATACAACGATCTGATTTCAAGGAAAATTTACAATGAGGCCGCGGGCGCGCTCATAAAAAACAAGATCAGGCCGATTTTGGAAAGAGGGTTTCAACAGTCCATCGCCTTGGATTTCAACACAAAAATCTTTCTGAAGGATCTGAGAAAATTTCATATGGACTGGCAGTTTCAGATCGTCAGCGTATCGAGTTACGATACCCTGACAAGTCACCTTGGTATGACTGATTTGACGGCAGCACTGGCAAATTTTGGTATCTATGCTGCAATCGGTCATGTCGAGGTCCGCGGGGATCGATACTATAAATATGATCGGAGCGCGAAGACCAGGACCTATTGCATGGATGCGCAGATCAAAGTAACGCATGTCTACGTCTATGTGAAAGATAATTATTCGTTTAACGACTCGGATGGAAATTCGCAATATCTTGGTCACTGGAATAAAAAAGGAGTGATACTGACGAAAGGCTCGCTTGTTAGCGAGCTTGTCAATGGTAGGCGACTTCATACTCGTTTTGGTAATTCGATCGAAGCTGAAATGAATTTTAACTGGAAGTATCTTTTTGACAGGCCACTGGATAAACCGGTTGACAAAAGAACGGGGGTAATCAGAAAATTCATGGAAAGGGACGTTTATTGGCCTGTCTACAATAGTACGTACAATCGCTGGCGGGAAAGGCATAATCGGGGCGGCGATTTCATGATTTATTCAAAGCCGAAATATGTAAAACTAGGCAGGCCGATTGAGGTCGACGTGGGGGTGATATGCAGGCCAGCGGAAAAAATGTGAAGCGAATATATGTTGCTGTAACAATTTTTATTGTCTTCGGTGTTGTTCTGAATCTCACCGGCGTCAAAATTTTACTTTTTCTGATCGAGTACAGGCTGGCGGTTGTGCGGCTGATTGCGTTTGTTTTTGTGATCGTAATCGTCTTTTCCATCGTGAAATCGAAGACCGGTTGGAAAGGGAAATTATCCATCGCCATTTTTTTGATGTTTGGTGTCTACGCTTGTGTTTGTTTTTTCAACTTTGTCCTGCCGACACAGTATACGAGATGCGATTTATACAGTCAAAGACTCAATGGTGGAGTGAAAATTTTAAATGGGAAGATTTATAAAATAAGCTTGTGCGGAACCGGCGGTGACGACATGCAAAGCGGCGATTCTATAAGGCTGCAGGTTTTCAGCGATGCGGGGGTGCTTCTCGCAAGTCGGCATTTTTTAGTTAACTGGAATGAAAATTCACCGAATTCTCTTGAGTACGGACCTGATCGCATTACCTATTACGACAATAATGGACGTGTTTTTGAAAAACACCTATTTATGCCGCCAACGGCGTTAGATTGGATGCGTGCGCGAATTCCATTGCTTGACTAGCGTAACCGTCCATCACTTTCGTTGCAGCCTCACCGATGATGATGAGACTCATGATGACCGCCTGCTGCGTGCGCTTGTCTTCAAGGAAACTGTCTTTGCTCAGGCCATTCACGAAATCGATCGCGTCCGTCGCGGCCTGCTTCATGTGATCGAGATAGTCGGGCAAGCGGCTCTGGCTCATACCGGCTTAGCCTCCGCAAGCACCTTGGCGCGAAACTTCGGCGGCAGGTCGGCGGGTGTCAGAAGATGCACATGGACGCCGAGTAAGGATTCAAGCGCGTCCTGCAGGCCGCCCAGATCGAACAGGGTGCACCAGGTAACGCATCGACCAGCAGATCGAGGTCGCTGCCATCCTGGTCGGTGCCATGCAGCACCGAGCCGAAGACGCGCGGATTCACCGTGCGGAAGCGACTCGCTGCTTCGCGCACAGCGCTTCGCTTGAGATCAAGCACAACGGACGGCCGCATGGTTCTTCTTTCCTTATCGAAAGCCGCTGAAAGGGTAGGAGACTGAGCGTACCGCTTCAGGAACTATAGCGGAATTCTAACGCCTCGATTGACCCCGGCGCACCATCACGCCGGGGCGCACCCGTACCTCACCCCCAAACGATCGACCCCGCCTCCGGGCACGTCCACGACGACTGCAAACGCTCGCGAATCTCCGCCAGCGACTGCTTCACCAGCAATTCGCCATTGCGGAACACCGGCACCAGCGCACCGCCTTCCGCCTGCTCGACGGTCTGTTGTTCGTACAGCACGAAGTGATCGCCTTCCTTCTCGACACGCGGCAGACCTTTCGCGGACTTCTTGGTGCCGTCGTCGGTGGCCGGGTCTTTGTAGATGTCGACCGCTTCGCCATCCACCTCGGCATAGATCGCCTTGAGCGCATAACCGAAGGTGTCGCGCGAGTTCATCCCGTACACGTAGCTGCCGATGCCGAGCACCACGTTGCACGAAGCGAAGCCCTTGGCCGCCATGCGCAACATGATGTCGCGCGCGCGGGTCAGCGTGATCGAGTCGCCGTAGATCAGCCCGACGTGCGAATCCAGCACCTTGTAGCCTTTTTCCGTGGTGGTGCCGCCGTAGATATTCCACAGACACTCCACCGCGCCGGTACGCTCAGCTTCGCTGATCGTCTCGCCGCTCGCCTTGACCGTATAGCGGCCCGTTTCGGTGACGACGGGTTGGCCATCGCGCTGCACGAGTTCGTCGTCCGTATAGCCGGTGAGGATCTTCACCGGATCGCCGGAGTCGGGGCGAAACACCACTTTGGCGTTGCCGAGCGCGTCGGGCCGGCGGGCGAGAATATCCGCCTTCAGTTCCTTCGCGATGACCGTCATCACGTTCCAGAAATCGAACGTGTCGCTGACGAGCGAGACCATGCCCTGCGGGTAGCCTTCGGTGACGAACTCGCGGATCACTTCCAGTTCGGCCTTGCGGCGCAGCGCCTTCGGGTCGAGCATGGCTTGCGCCGGATCGCGTTCGAGGCGTTGCTGCGTGAGCAGAATGCGCAGCGCCATCACGCTGTGTTCCGACGCCGGAATCGACCCGCCGACCAGCTCGCGCTCCGCATTCGCGCCGTAGTGGTCCTCGAGATAATCGATCGCGGGGATCGTGTCTGTGCCGGTGAACGACAACAGGTGACCCGCGCCGCAACGCATGGCGTCGTGCACGCCGCTCATGCCGCGCATCGAAAAATCGTGACCTTGCCAGTTCACGAAGTCGAGCGGCGCGCCGGTCGTGTTCGCGAAGTAGGTCAGCAGCTTGCGGAATTCGAACGCGATGGTGGCGACCGTGGACGGCTTCCACGATTCACAGCTCACCACCGTTTCGAAGTACGTGGACACCCACGGAAAGTCCGGGTGCGTGTTGGTGAAAATCACCGGCGGCACCTTGATGTCGACTCGCGAGCCTTCCGGCAGCGAACGGATTTCGAGCGGCAGGTGGCCGAGATCGTGCAGCGCTTCGAGGCTCGCCACCGGTACGGCGTCAGGTCCCAATGCCGTGTCCATGCGCCGCTTGTACTTGCGCACCGCCTGAGCTTTCGGCTTCTGGAAGAACTCCGCGCCGAACAGGTCGATCAGGCATTCCTGAATGAAGCCTTGCAGCCCGAACCAGACCACCTTGTCGTCGAACAGTTCGCGCAGCACCGGTGCGTACTTCGCCGAACGGGGCGTGAAGTTCGCGACCAGCCTGGTGGTCGCTTTCGGGTACATGGACGGGTGGCCGGTCTTGTAGAAATCGGCAAGATTGAACGGAACGAGCTGGTTTTTTTCGAGGACTTCCGTGCGGTCGGGGGCGTTCATCAACATCTCCTGGCGAGTTCGGATTCAGAGTCGTGTTCGGTGCGGATGCGGCGGCGCTTTCAGGTTCAGACCTGCTGGCAGCGCGTGTCGCTGGTCCAGTTGTTGCGCGTGAAAACCGTCTGGTAGTGTTCGAGCAGCGGCGCGAGGCCCTTGCTGAAAATACCGTGCGTGACATACAGGTAAAGCGGCTGGCTCAGGCGCTGTTCGGCCTGGCGGGTACGCAACGCCGTGGCGAGTTCGGTGAAGGTGCGGCCGCCGTCGCAGATATCGTCCACCACCAGCAGCGGCGCGTCGGGCAAGTCGCCCACCACCTGCGTGCCGGTGATCTTGCCGGTCTGCGTATTGCGCACTTTCTCGGCGAACACCACGTCGAGTTCCAGCGCCTGCGCCAGATGCATGACGCGCTTGCGGGCGCCGGCGTCCGGCGCGACCAGCGCGGCGCGGCCCGAACCCAGGCTGGCCAGCGCACGGCGCAACGACGGCAACGGATCGGCGATCACCACGCGGTCGAGCAGGGCGGTCACGACATCGCTATGCGGGTCCTGCACTTCGACCTGCGCATACTGCTGCGTGTTGATCAGATCGCAGAAGACGCGCGCGCTGAGCGCCTCACCCGGATTCGCCACGCGGTCCTGGCGGGCATACGGCACGTATGGCAGGGACAACAGGATCGGCGTGCCCGGATAGCCGCGGCGCAGCGCGTCGGTTGCGAGCAGCAGCGTCATGACCGCTTCGGCGTTGGGCAGATGCGCCTGAATGCGCAGCGTGTGCGCGGGCTTGCCCAGCTCGACGCTGACGTTGACCTCGCCGCCGGGGAACACCAGTTTGCGGAGTTCCAGCGGCACTTCACCCCGATCGCTCGATACGGCAAAAACCTGAATCATTTGTTATCCTCCGTCTGGCTTCGTCGGAATATCCGACTAACTGGTTGCCAGTATAAGGTTACTTAGTTGAGAATTGCAACTATGTTGATAGAATTACCCGCAGCGCATATTTGGCGCACGCACAGGAGTCACCCATGAAACAGCGCTACACCACACCGGACGTGAGCGTCGACATTGTCTTGCTGACGCTGGACGAAGGCCTGCTGAAAGTGGCCCTGCATCAGCGCGAGCGCGCGCCCGCGAAGCATAGCCTGGCGTTGCCCGGCGGCTATGTTCATGTGGACGAAGACGAGTCGCTGGAAGCGACGGCAAAGCGCGTGCTATCGGAGAAAACCGGCTTCGCGCCGCGCTATCTCGAACAACTGCGCAGCTTTGGCGGTCCGGCCCGCGATCCGCGCGGCTGGTCGGTGGCGGTGTCGCACGTCGCGCTGATCCCGCATGCGGAACTGAGCGCGGCGGGCGCGGGCGTGTTTCAGTTCTACGATGTGGACGACCTGCCCGAACTCGCATTCGATCATGCGGAGCAGGTGGCGGAAGCGGTGCAGCGGGTGCGCAACAAGGCGAGCTATTCGACCTTGCCGTGCTGGCTGCTGCCGGAGTTGTTCACGCTGACGCAATTGCAGACCATCTATGAACAGATTTTTGGCGAGGCGGTGTCGCGCGGCACGTTCCGTTCGCGGCTGGGGATCAAGGTGGCCGATCTGCAACCGGGCGAGGCGGCCGACGAAGCCGATATCCTGATCGCCACCGACGAATTTCAGGGCGGTAATCAGCGGCCCGCGCGGCTGTTCAGGGTGAATCGGCTGAGTCTGTTCAAACGGGCGTTCTGGTAAAGCGGCGCCCCCCCGCTCAAGCTGTACGTTCGCGTGGCGAATGGAAAGGGTAATCCCGGTAAATGTCGCGGTTTGTGGCGAAAATAAAAGATAGCCGTGCGCGCGTGTAGCTTTACTGACTTCGGTTCCTGATAATAAATCGGCGAACCTTATATCATTCGTGATGGCAGGTCGACCCCTATCAGAAATCTCAGGCGTACAGCGAGTTGATCCGCGAGTAGACTAGCCAGCGAATCAACAAGCAGCGCTGTCAAGGAAAATGCGGCGCGCCGGTCAATACGGGCGGCCGTTCCCGAGCACTGCAACCGTGCATGAAAATAACCGTGCATGAAAATCGGGTTCTCCATTAATACAGTCCGGGCCGGCTGCGCTGCGGTGTGCGTGGTTAATGCCGCGTGCAGATGGCCAAGTAGTAAATTGGCCAGATCCGTAGTCGCGCCATTAGTTATCTGATGGAAAAACCATTAAGTCAGGATGATTGCGGAGATTAATCCGGCGCCTGGCGGCAACACGACTATCACCGGCCTGGTATCAGCGCGCATATTTTCCGATGCGAACTCCGCCATGCCGTCCATTTAAATCCGATCGACGGAGCGGCGCACGATGTTTCACGACTGGACCCCCGAACAATTGATACTGCGCGAGCGTTTCGCCGCGGTGGGCGAGCAGCTTGCCAAGGCGCGCGACCAGCAGCCGGAAGGTTTCGATTACGCCGGGTGGAACCGTCTGCGCGATGAGCGGCTCTGGCACCTCGTGGTGCCCCGCGACTACGGCGGCGACGGCGAAGACTGGTGGGGCTTCACGGCCGCGCTCGACGGCCTGTCGTCGACGATCCGCACGCCGGAATTGCTGTTGTCGGTGATCGCGCAGGCCGGCATGGTGCGCGCGATGGTGCGGCACGGCAGCCCGCTGCAGAAAGAGCGTTATCTCGCCGCCATCATGCGCGGCAAGATCAGCGCGACCGGCATTGCGGAGCCGTCCACCGGCACCGACGTGCGCAGCATCGACACCACGCTGTCGGAGTCGCCGGACGGCTACCGGCTCAACGGCAGCAAATACAACATCGCTCACGCGCCGATCATGGACTTCATCCTCGTGGTGAGCCGTCTGGAGCGCCGCGAGTCCAGCAACATCGCGCTGGTGCTGCTCGATCGCGATACGCCGGGCCTCGTGATCGGCGCGCAGGACGACAAGCTCGGCAACCGCAATCTGCCCACCGGCGAACTGCGCTTCGAGGACATTCACGTCGACGCGTCGCAGATACTCGGTCAGGCGGGGCGCGGCCTCGGCCATCTGATCGACATCATCTCGCTCGGCCGTCTCTACTACGGGCTGGTGGCGGCAAACCTGCCGCTGCCGTTCGTGGATGAAGCGATGCACTATGCGGCGCGGCGCACCAGCTTTAAAAGCACGATCGACTCGCATCAATATATCCAGAAGCGTCTGGTCGATATGAAGATCGGCATGGAGCGCAGCCGCTGGGCCGCTTACGGCGCGCTCGGCCGCTTGCTGAACGCGCATCCCGAGGCGCTGCTGGCATGCTCGGTGGCCAAGCTGGTGGGCGCGAGCGATCTGATCGACAACGCCACGAGCCTCGTCAAGCTGTACGGCAGCATCGGCTATCACAATGGCGGCATCGCCACGTTGCTGAAGGACGCAATGGGGTTCGCAAGCGTCGGCGGTACCGAAGAGATGCACCGCAAGAATATTTTCAACCAGATGCAGCGGCTCGCCGGCAGCGCATCGTCCTCGCAAGGCTGAGCGGTTCGGCCACGTATTTTCTCTCGGGCGTGACGCGCCCATGGGGTCTGTCTATGTTGACTTGGGATATCGGAAGAGGCATGAGCGCGACGACACCGGTGATCGGGCCGGCGGAACTGAGGCAGCACCTGCCGTGCGACGTCGACAGCCTGCACACCGTCATGCAAACGCGCCGCGCCATTTCCGAGGTCCTGCAGGGACTCAGCGGCAGGCTGGTCGTGATCGTCGGACCGTGTTCGATTCACGATCCGGTCGCCGCGCTCGAGTACGCCGCGCGTTTGTCGAAGCAACGGCACCGGTGGCAGGACGAACTCGAGATCGTGATGCGGGTGTATTTCGAAAAACCGCGTACCACGGTCGGCTGGAAAGGCCTGATCAACGACCCGTATCTGGACGGCAGCCATGCGATCGACGCCGGCATCCGGCTTGCCCGTCAATTGATGCTCGACATCACACGGGCCGGCGTGCCGGTCGCGACCGAGTTTCTCGACGTGACCACGCCGCATTATCTGGCCGATCTGGTGAGCTGGGGGGCGATCGGCGCGCGCACCACGGAGTCGCAGATTCATCGCGAGTTGGCGTCGGGCTTGCCGTGCCCGATCGGCTTCAAGAACGGCACGGACGGCAACGTCAAGATCGCGATCGACGCGATCCATGCCGCCGGTCATGCGCATCATTTTCTGGGTGTGACGGAGAGCGGCCGGTTCGCCAAGGTCGCGACGAGCGGCAACCAGGACTGTCACCTCGTGCTGCGCGGCGGCAAACAACCCAATTACGACGCGCAGAGCGTCGCCGAAGCCTGTGCGTCGCTTGCGGCCGGCGGGCTGCCGGGGCGTGTCGTCATCGACGCGAGCCATGGCAACAGTTGCAAGCAGCACGACAAGCAGTTGTGCGTGTGCGATTCGTTGTGCGAGCAGATTGCCGCCGGCGGTGAGCGGATTGCCGGCGTGATGCTCGAATCGAATCTGCTGGCGGGCCGCCAGGACGTGGTGGCCGACGTGCCGCTCGCCTACGGGCAGAGCATTACGGACGCCTGTATCGGCTGGGACGCGACCGAAGCGTTGCTGGGCAAGCTCGCCGAGGCCGTGCGGCAGCGCCGTCTGCGGCACGCGGCGACGCCGATGCGGGAAAGTTTGCCGTCGGTGCAGTCGGTGCCATCGGTGACGTCCTTGCAGTCGGCGGCATGATGGCGACGCCGAACGCGCCGAACGCGCCGAACGCGCCGATCGCTGCGATTGCACCTATCGCGCCGAACGTTGCCGCGCCGCAGGCGGCGCAACGCGCCGCGCGTCTGCTCGAACTCGCGCCGGCTTGCGGCGCAACCGAGCGCACGGCGATCGCCTTTCTCGGCCCCTGCGGCACCTATACCGAAGACGCGATGCGCCTGTGCTTCGGCGAGACGCATGACGCGATGTCCTGCGCCAACGTCGACGCCGTGTTCGAGGCGGTCGCGCATGGCGGCGCCAGTCACGGCGTGGTACCGGTCGAGAACTCGACGGAGGGCATCGTCGCGCGCACGCTGGATCTGCTGCTGAAAAACCGGCTGACCGTGAGCGGCGAAGTCGTGTTGCCGGTGCGGCATAGGCTGATGACGGCGCATGGCGCGCTCGACGGTATTACCTGCGTGACGGCGCACGAGCAGGCGCTGGCACAATGCCGCCGCTGGCTCGACACGCATCTGCCGGAGGTGCCGCGACAGGCCGTGGCCAGCAACGCGCAGGCGGCCCAGCTTGCCGCGCGTACGGCGGGCTACGCGGCAATCGGCAGTCAGCGGGCGGCGCATCACTACGGCTTGCGGATCGTCGCCTCGGCGATTCAGGACGAGCATTTCAACAGCACGCGTTTCTACGTGATCGGCCGCGAAGAACCGCCGCCCACCGGCGACGATCGCACGCTGTTGTGCGTCGAACTCGAAAACAGCAGCGGGGCGCTGCAACGCGTGCTCGCGCCGCTGGCCGAGCATCGGATTCCGGTGACGCGGCTCGACGCGCGACCGCTGAGAAGCGAGTTGTGGGCGTACCGGTTCTTCGTCGAGTTGCCCAGGCATCGGCATGACGTGCAGATGGCCCACGCGCTCGCGCAGATGAAACGGCATGCCCGTGCGCTGGTGTTGCTCGGTTCGTTTCCGGCGGCGCCGGGTGGCTGTGCGGTGTCGTGACTGAGTGAGCGACGTTCCGCGCGGACGCCGCGTTAAGTCGTCGCGAAACAGTCGTCGCGAAACAGTCGTTGCAGAACAACCGTCACCAAAAGAAAAGACCCGGTCGCAACCGGGTCTTTTTTCTCCTACGCAGCGTTTCTCGCGCCCGTTACAGCGAACCCTGAAAGCTCATTACCCGTTCCTTGAACGCATCCGGCACGAGCGCCGTCTTGTTGGTCGTGTAATCGAACATCACATGGGTGGACGCACCGCGCGCGATGATCTGCTTGTCGTCGCGCTCCATCACGTGTTCGAGCTCGAAACTCTTGCTACCGAATTTGACGACGCTGGAGCGGACCGTCAGCTTGTCGCCGAACATGGCGGGCGCCAGATATTCGCATTGCGTCTTGACCATGATGTGCGGCAGCTTCTCCGTGCGCGGCATGTCCAGCAGATCGAACATGTAGCTCAGATACGAATGCTGCAGGTAGTCGTAATAGACCGGGCTGCTCACGTGGCCCATCGAATCGGTGTCGCGATACTTAACGTCGATGGGGGTTTCGTAGTGTCGTTTTGACATGGTTGCCTCAACATGAGAAGTGATTGTCGTATCGGCTCGATCTTCGTGTCTCGCCGTGCTGCCTGATGCCTGGTTACTACGTGGGTGCTACTGAACTTCAAAACATTCCGCAGATCGGTCGTTCTGCAACAGCTCGCCAAAAATACGCGAGACGTCGCCGTCCCACGCTTCACGATGGCGAGCCAGCCAGTACTCCGACTGATTCGGCGCGCCCGCGGCGATGTCCCGGAGCGGCGCGAGGTACTGCGTTTCATCGTCGCCGGCGGCGTCGTGGCGCGCCCGGGCGCGTAATCCTTTTGCCGCGATCGCCACCACGTCGCCCGCGAGTTCGCGCAGCGTGCGGCCATGCAGACGCGTGTCGAGACCGAGGCGCGGCACATCGCGACGCACCACCAGCAACTCCGCACGACTGATGCCGGCAGTCAGCGTCTGTGCATCGGACAGCGCGCCTGGGTCGTACAGCAGCCCGACCCACAACGCCGACTGCGCGACCATCATGGCGGGCGTGCCGGCGTCGGCGCCGCGCATTTCGAGGAAACGCTTCAGCCGTACCTCGGTAAATGCCGTGGTCATGTGATCGGCGAAGTCGGCGAGAGTCGCGGTTTCGTTCTCGAGGCCAGGAAGGCGACCCGCCAGAAAATCGCGGAACGTGTGGCCGGCCACGTCGATATAGCGGTCGTTGCGGCGCACGAAATACATGGGCACGTCGTCGAGCAACCAGGTGACGTAGCGCTCGAATCCGAAACTGCGCGACATGAACAGCGCGGGAATGCCGCAGCGGTCGTGGTCGGTGTCGGTCCAGACGTCCGCGCGCGTCGACATCAGGCCGGAAGGCTGACCATCACGAAACGGCGAGTTGGCGAATAGCGCGGTGGCGAGCGGCTGAAGCGCGAGCGACACACGCATCTTGGCTGCCATGTCCGCTTCCGACGCATAGTCGAGATTGACCTGCACGGTGCAGGTACGCAACATCATGTCGAGGCCGCGCGTGCCGACCTGCGGCATGTAACGGCGCATGATCGCGTAACGGCGTTTCGGCATCCACGGCATCTCGTCACGGCGCATCAGCGGATGAAAACCGAGCGGCGCGGCCTCGAAGCCGAGTTGCTCGCCGATCGCCTTGACGGTGTCCAGATGCGCGTGCAGTTCAGCCTGCGTGTCATGCAGCGACGCCACCGGCGCGCCGGACAATTCCAGTTGCCCGGCGGGTTCGAGCGAGATCGCCGCGCCGTCGTCGTAGCGCACGCCGATCAAGTGCCCGTCGTCGAGAATGGGCGAACCTTGCTGGTCGAGCAGCCGCTGCAGCACCGCGCCGATGCCCGCGTTGCCGTGATACGAAAGCGGTAGAAGCGTATTGCGGTCGAACAGGAATTTCTCGTGCTCGGTGCCGATGCGAAACGCCGCGCGGTCCTTGCATCCCGCGGCGATGTAGTCGGCCAGTTGCTGCACGGAGACGATCGGCGTCTCGTCTGAATCCACGGCGTTAGACATGGGTGAGCGCTACCTAAGTGGGGGCGAAAACCGTCAGGTAGTGATCCTGATCAGTGTGTCTGACGCTTCGAGTGAAGCGCGCGCGTTATGACGCAACGGACTAACTATATCCAGCCCGTTGCTAAGCGACTACTGATAGCGGTGACAGGTTTTTCGCCTCACCGTGTAGGAAAACGGTGTCGGACGGCGGCTACAGCGAGGGTTTGCGTTTCGCGAAATAGTGCGCGGGGGAATCGCCGAAGCAGCGCCGAAACATGGCGATGAAATTGCTAGGCGTCGCGTAGCCCAGGGCATCGGCCACGTTGGCGACGCTGTCGCCTTGCGCAAGACGTTCGAGCGCGCGCGTCAAACAGGCCTGCTGGCGCCACTGCGCGAAACTGCTGCCGGTCTCGGCGATAAACAGGCGGCTCAAGGTGCGCGCCGACAGACCGGCCCAGGCGGCCCATTCGTCGAGCGTGCGGGTGTCGTCGGGCTGGCCGAGGATCGCGTTGGCAATGCGCACGAGCCGGCGGTCGGTGGGCATCGGCAGGTGCAGCGGTTCATGCGGGGCGCGGCGCATCTCGTCGAGCAGCACGAAGCTCATGCGTTCCTGTTCGGCGTCGAGCCGGCACTGCGTGGCCCATGAAACCGCACGCCTGACCAGCGCCCGCATCAGTTCGCTGATGCTGATCACGCACGGCCGTTCCGGCAGGCTGGCGCTCGCCGCCGGCGTGATCACGACGCTCCAGCCGCTCATCGCGCCACTGATGCTGACTTTATGCGATTCGCCTGGCGGGATCCAACCGGCGCGATGCGGCGGCAATAACCAGGAACCATGCTGCGTGCGTACATGCGCGAGTCCGCTCTCGACGCAAAACACCTGTCCACGCAAATGATTATGCCAATCGACTTCGCGGGTGCCGAGTCGATAGTCGCTATTGCCTTCGTGCTCGCCCCATACGGCGATGAGCGGCGGCCCATCGGCGCGTTCGCTCGGGTCGGAGGCAGGTGCGGTGAGCGCGGTGAGCTCGATGGGTGTCGGCGTTTTGCGATTGGCTTTGGGCTCGTGAGAATCCGCGCTTTTATGCGCGGATTTATGCATGAGGTGCTGCGCCTTGCTTTGCTGAGTCTTCCGATATGGCATGGCTGGAATTCATTATTTTTTGTCTAAACAACGTTATCAGCTTTTCTATCGAACGTCCAACAATGCGGGTCATGGCAAGTCGCCCGACAGATGGAGTATTCAATGGAAGGATGGGCTGAGATTCGAAGCGTCGCTGCGACGGGATCGACGAGAGCGACGAGATCGACGGGAGCGAAGCGATCGACATGGCACCGCCGCGATGCGCCGCGCATCGCGGCATGGATGACGGCAACGGCGTTGCTGATCACGTCGGCCGGTTGCGTCACGAACAGGGGGCTCGCGCCGGTCGGCAAGCTGAGCGATCCGTCGCAATTGCAGGCGTCGCAGAGTCTCGCGGGCATCGACGCCAATCGCGCATGGCCTGCCACCGACTGGTGGGTCGCGTTGGGCAACCCGCAATTGACGGCGCTGATCGAGCGCGCGCTGGCCGGCAATCCCGACCTCGCTATCGCCGACGCGCGGGCCCGCGACGCGCAATCCCAGGTGACCGAGGCCAATGCCGCGCGGTTTCCGAATCTGACCGCGAACGGCAACTTCACGGCGCAACGTCAATCGGGCACCGTGTACAGCGAACAGGAGGGTGGCGGGTTCTTCTATCACACACGCGGCCTCAACCTCGGCTTCAACTGGGACATCGACCTGTGGGGCGGCAAGCGGGCCGCATGGGAAGCCGCGTTAGGCGAAGCGCGCGCGACGCAAGTCGACGCGCAGGCAGCGCGCATCCAGCTCTCGGTCAATGTGGCGCGGGCCTACACGAATCTGAACTACGCCTATGCGCAACAGGACGTCGCGCAGGCGGAAGCCGATCGCGCCAACGAAGCGCACGATCTGACGCTGCAGCGGGTTCACAAGGGCATCGACAATCAGGCGCAACTCAAGCAGTCCGATAGCGAAGTCGCCAGCGCCGTGCAACAGCAGGCCATGGCCGCGCAGGAGATCGCCAGCGCGCGGATCGCGCTGGCGATTCTGCTGGGCCAGGGGCCGGACGCGGGCCTGTCGATCCAGCAGCCCGCGGCCTTGCCGGTGCCCGCGCTCGCAGTGCCGGCCGATCTGCCCGCCAATCTGCTGGGCCGCCGCGCCGATCTGGTCGCGGCGCGCTGGCGTGTCGAGGCGGCGAGCCGCAACATCGCCAGCGCCAGAACGGAGTTCCTGCCCAACATCAGTCTGAGCGCAATGGCGGGGCTCGCCACGCGCGGCGGCGCGTCGTTGTTCCAGGCGGCCTCGCGCACGTATTCGGTGACGCCGGCCATCAGTCTGCCGATCTTCGACGGCGGCGCCCTGCGCGGCAATCTGCAGCATCGCGACGCGCAATACGACGTGGCGGTCGCGCAATACAACAAGACGCTGATCGGCGCGCTCAACCAGGTCGCCGACAACCTGCACAGTCTGCAATCGATGCAACTGCAAATCGACGCGCAGCAGCACGCGTTCGACGCCGCCCACGACGCATGGACGCTCGCCAACCAGCGCTACCGCGCCGGCGTGGGCAGTTATCTGGAAGCGCTGGTGGTGCGTCAGCAGTTGCTCCTTGCCAGTAAGCGAATGGCGCAATTGCGCGCGCAACAGGTCGATCTGTCTCTGCAACTGGTCGAGGCGCTGGGCGGCGGGTTCACGCCGCAACGCCCCGACGCCGCGTTTGCAGCCGTCTCTTCTTCTCTCGACATTCAAGCCACGCCATGAGCAGCGAAAAAATTCTCGAACCCGTAGGTCAGGCCACCGCGCCTGCGAATCAAACCGCGCTGCGTCCAGGCGCTCCAGCTGAACCGGCGAAGCCGGCGCCGGGCGGCGCGGCGCCCGGCCCCGCGCCGGGCGGTTCGGGTGGCGCGGGCGGCAGTCCGACGCCGCCGGCTTCCGGGCGTCGCAAGTTGCTGCTGCGCCTGCTGGTCGCCGTTTTCGCGATCGGTATCGCTGTGTGGCTCGTGTGGCACTTTCTGTACGGGCAATGGTACGAAGCGACGGATAACGCCTATGTGCAAGGCAACGTCGTCGAGATCACGCCGCAGGTGCAGGGCACGGTGGTATCGATTGGCGCCGACGACGGCGACCTCGTGCGCAGCGGCGACACGCTGGTGAAGCTCGACCCGAGCGATACCGAAGTGGAACTGGCCGGCGCGCAGGCCGCGCTGGCCGGTTCGGTGCGCAAGGTGCGGGGGCTGTACAGCAACGAGCGCGGCCTGCACGACAGTCTCGAAGGCTCGCAGGCGGAAGTCGACGCGCGCCGCACGTCGCTCGACAAGGCCCGCGCCGATTACGAACGCCGCCGCGATCTGGGCCGCTCGGGTGCAATTTCGGCCGAAGAGCTGGCGCATGCGCACGACACGCTGGTGTCGGCGCAAAGCGCGTTTGTCGGCGCGCAGAGCGCGCTGGCGAATCTGCAGCAGCAATATGAGACCAGCAAGGCACTGGTCGACGATACCGCCGTGGCCTCGCATCCGGATGTCGAAACCGCCGCCGCGCGTTTGCGTGCCGCCTATCTGGAGAACGCGCGCGCCACGCTGGTCACGCCGGTGACCGGCTACGTCGCGAAACGCACGGTGCAACTGAGTCAGCGCGTGCAACCGGGCACGCCGTTGATGGCCGTGGTGCCGCTACGACAAGTCTGGGTCGACGCCAACTTCACCGAAAAGCAGGTCGCGGAGATGCGCATCGGCCAGCCGGTCGAACTGCGTTCGGATCTCTACGGCGGCAGCGTGCGTTATAGCGGCAAGGTGCAGGCGCTGGGCGTCGGCACGGGCAGCGCGTTCGCGTTGCTGCCCGCGCAGAACGCCACCGGCAACTGGATCAAGATCGTCCAGCGCTTGCCGGTACGGATCGAATTCACCGACCCGCAACAGCTGGAAAAGCATCCGCTGCGCATTGGCCTGTCGATGCACGCCAGCGTCGATCTGCACAATCGCGACGGCGCGATGCTGGCGCATCAGCCGCCGGCCGAGCCGTTGTTCAGCAGCGATCTGTATCGGCGTCAGTTACAGCTTGCGAATGCACTGGTCGACAAGGTGATCCACGACAACCTGCCGGTAGTTCGTGCCACGGCGAGCGCGAAATGAGCGCCCCCGCGGCTGTAGCCGGCAGCGATTTCCGGCCCCGCAGCGTCCCCCTCACCACGTTTGGCCTGGCGCTCGCCGTGTTCATGCAGGTGCTGGACGGCACCATCGCCAACGTGTCGCTGCCTACCATCGCCGGCAATCTCGGCGTGAGCACGAATCAGAGCGCGTGGGTCATCACCACGTTTTCGGTGAGCAACGCGATCGCGTTGCCGCTGACGGGTTTTCTGGTGAAGCGCTTCGGCCAGGTCAAGCTGTTCGTCTGGGCGACGCTGCTGTTCACGTTCGCTTCGCTGCTGTGCGGACTGGCGCACAGCCTGCCGCAACTGGTGGCGTTCCGCGCTTTCCAGGGCCTCGTTGCCGGACCGATGATTCCGACCACCCAGGCGCTCATGCTGTCGATCTATCCGCCGGCGCGGCGGGGCTTCGCGCTCTCGATGATCGCGATGGTGACGGTCGTCGCGCCGATCGCGGGACCGTTGCTCGGCGGCTGGATCACGGAGAACTACTCGTGGGAATGGTCGTTCCTGATCAACGTGCCGATCGGTATTTTCGCGTGCTCGATGGTTTACGCGCAGATGCAGGGACGGCCCGAAACCACCGCGAAGGCCAAGGTCGATTACGTCGGTCTCGCGGCGCTGATACTCGGCGTCGGCGCGCTGCAGATCGTGCTGGACAAGGGCAACGACGAGGACTGGTTCAACTCGACGTTCATCGTGTGGATGTCCGTGGTGGCGGCGTTCGGCATTCTGCTGTTTTTGATCTGGGAGCTGACCGAGCCGAATCCGATCGTCAACCTGCGGCTCTTCAAACATCGCAATTTCGCCGCCGGGACGTTGACGCTGGTGCTGGCGTACTCGGCGTTTTTCGCGGTCAACGTGATCGTGCCGCAGTGGCTGCAGCGCACGCTCGGCTATACGGCCTTCTGGGCCGGGGTCGCGGCCGCACCGATGGGCATCATTCCGGTGCTGCTCACGCCCTTCATGGGCAAGTACGCGCCGCGTTTCAACATGCGCATGCTGGTGTGCATGGCGTTCGGCATTCTCGGCTGCGCGTCGTTTCTGCGGTCGCAATTTTTCCTCGACGTGGACTTCGAGCACATCGCGCTGATCCAGTTGCTGCAAGGCCTCGGGCTCGCGCTGTTCATCATGCCGATCAACAGCATTCTGCTGTCGGATCTGAAGCCCGACGAGATCGCCGCGGGCTCCGGGCTGTCGACTTTTCTGCGCACGCTCGGCGCGAGCTTCGCGGTGTCGATCACGTCGTTCCTGTGGGAGCGCCGCGCAGTGCAGCACCACGCGCAGATTTCCGAGAGCATCAGCGTGTTCGATCCGGCGGTGCGTCAGCAGTTGCGCGTGCTGGGGCAGGGCAATCCGCAAACCGGCTATCAACTGCTCGACCGGATGATCGACTCGCAGGCCTATCAGATCTCGTTCAACGACGTCGCGTTCGCGCTGGGTTGGGTGTACATCGCGGTGATCGTGCTGGTGTGGCTGGCCAAGCCGCCGTTCGGACCGAGGCCGGGCGGCGCGGCGCCTGCCGGGGCAAAGCGCTGAGGTCGGGCGCCGAAGCGGTAAAGGATTGAAATGGCGGTGCGCCGGTCATCGAATACGGGCGCACCCACGCAAGCGAGTTTTTTCAACTTCCAAGAGGAACGTAAATCATGAATTCGAGCCAACAACTCACCTCATCCGCCGTGTTCGATCTGTCGGAATTCCCGCTGGTTATCGCCCGCAACGACGCGATCGCGCCCGGTTACGCAGCGACATGGGAGCAGGACATGAATGTATTGCTGAAGAGCGACGAGCCCTTCGTGCTGCTGTTCATCTCGCCGCGCCCCGAGGAAACGCACGAGGATCGCAAGCATCGCGGCCTGTGGCTCAAGACCAATCGCGACGCGCTGTCGCAGGTCTGCAAGGCGTTGATCACGGTCGAACCCGACGAGCGTGAGCGCGAGGAATCGAAGGCCGGTGCGGCGGCGATTTCCAAGGCCTTCGGCATTCCACTCGAAGCGGTGGCCACGCTCGACGATGCCAGGAAGATAGGTAGGCAATTGCTGTCGGAAACGGGAGACTAACGTCGCCGTTCCGATTGGCAACAGGGCTGCGAGACGCTCGGGACGGTTATATCAGTACACCAGAACGAACAGAAAAAAACGGGAGTATACGAATGAATGGCCAGAACGATGACTTGGATTTGCTCGTGCCGACCGACGAGTGCGCGCTACGCACCCGTATTCTCGAGGCAACCGCCAGGATGGGATTCGACAAGGTGGTGCTCGCGGTGCTGCCGTCGCCGGGCGTGTCTTTCTGCGCCGCGCATATGTGGAGCAATTGCGAGCCGGAATGGGAGCAGCGCTATCGCGAGCGTTCCTTCGATCAGGTCGATCCGCTGCTCAAACATTGTTTCAGATCGCGCATGCCGCTGATCTGGGATCCGGCTTTTTTCGTCGCGCCGGCGCAGCGCGCGTTTCATGACGAAGCGAGCGCCTTCGGCCTGAACCGCGGGGTCACCTTGCCGCTGTGTGGATTGAAGGGTGAGGTGGGCATGCTGACGTGCGCGGTGCGAGACGAATTCGCGCTCACCTACGAAAATTGCCTGCGCAGTCTGCCGCGTTTGTCCTTGCTGCGCGACATCACGAGCGAGGCGATCGGTCAGTTCGGGTTCGATACCAAACCCGGTTCGGTGCCGCGCCTGAGCCGCCGCGAGACCGAGTGTCTGCGCTGGCATGCGTTCGGTAAGACCTCATGGGAGATCGGCCATATTCTCAACGTGAGCGAGTCCTGCATCAACTTTCACTTCAACAATATCCGCCGCAAGTTCAACGTGTCACGTCGTCACGAGGCCGTGCTGAAGGCGATCGAATGGGGCCTGCTGAGCGTCACGGACATGACCGCGGGCCTCGCCGCCAGCTAGCAACGCATCGGCGAGCGCATCGGCGGGTCGTCCGGCGAGCCATGTGTCCAGAAAACTGTTGAGCCATGCGACGCCGGCACGATCGTGCCGATGCGCTTCGCGAGTCTGGGTGGCAATGTCCTGAGCGCCCGGCGCGCCAAGCTTGTGCGCGGCGGCGGCGGTCCAGCGCCGCATCATCTGATAGCTGACCTCCGGGTGAAACTGCACGCCGTACGCAGCCGGACCGTAACGCACCGCCTGGTTCTCGAATTCGTGGCCGGCGGCCAGCCGTTCGAGTCCCGCGACACTGTCGAAACCTTCGCGGTGCCATTGGTACACGCGTTCTGGCCACTGGCACAGCGCGCGCCCGAGCGGCGTCGGCGTGATCGGCCAGTAGCCGATTTCAGCGCGGCCGTCCCGATGCGCCGTGACGTTTCCGCCCAGATGACGAATCATCATCTGGGCGCCGAGACAGATGCCGAGAAACGGCGCCTGTTCGCGCAACGGCACGCCGATCCAGTCGGTTTCGGTGCGGATCCACGCGTCGTTGTCGTTGGCGCTCATCGGGCCGCCGAAGATTATCGCGCCCGCGTGGTCGCGCAGGGTCGTGGGCAACGGATCGCCGAGCGGCGGACGGCGAATGTCGAGCTCGTAGCCGCGTTGCAGCAGCAGACGGCCCACGCGTCCGGGGCTCGATTGCTCGCGATGCAGCACGATGAGAATTCGGCCGTGCGTGGCCGTGGCGGCGGTGTTGCCCGGTGCGTCGTGTGAAGGGAGCATGGCGGATAGGCGCAATGAGTGAGTCAACCGGGACGGCCGCGTAATGCTTCGAACGAGACCATCACGTGTTCGCGATAGGCGGGGCGTTGTTGCAGCCGGCGATACCACGCGCCGACATGCGGCAGCGCGGGGCGTTCGAGGTCGAGCGAGAAATAGCGGAACAGCGTCGCGCCGACCGGAATATCGCCGAGCCCCAGCGCGTCGCCGCTCAGAAACGGCCGCGTGGCGAGCATGCGGTCGAGCATCTGGAAGTGCTGGGTGCAGCGCGCGTTCTTCTCCTGAACCAGCGACCAGTTGCGCTCGGACTCGGGCGTGCGGACCATCGCCCAGAACAGCCCGGTCATCAGATCGGGTTCGAGCGTGGTCTGACACCAGTCCATCCAGCGCTCGGCGTGCGAGCGCGCGAACGGGTCGGCGAGCCAGAACGGCGCCTGGCGCGTGTGCGCTGCCAGCAGCCGCAGGATCGTGTGCGACTCCCATGCTATCTCGCCGTCGAGCTCGATCACCGGAATACGCCGGGTCGGATTCAGCGCTTCGAATTCGGCCGTGTTGCAACCGCCGAATTCCCCGCCAATCGACACATGTCGATACGCGAGTCCCAATTCACCCGCGAGCCACAGCACTTTCTGCACGTTGAACGAACTGCGTCTTCCCCAGATCGTCAGCATGTGGCGGCGTCCTCCCGCGTGGCGCAGGCGGCGCTGAAGCGTTGCAGGCCGGCGGCGAGATCGGCGATCAGATCGGCGGGCGCTTCCAGGCCGATATGCAGGCGTACGCCGATACTGCCGTCCGGCCAGCGCTGTGCGATGCGCTGCGACTGCAGGTCGAACGGCACCGCCAGACTTTCGAAGCCGCCCCAGGAATAGCCGAGCCCGAACAGTTCGAGACTGTCGAGGAACGCGGCGAGCGCTTCGTCGGGCGCGGCATGCAGGATCACCGAAAACAGCCCGGAGGTGCCTTTGAAGTCGCGTTTCCAGAGCGCGTGGCCGGGACAATCGTCGAAGGCGGGAAACAGGGTGCCCAGCACCTCGGGCTGCTGCCTGAGCCAGCTTGCCACCGCGTACGCATTTTCCTGATGCTGGCGCAAGCGAAGGCCCAGCGTACGCAGGCCGCGCAGCGCGAGATACAGGTCGTCCGGTCCGACGCACAGGCCGAGATCGCCGTGCAGTTGCTTCAACGCGGGCCATGCGGCGGCGTTGGCGGAGACGGTGCCGAGCATCGCGTCGGAATGGCCGACCAGATATTTGGTGCCGGCCTGGATCGACAGATCGACGCCATGATCGTGCGGCCGGAACAGCAGCGGCGTGGCCCAGCTGTTGTCGGCAATCACGCTCATGCCGTGCGCGTGCGCTACGCGGGCAATCGCGCCGATGTCCTGCACCTCGAACGTGTACGAACCCGGCGACTCGACGTACACCGCGCGGGTACGCGGGCGGATCAGCGGTTCGAGCGCGGCGCCCAGCAGCGGATCGTAGTACGTGGTGTCGATGCCCATGCGCCGCAGCACGCCGTCGCAGGCATGGCGCACCGGGCCGTAGACGCTGTCCGTCATCAGCAGATGATCGCCCGGCGCGAGACACGACAGCAGCGCGAGCGTGCAGGCGGACAGCCCCGAGGGACACAGCACTGCGCCGGCACCGCCCTCGAGTTCGATCAGTGCGTGTTCGAGCGCGTCGGAGGTCGGCGTACCGCGCCGACCGTAGATGTACGGCTGGGTTCGGTGCAGCAGATCGTGCGCGGTCGGGCTCAATACGGTCGAGCCGTGATAGACCGGCGGATTGACGAAGCCGTGATACGCGCCGGGGTCGCGTCCCGCGAGCGTGAGCCGGGTCGCGTCGGCGAACCGGTCCAACTGCGGCGTGTACGGTGACGCGGCTGGCGCGCCCGGTTTGGCGGCACTCATGGCCATAGCAGGCTGTGCTCCCATGTAGCGGCCGCGCCGGTAGCCACGCCGGTGCCCACGCGCACATACCGCAGCCGCGTGAAACGGCGTTCGGCATCCGACTGCCAGAATTCCACTTCGTGCGGCGACAACGCGTACATGCCCCAGTGCGGCGACACCAGTTCCGGCTGCGCTGCGACGCGCGCGAGCTGCTCGTGCAGCGCATTGCGGAGATCGTCCGGACTGTTCAGCACATCGCTCTGCCGGCCGATCAGGATGCTGGCGCGCGAGCGCTCCGGGCGGCCCATGAAATCCGCGCGGCACGCCTCGTCGGACAGACGCTCCACCTTGCCGCGCAAGCGGATCTGCTGGGCCGTGGCGGGCCAGTAGAACGTGATGGCGGCCTCGGGCCGGTGCGTCAACTGGCGGCCTTTTGGGCTCGTGGCGTTGGCCGCGAAATGCCAGCCTTGCGCGTCCATGTTCAGCAGCACGACGGAGCGGGCGTCGGGTGCGCCGTCCGGATCGACCGTGGACAGCGTCATGACTTGCGGTTCGCTGACCCGGGCTTCCACCGCGGCGTCGAACCACTGCTCGAAGAGCGCGTGCGGCGTGGCCGGCACGGCGTTCGTGTCGAAGGTCTGGTGAGCGCCCGCGAGGGTCTTGAGCGACTTCAGTCGGCTTTCAAAGGCGGTCATAGGTAGGCGAGTGTCCATGTCGTTCAGGCGAGGCCGAATTGCGTGGCGCGCGCGAGCAGCCGGTGCGCGGCGAGATAGTCGGGGACTTCGGCGAGAAAGCCGTCCACCACGGCGGCGGCGACCCGCTTGCCGTTCGATTGTTCGCGGGCGGTGTCGAAGGTCTGGATCACGCGCCGGGCGAGCGCGACTTCGTCGGCGCTCGGCGTCAGCACGCGGTTGACGATTGCCGTGAGCGGCGCGTTGACGATGCCCTTCGCCTTGTAGCCGAGGGCGCGCGACCTGCGCATGTCGAGCTCCGCGCCTTCGACGTCCGCGTAGCTGTACGGACAGTCGATGGCCGTGACGCCGACCGCCGCGCATTCGAGCAGAAACCGCGAGCGCACGTAATCGAGTTCGTGGCCCGCGTGGGTGCGTTCGGCGCCGAGATCGGCCACCATGTCCTCGGTCCCGACCAGCACCGCGGAAATGCGGCGGCTGCAACGGGCAATCGCCATGGTGTTGACGACGCCGAGCGGCGATTCGATATTCGGCACGAGTTCGGTCGAACCCGGTTGGATGTCGTACTCCGCTTCGCAACGCGTGACGGCTTCGTCCAGCGCGACGATCTGTTCGGGCGTCGACACGAACGACATCATGATGATGTCGGGGCGGCTGCGCATGACGGCGCGCAGATCGTCCACGCCGCCGCTGTCGAGCGGGTTCACGCGCACGGAGGTCAGCACGCCGGCGTCGCGCCAGCATTTCATGACTTCGTCCGCGATACGGTGGGCTTCCGGTCGGCGGGCCGGCGGCGTGAAGGTTTCCAGTTCCTGAACGAGGACGTCGGCGCCGGTCTGCGGACCGGCCAGGAGTGTCTCGCGGTCGGCGCCGGCCAGAAACAGCCAGGAGCGGCGCAATTGCGGCGGACGTCGATTGAGCAGGGGCATCGGATATTCCTCTCGGGCGCGGACCTCGTGAGTTCGCGCGGTACGTTGGTGACGATGAAGCGGATAGGCCGCGCGACGCGCCGGCGTTCGGACCGGTGCGCTACGTGATGGGATGGCGTGATCGGGCGACGCCCACCGCCGCGCCGGGATCGAGTCGGCAAGACCGGTAACGGCCGGCGAATGACGTGATTCCAGGCGGGCTGCTGTTCGTCGTTGCAGCGCTTGTTGCAGCACCTGTAGCAGCGCTCGTTGCATCAGGCGTCGTTGAGTCGGGCAAAGATTAAACGCGGCCGCGGCCGGCAACAACTATCAGGAATGTCAGTGGCGGGCAGGCGAGCGTGGCGGTCGCCCGGTTCAGCCGGCCGGATCGGCGACCTGAAAATCCGTCGCGGCTGGCGAAGCAGGCGCCCCTGGCCGAGCGGCGCAATCCGCCCGGGCGTTCCGGCAGAGTATTCTCGCGTTCTGGCGAACGCGCTACCATGTTGGCCCTAACGCCAATTTCATCACTCGTGAATCCGGCGCCGTTCAACCCTGGCCACCGCGATCGGCAGACAACGCTATGAGTGACACCCCGCAGCCGCCGTTTTCCATCCTGTTCGTCGACGACGACGAACTGTCGCGCAACCATTTCGCCCGCGCCATCCGCGCGGAGTACAACGTGCATGTCGCCGGCAGCGCGGAGGAGGCCATGGCCATACTCGGCCGCCACGGCGCGGAGATCGCCGTGCTGGTCACGGATTTCCGCATGCCCGGCCGCGACGGCGACCATCTGCTGCGCCATGTCGCGCACGAGTTCCCGCAGATCGTGCGCATACTCGTCACCGCCTACGCCGACAAAGACCTGCTGCTGAAAACCGTCAATACCGGCGAAATCTTCCGCATTCTCGAGAAGCCATTGCGCACGGAGAAGGTCCGCGAGGTGCTGCAACTGGCCATGACGCGCTACGCCGAGCGGGAAACACGTCAGCAGCGTCTGCTGGCCATGGACGAAACGCTGGCTTTCCTCGCACACGAGCTGAACACACCGCTGGCCACGATCTCGCTGTTCGCGCAATCGGTCGGCAGCAACGTCGCCGAGCAATACGATCCGGAGCACCAGAAAGAGATCGGTCACGCGGCCACGTCGATGCTCAATAACGCGCAGTATTGCCTCACGCTGATCTCGTCGTTCTGGGCGACGGTGCACAAGAGCGGCGGCCAGCAATCGGCATCGGGCGTGAGTCTGCGCGAAGTCACCGCGACGCGGCTGATCTCCACGCTGCTCGACACCTATCCGTTCGCCGCGTCGCAGCGCGACTGGATTCAGGTCGACGTGCAAGGCGATTTCGTGGTCCGCACCATGCCCAACTGCGTGGCGCTGGTGCTTTCCTCGTTGTTGTCCAATGCACTGCGTGCGTTGGAAACCACCGCCGCGCCCTTGCTGCGGCTCGAAGTCGTCGCCACGCCCGAGCCGGAAATCCGGGTTCGCGACAACGGTCCCGGCATCGCGCCGGAGATCAAGGCGCGTCTGATGCAAGACCCCGTCACCACGTATGCGGGAGCCGGCGGCCATGGCATGGGCACGATCTTTTGCAACCGCATCATGCAATCGTCCGGTGGCTCGCTGCGGATCGACTCCGCGCTCGGCGAAGGCACCACCGTGACGATGGCCTTTCCCCATTACAAAGGCCGCGCCGAGACACACTGAGCGCCGCGGCCCGCGCACCTCCCGCGCGCGCCTGCGCAGGCCGCTGTTATGACGTCCCCGACTTAGTAGCTGACAAATGCTTGGTTCGTGGCTGCCCGGCCCACTGCTACAGTGGCCGCCACGCTGACGGGTGCGCCCGCAACGACCAACAAAATCAACTGACTATGGGGCTTCCACCATGAAGAACTGGACTCGCCGTGCCGCGCTCGCCGGCCTGTTATTGACGCTGGCGGGCGTCGCTCACGCCGATCAACTCGACGACATCAGGAAGGCCGGCGTTCTGCGTGTCGCGACTTTCGACAGCAATCCGCCGTTCGGTTTCGTCGATCCGAAGAGCAACCAGATTGTCGGTCTCGACGTCGACTATGCTCGCGCGGTCGCGGCGAAGCTCGGCGTCAAACTCGAGATTCAGCCCACCAATCCGGCCAACCGGATTGCGTTTCTGAAGTCGAACAAGGTCGATCTGGTGTTCGCGAACTTCACGATCACGGATGAGCGCAAGAAAGAGATCGACTTCAGCACGCCGTATTTCGCGTCCGGCACGCAGTTCATCGCGAAGAAGGGCGTATTGAAGTCGCCGCAACAACTGGCGAGCCTGCGGATCGGCGCGGACAAGGGCACCACGAACGAACAGCAGGTCCGTGCGCAGTATCCGGCCGCGACCATCGTCGCTTACGACGACACGCCGTTCGCGTTCGCCGCGCTGCGCGCCGGCAACGTGCAGGCCATCACGCAAGACGGCCCGAAGCTGGTCGCGTTGCTGGCGAACGTGCCGGATAAGGACAAGTACGAGATTCCGCCGTTCACGATCTCGAACGACTACGAAGGCGTCGGCGTACCGAAGAACCAGCCGCGTCTGCTGAATGCGGTCAACGAGACGCTGCAGGATCTGGAAGCGAAGGGCAATGCCTCGAAGATCTACGACCAGTGGTTCGGTCCGAAGAGCCGCGCGCCGCTGCCGCGTCTGTTCAAGATCGGCGATCCGCAGAAGAGCTGAGCGAACGCTTGCGCGCGGCGTCGGGCAAGAGATTCGGCATCGCGCGTTCACAGTCCGGCCCGCCGCGCATCCAGCGGCGGGCTGATTTTTTTCGCATGGCAATGGTTTCCGAACGATGACGATGAACACCTGGCTCGAACCGCGCTACACGGCGTGGATCTGGCACGGCTTCGCGATGACGCTGGCCTTGTCGGCCTGCGTCATCGTCGGCGCGACGCTGCTGGGTTTCGGGCTGGCGCTGGCCCGCAGCGCGCCCTATGCGGCGGTGCGCCGCGCGGCGGCCGCTTATGTGCTGCTGTTTCGCAACTCGCCGCTGATCGTGCAACTGCTGTTCTGGTATTTCGGCGCGGCCGCGCTGATGCCCGACAGCGTGATGAGCTGGCTCAATACACCGCACGCGCTGACGCTGGGTCCACTGGCGCTCGGCTGGCCGAGCTTCGAGTTTCTGGCCGGCTGGATCGGCCTGACCTGCTATGCGACGACCTTTATCGGCGAGGAGTTTCGCGCGGGCCTGCGCGGCGTGCGCGACGGCCAGCATCAGGCCGCCGCCGCACTCGGGCTGACGCGCTTCGCCGCGTTCCTTTACGTGATTCTGCCGCAGGCGGTGCGGATCGCGACGCCGCCGCTGGCCGGGCAATACATGAATATCGTCAAGAACTCGTCGCTGACCATGGCGATCGGGTTAGCGGAGTTGTCGTACTCGTCGCGCCAGGTCGAGACGGAAACGCTGAAGACGTTTCAGTCGTTCGGGATGGCGACGCTGCTGTACGTTGCGACGATTGCCGCCATCGAAATCGCCTTGCTGCTGCGGCAGCGCCATGGCGTCCCCGGTGCCAGCAGCGCCCGTAGCGCCAGCAATGCGCGCAATGCCGGTGGCGGCCGGACATCGGGCAACTGGCGTGCCGTGCGCCGGGGCGGCTCATGAACGCGCCCGACTGGCTGTCCATCCTCCGCTACCTGCTGCTCGGCACGTTTCCCGATGGTCCGCTCGGCGGCGTTGCGCTGACGGTGGTGTTGACGCTGGCGTCGGCGTCGTTGTCGGCGCTGCTCGGCCTGGCCGGCGGCGTCGCGCTGGCCATGACGCGCGGCATCGCGCATATCGCGCTGCTTACCGTGGTGGGCCTGTTTCGCGCGATCCCCGTGCTGATGCTGATCTTCTGGACTTTCTTCCTGATGCCGGTGCTGCTGCATGCGGACGTGCCCGGACTCGCGACCGTGGTGTGCGCACTCGCGCTGATCGGCGGCGCCTACCTGTCGCATTCGGTGCAGGCGGGGATCGTGGCGATCGGCGACGGGCAGTGGCAGGCGGCGCTGTCGCTCGGCATGACGCGCGGCGAGGCGCTGCGTTACGTGCTGTTGCCGCAAGCGGTGCGGGTGATGATGCCGTCGTTCGTCAATCAATGGGTGTCGCTGATCAAGGACACGTCGCTGGCCTATATCGTCGGCGTGCCGGAGTTCACCTTTCTCGCGAATCAGGTCAATAGCCGGCTGATGGTGTATCCGGCGCAGATCTTTCTGTTCGTCGGGCTGGTGTATCTGGTGCTGTGCTGCACGTTTCAATGGGCCGTGACGCGCGTGCTGGGGGCGCGCTTCGGCACGCCTCGCTAGCAAGCCAATACGTGAGGCAAAGCGCGCCGCACGGCGCGTTTGACGTGGATCAAGGTGAGCCGGGGTGGGCGCTGGTACTGTCGGCGCCATCTCAGAATTGCGACCTACGATCCCGTCAAGCCATGGTTCATCACACGCTGGATATCGAAATCGGGCGGCTGGTATCCGGCTCGATGCTGGAGTGCTCGCCGCGCACGTCGATTCACGACGCCGCCCGCTGCATGGCGGAACAGCGGCGCAGCGCGATCGTCGTGATGGACGGGCCGCGCGCGGTCGGCATCTGGACCGAACACGACGCGCTGGCACTGGCCGACGACACCGACGTCCACGCCACGCCGGTCGAAGCCGTGATGAGCCGCCCGGTGGTGTCGCCGCCGCAGCAAACGCGCCTCGGCGACGCCGCGCTGCATTTCAGGAACAGCGGCATTCGCCATTGCCTCGTGGCCGACGACCAGGGCCACTCGCTCGGCATTCTCACGCAGACCGACTTCGTGATGAATCAGGGCGCGGAATACTTCCTGCGGATGAAGTCGATCGAATCGATCAAGGCCGCCGCGCCGGTGCTGGTCGATCACGCGCTCTGCGTGAAGGAAGCCATGCGGTTGATGCGCACGCAACGATTGAGCGCGGTGGTGGTTGCATATCCGGACGGCGTGCACGGCATTCTGACCGAGCGCGATATCGTGGGGCTGGTCGCGAGCGGCGCGACCAACGGCACGGTGGGGCGCCATGCGAGCCGGCCGCTGCGTTGCCTGCGCCAGTCGCAGAGTCTGTATGCGGCGCGCCAGTATCTGATCGAGCATCGCATGCGCCACGTCGGCATTCTCGACGGGCAGGGCGTGTTGACCGGCGTGCTGGGGCTCGCCGATATTCTCAACGACATCGAACACGAGTACGTGCAGGAATTGCGGATCGCGCTGCGCGAGCGCGACGATGCGTTGTTCGAATCGCGCTACAACCTGCGGCTCGCCGACCGGGTCGTCGAATCGTCGCTCGACGGCGTGATGGTGACCGATCTGCATGGCACCATCGAGCGGGTCAATCCGGCTTTTACCCGACTGACCGGCTACGCAAAATCCGAGGTAGTGGGACGCAACGCCAACCTGCTGAGTTCCGGCCGCCAGCCGCCGGGTTTTTATCGCGAGCTATGGCAGCGCTTGCGGGAAGCCGGGCATTGGCAAGGCGAAATCTGGAACCGCAAGAAGAGCGGCGAGCTGTACCTGGAATATCTGTCGATCTCCGGTATCTGCGACGAAACCGGCCGCTGCACGCATTACGCCGCGATCTTTTCGGATATCACGGGGCGCCGGCTGGCGGAGGAGCGGCTCAGCTACCTGGCCACGCACGACGCGCTCACGGGTCTGCCCAATCGCACGCTGTTCAGCGAGCGGCTCGGCCATGCGATGGTGCGCGCCCAGCGCGGCGGCAAACGGGTCGCGGTGATGTTTCTCGATCTCGACCGCTTCAAGCTGATCAACGACACGCTCGGCCACGGCATCGGCGACGAAACGCTGAAGGTGATCGCGGAGCGACTCAAACACGGCGTGCGCGAAACCGATACGGTCGCGCGCCTGGGCGGCGACGAATTCACGATCGTCGCGGAAGATATCGAGGATATCCGCCATGTCGGCAAGATCGCGCAATCGCTGCTCGACGTGATCGGCCGGCCGATCGGGGTCGGCGCGCAGAGCGTGTTCGTGACGCCGAGCATCGGCATCAGCATGTTTCCCGACGACGGCACCGATCCGAAGCAATTGCTGATGCAGGCGGATCGCGCCATGTACGAAGCCAAGGAAGTCGGCAAGAACAACTTCCAGTTCTTCGCGGCGACGATGACTTCGTCGGCGAAAGAGCGGATCGTGCTCGAAGGCGAATTGCGTCAGGCGCTGCTGGCCGGCGAATTCCGTCTGCACTACCAGCCCGAATACGACCTGCGCACGGGTGCCATGACCGGCGTGGAAGCGCTGATCCGCTGGCAGCATCCGCAGCGGGGCCTGATTGGGCCCGACCAGTTCATTCCGGCGGCGGAAGAGTCGGCGCTGATCGTGCCGATCGGCGGTTGGGTGTTGCGCGAGGCGTGTCGTCAGGCGCGCGCGTGGCTCGACGAGGGTGTCGAGTTCGGGCGCATTGCCGTCAACCTGTCCGGCAAGCAGTGCCGCCACGACGGTTTTCTGCACGAGGTGGCGCGCGTGTTGAGCGACACGGGTTTGCCGGCGCAGCGCCTGCAGTTCGAACTCGTCGAGAGCATGGCCATGACCGGCCGCGAGGAGACCGCCGCGTTGCTGGGCGAGCTGGCGCGCCGTGGTATCAGTCTCGCGATCGACGACTTCGGCACCGGCTACTCGGCGTTCGCTTATTTGCAGAGCCTGCCGGTGGATACGCTGAAGATCGACCGCTCGTTTCTGGCGCAGATCGGACCCGGCACCACCGACGGCGCGATCGTGCGCGCGATCGTTGCGATGGCGCGAGCGCTCGGCATCACGGTCGTGGCCGAAGGCGTCGAATACGAGGCGCAGTGGCGGTTTCTGCGTGAGATCGGCTGCGATCGCGCGCAAGGGTATCTGCTGGGGCGCCCGGTCCCCGCCGATCGGCTGGTCCGCACCGCACACGACGCGCGCTATGCGCCGTGCGCCGCGCTCGCGAGCGAGCGCGGCCGGCCCGACGGCAAGCCGGCAACTGCTGCCGCAACCGTTACCGCAACCGTTACCGCAACCGAAGCCGCAACCGACGCGGCGTCACTGCACGTATCACTACAGGCGTAACAGGCGACCCACCCCATGCGTGAAAATCTCCCGGTCACCGATGAAGAGTACGTCCTGTCCGAACTGGACGTGATCATCACCCGCACCGATCTGACGGGCAACATCGTCTACGCCAACGAAGCGTTCCTGCGCAGCAGCGGCTATCCGCATGCCGAGGTGATCGGCAAGCCGCAGAATATCGTCCGCCACCCGGACATGCCGGAAGAAGCGTATCGGGACTTGTGGGAAACCATCGGCGGCGATCGGCCATGGACCGGCGTGGTCAAGAATCGACGCAAGCAGGGCGGCTATTGCTGGGTGCTGGCCAACGTCACGCCGGTGTTCGAGAAGGGCGAGAAGGTCGGCTATATGTCGGTGCGCACCAAACCGTCCGACGAGCAGATCGCGCGGGCCGAGCGTCTGTATGAAAGGCTCAGGTCGCCGGCCGGCCACACGCTGCGGCTGTCGGGCGGGACGGTGATTCGCACGGGCGTGGCCGGTGTCGCGGACCGGTTGCTGCGCCTGCCGGTCAATCTGCGCGTGTGGGCCACCATGGCGATGCTGATCGCCGTGATCCTGCTGCAAACGCTCGTCGCGAGTGGCTGGGTGCTGCCGCATGTGCCGCCGCTCTGGCAGGCTCGGGTGCTGGCGGGTGTGGGGACGGGACTCGCGCTCGCCTGCGGCGTTTATCTGACGCGCAACCTGTTGATGCCGCTGCAGGCGCTCAACGCGGGCGCCTTGAGCGTGTTGAACGGCCACATCCAGCAACGCTTTCCCGAACGCGGCGACGCGCAGACCCGCATGCTGGGCCGGATGCTGAATCAGATGAACGCGAAACTGGTCGGCGTGCTGATCGACGCCAAGATCTCCATCGACGCGATCCGCGACAAGACCCACGAATTCGCGCGCGGCAATAGCGATCTGGCCACCCGCACCGACGAACAGGCAAGCGCAATCGACCAGACCACCGCCAGCCTCGCCGAGATCACGGAGACGGCGGAACAGAATGCGCTCGGCGCCGAGCGCGCCAACACGTCCGGACGGCAGACGGCGGAAACCGCCGAGGTCGCGGCCGGCGAGGTGCAGAAGACGGTGGCCGTGATGGAGCGCGTGCGCGAGCATTCGCGCAAGATTTCGGACATCACCTCGGTGATCGACGCGATTGCGTTTCAGACCAATATCATCGCGCTGAACGCGTCGGTGGAAGCGGCGCGCGCGGGGCAATACGGACGCGGCTTCGCAGTGGTGGCCTCCGAGGTGCGCAGTCTCGCGCAACGCGCGGCCGGCGCCGCGAAGGAAATCAAAAGCCTGATCGAGACGTCGCTGCATACGGTTACCACCGCCTCGCAAACGGCGGCGCGCGCGGGCGAGACGATGAATACCGTTGAGCAGACAGTCACGCAATTGACCCGCACGCTGTACGACATTGCGCTGGCGAGCCGCGGCCAGAGCGTGCAGATCGCGCAGATCAACGAGGCGGTCGGGCAGGTGGCCGGGCTGACCCAGCGCAATGCGGCGCTGGTCGAACAGTCGGCGGTGGCGTCGACCGATCTTCAGCAACAGACACAGTCGCTGGAGTCGGCGATGAGCATCTTTCATTTGCGCAGTGAGATGCGGGGTGACGTGGGTCGTGAGGAAACGGCCGAAGTGGTGTAGGAAGTCGGCTGTGTTGTCCGTCCACGTAGCGTAGCGGTCGATCGGCCACGGGTTTATGCGTCGCAGTACACTGGCGCCAGCAATTCGTGAAATCACGGCATCGACGCAACGGAGGCGTAACGTGACGCAAGTTCAGACGCAAAACCCGGCACATGCCGGGCTGCAACGGGACCTATTGGAGGCATCGAAGTCATCCGAATGGGAAGTACGCTGCGAACTGGCGGCGCTCTACCGCCTGATGGCCCATCTGAAGATGACCGATCTGATCGACACGCACATCACCGCGCGCGTGCCGGTCGAGCCCGGTCATTTTCTGATCAACCGCTACGGCGTTCTGTTTAACGAAATGCGCGCGTCGGATCTGGTGAAGATCGACGCCGAAGGCCGTGTGGTGGAACGCGAGCCTGATCCGGTCCGGCATCGCGTGAACGTGGCGGGCTTCGTGATTCATTCGGCGGTGCATGCGGCGCGCGAGGACATGCATTGGGTGATCCATGTGCATACCGCCGCGAGCAGCGCGGTGTCGGCCCAGGAAGACGGTTTGCTGCCGGTCAGCCAGCATGCGCTGCGTTTTTATCGGCGGCTCGCGTATCACGACTACGAAGGCATTGCCCTCGACACGGCCGAGCGAGAACGCCTGGTGGCGGATCTCGGCACGCACAAGGCCATGATGTTGCGCAATCACGGCGTGCTGGTCGGCGCGCCGAGCGCGGCGGAAGCGTTCAGCCTGATTTATTTCCTCGAGCAGGCGTGCCGCATTCAGATCGGCGCGATGGCCGGCAACGCACGTCTACGGGTGCCCGACGCCGCGGTCTGCGAGAAAACGGCGAAGCAATTCGATGCGGCCGGTGAATACGATTTGATGGATCTCGCCTGGCAGGCTGCGCTGCGGTTGATCGGCGATCAGGCCGCCGCGTATCGAAGCTGACAAAGCAATCACGCCGAGGCGCCGCGCATTGATTGAATTGCGCGGCGCCGGGTAAAAAATACGGTTCATTAAAATGTTCTGGCCGAATTTACCTGGCCAGAATGGTTCTGCTTCGCGCTAAAAATCCCCATTCACATTTCACCCGGCCTCGCTATAATCCGAACGCCTGCATTGGGGCGTCTTACCTGCGCGAGTGCGATGGGCTTTTTGACGGGATGCCGACATCGCCACATAAACCGACGCCGTCACACGCATAACGGATCACGATAATGGCTGCCGCACAAAATATCAAAACCCTTTGTCAGAATCACTGGACTCAATGGAAAGCCGACTGCAGCGGCTTTCTGAAAGCCGTCGCCGCCGACCTCGACGTCACGCTGACCGGCGATGCAAATAGCATCGTCGACCAGATGGGCCGTGCACCGTGGCTTCAGCTCGGCACAGATGCGGATAAAGCCGTCGCCTATGCCGGACTCGGTTATCTGGTGGTCGCTGGATTGAAAGCGACCCATCATGGCCATGTGGCGATTATCATGCCGGGTCAATCCAAACCTTATCCGCTTGCTTACTGGGGCCGCTATGGCGGCATCGGCCGGCAGAATACCGCGATTAACTTTTCGTGGAACCATGCGGATCTCGCGAACGTGCAGTATTACGCCATCAAGCCATGAAACAGCATTTCGTCAAACACGTAGCGATTATCGTCGCCGGCCTGGTAGTGGCCGCACCGGCTGTCTTCGCGCAGACGTGTCATTACAGCGAAGTCGATCCCGGCAAGGGGAAGGTCAGCGTCGGCGAATTGTCGATCGATCTCGGGCAAGGAGACGGGTCGGGTAATCCGACCGCGTGGCTGGGACCGGTCACCGTGACGCATGCGAGCGGCGACGCGTGTTCGGTGGATCCGAACGTGAGCATCGTCGAGCGTCCGCTGTACACGAACGGCAAGCAACTGCTCGTGTCCGCCTACTCGGGTAGCGAACAGAACGTCTATGCGATCGACGCAGCGACCTGCAAGGTGCTGTGGAAGAGCGAGTCGTTTTCGGGGCGCGTGAAGCTGACAGGGAACCGGTTGCAGTTGGGCAAGCACAGGGTGAAGCTGGGGGAAGATTGCACGCCGGCGCGGTGAGTGTCGGGGCTTTAAGGCTTTAAGCCTTTAGGCGTTGAGCCGCGATTGTGACTTGCGACACAAGTGCTGGCGATCGCGGCTTTAAAGGCTCAACAACGGCCCTTCCAGATGGATATCTTCGGGCTCCAGCGCGAACAATTGCGGATCGGGTTGTGGGCTTATTGTGAAGCCGAGCGCGAGATAGAAGTCCACGGTCCGTTCCGAAGGTGTTGCCGAGACGTACAGGCGACGCGCTCCCGTTTTCATCGCATGCGCCTCAGCCGCACGGTACAACTGAAGACCTGCACCACGACCGCGATACGCGCAACTCACGTGCAGGAACTTGAGTTGCAGCATGTCCGCGTTCGGGCCGAGCGGACGGCTATCGACAATTGCCGCGCCGATCATCTGTTCGCCGTCGAAGAGCCCCGCGCACCAGCCGCCACGGTCGCGGCAATCGAGCAGTAGCGGCGTGTAGTGCTCCGGTTCGCCGTCCGGCCAGCCATGCATGTCGTAGAACTCGGGGTAGCGCTCCAACTGCCCGTTCGTTAAACGGTACAGGTGGTGAATCACTTCGCTGCGGTCAATGGTCCAGACACGATGCAGTTCCTCGCGCTGTAATTGGCGAAGGGTGAAGGAAGAGGGCGCGGGAGAAGAACGGTTCATGCGGTGGATGAATGCGGGTTGCTAAGAAAACGCGTTAGCGAGGTGTGGCTTTCGGATGCGTGCGCAGGATAGCATCGGTGGTTGAACTTATCGATTGTGGCTCTGCCGCTCAAAAACAAAACGCCTGCCATCGCGGATGCCGCGTCTCGCCGGGATCGTGAACTCTGCGATGGTTCATGCAATCGACTTTCATGCGAATCGAGTATTTTTTGTTAAGTTGTGTAGCAAAAATACCGCGCATTGTTATTGATTCGTTAAGGAATGCGCTACAGCCGAATGCAGCTTGATCGAACGAGACAAACTCGCTACGCTTGGAGCCCGTTTATATGGGCAAAGGGCGAACAGGATGAGCAACACGTATCGTTATGGCGTGCATCAGGATCTCGCACCAGCTGAACTGTTCTTTTTCATCGCAGTGGAAGAGGCATGCGAGCAAATTGGAATCAATGACGTAGAAGGCGTTATTCTGATTCTGGCCGGATGGCCCATGCTGCCGACGCGACAAAAATTCGGCGGGGCAACCAAAGGTACATCCGTTGCGTCGGTGATGTCACGCTCGCTGTTCCGCTACGAACTCAAACGCGCAGTCTTACCAACACTCACACTCCAGAGTATCAAATCGTTTCGAGTCATCCTGACTCGCCGGTTGAGCGTTTTTATCGGTCGGGCCATTCCAGGCGTGGGCTGGGTGCTGTTGGCGCGCGACGCCTTCATGATCGCGACCAATACCGTGTTCAAATACAACCGCATGGTCAAAGCCGAGGACAAAGTTCTATGACGGATGCACTTTGGGACGAACTGGATGCATTCGTTCGAAACGAAGTAGGACTCGGGGCGAAGAAACTGCTTTCTCCCTCGACCCGTTTGTCCGAGGACCTCGGACAAACGGGCGACGACGCCAACGAGTTCATCGGCCGATTCTTCGAGCGTTTTGGGGTGGCACCGGGTGATTTTGACTTCCATCGTTACTTTCTGATGGAGGGTGAAGGATCGCTTTACTCGCTGTTCCAGCGCGTGATCCTGCGAAAACCACATAGCCTGGCTCGCGAGCCGATCACCCTGGGCATGCTCCAGCAAGCAGCGCTCGATAAACGATGGCAGTCGCACAAGCTCGCAGCAGTCCGCTAACGGATCGTCGCGGCTTCGGACGCGAGCAATAAAATCAAACCATCAGTTAACCGCCCCCGTCACGGCGCCCCCAACACCCGCCCATTCACCTTCTGCCCATACATCGACAGCGGCGTGTCGTGGAATTTCGCGCGCGTCGCCGCCACCGAACCCACAAAACGAGGATCCTGCGGCCGCTCATGACTATCCATGAACGTCGCCACGTCCCACGCTTCCTGATCGGTCAGCGTTCCACCGAGTCCCAACGGCATATTCGCCTTGATGAAACCCGCGGCGTTCTGAATGTCGCCCATGCCCGCGCCCCAGTTGAACGAGTGTGCGCCCCACAGCGGCGGGAAAACCGTCGCGCCGCCGCTGGATTGACCCTGGCCGTCCGCACCGTGACATAGCGCGCAGTGCTGTGCGTAGATCGCGCCGCCTCTCGCGTAGTCCGTTTTCTGCGCGGGCGCGGGCAGTTTCGGATAGCCTTGCCCCGCCAGCTTCGTGCCGATGGGCGCACCTTTCGCGAGCCAGTACGCGTAGCTTTCGAGCGCCACGAGCACGGGGTCGCCGAGCGGCGGCGCGTTGCCGTTCATGCTGTACTGAAAGCAACCCTGCAGGCGTTCGGCGAACGAGTTCACGTGACCGTTCTTGGCGCGGTAGGCCGGATACAACGGATACGCGCCCCACAGCGGACTGGAATCCGCCTTGCGTCCCGCATCCAGATGGCAGCTCGCGCAATTGAGCGTATTGCCGACGTACTTGCCGGCAAACTGCGCGGTGTGGGTAAAAATCTGTTCGCCGAGTTTGGCGGATTGCCCGAAGCCATCCGTCGGCATGGTCGATTCGGCGGGCGGCGTGAACGGTTTTTTCGCCGGCGCAGCAGCCGCGCTCACCGATGAAGCGGACGCGGCCGCAGGCGTGGTGCCGTCGGCAAAAGCCGCGCTCGACAATGCACTCAACACACCCACCAGCGCCACGCGAGCCAGGCTGTTTCGATCGATCATGGCTTGCTCCCGTTTGCCGACTTGCCCGCGCCGTTCACGCCCACGGCCACGCCCACGCCCACGCCAACGCCCGCATAGTAATCGGCCACCGCCGTGATATCCGCGTCGGACAGTTTGCTCGCGACCACGGGCATCAATGCCATGGGTCCGGGCGGACGTTTGCCGTCCTTCCAGTCATGCAATTGACTCGCGATATAAGCGGCCGGCTGTCCCGCCAACGGCGGAAACGTGGGCGCGACACCGATGCCGCCCGGTCCATGGCACTGCACGCAAGCAGGCAGCGCCTGATCCCAGCGTCCGCGCGTGGCGATCCATGCGCCGACATCGGACGGCGTGACGTAACCGCTTCCAGACGCCTTGGCTAAGGCAGGCGATGGCAACCCGGCGAAGTAACTCGCCACCGCCGCTCGTTCGCTCGCGGTCAACAGCTTTGCCATGGGTTGCATGATCGGGTTCGGGCGGGTGCCGTCGGCGAAGGCCGTCAACTGGGTCGACAGATAAGCCGCGCTCAGGCCGGCGAGTCGCGGGAAACCCGCCGCCGCGTTGCCTTCGCCTTTCGCGCCGTGGCAGCCTATGCACGCGGCGACACCTTGCGCGGTGCCATGGGCGGCAATGCCTTGCCCCGCGCTCACCTCGTTCGCCTGAGCCGCGGGCGCGACCGCGAACGTCGATGCCACGCTGACCGCGAGCGTCGCGCAGGCACGCTGTAAATTGATGAACGAATGGTCCACATCGTCTCCTACGATTTGCTGTTTTATATTCTTACGCAGGCTTGCGCCGTTTCCAGCCGATACGCGGATAACGGTCGCCTGTGGGGACGCCGTGCTCGCCGAAGCGTTTCACTCCGCGCTCGAAAGACTGGCGGCACTCGCGTTCGCCGCCGCATCATCATACTTTCCGAAGCCGTAGCGCTGGAAAATCCCGAACGCCTCGGGCGAGCGCAGAAAAGCCAGCCACTGACGCGCCGCTCGCGGATGCGCCGCACCCCGCACCACGGCGCCGGCATAGATCGCCGTCGTGTTCTCGGCAGCCGGAATATCCACATGCTGCAGCGGATGCCCGATCTGCTCCTGGAACAGCGCTTCCGATTTCCACACCACACCGGCATCCGCGCGACCCTGCATCAGAAACAGCGCGATTTCCCGATGATGAATATGCGTGAGTTCGGTCGACCCCGCCCGCACCTTGTCGCCGTAGACGGTCGAAGCGAGCGCCTCGCCACCGGCCTTGACCAGCGACGCATCGATCTGCCGCGTCACGCCTTCGAACGCGGGGTTCGGCATGGCGAGTCGCAACTCCGGTTTGCCAAGATCGTTGAGCGAACGCACGTGTTGCGGGTTGCCTTGACGGACCATGATGGTCAACTGATTGGTCACGTACGGCACGGCGGGTCCGGCAAGCGTGCCGTCCGCGATCAGCGCCTTGACCTTGGCGAGCCCGGCGAAGTAGGCGTCGGGTCTCACCGTCCACGTCATATTGCCGACGGTAATCGTGCCGCCGGCCTTGATCTGCTCGACCAGCAGACCGGGCGGAATGGTTTCCCAGTAGATGCGTCCGCGAAACTCGGGATGATCCTGCTCGAAGCGGGCGACCAGCGGCGCCATCGCAAAGAAATAGTTGCCGCCGACGTACAGCACCAGCTTCGGCGCCGTGAGGTCGCCGTGGAAATCGGCGAGGACGTCGACCTGCGGGACCGTGAACGCCATGCCGCGATTCACGGCGTCGTTGTTCGCGCCGTGCTGCCAGGGCGGGAAAATGTCCGGGTTCGAACCCGGGGTCTGCGTCGAGTTAGGGTTCGCGTCGAGGTCTGGCGCAGCGCTCGCTGCGAACGCGCAAGTTGCCGCGCAACACAGCGAGACCGCAAGCGTCATCCGCACGAATCGCCGACATCCGTGCGACAAACGGAGCGTGGAAGTCAAAGCCATGACGTACCCCTACGCGTTGTAGTGAAACCCTGCCTGCTGAAGTTCCGCCAGCGTCGCCACCACGCCGGGCGTGACGATCGCGCCTGGAATCACATGGTTGGTCAGGTCGGCCGCGAGCGCGTCGAGCGGCAACTTGTCCAGATTCACGTTGGTGGCGTTCAGGCGGTCGGCCAGTTCCCAGATCGCGTTATGGCACGACAGGAAGACGACGCCGCGTTGCTGCAACGCGGGAATGCAGTTCTCATGCGAGGAAAACGCGCCGTCGGGGTTCTGATGATCCGCCGCGTCGCTGGCGGCGGACGCCTTGTTGTCGAGCAGCGAATTGGACGCGAACTTGCCGCCGCTGATCTTTGCGAGATCGTACTTGTCCCACGCGAGCTGATCGAACAGCGCAAGATGCGCGGAACCGTGCGTGGCCGAGACCGCCAGAAAATCCGGATGTTTGAACGACCAGATCTGCGCGTTCAACGCATTGCGCATCAGGTTGAGCCAGGGACCGGCCATCTCGGTGTTGTTCCACGCCTGTTTCGGACCGGCGCGATAGCCGATCACTTCCGTGAGCGCCGCGTGATCCCACTGATCCGGATGCTCGAGAATCATCGGCACGGTTTTGAAGTCGCGGCGCCGTGGCGCGGCGGCGAGGCGCCGGGTCAACTCGGTGAGGTTGGCGGCGCCGTCGGGCAGCAGCGAAGCAGCGCCGGCTGCGAGCGCCTGCGATTGGCCGCCGGCGCTCACGATCGCCGTGCCGGCCGCGACGGCGAAAGTTTTCAACGCATTGCGGCGGGTCGTGTTGTTAGTCATGGTTATGTCTCCAACCTGTTGTCCGAGCGGTTCGCCGCGTATAGGGCGGGTCGAGGCGAGTCCTCGCGCCCGGCAAGCGGCGGCGTCGTGATTGCGTGCTCAGTCTAGAGACATCCGTTCGATAACAACAATCGTAAAATCGGATGAGAAGTATCGACGCGTCCGATCGTTCGTCCCGCTTTTTCCGTGCGGCTGTCAGAGTTCCGCTGCGCTGAGCGCGGCTCTTGCGCGCGACTCGTCGTCCCGATCGAACATGCCGATCAGCACGATCAGCGACTCCGCCGCCGGTCGATCAGGCGATGCCGTCATCAGCACACGGCGGCCGACCACATGCAGTTCATGCAACGCGCCGTCGCTGTCCAGCCGCACGAAACCCTTGGCCCGCAGTAGCTTCGCCGAGAAACCTTGCAGCGCTTCCTTGAGCTTGCCGCGACTCAGGCACGCGTCGGTGACGAACGAAAAACTGCTGAGCGCCGCGGGCGCGGAGGTGGCCGTGGTCGACGCGGCGGAAAGCGGCGCGCGGTTGTAAGGCCGGTCGGGCAGCGCCTGACAGTCGAAAATCAAACCGGTCGGCACCGCGCCATGACTTGCCTCGATCATCACGCGGCTATGCGCCAGCGCTTCGACACGCGCCTTCACCGTCGCGCGCCCGGTCTCGTCGAGCAGATCCATCTTGTTCAGCACGAGGGCCGTGGCGCCTTCAATCTGCCGTTGCGCGATATCGCCGACATAAGGATCGGCCAGCGTTGCCTCGATGCGCTCGGCATCCACCAGCACGACCACGCCGTCGAGCCGGTACGCCCGCCCAAGCAAACCGATCTGCGCGATGCGAAGCGGGTCCGACACGCCGCTCGCCTCGATGATCAGCAGGTCCGGCGGATCGTCGCGCGAGCTGATGGCGAGCAGCGCGTCGACCAGCCTCCCGCCGATCGAACAGCAAATGCAACCGTTCTCCAGATTGATCACGTCGTCGGTGCGTTCGCGGATCAGCGCGGCGTCGATATTGATCGAACCGAAGTCGTTCACGAGTACCGTGATGCGGCGCGTGCCGGCGTTCGTCAGGACGTGGTTGAGCAGGGTGGTCTTGCCGGCGCCGAGATAGCCGCCGATCACCACGAGCGGAATCGCGTTCATCCCGCCGGCGCCTGGAAGATGCGGCCACCGAGCACCGTGCCCCACACTTCGAGCTCTTTGAGCCGTTCCAGAGCGACCTCCGCGGGATCTTCCGCCAGTACCGCGAAATCCGCGAATTTGCCGACTTCGATACTGCCCACGAGGTGGTCCATTTTCAGCGTGTAAGCGGCGCCCAACGTGATCGCGCGCAACGCATCCGCGACCGGTACGCGTTCGCTCGCCCCGAGAATGCGACCCGACGACGTCTCGCGTTGCGCCGCGCACCACGCGGTAAACAACGGATTGAGCGGCGTGATCGGCGCATCGGAATGAAACGCGAACGGAATGCCCAGACGTCGCGCGGATTCCGCCGCGTTCATGCGGTTCGCGCGGTCGGCGCCCATGGTCTGCGTGTAATGCGCGTCGCCCCAGTAGTAGAGGTGATTCGAGAAGAAGTTGATGCACAGGCCGAGGCTGGCCGCGCGCGCGAGCTGGCTCGCGTCCGCCATCTGGCAATGCTGCAGCGTATGCCGATGGTCGCGCCGCGGATAGTGCGTCAGCAGTTGCTCGAACGCGTCGAGCACGAGTTCGGTCGCTTCGTTGCCGTTGGTGTGAACATGCAATTGCAGGCCAGCTTGATGGAATGGCGTGAACACTTCGACGAACTGGCTCGGCGGAATCAGCCACAAACCGTTGGGCTTGCCGTTCAGATAGCCGGGCCATTTCAGCCGCGCGGTAAAGCCCTGAATCGATCCGTCGACGATCAATTTGACCGGCCCGAAATGCAGCTTCGGCGTGGCGGTTTCGATGGCGTCGAGCACCCGTTGCGCGCCGCCTTCGGGGCTGCGCTGCGGCGCGAACGCGGGCATGATCCGCACCGGATAATCCGCCGCCCCGGTGACCTCGCGCAGATTGCGATTGCCCCGTTCGGAGAAATCGTTGACGAGATCGGTGGCGGTCGTCACGCCCGCGAGTTGCGCGACGCGGCCGAAATTCCAGATCGCCTCGACGCTCTCGCTCGCGGCGATCGACAGGCCGCCGCCGATCACCTGGTACACCGGGAACATCGCCGCGAACTCCTGCAATTCGCCAGTCGGTTGGCCGTGGCTGTCCTTGTCGATACCGTCGATATCGGTTTCCTCGTCGATACCCGCGCGTTGCAGCATCGGCGAATTGACGTTCATCAGATGGACGCTCGCGTGCAGAATCACGATCGGGCGCTCGGCCGATACCGTGTCGAGTTCGCGCACCGTCATGCGTTGCGTGCCGAAGAAGATCGGATCGAAGCCCCACGCAAGCAGCGGGGCGTCGGCGGACGGCAGGTCGGCTTGCGCTTCGCGCAGACGCCCGATCACGGCGTCCAGCGTTTTCAGACCAGCCCAGCGCCGGCCGTCGGGACCACGGCGGTCGTAGTAGCCGACATAGACGGCGTCCCACATGGCGCCTTCCATCAAATGGCAATGCGCCTCGACAAAACCGGGCATTAGCACCTTGTCGCGGAAGGTGTCGACGATCTCTGCGTCGCCCCATTGCTTCACCTCCTGCGCATCGCCTACCGACAGAATCCTGCCGTCGCGAATCGCGACGTGGGTGGCGTGGGGTTGCATCGGGTTCATCGTCACGATCTTCTTCGCGACGAACACCTGGATCGGGCTTCGGCTATCTGACTGTGTCATGGGCAGGAAAAGTGGTTCGGTCAGGGCAACGCATGCGCATGGCTCGCTTTCGCGGTGAGGTTCACCGCGGTCAGCACCAGCAGGTTCACGCCGAGACACAGCAGTCCCAGGTTGAAGCCGCCAAGGTCGATCTGCAGCAGGTACAGAATGACCGCCAGCAACTGGCCGGCCAGCAGGCCGCAAGCAATCGCGGCGGGCCGCACGCGCAGGCCGAACAGAATGATCATCACACCCGGAAAGAACTGCGTGACGCCATAGTAGGTCGTGTTGATCAGCGTGAGCATCAGATTCGGCGTGGCCAGCGTCATCACGATCGACACCACCAGGTACAGCACGATCACCACTTTCGCGCCTTTCTTCTGGCGCGACTCGGGCATGCCGGGCAGCAGATTGCGCGTGACGATCGGGCCGATCGCGAGACAGATACCGGCCAGCACCAGCAGCCCGGACAACGACGCGCCCGCGGCGACGAGCCCAAGCAACCAGCCAGGCAGCAGACGGATCGCGGCGGCGAAGAAGGCTTCATTCGGCGACGCCAGTTGCAGGTTCTGACTGATCGCGTAGTAAGAGGCGACCACGAGGAACGGATACATCAGCATGTAGAGCGGCATCGCGACCTGCGTGCGGCGGATCGTGTTCGCGCTCTTCGCGGTGAAGAAGTTCTGCACCGCGAACGGCATGACGTAGAAGCCGAGCGACTGGAACAGCATCGTGCTCATCGAGAAGGTGAGCTGATGCGAATTCATCCGGTTGCTGACATGCAGGCTGGCGGCGTGGAAAACGTCGGTCACGCCGGTTTCCATGGCCACGGCGACGCCCGTCACGACGATCGCGGCGACCATCAGAATGTCCTTCAACACGGCGATATAGGCCGAGGCGCGTACGCCCGCGATCGCGATATAGGTGAACGCGAGTAGCGCGGCGAACAGGATCAGATACAGCGGTTTGAAGTGCCAGCCGAGACCGTTCAACGCGGCGACGAGTCCGGTGAATTGCAATTCGCCCCACGGCAGCAGAAATACGATCGCGGAGGCGGCCACGATCAACTCCAGCGGCCGGCTCTGAAAGTGGCCCTTGAACAGATCGGGCAGCGTGATCGCGTTATAGCGTTTGCCGGCCTGCCAGATTTTAGGGCCGATGAAATAGCCGACCGGATAGGCCAGCAGAATGTAGCCGAGAAACCAGACGCCGTACGTCGGTCCTTTCGCGTAGATGCCGCCCGGAAAACCGACCATCGTGCCGATGCTGTAGATCTCGCCGGCGGCGAGGAAAAACACCAGGTAGGCGCCGAATTGCCGTGACGCCACGAAGAAGTCATGCAGGCTTTGCGGGCCGCGTCCCTTGTTCGAGCGGATCGCGAGATACAGCGAGAAAGCGATGAAACCGAGGAATACGGCGGTGGCCATCCAGACACTCCTTTAGCGGTTTTGCGGGTGGGACTCGTCGTGACGACTGTCGAATACGCGCCAGCAGATCATCAGGCAGCCGGAAGTGAGAATGAACCACGCGAAGATCCACGCGTAGATGAACGGCACGCCGAGTACGAAGCGGTCGACGGTTGCCACCCACGGCAGCAGGCCGATCACGCCTAGATACGGAATGCCGAGTCCAATGAACAGTTTGAGCACCTTGGTTCCTCGCAGGTGATGTCGTGGATGATTAAGCGAGCCTGAGCACCAGTGTTGCCGAACAAAAAAACAGAACCATAGAGCCAGTTGGCGGGACTCGTTGAGTCCAATTCAGTGTACGCCGCATAGGCGACGAACTCCCGACGGTGCGTCGCGCGCCAAACGGGATCGCAAGCCGCGCCGTGGCGTGCTGTACCAGGCGAAAGCCCGGCACTGGACCTACCCGGCCGACAAACCCCCTGCCTACAATTTCCGCACGGATCGCCGGGTCGGTGGCGGCATCCCATGCGTGACCGAAAACCATTCAGGAGGAGAGCTTCATGGCTCAAACGCAAACCGCACAAACCGCACAACCGCACGTCACGGCCGAGACGCTGGCCGCTTTTTCCGACGCCTTCAATCGTCACGACGCGCAGGCGTTGATGACCTTCATGACCGAAGACTGCGTGTTCGACGCAGCCGGTGGACCGGACGTATTCGGCACGCGTTTCGTTGGCAGAGAGGCGACGCGCGCGGCCTTCGAAGCCGTTTTCAAAACCTTCCCCGACGCGCACTGGGGGCAGGGACGCCACAGCGTGAGCGGCGCGCGCGGCGTGTCCGAATGGGTGTTCACGGGCACCCATGCGGAGGGCTGGCGCATCGAGGCGGAAGGCTGCGATCTGTTCGAGTTCCGCGACGGACTGATCGCGGTCAAGCGCGCCTTCCGCAAGGAACGTCCGAAGCAGAACGTTTGATGCTCACAGGAGCCGCAGATGGAGCACAGTGAAATCGAACGCGTCGCGCAGCGCCTCTCGTCGGAGCGCGAGGACGATACCCGCTACGATCCCACCTATGACCCGTTGGTGTCCCCCGGGCCGGGCTGGGGCAAGCAGTACGCGCCGACCTACTGGGTCGCGACCGCCGGCACGCCACCCGCCGACGATGGCCCGATCACCGCCGACGTGGAGGTGGACGTGGCGATCATCGGCGGCGGCTATACGGGGCTCGCAACGGCGTTGTGTCTGGCCCGCGAGCACGGTATCAAGGCGGTCGTGCTGGAGGCCAACAAGACCAGTTGGGGCTGCAGCAGCCGCAACGGCGGGCAAGGCCAGAACGCGTCGGGACGGCTGTCGCGTTCGCAATGGATCGAGCGCTGGGGCAAGGACGTCGCGCTGAAAATGCACGACGAGATTCAGGAAGGCTTCGACAACTTCAAGTCGCTGATCGCGGAGATCGATTGCGATCCGCAACCCGGCGGTCATTTTCTGATCGCGCACCGGCCGCGCATCATGCACAAGCTCGCCGCCGAGGCCAAGGTCTGGAAGGACGTGTTCGGCTATCCGTCGGAGTTGATCGACCGGCAGACGTTTCAGCGCGAGTACGTCAACGACGCGGAGGCGGCCGGCGCGCTGCACGAGCCCGAAGGGATCGGTATTCATGCGTTGAAGCTCGCGTTCGGCTACCTGCGGCTCGCGCGCGAAGCCGGGGCGAAGGTGCATCCGGCGAGTCCGGTGCTCGGCTGGGAGACCATCAACGGAATTCATCATCTGCGTACGCCGGGCGGCATGGTTCGCGCTCGCGCCGTGGGTATCGCGACCGGCGCTTATACGGCGCAAACGCTGCATGCTTCGTTGCGCAGCCGCATCATGCCGATCCTGTCGAATTCGATGGTGACGCGTCCGCTCACCGCGCAGGAAATCGCCGCGTGCAATTTCCGCACGACCCAGGTGCTCACGGATACGCGCACGCTGCGTTTCTACTATCGCTTCCTGCCGGACAACCGTTTGCAGATCGGCAGCCGTTCCGCGATCACCGGCGCCGACGCGCCGAATCCGCGCCACTACGACCTGCTGGTCGACGGCATGGTGCGCAAGTTTCCCGCGCTGCGCGGCGTCGCGATCGACTATTCGTGGTGGGGCTGGGTGGACGTCAGTCACGACATGATGCCGCGCGTGTTTCAGCCGGATCCGCGCGAGACGATTTACTACGCGCTCGGCTACGGCGGCAACGGGGTGTCGTATTCGCAGCAGGCGGGGCGGCGGCTCGCCGAGCGCATTGCGGGGAAGGGCGCGAAGGAGACGTTGCCGATTTTCGCGTCGCCCTTGCCCGGGCATCCGTTCGCACCGTTCCGGCGGATCGGGCAGCGGATGCTGTACGAGATGTACTTCCGTCGCGACGAGAAATCGTAAAAAACGGAATGATTTGTATCGAAAAAATAAACTGCGTATGATAAACCGGCGAGGCCGCGCCCTCATTCCCGTGCGCGCGGCCCTTGTCGTGAGACCGGCCATGGCATACGCCCGGCCGGCGCAGCACAGAGGAGAACGCAGTGACCGAAATCCCGACAGTCCGGCCCGACCGCATGGTCTCGGTGCGCACGGCGTTCGGCATCGATTCGAACCTGATGGTGCCGGCCTTCAGCGAACGCGACGACCACGTGCCGGAGATCGACGAGGTGTACCGCTTCAATCCCGAGGTGACGCTGGCGATTCTGGCCGGCTTCATGCGCGAGCGGCGGGTGATGGTGCAGGGTTTGCACGGCACCGGCAAATCCACCCACATCGAGCAGGTCGCCGCACGGTTGAACTGGCCGTGCGTGCGCGTGAATCTCGACGGTCATATCAGCCGCCTCGATCTGGTCGGCAAGGACACGATCGTCGTGCGCGACGATCTGCAGGTGACCGAGTTTCAGGAAGGCATCGTGCCGTGGGCGCTGCAGCGTCCCATGGCGTTGATCTTCGACGAATACGACGCGGGCCGGCCGGACGTGATGTTCGTGATCCAGCGCATTCTCGAACGCGACGGCAAGTTCACGCTGCTCGATCAGAATCGCGTGATTCATCCGCATCCGTTTTTCCGGCTGTTTGCCACGACCAATACGGTCGGGCTCGGCAATCTGAACGGCCTGTATCACGGCACGCAGTTGTTGAATCACGCGCAGATGGACCGCTGGAACGTTGTGGCCACACTCAATTACCTGCCGCGCGACGAAGAGGCGAGCATCGTGCAGGCGCGCGTGCCGGAGCTGGCCGATGAGGCCGGCCGCCGCTTGATCGAATCGATGATCAGCGTTGCCGATCTGACGCGCAAGGGCTTCGCCACCGGCGATCTGTCGACGCTGATGTCGCCGCGCACGGTGATCGACTGGGCGGAAAACTGCCAGATTTTCCGCGACCCGGCGCTCGCGTTCCGCCTCACGTTTGTCAACAAATGCGACGAGGCCGAACGGGCGATCGTCGGCGAATATTTTCAGCGCTGCTTCGACCGCGAACTGGACAGCGAGGTCCGCTCCACGGAGCCGCAATGAGCGCCGCCGAACGGCAAGCGGCGCGGCGCGCGGAGCAGCGCCAGAATCTGTGCGCGGCGGCCGCGCGCGCATTCACCGGCGACGCGCAATTGCACTACCGCGCCGGTCGTTTGTGCCGCGGGCTGCGTCCGCTGCCGTTGCACGCGCCGCATCTGCGCACCGATCCGCAAGTGGACGATCTGGCCTCGCTGCGCGGCGCTGCCGATGGCGCGGCGTTGCGGCTCACGCATTCCGACGCGACGCTGCACGCGAGCCGGTGCCCGACGGAGCCGGTCGAGCGTCTTCTGTTCGAACTGTTCGAGCAATTGCGTTGCGAAGCGCTGGCGCCGGTTGCGATGCGGGGGCTTGTGCACAATCTGCGGCATCGTTTCGAAACGTGGTCGCGCGCGTTCTGTCGGGCGGGATTGGCGGATGGGCACCTCGGGATTCTGCTTTATACGGTTGCGCAGATCGTCTGGTCGCGATTGTCGGGCTGGCCCGTGCTGGAGGAAAGCGAAGGCCTGATCGAAGCGACGCGCGCCGCGATCACGCCGACGTTGGGCGTGCCGCTCGCGGCAATGCGGCGGCATCGGGCGGAGCAGGGTGGGTTCGCGCTTCATGCGCTTGAATTGGCGCGCCTCGTCGGTGCGATGATGCGCGAAGCGCGCGGACAGTCCGCGGCAGACGAGGCAGACGCACTCGAAGACGATGAAGCCGTGCGCGTGATGTTCGCGCTATGGTTCGATTCCGACGCCGGCGAGCAGGTCGACATGGGGCTCGCGGCCACCGGCGACAGCCGCGTGCTGAGAGAGGCGAACCAGCGCTATCAGGCCTACACGACGCGCTACGACCGCGAGTTCGTGCCCGCCACGGGAATCCGCCGCGAACTGCTCGCGCAATATCGCGATCAACTCGACCAACGCATCGCCGCGCAACGCATCAACGTGCCACGGCTTGCGTATGCGCTGAAGGCGGCGCTTGCCGTGCCGCGCCGCGACGGCTGGTCGTTCGGCGAAGAACAGGGGCGTGTGGACGGCCGCCGGCTCGCGCAACTGGTCAGTTCGCCGGGCGAGCGGCGTCTGTTTCTGCTCGATCGCTACCGGCCGGTGGCCGATTGCGTGGTGAGTTTTCTGATCGACTGTTCGGGGTCGATGCGGGCGCATATCGAACCGATCGCGGTGCTCGTCGACGTGCTCACGCGTGCGCTCGATCAGGCCGGCGTCGCGACGGAAGTGCTCGGTTTCAGCACCGGCGCGTGGAATGGCGGGCGCGCGCGGCTGGACTGGTTGGCCGGTGGCAGGCCGCCGCATCCGGGGCGTCTGAACGAAGTCGCTCATCTCGTGTTCAAGGACGCCGCAACGAGTTGGCGGCGTGCCCGCACGAATCTCGCCGCGTTGTTCAAGGCGGATCTGTTTCGTGAGGGCGTGGACGGGGAAGCTGTCGATTGGGCATGCACGCGTTTGCGTGCGCGGGCGGAGCCGCGGCGGATTTTGATCGTGATTTCGGACGGGAGTCCGATGGACAGCGCGACCTCGCAGGTCAATGACGCGTATTACCTCGACAATCATCTGAAGCAGGTGGTCGCGCGCAATGAAGCGGCGCGCGATGTCGACGTACTGGGGCTTGGGGTGGGACTCGATCTCAGTCCGTATTACCGGCGTTGTCTTGCGGTGGATCTGTCGACGCCGCCGGATATGGCGCTGTTCGGCGAAGTGGTGAGCTGGATCGGTGCGCGGCGGTAGGGCGCCTGGGCGGTGCGGCCGGTCATGCGGAGGGAGGTGAGGCCGCACCGATCATGTTGCGTGTTCGCTGTCGATCTGGCTGCGAATTCAACGTAGGCACTATGACTCGCGTTGCAGACGGAGAATCGCCCTTCCTATCGGATTGCCTGGGATTAGCGGATTCGGCATCCAGGCCGTACTGACTTCGAGCGTGTCTGCGTCGAGCTTGTAGTGGCGTTCCTGTTCCGTACCATTCCAGGCTTCGTTCCAGCACGAGTCGACTTTGACGATGAAGCGGTCGGCCTCTACCCGATACCGTCCGGTATAGGCCATCACGGTGCGGAAGAGTGCCATCACTTTCTCGTCGGTATTGCCTGGCTCGCGTGTCTGTGCGGTGACCAGCACCATCATTCGGCCATCAGGGCTAAACATAAGGTAGCCATTGGGGGCGGCGCCCCAAGGCTGAGTACGTTCCTTTGAATCCTGACGCTCGGTTTCAAAAGAAACCAGTCGCCAGTTACCGTGGAGCTTTGTGTTGTGCCCGGACATAGTCTTTCCTGTCATGGTTTGCCTGTATCTAGCTGCCTGTCGAATGTCGGGGGGAGCGCCTGCTTTTCACGAAAACCGGCGATCCAGCTCCAACATTAGCAGCGATGGTGAAGTTCCGATATCACCCAATGAGATCGGCCCCGGTCGTAAGAACTATCTTTCCAAAGTGCGTACCTGAATCGATCAGCTCATGCGCGCCGCGCGCATCGGCAAGCGCAAACGTCTTATAGACGACCGGCCTGATTGCGCCGCTCTCGATGAGCGGCCAGACCTGCCGCTCCAGTTCGTCGATGATGCTCGCCTTGTCCGCCGATGTGCGCGACCGCAACGTCGAGCCCATATGCGTCAGGCGCTTGGTCAACATCGGCACGATGTTGAGATCCTTCGCCGGTCCCTTGATCACGCCCACCTGGACGATCCGTCCGTCCATGGCAGCGGCTTCATAGTTTCTGCCCACGTAGTCCCCAGCGATGATGTCGAGAATCACGTCGACGCCTTGCTCGCCGGTAGACCGCTTCGTTTCCGCGACGAAATCGTTCTCGCGGTAGTCGATCGCGACGTCCGCGCCCAGCGCGAGGCTGGCCTCCCGATGCGCCTGCGAGCCCACGGTCGTGATGATTTTCGCGGCGCCCAACGCCTTCGCCAACATGGTCGCCGTCGTGCCGATACCCGATGCGCCGCCGTGGATCAACACCGATTCGCCGGCAACCAGCTTGCCGCGCTGAAACAGGTTCAGCCATACCGTCATGAACGTCTCAGGCATGGCGCCCGCTTCGACCAGTGTCAGGCCTTTGGGGACACGCATGGTATTGGAGGCGTGCGCGACCGCGTACTCCGCATAACCCCCGCCTGGAATCAATGCACACACCAGTTCGCCCATGCGGAATTGCGTCACGTCCGCGCCAACGGCAACCACCTGGCCCGCCACTTCGAGCCCGGGAATATCGGAAGCGCCGGGGGGCGGATCGTACAAGCCCTTGCGCTGGAACACGTCCGGTCCGTTGACGGCGGCCGCGTGGATGCGAATCAGAACTTCGTCGCCGGCCGGCGTGGGCACCGGGCGCGTGGTCGGCACCAGAACTTCGGGGCCGCCGGGCTGTTTGATCTCGATGGCCGTCATCGACGACGGCACGCTAAAAGTTGCAGCAGACATGGATACCACTCCTTCTATGAATGAGGCTCGTTCGATCCGCGTGGATCGACGTACGAGGACCGCGTGAAATCAGTATAGGTCTCGACATCGATGAATTCGCGCAGCATTATTCGCACTGATAGATGCAAATTTGCATCAGGAGGGTGGCACGATGAACTGGGACGACGCACGCGTGTTTCTTGCGGTGGAGCGTGAAAAAACGCTCCGTGGAGCGGCCAGAACGCTCAATCTCGATCAGGCGACGGTGGGCAGAAGAATTGCGGCACTGGAGCACGCGCTGCGAGCCACGCTCTTTCTGCGTGGCTCGGAGGGCTATGCGTTGACCGCCGCTGGCGAGGTCGCGCTGAAATCGGCGGAGAAAATGGAACACGCCGCGCATGAACTCGTCAGACGAACTCAAGGCACGGATACGCGGCTTGCGGGCGACGTCAGAGTCACCAGCACCGACTCGATCGCGCTCGAATTCCTGCTGCCCGCTATCGAACGGATGCACGCCGTGCATCCCGACGTGCGCGTGCTGTTGGACACGTCGACGCGCATGCTTAGTCTGGCAAAGCGGGAGGCTGATATCGCGGTGCGGTCGGTGAGGCCGGACAACCCCGATCTCGTCGCGCGGCGTCTCGCCCGTTGGCCCATGGCGCTGTTTGCCTCGCATGCCTACATCGAGCGGTACGGCAAGCCTGCTGCCGGCTCTGCATTTGCAGGTCACGATCTCGTCGTCTATCAGGGAAACGGCACGGGTAATCGATCGCCGACGCTTGCTGGAGAGCCGATAAGCGCGGGGCGCATCGTCTCGACTTTCAATACCAGCCTCATGCTGCGCAGCGCGGTAAAGGCCGGCATCGGCATGGGTGAGTTGCCTGTCCATCTGGGTGAACACGACGGACTCGTGCAGATATGGCCGGAACCCGCACGTGGGGCGGTCTACGAAATCTGGCTCGTCACGCATCAGGACCTTCGGCATACCGCGCGCATCACAGCGATGATCGAGCACATCGTCGGCGCGTTCGAAGATCACACAAGTCACGCCAGATAGGCGTGTGCGGTTTAGCTTTTATCGAGCGACCGGTTGATGCAGCACGCGAATGGTTCACGCGATGTTCTAACCGTCGTCTTGTGATCGGCTACTGCCGCTCGATCGACCCGCGTTGCACTCATGGCAAGCGCACAAGGCCCGCTTGCCGAAGCCCCGGTTCCGACTTAACCTGACCGGCACATCAACCTTGTGACCGACCATGCAAGCCTATCCTTTACGCCTGTCTCCCGGCGATGATTTGCGTGCCGCCATCGAAGACGTGTTGCGTCAGCGTGAGTTGCACGCAGCCTTCGTTATCCAGGGTATCGGGAGTCTCAGCGTGGCTCAATTGCGATTCGCCGGTGCCGAGGCGCCGACCGAACTGCACGGTGACTTGGAAATATTGACGCTAGCCGGCTCGGTCTCACCCGATGGCGCACATCTGCATATGAGCGTGGCCGACGCGCACGGTCAGGTATGTGGCGGCCATGTGGCGCATGGGTGCAGGGTCCGCACGACGGCCGAACTGTTGCTGGCGTGGGTGCCCGGCTATCGCTTCTCGCGGGAGTTCGATCCCGTTACCGGGTTCCTGGAACTGATGATCCATAACGGGCCGCGAGATAAGCCGGGTTGAGTCGCGCACGCCGTTCGGCAGTCAACATGCCTTGATCGCGGTTCCAGAAGGGCCGATAAGCCGAATCACAGCCACATCTCGGGTCTGGCGAGACGTGGCTGTCGATCCGTTTCGGCTCGCTTCGAAAAATTGAACGCCACCGGAGAATGCTCTTTTATGGCCGATTCCGCGTTGTGCTAACGCCTGGAAACGGACGGCTACTACTTCGCATATTTCCAGAAACGTCCCTTGCCCTCTGCGATCCAGGCCATCGCCTCTTCGATGCGCTTGTCGCGTGTTGCCTCAGTCTTCGCGTCGCCAATCCAGACGTTGTATTCCTTTTGAAACGATGGCGATTTGCTCTCGAAAATCTTTATGATCTTCGGGTTCGCCTGAAGTTTTTCGGCGAATGCTGCAGGCATGTCGACTTCTTTGGGCGGTTTGGATTCCCGTGCCGGAAGTTTCAAGCCCTGGTCATTGAGGGCCATGGATTCCTTGATCCAGGATTTGAGCTCCCGGTCCGAGGGCAAATCCGCAACCTCAGTCAGCTTACCCATAAAACGCCTGGCGGTTGGGAGGCCGGAATTGGCCTTGAGACGCGCATCACTCATCAGTGCATCCTTATGGAACGTGAAGGAGCAGTGCTTTTTGTAAGCCGCGAAAATACACATCATGTCGCCCTGGTAGTCGAAATGAGGAATCCCCCATTTGATTTCCTCAATTACCTCAGGGCAGGTTGCATGGATGAGCGCTCGCAGGTCAGCGAAGATGGGTTTCGCAAAGTCTTCGGCCTTTTCGGCATAGGCATCGACCTTGGAATTGTGTTTTGGCGTGGGCATCGGATGGCGGTCCTTTTATTCCTGGTCGAGGACTAAAAGAAGTTCGTCCAGACGTTCCAGAGTCGAGGTTAGACCCTCCTTCAGTCCCATATTGATGACCTGTTGAATTGCTTCGGACGACGTGTAGGAAACGACCGTCTCTACAAGGGTATGCGCCGCAAGATCCGAGAAGGTGACATTCCATTTCGATCTGGGCAAGTCCGGATTCAGTTTGCCGGTGTCGTCGCAAAAGCCATCGAGCGAGGTGTAGTTGTCGATGGGTCGAATGGTTTGATAGTCCATGCGCCCCCAGTATTCCTGGCCATTGGGTTCAACCATCGCGTAGTGCCAATGTCCCCCTTCACTGAAATCCATAAATCTGGTTTTCGTGGTCAAAGGTTTAGGCGCAAACCACCGATCGAGAAACTCGCTTTTCGTGTAGCAATCCCAAACCAGCTGTCGTTTGGCAGAAAACTCTCTTTTGATGGTGATGGTGTTTTTTCTTTGTTAACAAGGAAGTCAAGCTGGAGGTCAGCTCTCATCGTCTTCGCCTTTCAGGGACGTTAATAAGTTATCGAGGTTTTCATACCGGTTTTCCCAAACCGCGCGCTGCTGGTCGAACCACTTTTCGGCAGCCGTCAGATTGCCGCGTCTAAGTTTGCAGGTTCGCACGCGTCCTACTTTCTCTGATGCAATAAGGCCACTGCTTTCGAGAACCTTGATGTGCTTCAAAAACGAAGGCAAACCCAAACCGAATGGTTCTGCCAGCTCCTTGATCGATGCAGGGCCGCTGCCAAGCCTCGCAATCACGGATCGCCTGGTGGGGTCGGCCAACGCGTGGAACACACCGTTGAGCGATGAAGAATAGTTTTCCATGTGGAAAACTATAGCATGATGGTTTTCTGTTTGGAAAACTATTGGGGGTGGGCGGGTTGGAGGCGTGGGCGGTGGCGATCGGGCGATAGCGGCACGCGGCAAATGGCGGCTTGCTGGCGAGCGCTTCGGGTGGTCCCACGTCCCAACGCAAAACTAGTCTCGCATCTTCGCGTCCGCCCATTTCCACTCCCGCGCCGCCTTCACAAACGCCGCAAGATAATCGATGTCGTCATCGGTCTTGCGCGTGCCGAGGAAAATCTGCTTCGCGATACCTTTCTTTCCAAGTTGCACGGGCGTGAGCGGCATCCATTCCGCGTATTCTTCCGCGAGCCAGCGAGGTAACGCCGCCACGCCACGGCCGCTCGCCACCATCTGCAGCATGATGTCGGTCGTCTCGATCACCTTGTGGCGCTTCGGCATGATGTTCGCGGGCGTCAGGAACTGCGTGTAGATATCGAGCCGGTCCGTCTCGACGGGATACGTGATCAGCACCTCATGCGCCAACTGCTCCGGCGTGACATACGCTTCTGCGGCCAGCGTGTGGTTATCGCCGACCACCAGCACCTGCTCGTAATCGAACACCGGCTGAAAATGCAGCTCGGGCTTCTTGAGCGGGTCGGGCGTGACGAGCACGTCGATTTCATAGCCGATCAACGCGCCGATGCCGCCGAACTGGAAGCGCTGCTTCACGTCGACGTCGACATCGGGCCAGCGCGCGAGATACGGCGACACCACCTTCAGCAACCATTGATAGCACGGCGCGCATTCCATGCCGATGCGCAACGTGCCGCGCTCGCCCTGCGCGTACTGCTTGATTCGCTCTTCGGCGAGTTCGAATTGCGGCAGCATCCGGTTCGCGAGGCGCAGCAGATACTGTCCGGCCTGCGTGAGCCGCATGGAACGTCCCTCGCGCGTCCACACCGGCGTACCAAGCTGCTGCTCGAGCTTCTTCACCGCGTGGCTTAACGCCGACTGCGTGAGATTGAGCTTATCGGCTGCGGCCGTGAGCGAACCCTGCCGTTCCACTTCCCGCACGACCATCAGATGATTGCGATCCAGCATCGCTCACTCCATGAACAAATTTAATGGTTGCATGAAATAAATCCATTTTTATTCATGCAACGGAGACTATATCATCGCTTCCAGTCACTTTTCTTCTGATCGCAACACGGCATAGGGTCCCTACGCGAAACAACGCGTACGCCGCGCCGTGAGCATGACCATTGGTTTCCTGCGGGAAGCATTGAAAAACCAGGAACGAACGCAGTTTTCATTTCAGAAATCAGGGTGCAAGATCATCATGAGTCAAGAATTCACATTTGCTATTAACAGCATCCGTTTCGATGAAGACTATCATCCTTCAGAAAATACGCGTATCACGACCAACTTCGCGAATCTGGCTAGAGGAAAGAGCCGCGAGGAGAACTTGCGCAACACCTTCAGAATGATTGACGATCGTTTCAATGCGTTGGCGCATTGGGATAATCCTGAAGGCAATCGTTATGCGGTCAAGCTTGAAATAATTTCCGTAGCGATGAATCTCGAGGGCGAGGGCGGTGGTAACGCGCTCCCCTTGATCGAAATATTGAAGACGAATATTGTCGATCGAAAAACCGGCAAACGCATTGAAGGCATTGCGGGGAACAACTTTTCCTCTTATGTACGAGATTATGACTTCAGTGTGGTATTGCGGGAGCACAACAAGGAACAGCCCGGGTTCAGCACGCCAGATAATTTTGGGGATCTGCATGGAAATCTGTTCAAATGCTTTGTGAATTCCAGCGCTTACTGGGATAATTTCACCAAGCCACCCGTTATATGTCTAAGCGTTTCGAGTAGCAAGACCTATCACCGGACGGTCAATCAGCACCCTGTATTAGGGGTCGAGTACCAGCAGAACGAATACTCGTTGACTGACGAATATTTCGCAAAGATGGGGTTGAAGGTTCGCTATTTCATGCCTCCGAATAGCGTTGCGCCTTTAGCTTTTTACTTTACCGGAGACTTGCTTGCCGATTACACCAATCTCGAGCTCATCAGCACAATCAGCACGATGGATACCTTCCAGAAGATTTACCGGCCCGAAATTTACAATGCGAATTCTCCCGCAGGAAAATCCTATCAGCCCAGTTTGACGCACCATGATTTTTCTTTGACTCGAATTGATTACGATCGGGAAGAACGTAGCCGGCTGGCAGTTGAGCAGGGAAGGTTTGTCGAGGAGCAATTTATCAAACCATACCAAACCATTCTTGAGAAGTGGTCCGCTGGCTACGCTCTTTGATTAACAAAAAAGCAAGGTTGTCTACCGTGAAAAAACTATTACCTACTTCAACTGCCGGCAGCTTACCCAAACCCTCCTGGCTTGCGGAGCCCGAGAAACTCTGGTCACCCTGGAAATTGCAGGATCAGGGATTGATCGAGGGCAAACAGGATGCCTTGCGTTTGTCGCTGCAGGAACAGCAACATGCGGGCATCGATATCGTCAGTGACGGCGAGCAAACGCGCCAGCATTTCGTGACCACGTTTATCGAGCACCTCAGCGGCGTCGATTTCGAGAACCGCAGGACTGTTCGAATTCGCGATCGCTATGATGCGAGCGTGCCGACGGTGGTCGATGCGGTTGCCCGACAAAAACCGGTCTTTGTCGAACATGCCAGGTTTTTGCGCCAGCAAACGAAACAACCCATCAAATGGGCGCTGCCCGGCCCGATGACGATGATCGATACGCTTTACGACGATCATTACAAGAGTCGCGAAAAGCTGGCCTGGGAGTTCGCAAAGATCCTGAACGAGGAAGCGAAAGAACTGGAAGCCGCCGGCGTCGATATCATTCAATTCGACGAGCCCGCATTCAATGTTTTCTTCGATGAGGTGAATGAATGGGGCGTCGCGACCCTGGAAAGGGCAATTGAAGGTCTCAAGTGTGAAACCGCCGTGCATATTTGCTATGGCTATGGCATCAAGGCCAATACGGACTGGAAGAAGACGCTGGGGTCGGAGTGGCGGCAATACGAGGAAGCCTTCCCCAAGCTGCAAAAATCCAGTATCGGCATGGTTTCGCTGGAATGTCACAACTCGCACGTTCCGATGGAACTGATCGAGCTTATCCGCGGCAAGAAAGTGATGGTCGGGGCCATCGACGTGGCTAGCAATACCGTTGAAACACCCGAGGAAGTCGCCAGCACGTTGCGAAAAGCACTTCAGTTTGTGGATGCCGACAAGCTCTATCCTTGCACCAACTGCGGCATGGCTCCCCTGTCTCGTGCCATAGCGAAAGGCAAGCTGGAAGCCTTGAGTGCGGGCGCGGAAATCGTCCGGAAAGCACTGTCGAACTAATTCCGAGCCGCCCCCCGTATTCGGTATCTACCATGTCACGTTCCAACACGGCCATCGAGCCATTGAGCTTTCGCGAATCGCTCGGGCATTACGCGTCCGGTATCACGGTGATTGCGTCATACGTCGATGGTGAGCCGATCGGCTTCACCTGCCAGTCGTTCTATAGCGTGTCGACAAGCCCGCCGCTGGTTTCGTTCAGCGTAATGTCCAGTTCGGCCAGCTATCCCAGGATTCGCGAGTCAGGTCGATTCGTGGTCAATATCCTGTCGGACGAGCAGGTCAGGATCTCCAACCAGTTCGCTCGACGTGGCACGGACAAGTGGCACGGAGTCGACTGGTGCGAATCGCCGCTGGGTAATCCGATCATTGCCGGCAGCCTCCATTGGCTCGATTGCGAAATTTACGCCGAACACGCCGCGGGCGATCACCTGATCGTGATTGGAGAAGTGAAAGCGTTAGACCGGCAAGAAGCGACGACGACGCAGCCACTGCTGTACTTCAAAGGGCAATACCGCAACATCGCCGCGCATGGCGCGGCTTGAGCGATTACGCGGCATTCGATCGGCTCACTCCCGTGATTAGAAGTCACCACGACGATGGACAAAAGCTGCCGCCATTACGCAACGTCGCGCCGACTATCGAGCTCTTTCTGCAATCGTCGACGCTCAAGCCCGTTGCGCAACTGGCCCGCGATAAAAGCACTCGCGATCACCGCCAGATAAAACGTGACGAGGTTATGACGCCAGCCTTCGAGGGCGAACTGATGTGCAACCAGCTTCGGATCGAGCGCAGGAAGGGTCAGGTTCCTGGCCTCGACGGCGCGCATCATCCGGAAAAATCCCAGCGCGGACAGCAGCGGCAACAGCGTGACGAGTGCCAGCAGCGCAGGCTTCAACCGGCGAGCCAACGGATAGTGGCGCAACCGGAACCACAGTCCCAGGCATCCGTGGATCCAGCCGGGCGCGAGCAGAGCAAGTTGCAAACCCTGCGTGCCGCTCATGAGCAGCGCGACGATGACGCGTTCATAGTCGGGTTCAAAACCATAGAGCGAGGACGCGAGGCGCGTTGTCACCGCGTGGCGGATGAGCAGCAGCGGCAGGCTAAGGCCTGCCCAAAGGCGGATCCACTCGGCGGGTGGCAACGTCCAGTGGCGACGGTCATAGATCGTGCGCACCGCCAGCGAAAAATGCAGCAACGCCGCACCGTACAGCGCGACCGTGCCGGCCTTGCTGCGCCAGAGTCGCAGCGCCAGGGCGAGTCCGTGTCCGGCAAGCTCCAGTGACCAGATCCCGAGTGCATGATTGACCAGGTGGAGAAAAAGATAGACGAGCAGCACCACACCCGACCCGAGTTGCAAACGGCGCAGAATGGATTGCATCGGGATGTTCAATTCGCGGTCGCGGCGAATCTGCCGGCCATTGCCTTAGCAACCGCTTTCTGGTGAGTACGGCGCGCCCGCTTCGTGCGGGCAAGGTGCGCCGTGCGCAATCGAATGAGACGTAAGGCTAGCCGGGCAGAGGGCCTGGCCGCCGATGACCGCTGCGTTATCGCATCGTTCTGATTCGTTGCACGATGACGTATCGCTTCGGCGAAGCGCTGTAACGCCGTTATGGAACCGCATACGCTCTGATACTCCTCGCGGCCGATTCTGCCGTCGAGGATGACTGCCATGCCCGACGCGCGGGCCATGCCGATGATGTCCATTTTGACCACCTCTTCCGTGTCTGCTTTCCTTGCAAGACTATTTGCGAGGGCCGTTTATTCCCTCATTCGTCAGGCGACAGGCGAGGGCAGGCAGACGCGCGTCGTTGCCGCGTTGAGCGCGTGGAAATCTTACGGGAAGAGGGGCGGCAAAGCGCTCGATAGCGTTACGCCGACGGCTGTCCTATAGGCGGCTACGATCAGGCCGTTTTCGTTTGCAGCAAATCACGCGCGTGGCCGAGCATGCCATCGGCGATTTTGCCGGCGTCGATCTGGTAGCTACCGTCGCGCAGCGCGGCCTTGATCGACTCGACCTTCGCCGTGTCGATGTCCGAATCGCCGGAGGTGTGCACCGCAGACCTTGCCGAGAGACTGACCGTCGAATTCTGCGCGTCGGCGGCGCCGACCTGTTGCACGGACTCGACCGCGCCCTCCGCATCGCTATTGACGGTTGCGCCTCGTGCGCCGCTTTGCCGAGCCGCGAGCGGATAATTGCCGGATTCAATCTTCATGGTATATGTTCCCCATCTGTTGAATCCTTTAACGGTCCCGCGTTTGAAATCTTCACCCTGCGCCATGAAGCGCAACGGCGCGCGAGGTCCGTTTCAAGCCGCCAAGCCTTGCTGGGCGGGGCCTGTAGGCAGTTGGAACAAATTGAAACAAAGTGTGAGCAATCCCACATAGCGCCCATTTACCCCGTGTGAACAAACGTATCCGCCGTCCTCTGCCGCCTCAATGGCCCTTTCCGCCGCGTCGCGATCTCGCTGGTCGCTCCTTCGGCGATCTCGTCGCGCTCGAATACCGCGGCGCGGAGTCGTGGCTGTGGCAATGCCGGTGCGGCGGCCAGGTGACGGCCGCGCTGCAGAGCGTCGAGAGTGGTGACGTGCAGGATTGCGGTTGCCGGGAGCAGCGGCGTGTGTGGCGCTCGCGCCCCGGCTCGCCCGCGCTGAAAAGCGGCGAGGTTTTCGGCCAACTGATCACGCAGCAGTATGTTGGCAATGGATTGTGGGCTTGCCGGTGCGAGTGCGGTGCCGAAACGACGGTGAGCGCCGGGCGCCTGCGAACGGGCAGGGCGCGCTCATGCGGTGGTTGCGTGGTTGCGTCGACGGACCGGGCGGCATAGGCCGCCCGGCTCAATAGCGCGATTGTTGACGCGATAACCCGGCGCAGCCCTCAGCGCTGCTTCAACGGCCAACGTCCAAAGTCCAACGCTCGACGCTTAGCAACCGCTACACGTATCGCGCCTGGTCGAGATCGCTGATCAGCGTCGGACCCGTCGGCTTCCAGCCCAGCCGCGCCTGCGTCAACGCGCTCGAAGCCGGCATATCCAGACCGACGAACATCGCCATCCATCCGAAATGCGCCGCCGCTTCGTCCTGCGAGATGGAAACGACCGGCAGGTTCAGACCGCGTCCGAGCGACGCGGCAATCTCGCGGCTACTCACGCCTTCTTCTCCGACCGCATGATAACGAGCCCCCGGCTCGCGCTTTTCGATCGCAAGCCGGTACAGACGCGCGACATCGGAAAGATGCCCCGCGGGCCAGCGATTGCGTCCCTCGCCCACATAGGCCACCACGCCTTTCTCCCGGGCGATGGCAACCAGTGGCGAGATCAGCCCTTGTTTGAAGGGGTTGTGAACTTGCGGCAGCCGCATGACCGACACATTGATACCGGCGTCGAGCAGCGCATGGCCCGCCCGTTCCGTGGCAATTCGCGGATTCGGATGGTGGGCATTGAAAACGTCTTCGCTCGCCGGCTCGCCGTGTTCGCCGCTGCCCATGCCCGTCCCGGACGTGATGAGGAGCGGACGATCCGAGCCGGTGAGCGAGGACGCGAGTGCGGCGATGGCCCGCTGGTCCTTTTCGCAGTTCGCGACGAAGTTCGAGAAATCGTGATCGAAGGCCGCGTGGATGACGGCATCCGCTTTCGCCGCGCCGTCGCGCAAGCTCGCGGTGTCCTCGAGCGTGCCGCGATGCACTTCGGCGCCCGCATCGGCAAGCGCCCGCGCGCCCGTGTCAGAACGCGTCATGCCGATCACCTGATGGCCCGCTGCGATGAGCTCGGGAACGAGGGCCGAACCGATGAAACCCGTCGCGCCCGTCAGAAAAATACGCATAGTGAACTCTCCGTGTTAGTCACCGGCTCACTATCCGATCATTTCCCGTTCCGTATAAGTGGTGAGCTCATCATGGTAAACCGACTAACAGGATCCGGCGCGCGCGAGCGCCGCCTGGGCCTGCACCGCCGTCACGGCGATCACATAGTAAATATCGTCCGCGCTACATCCGCGCGAGAGATCGTTGGCCGGCTTCTGCAAGCCCTGCAACAGCGGCCCAATCGCCTTCGCGCCGCCAATCCGCTCCGCCAGCTTATAGCCGATGTTGCCCGCTTCGAGACTCGGAAACACCAGCACGTTCGCGTGTCCCTCGACCTGCGAATGCTTGACCTTGCGCAGCGCGATTTCGGCGACGATCGCGGCGTCGAGCTGCACGTCGCCGTCGATCATGAGATGCGGCCGACGTTCCTGCACCATGTGCGTCGCGTTGACCACTTTATCGACCGCTGCATGATGCGCGCTGCCGCTGGTCGAAAACGACAGCATGGCGACACGCGGTTCATCCATCAGCAGGCTGCGTCCGCTGTCGGCCGCCGCAATCGCGATCTCGGCGAGCTGCTCGGCATCGGGTTCGACCACGAGCGCGCAATCGGAAAAGATCAGCCCACCCTTGAGCGTATGGAACGGTTCGCACAACATCATCAGGAAGAAGCTCGACACGAGTTTGAACGACGGCGCAATGCCGATCACCTGAATCGCGGTGCGCACCACGTCGGCGGTGGTGTTGACCGCGCCGGACACGGAACCGTCGGCGTCGCCGAGACGCACCATCAGGTTCGCGAAGCACAGCGGCTTGAGGATTTCCTGTTGCGCCTGATCCAGCGTCATGCCTTTCTTGCCGCGCAGCGCGAACAGTTCGTCGGCATATGGAGCGGCGTGTGAGGAACTTGCGGGGTCGACCAGTTCCATACCGGACAGATCGATATCGAAGCTCGCGGCGGCCTCGCGAATGCGCGCGGCGTCGCCCACCAGCACGATCCGCGCGACGCCTTCACGGCTCGCGCGCTGCGCGGCCTGCAGCACGCGTGGATCGTCGGCTTCACTCAGCACGATCCGCATGGGCGACGCGCGCGCCTGGTCGATGATGCGAAGAATGGCTTTCATGGCAATGCCCGGTGACGGAGGCCGCAAAACGCGCAGCGAAGCGGCCATGCAGACGAACGCCGCAAGCGGCGTTCGAAGCGGCGGCCTGCAGGCACGGCGGGCTCCGGCCGCCTCGAACGACAAGATGAAAACCGGAGCCCGCCGCCGCTCAGACGCCTGCCGTGCTCAAACGTAGTCCTTGTACTTGTCGAGCATGCGCACCGGTTTGGACAGCGCATCGCGGCGGAACGGGTCGCCCAGTTCGCGGGTGCACATGATCTCGATGATCGTGGTCTTGCCGTGATTCATCTGCAGATCGATGGCGCGTTTCAACGCGGGGCCCACGTCTTCGAGGCGATCCACCACGATTCCTTCGGCGCCCATCGCCTTCGCGATCTCCGCGAAGCTCTGGTTGTCCAGTTCACCGGCGACGAAGCGGCGGTTGTAGAAGTCCACCTGGTTCTTCTTCTCCGCACCCCATTGACGGTTATGAAACACCACGGCCGTCACCGGAATGTTGTGGCGCACGCAGGTCATGGTTTCCATCATGCTCATGCCCCACGCGCCGTCGCCGGCATACGAAATAGCAGGGCGGTGCGGTGCCGCGACCTTCGCGCCGATGATCGTCGGGAACGCGTAGCCGCAATTGCCCCAGCTCATCGCTGCGAAGAAGCTGCGCGGTTTGTTGAAGCGCAGGTAACTGTTCGACACCGAGTTGATGTTGCCGATATCGGTCGAGACCATGACGTCTTCCGGCATGGCCTTTTCCAGTTCGCGCAGCACCTGGCGCGGATGCAGATACGTGCCGCCGCCCGGCGTGCGTTCCTGTTTCTGCTCTTCGATCATGTCGAGACTGTACGGGTCGCGTTCGTGGGTCCACTCGTCGAGTTCTTTTTCCCACGCCGCTTTTTCCGATGCGATCTGATCGCCGCGTTCGTTGCGGGTGGCGTCGCAGGCAATCTTGCGATCGGCCAGGCGCTGCGTCAGCGCGACGGCGGCCGCCTTCGCATCGCCGCAGATGCCGACCGAGATCTTCTTCACGAGGCCGAGCATCTTGTGATCGGCGTCGATCTGAATGATCTTCGCCTGGGTCGGCCAGTAGTCCATGCCGTGCTGCGGCAGCGTGCCGAACGGCCCGAGCCGCGAGCCGAGCGCGATCACCACGTCGGCGCGCGACAGCAGCTTCATCGCCGCCTTGGAGCCCTGATAGCCGAGCGGACCACACCACAGCGGATGATTCGCCGGGAACGAGTCGTTGTGCAGATAGCTGTTGACCACCGGCGCGCCGAGGCGCTCGGCGAGTGCCTTGCATTCCTCGACGGCGTCGGCCATCACCACGCCGCCGCCGGAAATGATCACGGGGAACCTGGCCTGCGCGAGCAGTTCGGCGGCTTCGTCCAGACGCTGATCGCCGCCGGCGCCGCGGTCGAGCCGCTGCGGTTGCGGAATCTCCACCTTGACCTGGCCGTAGAAGTAATCGCGCGGAATGTTCAGCTGGGTCGGGCCCATTTCCGCCATGGCGCGGTCAAAGCAGCGGCCGGTGAATTCCGCCATCCGTGCCGGGTGCGTGACGTGGCCCTGGTACTTGGTGAACTCCTGGAACATGGGCAGCTGTTTGGCTTCCTGGAAGCCGCCCAGGCCGATACCCATGGTGCCGGCCTCCGGCGTGACGATCACCACCGGGCTATGCGCCCAGTAGGCCGCCGCGATCGCCGTGACGCAGTTGCTGATGCCCGGGCCGTTCTGGCCGATCACCACGCCATGACGGCCCGATACACGCGAATAACCGTCGGCCATATGACCGGCGCCTTGCTCGTGAACCACGGGAATCAGGCGGATGCCGGCGGGCGCGAAGATGTCCATCGCGTCCATGAACGCCGAGCCCATGATGCCGAACATGTCGGTCACACCATTGGCCGCCAGGGTTTCGACGAAGGCTTCGGACGGCGTCATGGCTTGCGGGCCGCTCGCGCGGTGGTCTGCGCTGGCGTCACGCGGGGAAGGATTCAGTTCGCTCATGGGGGTGTCTCCGGCTCTTTAAGATAAGTGGAACAAAAAATACCGAAAAATGCTTGGTGTCTAAAATGTAGGGGACGCTTTTCGGGGCGTCAATTGAAAATCCAATAAGTGGAACGTTTTGTACCAATATGTTCCAGAAGTGCGCCGGGCGATGCGGCAGCGCGCCACGAGCGCCGCCGCCCGTGCGGTCAAACCCGGCCTTTCCATGGCACCAGCACCCGTTCGAGGTAGCGCATCAGCAGGTCGAAGCAGAGCGCGAAGAAGCCGATCACGATGATCCCCATGATCACGACGTCGCTCGCCAGAAACTCCGCGGCATTGAGCACCATGAAGCCGAGGCCGCTGGTCGACGCGACCATTTCGGCGGCCACCAGCGTGGTCCAGCCGACGCCGATACCGATCCGCATGCCGGTGAAAATCTCCGGCATCGCCGACTTCAGGATCACGTACAGCACCACCTGGGTGCGCGAGGCGCCCATCGAATACGCGGCATGAATCTGTTCGATCGACACCGAGCGCACCCCGGCACGCGCCGCGATGGCGAGCGGCGCGAAGATGGCCAGATAGATCAGCAGCACTTTCGAAAATTCGCCGATACCGAACCAGATGATGATGAGCGGCAGATACGCGAGCGGCGGCAGCGGCCGGTAGAACTCGATGGGTGGGTCGAAGGCGCCGCGCGCGAACCGCGACACGCCCATCATCACGCCGACCGGAATCGCCGTGACGCAGGCCAGCGCGAATGCGCCGAACACACGCAGCAGGCTCACGCCGGTGTGTTGCGCGAGCGTCGAGTTGGCGAAGCCTTCGGTGGCGACGAAGATGAACTTCGCGTAGACCGCCTGCGGCGACGGCAGGAACAGCGGCTTGATCCAGTGCAGGTTGGTCGCGGCGAACCAGAGCCCGAGAAACGCGGCCACGGTAATCAGACTCGTCACGACGCTGCTGCCCTGGCCCGGCACGCCGAAGGTGTCGCCGGGGCGGGCGGGTTTCTTCGCCAGCGCGCGGGTTTTGCGGCCGGGCCGGCGAGGTGGCTCGATCGAATCGATCGGTGCGTTGGGGTCCATCGGCGAGACCTCGTGCCGCAGAACGGCTTGTGCGGATTTGGAACTAAACATGCGCCACCCCGGCTTCGGCGGCGTGCAGCTTCTCGTCGCCGTAAATGATGTTGAGGACCTGCTCGCGCATCGCGATGAAATCGGGACTCGATTTGATCGCGCGGGCGTCGCGTGTGTCGAGAAAACGGCGGTTGAAATCCAGCTCGTAGGTGTGCGTGATGCGCCCGGGCCGCGGCGACATCACGATCAGGCGGCTTGCCAGAAACAGGGCTTCCTCCACGCTGTGGGTGATGAAGAAATACATCTTGCCGGTCTTCTTCCAGACGTCGAGCAGCAGTTCCTGAATGGTCTCGCGGGTGAGGGCGTCGAGCGCGGCCATCGGTTCGTCCATCAGCAGCATGGCCGGGTCGCAGGTCAGCGCGCGGGCAATCCCCACGCGCTGCTGCATGCCACCCGAGAGCTGATAGATCATGTGCTTGTGGAAGTCCTGCAGGCCCACCAGTGCGAGGTTGCGCACCGCGATCTCGCGGCGCTCCGCACGCGGCACGCCCTGCAGCTTGAGACCGAATTCGGCGTTGTCGATCACGTTGAGCCACGGCAGCAGCGCGTGTTTCTGGAACACCACACCGCGATCCGCGCCGGGGCCCGCGATCGGCTCGCCGCCGAGCAGCAGTTCGCCTTGGGTCGGCGCGATGAAGCCGGCCATCAGCGACAGCAACGTGGTCTTGCCGCAGCCGGATGCGCCCAGCGCCACCACGAAATCGCCCGGGCGAATGGTCAGATTGATGTCGTCGAGCGCCCGCACGGTCTGGCCGGGCCGACGCCCTGGAAACGTCACGCTGACGTTTCTGATTGTCATGTTTTCCATGTTGCCTCCTGAAACGCGTCGATTCCTGTTGAAGCCCACGGCGACGTCACTTGAGTCTGGCCGCGGCTTCGGCATAAGCCGGCGTCACGAACTTCGCGTAATCGGGCAGCACGGTGCCGATCTGCTTCTGGCTCTTCAGAAATTCCGAGGTGTCCTTGAGCGCCTGCGCCGCGCGGCTCGTGGCGCCGCCGCCGAGCCATTGCGCGGAGGCCTGCTCCTGCAGGGTCGGGAACGCGTACAGCGACAGCGAGTCCGGCACCTCGGCGGCCGTGCCGCCGATCATCTTCGCGATCGCCGCGGCTTGCGGCGAGCCCGCGTTCCATTGCGCCGGATTGGCGCGGTACTGCTGATCGGCGTCGGCGATGGCCTTGACGAGCTTCGCCATGAAGTCCTTATGCGCTTCGCCCCATTGACGATCCACCGCGATGCCGTCGAAGGTCGGTTTGCCGAGCTTCGACAGATCGCCCGACGTGATCAGCACCTTGCCGCTTTTCTTCAGCTCGGCGAGCGCGGGATTCCACACGTAGGCCGCGTCGATATCGCCACGCTCCCAGGCGGCGACGATCTGGTTAGGCTGCATGTTCAGGATCTTCACGCTGGACGGATCGATGCCCCAGTGCTGCAGCGCGAACATGGTGTGATAGTGGGTGGTGGAGACGAACGGCACGCCGATGGTCTTGCCCTTCAGATCGGCGGGCTTCGTGATGCCGGCGCCGTTGCGCACCACCATCGCTTCAGCCTGGTTGATGTTGTCGAGAATCCAGAACAGTTGCAGGTCGAGGCCCTGACTGACGGCAGCGGCGAGCGGGCTCGAACCGATCACGCCGACCTTGACGTCGCCGGAGGCCAAGGCGGTCGCCACTTTCGCGCCCGACTCGAATTGCCGCCAGTTGATCTTGTAGCCGGTGGCTTTTTCGATCGAACCGTTTGCGATGGCGACCACCCACGGATCGACGATCTGCTGATACGCGATGGTGATTTCCTTGTCCTGATCCTGCGCGTGGCTGGGCGTCGCCACGAGGGCCGCCGCGGCGGCGCACAGCAGCGACAGCACGCAGCGCGCCGTCCATTGGAACCAGGGCCTTGATGTCGAGTTTTTATGGCGTTTCATAATAGGTCTCAGAAGGTCTTGCCGATGGAGCAGGAAGATCGTGTGGCCACGACCGTGCTTGTCCCGATCGCGTTGGACGGGGTGAGTCGAGTATCGTCAGTAAAAAATGGAGCAAGTTAGTGCCAGACGGCGGCGATCGTTGAGTCCACATCCGTCCGGCTCCCTGTGATTTGAGGAGGAAGCATGTCCAGCCGTACCGCGACAGCCTTATGGACGCAGCGTTTTCAGCGTCCGGGCGACTCGACCATGAGCCTGCAAGGGCAGATCCGGCGGATGCTGGTGGCGGCGATTCTGGACGGCCAGTTGCCGCCGCAGACCGCGTTGCCGTCGAGCCGCGAACTGGCCGATCAATTGAGTGTCGCGCGCAATACGGTCGTGCTGGCGTATCAGCAGCTGGTCGAGGAGGGCTATCTGATTTCGCGCGAGCGCAGCGGCCATTTCGTCAATCCGGCGATGCTGGAAGGGCGTCACGGTTTCACGCAAACGCAATCGGTCGCGACGAATGGGCAGGAACACGCGCACGCGCGGCCCGACTGGGCGCAGCGCGTGCAGCGGCCGCCATCCGCGCAGCGCAACATCGTCAAGCCGGGCAACTGGCAGAACTACGACTACCCCTTTATCTACGGACAATTCGACCAGACGCTGTTTCCCACCAACGACTGGCGGGAATGCTGCATGAAGGCGCTTTCGGTCATGGAGATCCGCAACTGGGCACCCGATCTGATCGGCCGCGACGACGACACGCTGATCGAGCAGATCCGCACGCGCGTGCTGCCGAGGCGAGGTGTGTTCGCGATGCCGGACGAGATCGTCATCACGATCGGCTGCCAGCAGGCGCTTTATCTGGTCGCGGATCTGCTGGCCCGCGAGCGCACCACGGTGGGCTTCGAGAACCCCGGCTATCCGGATGCGCGCAACATCTTCGAGAACCGCAACGCGCGTCTCGTGCCGCTGCCGGTCGATGCGGGCGGCGTGCGTCCCGTCGAAGAGGCGCACCTGTTCGCGCAGTGCGACTACGTGTACGTGACGCCGAGCCACCAGTGCCCGACCACGGCGACCATGCCGATCGAGCGCCGTCATGCGCTGCTCGAACTCGCGCAGCAGCACGATTTCGTGCTGATCGAAGACGACTACGAAAGCGAGAACAACTTCTCGGGCACGCCGCATCCGGCGCTCAAGAGCCTGGATACGGCCGATCGCGTGATCTATATCGGCAGTCTGTCGAAGACGTTCGCGCCGGGGTTGCGGCTGGGTTATATCGTCGGACCACGCGAACTGGTGCTGGAATTGCGCGCGCTGCGGCGGCTCATGGTGCGTCACCCGGCGGCCTATATTCAGCGCGCGTTCGCGACGTTTCTGTCGCTGGGTCATCACGATGCGCTGCTGCGCCGGCTGGCGTTTGCGTACCGCGAGCGTGCGTTGGCGCTGATGGCCGCGCTCGACGCGTATCTGCCGGAAGCCCGCTATCTGCCGGTGACGGGTGGCGCGTCATGCTGGGTGGAAGGGCCGCCCTGGCTCGACGCCGAACGTCTCGTCGCGGATGCCGAAGCGCATGGCATTCTGATCGAACGGGGCGACGTGTTCTTTATGGATGGCCTGGAGCAGAAGCATTGCTTCCGGATGGGCTTCTCGGCCATCAAACTGGAGAAGATCGATGAAGGCGTGCGCCTGCTGGCCGGGTTAGTGCGTAAGCAGAAGCCCGCTTAATGCAGGCTCGCAGGCACGCACGCGCAATTTGCGCCTCACACCCCGTCAGAAAGTCGTGGCGAGTTCCCGGGCCGCTTCCTGAAGCCGCGGCACAAACTCCAGCGCCCGCGAGAGCGGTGCGCGCGACACCGGCGCATGCACGGCGATCGCCGCGATACAGGCACCGTTCTCATCCACCACCGGCGCCGCGACGCACACGATGCCGGCCAGAAACTCTTCGTTATCGATCGCGATGCGCTTGTGCGCGGTGCGGTCGAGCTCCGCTTCGAGCAACTCCGGATCGGTAATCGTGTTCTGCGTGAAGCGTTCGAGCTTCAGCGCGCGCACCAGCGCGGCGCGCTGTTCGCGCGGCAGCATGGACAACAGCAGCTTGCCGCTCGCGCTGCAATACGCGGGCACATGCGAGCCCGGTTTGAGATCGAGGCGCAACGGCCAGGGCGCTTCCATCCGGTCGAGATAGAGCACCTCGGTTTCATGCAACATGGTCAGGTTGCAGGTCTCGCCGAGATCGGCCACCAGCCGCGCAAGGATCGCGTGACGCAAGCGCCGCGTGCCGGGATGCATCACCACGCCCAACGCGAGTTGCGCGAGGCGCGGCCCGATCACATAGGCGTTCTTCTGCCCCGGTTCGCGGATCACCAGGCCGCCGGCCTCCAGCGAAGCGAGCATGCGATGCAGCGACGCCTTGGGCAGCGCGACGTCTTGCGCGATGTCGGCGAGCGACACCGGGCCGTCGGTATTGACGAGGTGTTCGAGCAGCGCGAAGGCGCGCAGCGTCGGGGTATCCGCTTTGGTCATGCCTGCCGTTCCGGAAAATGGATCGGCGTCATTGTACCGTTCCGTTTCAGGCGGCCCGGCCTTGGCGCGCGGGGTTTTCGCGGTGGCGGACAGTTCGCCGGGATTGAATGAATCGAATGGATCGCCCATTGGCAACGCGTCAGCGGTCATGGTTCGCGTGCTCCATGGGGGTCGTGGCGGACAACAGCGGCGCGAGCTTCAACGCCGCTTCCTTGAGCCGCGGCACGCTCTTCAGCAGATCGCTCAGACTCGCGCGCGCGGTGGGCGCGTGAATCGCCAGCGCCGCCAGCAGATGGGTGCCGCTCGCGTCGCGCACCGGCACCGCGACCGCCACCATGCCGCGCACCAGTTCTTCATTGTCGATCCCGATACCGCGCACCGCGAGCCGGTCGAGTTCGGCTTCCAGCAGGTTCGTCTCCGTCAGCGTGTTCTGGGTTTTGCGTTCGAGCGTGAGCCGCGCCAGCATCGCGCGACGTTCGACCGGCGGCATCTGCGCGAGAAACAGTTTGCCGCTGGCCGTGCAGTGCAGCGGCACGCGGGTGCCGGGTTGCAGATGCAGGCGCAACGGCTCGGCGGTCTCCACGCGCTCCAGATACAGCACGGTGTCGCGGTCGAGCGCGGTCAGGTTGCAGGTCTCGCCGAGCGCGTCCACCAGCGCGCGCAGCAGCGAGCGGCAGGCACGCCCGAAGGTGTTGTTGGCCAGCGTGGTGAGCGCGAGTTGGGCCGCTTTCGGCCCTAGCGTGATGCCGCGATCCGAGCCGCGCGAGTCGGGCAGATGCGTCACATAGCCCTGCGCCTCGAGCGATTCGATCAGGCGCATCAGCGTGGCTTTAGGAATGTGCAGACGCAGCGACAGTTGCGACAGCGAATACGGCTGTCCCGCCGCCGCCAGTTGTTCGAGCACCGCCAACGCGCGCAACGCCCGTGAGTCTTCGGCCTGGGGTTCGTTGCGTGGGGACGGGCAGGGTGCCTGCATACGTTTCCTTGCTGTCGATCGAGGAGTGCCCGGCGTCCGCGACCGTTGCGCTGCGGGGCGGCTATTGCGAGAACTGAAACAAAAAATCGTGTTTCTGTTTCACATGGGCCGATCTTAGCGGGAATTTCTTGAACAAGAAACCGGCTGAACATAAATTTCAACGAAACATACCGGTTTTTATAAAACGCTCGCAATTCAGGTTGCGTGATCGGAGACACGTCACATGGCAGATCGATTCGACTTCGTGGTCGTCGGCGCGGGTTCAGCGGGCTGCGTGCTCGCCAACCGGCTTTCCGAAGGCGGCCGCTACTCGGTGTGTTTACTCGAAGCGGGCCCGGCCGATCGCTTCATGTGGATTCATATCCCGATTGGTTATGGCAAGACGATGTTTCACCCGGTTTATAACTGGGGTTTCTATACCGATCCCGATCCGAACATGCACAATCGCCGGCTTTACTGGCCGCGCGGCCGCACGCTCGGCGGCAGCAGTTCGATCAACGGCCTGATTTACGTGCGCGGCCAGAAAGACGATTACGACCACTGGGCGAGACTCGGCAACCGTGGCTGGAGCTGGAACGAGTGTCTGCCGTACTTCAAACGGCTGGAACACAACGAACTCGGGACAGGGCCGACGCGCGGCGTCGACGGTCCGCTGTGGGCTTCCACCATCAAGCAGCGGCATGAGCTGGTCGACGCGTTTATCGCCGCATCCAATTCGTTAGGCGTAGCGCGCGTCGACGATTTCAACACGGGCGATCAGGAAGGCGTCGGCTACTACCAGTTGACGACTCGTCGCGGCTTCCGCTGTTCGACGGCGGTGGCTTATCTGAAGCCTGCGCGGCAACGCAAAAACCTGCATGTCGAAACGGACGCGATGGCCTCGAAGATTCTGTTCGAGGGCACCCGGGCCTGTGGCGTGCAATACCGGCAGCACGGCGAACTGCGCGAAGTGCGCGCGAATCGCGAAGTGATCCTGACTGCCGGCGCGCTGCAGTCGCCGCAATTGCTGCAACTGTCGGGCGTCGGCCCGGCCGCGCTGCTGCGCGAGTTCGGTATCCCGGTGGTGGCGAATCGTGCGGGGGTCGGCGGCAATTTGCAGGACCATCTGCAGATCCGTCTGATCTATGAGGTCAGCAAGCCGATCACGACGAACGATCAACTGCGATCATGGACGGGGCGCGCCAGAATGGGCCTGCAATGGGCACTATTGCGTAGCGGTCCGCTGGCCGTCGGCATCAACCAGGGCGGCATGTTCTGCCGCGCGTTGCCGCAGGAATCGGCGACGCCGGATATCCAGTTCCATTTCTCGACGCTCTCGGCCGATTCGGCAGGTGGCGACGTTCACGCGTTTCCCGGCTGCACCTACTCGGTGTGCCAACTGCGCCCCGAATCGCGCGGCACGGTGCGGATTCGCAGCGCCGATCCGCGTGAAGCCCCGTCGATCCAGCCGAATTATCTCGACACCGACTTCGACCGTCGCACCACGATCGCGGGGATGCGCTTCGCGCGCCGGGTCGCGGCCGCCGAGCCGATGGCCGGCCTGATGAAGCGCGAAGTGCGGCCCGGTGCGGACGCGCAGACCGACGACGAATTGCTCGAGTTCTGCCGCGAATATGGACAGACAATTTTCCATCCGTCTGGTACAGCGAAGATGGGGACGGCCGGCGATCCGCTCGCGGTGGTCGACGAACGTTTGCGCGTGTACGGCACGCAGGGTTTGCGCGTGGTCGACTGTTCGATCATGCCGACGCTGGTGTCGGGTAACACGAATGTGCCGATCGTGATGGTGGCCGAGAAGGCCTCGGACATGATTCTCGACGACGCGCGCGGGGTCGATCGCGGCGCGGCGGTGGCGCCGGCGGCGAAGGTGGCGGCTTAGCGGTTCGCAGGGTTTGCAGGTGCAGGAGCAACACGGCAGGTGCAACGCAGCAGGTGCAAAAAACGACGCGGCCGACACGTGCCGCGCAACGCAGTCGCGGGCTCGCCGATTCGCGCACGGCTCGCCGTCTGCCAACAACACCCCCGGAGGAGACAACTGGGGTTTTCGTCCGGCCGCGTGCACGCACGAAGGGTAAGCGCACGCGGCATGGCCGTCCATTGAGGAGCAACTGCTATGGCAATCGATCCCCGTACTATCCGGCGCGTAGCCCTCGCCAGCGTGATCGGCGCGACCGTCGAATGGTATGACTTTTTCCTCTACGGCGTGGTCGCCGGCATCGTCTTCAACAAGCTCTATTTCCCCGCCAGCGATCCGCTCGTGTCCACGCTGCTCGCGTATTCGACCTTTGCGGTCGGCTTCGTCACGCGGCCGCTGGGCGGCGTGCTGTTCGGTCACTTCGGCGACCGGATCGGCCGCAAGTCGGCGCTGATCCTGACGCTGATCATCATGGGGATTTCCACGGCCGGCGTCGCGTTCGTGCCGACCTATGCGCAGATCGGCATCTGGGCGCCGATTCTGCTGTTGTCGCTGCGCGTGTTGCAGGGCATCGGTCTCGGCGGCGAATGGGGCGGCGCGGTGTTGATGGCGTATGAATACGCGCCGCCCGAAAAGCGCGGGCTCTACGCGAGCTTGCCGCAAATCGGCTTGTCGATCGGCCTGTGTCTCGCGTCGGGAATGGTCGCGAGTCTGTCGCGCCTGCTGCCCGAAACGGCGTTTCTGTCGTGGGGCTGGCGGATCGCCTTCGGCGCGTCGCTGGGGCTCGTGGTGATCGGTCTGTACATTCGCGCGAAAGTGATGGAGACGCCGGAATTTATCGCCCTCAAACGCGGTGGCCGGGAAGCGAAAATTCCGTTCGTCGACATGATCACGCGCTACCGCAGCGAGGTGCTGCTCGGCATGGGCGCACGGTATATCGACGGTGTGTTCTTCAATATCTTCGCGGTGTTTTCGATCGGTTACCTCACGCAGCACGTCGCGATGAGCCGCACCGACGCATTGCTCGGGGTGATGATCGCAGCCGCGGTGATGTGCTTCTTCATTCCGCTGTTCGGCAGTCTGTCCGACCGGATCGGCCGCGCGAAGGTGTATTTCTGGGGTTCGCTGATTTGCGGCGTGTCGGTGTTTCCGTCCTTCTGGCTGATCGAAATGCAGCCGGGCAACACGCTGCTGATCTGGACCGCGATCGTGATTCCGTTCGGCATTTTCTACGCGATGGTCTACGGTCCGGAGGCCGCGCTGTTCGCCGAACTGTTCGACGCGAAAGTCCGCTATACGGGGATCTCGTTCGTGTATCAGTTCTCGGGTATTTTCGCGAGCGGGCTCACGCCGATCATCGCGACGATCCTGATGCGGCTGAACGGCGGCAAACCGTGGACGGTCTGCGCGTATGTGCTGTTTTCGGCGCTGGTGTCGGCGTTGTCGGCGCGTGCGATCGAGCGCAGACGGGCGGGGGCGTTCGATTCGGTGGTGCACGCGCGGTAACAGGTCGGCGTGCTCAGGTAGCACGTGCGTCGCGGCGCGCGTGTTGTTATACGTTGCAGCGCGCCGCTCTTGCGTGCGCGCTGCCGCGCTCGCACGGTGAGTTATCGACACCTCACTCGCGAAACGTCTTCGCGGTTTCCTCCGCCGCGTAGCGCAGATCGGGCACGAAGGCCAGCAGATCGTCGAGCGTGACGCGGCCCACCGGCGCCTGGACCGCAATCGCCGCGCACGCGCGATTGCGGTCCAGCATGACCGGCACGGCAATCGCGATCAGCCCTTGCAGATGCTCCTGATTGTTGATCGCGAGCAGGCGCCGTCGCGTGGTGGTCAACTCCTTGCGCAACGCGTCGCGGTCGGTAATGGTCCGCTCGGAATAGCCGCGTAGCGGCAGTGTTTCGATCACGCGTTCGCGCCGCTCCTTCGGCAGAAAACTCAGCAGCAGTTTGCCGCTCGCCGAGCAATGCAGCGGCACGTGCGAGCCCGGCTGCAAATGCATCCGCAACGGCCATTCGGTTTCGACGCGGTCGACGTAGACCACGTCGTTGCCGGACAGCATGGTCAGATTGCAGGTCTCGCCGATCTTCGCCACCAGCTGTTCCAGCAAAACGTGCCGCGCCGCGGCGGGTCCGGCGTGCATCAGCACGTTCACGGCCAGCATCCGCACGCGCGGCGAGCATTCGTACAGACGGTCGCCCGCGCCGCGCGTGACGAGCCACGCGTCCATCAGTTGCACGAGGATGCGGTGGACAGTCTGTTTCGGCAGGCCGAGCGCGTTGACGAGTTCCGTCATCGACAGGGGCGTGCCCGCTTCGGCCAGCGTTTCGAGCACGCGAAACGCGCGCACCGCCGCTGCATTCGACTGATTCGACGTCGACATTGCGCTTCCTTGCCCGCGTGGCGATAAGTCAGATTTTGCATCGGATCGAGCGGTTTTCGGGACTGTGGAAAGTACCGAATTCCGCACTTTCCGATGCGCGCGAATGCGTTGCGACGCTTAGCGCGAAAAACGGGACTGTGGGCACCGCGCCGCTGGCTAGATTGGTAGCACTGCAATCGAAACCGCAACCCGGAGCACACCGATATGAACGTCAGGGCCACAGGAGCCGAAATCGCGGGCCAATCCACCGACGGCGAAGCCGAACGCGTGGTTGCCGCACTCGTGGCGAAAGCGCGCGCGGCGCAGCGCGTTTTCGAAAGCGCGGGGCAGGTGGCGCTCGATACCGCCGCGGCCGCAGCGGCGTGGGCGATCATGGAGCCGCAGCGCAACCGCCAGCTTGCCGATCTCTCGGTGCGCGACACCGGCCTCGGCAACGCGGACGACAAGTTCCGCAAGAACTATCGCAAGACGTTGGGTTTGCTGCGCGATCTGCACGGCCAGAAAACCACCGGCGTGATCGCGCGCGACGACGCCAGCGGGATTGTCGAGATCGCGCGCGCGGTGGGCGTGGTCGCGGCGATCACGCCGTCGACCAACCCGGCCGCGACGCCAGCCAACAAGATCATCAACGCACTCAAATGCGGCAATGCGGTAATCGTTGCGCCGTCCCCGAAAGGGTATTCCTCTTGCGCGCTGCTGATCGGGTTCATTCACGCGCAGTTTGTCAAAGCCGGGCTTAACCCCGATCTGGTGCAAATGCTGCCCGCGCCGATCAGCAAGGCCGCGACCGCCGCGCTGATGCGGCAGTGCGATCTGGTGGTCGCCACCGGCTCGCAGGCCAACGTGCGGATGGCGTATGCGAGCGGCACGCCCGCGTTCGGGGTAGGCGCGGGCAACGTCGCATCGATCGTCACGGCGTCGGCGGATCTGCATGACGCGGCGCAGAAAATCCTGCGCTCGAAGACCTTCGACAACGCAACCAGCTGTTCGTCCGAAAACAGCGTCGTGATCGAACAAGCCGTCTATGCACCGATGCTGGCCGAACTGGCCACGTGTGGCGGCGTACTGCTCGACGCGGCGCAGAAAGCCCGCCTGCAGGCGGCAATGTGGGTCAACGGCAAGCTTTCCGAACACTGCACCGCGAAATCCGCCGAGGTTATCGCGCGCGTGGCGGGTCTCGACGAGATAGCCGAGCGGCATCCTACGTTTTTGATGGTGGAGGAGAGCGGCGCCGGTAGCGACTATCCGTTCTCCGGCGAAAAACTCTCGCCGGTGCTGACCGTGTATCGCGCGGCGAATTTCGACGCCGCCGCCGACGTGGTGCGCGACATCTACGCCTACATGGGCGCCGGTCATTCGGTCGGCCTGCATTCGAGCGACGCCGCGCAAGCGGTGCAACTCGGCGTGAGTTTGCCGGTGGCGCGCGTGATCGTGAATCAGGCGCATTGCCTCGCGACCGGCGGCAACTTCGACAACGGCCTGCCGTTTTCGCTCTCGATGGGCTGCGGCACCTGGGGCCGCAACAACTTCTCGGGCAACCTGGGATTCCGCCACTACCTGAACACCACACGGGTCGCGTACCCGATCGAAGAACGGGTGCCGGACGTGGACGATCTGCTCGGCGATTTCTTCGCGAGGGTCGGTCGATGAGCACGCCAACGAACATGCCAACAAGCACGCAAACGAGCACCCCCGCCACGCTCCGCGCGCTGATCGACGAGCGCGCCGCGCAGTACCCCGACAAGCCGTTTCTGCTGACCGCACTCGACGACGATGAACCGGTGGCCCCCGAGCGCCGCGCGAGCGTGCTGACGTTCGGCGCGTTACGCGACGACTGCCGCCTGCTGGAGACGCGTTTCAGAGGGGCGGGTCTGCAGCCGGGCGACGTGATTTCGGTGTTCATGGGCAACGGCATCCAGACCGCCAGGCTGCTGCTCGCCGCGATGTACAGCGGACTGGTGGCGAATCCGCTGAATCTGTTGTGCCAGCCGTCACAGGTGCGCTATATCGTCGGCCATTCGGATACGCGGATGATCTTCGCCGCGCGCGACACGCACGCCACGATCGAAACGGCGCTTGCCGGTCTGCGCGCCGAAGGGCTGACGCGCAGTATCGCGGTGATCGAAACGGAGCCGGACGATCCGGCGCCGCCGTTGCTGATGCGATGCGAGCCTGCGTTGGTGGAAGCCGGGGCACACGGGGCAGGGCTGACGGATTCGGCTTCAGCGTCCGCCTCCACTTCAATTCCGCTTAAACAGCGCAGCACCCCTCAGCTTGCCGCCGAACCACTCGCCGACGCACCGACCGCACCCGCCGCCGGCGACGTCGCCTTGCTCATGTACACCTCGGGCACTACCGGCACACCCAAGGGCGTGCTACTGACTCACCGCAATCTGCTTGCGAACGCACGCAACATCACCGCCGAACACCGGCTGGACGCGGACGATCGCGTGCTTGCATCGCTGCCGCTCTATCACATCAACGGTCTGGTGGTGACGCTGCTCGCGCCGCTGTTTCATGGCGGCTCGGCGGTGATGACGCCGCGCTTTTCCGCGCGCACATTCTGGCGCGACGTCGCGTTGCATGCGTGTACGTGGATCAACGTGGTGCCGACCATCGTCGCGTATCTGCTCAATGCCGACGAAACCTGCACCTACGACCTGGCGGCGCTCAAGTTTTGCCGCAGCGCGTCGGCGGCATTGCCGGCCGATCATCATCGCGCGTTCGAGGCGCGCTTCGGCATCGGCGTGATCGAAACGATGGGGATGACGGAAACCGCCGCGCCCGTGTTCAGCAACCCGTACGAGATGACACGGCGGCGGGTCGGCAGCATTGGCCTGCCGTCGGGTGGCGAAGCGCGCGTGATCGATCGCGAGGGGCGCGACTGCGCCGCCGACGAATGCGGCGAACTGATTCTGCGCGGCGAACAGGTGATGGGCGGTTACTACAAGCGTCCCGAGGAAACCGCCGCCGCGTTCACCGCCGATGGCTGGCTGCGCACCGGCGACCTCGGTTATCGCGACGCGGACGGCTACTTCTACATCAACGGCCGCGCGAAGGAATTGATCATCAAGGGCGGCGAAAACATCGCGCCGCGCGAGATCGACGAGGCCTTGCTGCGCCATCCGGGCGTGCTCGATGCCGCAGCGGTCGGCGTGCCCGACCCGGCGTATGGGCAGGACATCGTCGCCTTCGTGGTGCCGCGTCTGAACGACGGACGCGCCGCGCCCGACCCGGCCGAACTCCGCGAGCACTGCCTGCGCGAACTCGGCCGCTACAAGACGCCGAAGGAATTCCGCTTCGTCGACGAATTGCCGCGTGGGCCCTCGGGCAAGGTGCAGCGATTGAAGCTGGTGCCTACGTGAACGACGTCGACGCGAGGGCGTCGCGTCGCGCCAGCAGTAACAGCAGAACGGCAGCATCGAACGACGGTTTATCGAAGCCACTCTCGACACCGCTCTCGACACACAAAAGACAGCAACTACGTTGCATGGAGACAGCATGGAAACCCGCATCCGGCGTATCAAAACACGCCATATCATCCTGGCGGTCATGTGTTTGATGTACTTCATCTCATACATCGATCGCGTCAACATCGCCGTAGCCGGTCCCCTGATCCGTCACGAGATGGGCCTCACCACGGTGCAGCTCGGCCTGGTGTTTTCGGCCTTCGCGTATCCGTACGCGGCGATGCAGATCGTGGGCGGCTGGCTCGCCGACAAGTTCGGACCGAAACTGGTGCTGACCGTGCTGTCGCTGATCTGGGGCGTGGCCACGCTCGCCACCGGCTTCGCAGGTAGCGTGACCATGCTCGTGCTGATGCGCTTCGCGCTCGGCATCGGCGAGGGCGGGGCGTTTCCGACCGCCACGCGCGCGTTCACCTACTGGATGCCGGTTGCGGAGCGCGGCTTCGCGCAAGGCATCACGCACAGCTTCGCGCGCCTGGGCGGCGCCGTCACGCCGCCGCTCGTGCTTGCGGTGGTGGCCACCGGTGGCTGGCGCGATGCGTTCATTCTGCTTGGAATCGCCAGCCTCGCATGGACGGTGCTCTACCTGTTCGTGTTCACGAACTCGCCGGAACAGAACCGTCGCATCACACCGGAGGAAACCACGGAAATCGGCTACCGCGCCGGCGACTGCGACCGCGCGAAACACGCGGCGACGCCGTGGCGCAAACTGATCCGGCGCATGTGGCTCGTGACCTTCGTCGACTTCTGCTATGGCTGGCTGCTGTGGGTGTATCTGACCTGGCTGCCGTCGTATCTACGCGAATCGCGCGGCTTCGATCTCAAGCAACTGGCGCTGTTCACGGCGTTGCCGCTGCTGGCGGGCGTGGTGGGCGATACGCTCGGCGGCGTGGTGTCGGACAAGCTCTTCAAGATCACCGGACGCCTGCGCTTTGCGCGCTGCGCGGTGCTGGTGGTCGGCATGGGCGGGTCGCTGGTGTTTCTGGTGCCGATGGTGTCCGCCACGAATCCGCTCACCGCCGTGTGGTTCCTGTCGGCGTCGTTCTTCTTCCTCGAGATTACCAATCCGGTGCTGTGGACCTTGCCGCTCGATATCGCCGGTAAATATGCGGGCACGGCCGGTGGCATGATGAATACCGGTTTTGGCGTGGCGGGGATGATCTCGCCGGTCGTGTTCGGCTATCTGATCGAAAAGACCGGCAGTTACAACGTGCCGTTCACGATCTCGGCGGGGCTGCTCGCGGTCGGTGTGCTGGCCTCGCTGTTCATCGACACCAGCAAGACCGTCGAGGCCGACGAGGAACGCGAACGGGCGGTCGGTGTGCCGCTCGACGGCATGCCGGCGTTTCTGCATGCGGGGCCGGCGGTGCGGTTGGAGCGGCATCACTTGCGGCGGCCGTTGCGGTGGTGGAAGTAAGGAGCGGGAGCGGAGGGCGCGCGCTTATTGCGCCCCCAACGTTTCCTGGAGAAAAGCAATGAAAGTCACCAGCTTCGGCGGCAGATGCGCGTCGGGCAAATGCACCAGATGGATGGGCCAGGTTTGCGCGGGCCGGTCGGGAAACAGACGAACGAGCCGGCCCGTGTCCAGATCTTCCTGCAGCATCATCTGAGGCTGGAAAATGATCCCCAATCCCGCGAGCGCGGCCTCGCGAAGCGCCAGACCGCCGTTGACGTCGAGGCGGCCCCGCACCGGGATGTGCTCCACGCCCTTGCCGTCGGGGCGTGGAAAACTCCACTCGCGTTCGGGACCGGTCGCGACCATGAAAGCCAGGCAGTTGTGCTGGGCGAGATCGGCGGGCACTTGTGGATGCCCATGGCGCGCCAGATAGCTTGGCGATGCGCAGGCAATGCGCGGCGAAAAGGCCAGCGGCCGTGCGATCAAACCCGAGTCCGGCAGCACGCCGGCGCGAATGGCGGCGTCGAAGCCGTCTTCAGCCAGATCGACAAAGCGATCGTTGAGTGACAACTCGACCTGCACATCGGGATAGCGGTCGAGGTAAGCGGCAAGCGCCGGGACGAGCACACGCGTGCCGTAGATCACAGGACAGCTCACCCGCAGCCGGCCACGCGGCGTGCTCTGCATCTCGCGTGCGTCGAGTTCGGCAGAGTCGACCAGCGCCAGGATTTCGAGGCATCGCGCGTGATAGCGCCTGCCGAGTTCGGTCAGACTCTGACGTCGCGTGGTGCGATTCAGCAGCCGGCCTTTGAGGCGCCGCTCCAACTCGCGGATGTGGTTGCCGACCATGGTCGGCGTCATGCCGCTGCCTTCGGCCGCCGCGGTGAAGCTGCCGGATTCGACCACGCGCGCGAAGATGGCCATGCTGCTAAATCGATCCATTCGCAAGTCCTGTTAAGAGGTGCTCGAAGATAAGTTGGGTTTATCAACTTTATCTAAAGAATAATACTGGTGTCCTTGCTTCACTCACAACCCGCTCGCAAGGACTTTCCAATGACTTTTGCAGACATGAATCTTCGGGATCAACGCGTCGTGCTGTTGGGCGGCACCTCGGGGATCGGCCTCGCCACGGCGCATGCCGCGCTGGCAATGGGCGCCTCGGTGATCGTGGTTTCATCGCGTGGTCAGCGCGTTGCCGAGGCCGTGAGCCGGCTGGGCGAGCGGGCCAGCGGATACACGGTCGATCTGAACGAGCAGTCTGCCGTGAGCGGCTTGTTCGAACGAATCGGGCCGTTCGATCATCTGGTTTACAGCGCCGGCGATGCATTGCAAACCGGGCCGCTCGCCGGGATGGATCTCGACGCGGTTCGTCGGGTTTTCGATGTGCGTGTCTTCGGTGCCATTGCGGCCGTCAAACAGGCCACGCCGTATCTGCGTCCCGGTGGCTCCGTGGTGCTGACGGGAGGTGTCGCCAGCCTGCGCCCGCAGCGGGGTTGGGTGGCGCTTGCCAGTGCCTGTAGCGCCATGGAAGGCCTCGTGCGGGCGCTGGCGGTGGAGTTGGCGCCCATTCGCGTCAACCTCGTGAGCCCGGGGCTGGTCCGCACGCCGCTGTGGGCCAATATGCCCGATGCCGAGCGCGAGGCGCTTTTTGCGGCGAGTGGGGACGCTTTGCCGGTGGGCTATGTGGCCGAGGCCAACGATGTCGCGCACGCTTATCTTTACCTGATGACCAATCGCTACGCCACCGGACAGACCGTCGTGGTGGACGGCGGCGGCGTGCTGGTTTGAGAGTGGTGCTGTTCGGGTCGACGGCCTGTTTGAGGCACTGCCGTTAGCCAGGCTCGCCATTGACAATTCAGGCAGAGATGGGCCGACTCACAAGAGGAGAACTCTGCACGAGTTGGGGTTGCCAACGGTGCCAATACGCGCGCAGTAGTCGGCCGCGAACGGACGTCAGAGGGCTTAGACGAGCTGGGCGGATTTGGCCGTCTTCAGGAGTCGACTTCGCTGATGAGGAGACGCTCGAAGATCGCTTAAACCCACGCAACAGACCTTCCTGACCGATCGATCTGAGCGTTGGCTGCCGATAGGGCGGCTTGCTCCATGGCCGATGCTCCCGGCGGAGCCTTGAGGCGCCCCGTCGCGGTATCCACCGCCGAGTCATGGTAGTGAAGCAACGCGATACTGCTGCGTTCATCGAACCACCTATGCGGTCCTGCAAAATGCAGGTAGTAGTTGGCGTTCGAAGGTGCGTGTCGGAACGGAATCTGCCCCATGTGGATCGCCAGCCACATGGCCACCTGGTCAACGTGCGTTTGCTTGCGGGCTTTCTTTAGCGGTTCGATGTTCTGCAACAGCCAGAGCGCCCAATACCGCCATGCCGTGTCGACCTGCTCGACCAGATGTTTGGGGATGCCGTACATGCCACCGTTGCAATTCCCCACGAACGTCAGATCCTGCCCGGCATGCCTCCTGGTGGATCCCACCCGCTCTCGCAACGCCATGAGCGGCTTTCGCAACAGATGAATCATCGCCGGCATGGACGCGCGGCCAGCCCGTTTGTCCGGAGACTCGTGAGCGGCGCGCTTGCCGCCATCGCTACTCGCCACCAGCCCCAATCCGCTCGATGCATCGACTTCGATCAGTTGCGGTTCTTCGCGCATTCCTGCAAGCCGGGCGACCTGCCGCAATACGGACAGCGGCGGGTTCGGACCGTCGACGACCTTGGCCGTCAACTCCGTGTTGCTGAGATGAGGGCGTAGATCATCGAGTGCGATCATGTCGGTATCGAGCAGGACGACAATTGAAAAGTCGCGGCCCTTCAGATTGCCCAGTTGCGCCAGCTTGTTGCAGAAACGACCGTCGCCGAATGGCTTGATCTGGTGCGTCGTGCAGCCCAGCGCTTCGAAGCTACGCCTGGCTTCGTCCGGTACGCTTTCCGTAAATTGGACGTGAATATCGGCCGGGTTGTCGCAGCTATGCTGGCGCAGAGATAGCGCCAGTTGATACCCCATGGAGGCGAACTTGGGGTGCCGGTCCACAACGAATGAAAACACCGTTTTCCTGACGCTGGTGGGTCCGCTTGAATCGTGCGCTAAAGAGGGCATGGCGAATGCGTGGCTCGTCAAATTTCGGCTAGGACAAGCGAAGCGCTCGCAGGGCTCGCACCGCCGCCGAGATAATTATGGAGATCGACTCAACCGCCGCGGGCGTTCGCGTCGGTTCCTGTTGTGACAAGGCGTAATGCTCGGCGTCTCGGAGCGCCAGGACGAGCGCGGACCTGGACTCTTCTTCCTTGTGTGAAAGCATGGCGCGCAAGGCCTGGAACAGGCGCTGTGCCAGTTGCGGCGCGGCGTGCGCGGCCTCGAACTCTTCAGGGGTAGATTGCCAATGCCGAAGACGATTATCGAGGAACTCCTGCGCATAGACGGCGACACGCTGTGCGTTCAATGCAAGTCCCAGGCACGTCGAGACACGCGTGAGCTCCGCGATCGGTGCGTCGATCAGCGTATCGTAGTCGACGAGCACCCGCCGTTGCCCGTCTGTTGCGCGAATCGCGGGCACCATGTGAGCGAGCCACAGGCGGCACGATTTCTCCATGTTGAAGCGGTCCCGGCGTTGTAGCGAACGGGCCACGCTAATCGGATTTCTGATCGCAATGACGTAGGCAATGGCTACCCCGGAGCGCTCGAACACCGGCATCCAGAATGGCAGCAATCGCGACAGGCGCGGGTCCTTGAGCGCGAAGATCTTCGCTCGACATTTCTCGCGCAGCATTGAGGTCGCGCGCTCCCGGAAGACGTCGAGCGTTGCTGGTGCGATTCGATCGAGGTCGACGGCGGCCAACGAGTCCCAACTCGCCCCGGCAGCGTGCAGCAGTTCGGCGTTGATGCGGTGAATATCGAGATCTTCGAAAAAGCCCTTGTCGTTTTCTCCTGCAACAGGATTCCCAAGGTTCGTGCCGAAATCGGCGCCTATTGTCTCCATGGCTCGAGTAATGGCGCTGGTTCCGCCTCGGTGCATGCCTAAGACAACAATAAGCGTCGGCTCAATATGTGAACGATTGACAGCGGGGAATTCGTTTTCCAGAGAGGGGTAAGAATGCGAATAGACTTCCGTCACGATATGCCCTGGTAGCGCATTAATGCGAATCATCAGGCGGTTCGGGCCGCGAGACGCTTGAAACAGTCCTGCATAGGCCGAGGACCACATAACGCGGATGCGAAAGAGGTGCGGAAACCGTGGGCCAGCTTGAGGTGGCTGAATAGCTTGAACGATCATAGCAGTGGACTAAGCGCTCAGGCAGCGAAACAGCACGGAGAAAGGGTGTGCTGGCGGCCGGATTCGATTACTGAATATTCGAGTTGCTTGCGTCGATATTAGGTTACAGAATATTCCGTAAATTACTGAAACAAATCGGGCATTGTTGAAAATCCGGATGACGCCGCGTATTGCGCTCACATGATGCGCCAGACTATGGGTCGCCAGAGTGTTAATCTCAGTTTGATCGACTTTGATCGTGAGAATGAATCTGCTTAGGAGGCGTGCCATCGAACATCAGGCAAGCGGTATCTGGCGAAAGCTAGGTCTAGGTTTCGTGTTTTTATGGTTCTTCATCGGCGGGATTGCGCATTTTGCCGCGACCGGTCTGGAGATGCGCATTGTGCCGCCATGGCTACCAGAACCGAGGCTTCTGGTTCTGGTGAGCGGCATATTCGAATTGCTCGGCGCGATCGGTGTGCTGATACCGCGCACCCGGCAGGCAGCCGGGTATGGGCTCATGCTGCTGACCATCGCGGTGACGCCCGCGAATATCTACATGTGGCAGCAGGCGAGTCAGTTCCCGTCGATTCCCTATTGGGCGTTGACAGTGCGTTTGCCGTTTCAGGTCGCGCTGCTTGCCTGTATACGGTGGTCGACACGCGATGCGCGGTGACGCGCGCATTCGGGAGCGCGGCGGAAGGAGCGAACGGTTTCGATACCCGATCGGCGACGGCGTCGGTGAAAACGATCGGCGGTTGGAGATAAGAGGGCGGCGTTGCTCCAGAAGTCGCCCTTATCGGACGCCCCTAAAGTTAATTCCATTTCTGCCGTTATAGAGGCTGCGTGACGGTATTGCCTTTTCTGTCCCTCATGATTGCAGGTGAGCGTCCACCGGGTGCACCCCGGGCCATGACTGGCCTATCATTCCGCTATCGAAATTTTTGCCTGGAATTCCCGCCGCAATGCAGCGGCGCCGGATTCTCTCCTCAGCGATGCACGTCGATCTCCTCACCATTTATTTGCTCATCGTCGGGACGCTTCTAGCCAGTTCCGGGATGACGCTCTGGGAACATCGCGCTCATCCCAGACGCAGCAAGGAATTGAAAATTCTGGCAGCGGGCTACGCGACGCTTGCGATTGGATGTGCGACGGTGACATTTCGTCACGAGTTGCCCGGTGCGACTGGCTCTGCCTTGAGCAATCTCGTGATCGTGACGGGCTATGTATTGGTCCTGCAAGGCGTCGCATGCTTGAGCGGCGGGGAGTATCTCGGCAGGTCGGCTGCGATGCTCGTCCTGCTGGCGCTCACATGGGCCGTGGCCGGGACGCGCTGGGAGGATTCGGTGTGGTATTACGCGAGCGCCATTCCGATCGCGTTGGCCAGCGGTGCGACCTCGATCGAACTGTTGAAATGCGTTGGCATGAAATCACTACCGTCGCGGCGTATCGCGGTGCTGGTGACGGGCATTCATGCGCTTTTGTACGCTGCCCGAGCGTGCATCCTGCCTCTGCTGGCGGCGAGGTACGGGCGGGACGTGGTGTCGATCGCGAGCAGCGTGACGATGTACGAAGGCGTCCTGTACTCGGTTGTCCTGCCCATGACCCTGCTGAGGCTCGTTCGCGAGGAAACCCATGGCGAGCTTCTGCGAGACTCGCAGACGGATTATTTGACCCATCTTGGCAATCGCAGATGGTTTTTCGAAGAGGGCACGCGCATGATCAGCGACCAGGAATCACGCCGTCCGATTTCCCTTCTCGCGTTCGATCTCGATCTCTTCAAAACCATCAACGACCGATACGGCCACAAGACAGGCGACGAGGTACTCAAGGCATTTAGCGCCATAGCCCGGAGCGTGGTGGGTTCCGATGCGATTCTCGCGCGCATTGGCGGTGAAGAGTTCGCTGCCTTGCTTCCGAGCCAGAGTGGCGTTAGCGCCAGGGAAGTGGGCGAGACCATCGCCAGGCGTTTCGCCGAGGCGATTCCTCACCGTATCGATGGCGTCGCTATACGAGCAACGGTCAGCATCGGGCTAGCCCAGTTGGGAGCCGAAGCGCCCACGCTTGGCGACCTGCTGGCGGCTGCGGACGCGGCGTTGTACAACGCGAAGGCGCTCGGCGGCAATCAACTGGTATTGGCGCAGCCTGCGCTGCGACCCGAGGGTGCCTGACGTCTTGAGGATGAGCCTTGCGGGTGTCCGCGCGATGCGGAGGGCGAGAAGGTGACCAGCAACGTACAGGCCGGGACGCGAAAGGGCGCCGGTTCGCATGGCGTAGAATCCGGCGAAGCCCCTAACGAATGACTTCTTTGGAGCGCGTGCCAAAGACAACGCGCCGTCGATGGATGGATACCGTTCCCATTTTCAAGTCGTCAACGCTCGATTTGCCCGAGGCAGACCGGTTTCACCTCTGGATGGAGGGAAGCCACTGCGACAGTCGGTTGAAGGATGAAACTTCCGCCGCATTTGCGATGGATTCATCCGCGGCGACGCTTGGCCCGTTGATCCTTTCGGGTCGACGCTGGCTGCATCAGGAAGGCTCGCTGATCTATGAAATGCGTCGAACCGAACAGCGTATCCGGACCGACGGACAGGACTTCTTCTATCTCCTGCTTCTGACGGGCGGCAGAAATCTGTTTCGCTCGGAGAACGTTCAATCGCGTCGGGGCGCAGGCGATCTGTGCTTGTCCGATGCCGCGCAGCCCCACGAGTACGAGATCAAACCCGGCGGCGGAATCTCGCTGGTTGTCCCGCGCGATTTCATGCCGCGCGGTGCCGGCAATCTGCATGGCCAGACGCTCTCCAGTGGCATAGGCCGTCTGCTGGGCGATCATCTGTTGTCGCTGTTCCGCAATCTTCCGGATTTGCGGGCGCAGGACGTCCAGCATGTCGTTCAGTCGACGCTGCAACTGGTGACGGCCGCGGTGTCGCCTACGGATGACACGGTACGCGAAGCGGAGAGTCCGATCCGCAATGCGTTGAGAGCCAGCGTGCTGCGTTACATCGACGTTCATCTGCTCGATCCCGATCTCACGCCTGAGCGGATCTGTCGAGGTATCGGCCTGTCGCGCGCCAGGCTGTATCAGTTATTCGAAGGCACGGGCGGTGTCATGCGACAGATCCAGCGAAAGCGCTTGCGGCGTGCTTATCGTGTGCTTGCCGACTTCAGCTTGCCGCGGCGGCGTATCGCGGAGATTGCGTGGAGCCACGGATTTTCCGACGATAAACATTTTTACAGGTTGTTCAAGGCGGAGTTCGGACACACCCCGAGCGAAACCCTGGAGCGCGCCCGTCATTCATTGGATCCTTCGTTTGCCGGCCAAGGTGACGGCGCGGATCGTCCCTCCGGATGGAGCGTACCTTGGGGCGTACCCCGGTAGTGGATGGACGTTCAAAGTCTGCCAGTTTTAACAATCATCAAACTGCCACCCGAGACGCAGATCCACCTATTCAGGAACGGATCGACACCTTTGTTTGCGGGTTGCCACTCTACAATCCCATCATCGTCATTTCTCATCCGGGACTCGTGAATCCGCAGGAAACAGCGGATATCCGGGCGGATAAGATTCGATCAAATGCGCTAATGGGGACGCCAAAAATATGGAAATGCACAAGCGTGTGTGGGGTGGAGTCGCGATTGCCGTCTGCGTGCTGAGCCTGTCGGCCTGCGGAACGACGCAGATGAACATGATCGATGTTCAGAGCTCCACGGCGAAGACGTTAGGGCTCGCGTCGTCGGATGAGATCACGGTTTCAAACATCCAGTATGGGAAAAAAAATGTAAGCGGCCAGCGAACCCGTCTTGACGGACTCAGCTAACCGGCGGTCACAGTTGGCTGCCAGCGATGAGGCAGCAATGCCGCGATGTCGCTGGCCCTGTGGGTCGGCAGTCGCGTGAGGATGTCCTTCAGGTAGGCGTGCGGGTCGTGCCCGTTGAGTTGAGCCGAGCGTATCAGGCTCATGATGGCGGCAGCGCGCTGGCCTGCTCGTAGCGAGCCGGCGAACAACCAGTTAGCCCTGCCGATGGCCCATGGACGTATCTGGTTTTCGACCCAGTTGTTGTCTATGGGCACGTGTCCGTCGTCGAGATAGCGCGTAAGCGCCTCCCAGCGTTTGAGGCTGTAGTCCAGCGCTTTCGCAATCGCTGAACCCTCCGAAACCAGCTTGCGCTGCGCCACCATCCATTCGTAAAGTGCGTCACACACCGGTTTGGCCTGGCTCTGGCGAAGCCTGCGACGCTCTTCGGCATCCAGCACCGCAGCGTTGCGCTCGATTTCGTAAAGCGCAGCGAAGTACGGCATGGCCTGTCCAGCGATCTGACTGCTGTGATTGGCGTTCAGATCGAAGAACTTGCGCCTCGCGTGCGCCGCGCATCCGATTTCGGTGATGCCTTGCTGGAAGCCAGCCTTGTAGCCACTGTAATCGTCGCACACCAGCTTGCCCTGCCAGCCGGCGAGGAAGGTACGGGCATGTTCGCCTGCACGGCTGTCGGCGAAGGTGTAGACCACGGCGCGCAGCTCACTGAAGTGCGTGGGCGTATACGCCCACAGATACGCCCGGTGGGTCTTCCCCTTGCCCGGACTGAGCATCTGTACCGGTGTCTCATCCGCATGCAGCACACCCTGCTGCAGGATTTCCTGATGGAGTGCGTCGACCAGCGGCTGCAGTTGCATACCGCACGTGCCGACCCACGCACCCAGTGTCGATCGCGGTATCTCCAGACCCGCCCGCACAAAGATCTGTTCCTGACGATACAGGGGAAGGTGGTCTGCATATTTGGCGACCAGCACCGAGGCCAGCAGTCCCGTGGTCGGGATACCCCTGTCGATGACGTGCGCGGGCACTGGCGCCTGAATCAGCGTTTCGCAGTTCTTGCACACCCACTTGCCACTGATATGGCGCTCAACCGTAAACACGCCCGGCGTGTAGTCCAGCTTCTCGCTGATATCTTCGCCGATACGCACGCGCTCGCAGCCACACTGACATACGGTGCTGTCCGGCTCGTGGTGGATCTCTGTGCGCGGCAGTTGCGCTGGCAGTGATGCGCGCTTCGGTTGCTGGGGTGACTGGCCGGCTGTGGCTTGTGGCTGAAGCTGCTCGAGCTCCAGTTCGATGGCGGCCAGATCTGCGTCGATCGCTTCTTCCAGCAGGCTCATCTGCTCGCTGCTGAACTGTTCGCTGCGCCGGCCAAACTGCTGGCGCCTGAGGATGGAGATCTCGTGGCTCAGCTGCTCGATACGCGTCTGTCGGTAAAGCAGCTCGCGTTCGTTCTCCTCGACCTCCCGCGTCTTCTCCTCAATCTCCCGGTCTCTTTCCTGCACCTGGGCAATCAGCTGCGCGGCGAGCGCGCGCAACTGTTCCGGGCTGAGGGCGTTGAGGTCGGCAGGCAGGTTCATGCAAACCAGTCTGCCAGAACCCCAGGCACCGTGGAAGCGCGACAGTTTACGTCCCCGTTGGCCTCATACGACGCGGATCACACCGTTCGGGCCGATGCGCTGCCACGGCAGACCCACCACCAGACCTGCGAGCTGCTCCTGCGTGAGTGCGTGTTGCTTCGGTTCGCTGCCAGCGTGCGGCCAGACGAACTGTCCCTCGTTCAGCCGTCGCGCTGCCAGCCAGATCCCGATTCCGTCGTGAACCAGCACCTTCAGGCGATTGGCCCGCCGGTTGGCAAAGAGGTAAGCATGGTGCGGATGCGCCGCGCCGAACACCGTAATCACCCGCGCCAGTGCCGTATCGAAGCCCGCACGCATGTCCAGCGGGTCGACTGCCAGCCACACCTCATCAATGCGGATCACGCGAGCCACTCTCGCAGCCAGGCGGCGCATTGTGCTGCCTCTGATGCCGGCCAGCTAACCGTTATCGACTGGTCAGCGCGGCGTACTTCGACGCGGATCTCAGCCGGGCGTACGTTCCTCGTCTCCAGCGCAACAGGTACGAATGCGGGTGCCGCTGGCGAGGGCACCGACACGTCGCTGCGTGCGACCAGCACGCGCTCGTTTACTTCTGCCTGTTCCACCCACCGTCGGAGCAGATTCGCGTTCAGCTTGTGGTGCAACGCGATGGCCGCAAGCGACACCCCGGGCCCGTGGCAGGCTGCCACCACCTGGGCTTTGAACTCGACACTATAGCGACGGCGTCGACGCCGGCCAGGCGGGGCTTCTTCTTCGATAGTGTTCACGTGTCCACCTATTTAAGTGGACACGATGCTCCCAAGACCTGCAATGCAACTCAAGACGGGATGACCGGGCGCTTACAAAAAAATGCGCTCGGCGGCCAACAGGTCAATTACGACGCGACGACGGGCAAGGGGCGCCGGTTCATGTGTACGGTGTTCATGATTCCGGGACTGACGCCGATCAATCCGCCGACCTATAACAATTGGGAATGCCATCCCCATCAATGACAGAACGGGGGCAATCTGCTCACTTTCGGTATGGTGAATCCGCCGGCCCGCAACCGGAAAGGGCAACCCCGTCAGACGGGTTTGACGCAGTAGGTGTGCGGCAATCCCGCGAGGGATGGGATCGCCGTGCCGCATACCCCGCTAACCGGCCTTTGCATCAAAACGCTCCCGCGAGATGAAATGTTTCGTGAGTCTGACTTGTCATCAATCGGACCGAGGTCAGCTTCTCGAATAATTGCCGTTATCGCTCCGATCGAGATGCCACCAAGGTGCCATTGTCGCCAACCTCTATCACTGCGGGGATGCTGTAGAAGTAGTTATGACAGGCGCTATCTGCGCAACCACGCGTCGATCTGGACCACGACGTAGTCCGCTATGAGTTTTTGCAGGTGCGTCGTTGGATGATAGGCGTCAGCAAACATGTAGGTGCTGTCGGCATGCGGGGAGACATACGTCGAGCGCGAGCAGAAGAGCGCGCTGGTGTCGTCGGCTTGAAACGCAGGGGGCAGGTTTGCCGGCGCGCACGCTACGTTGGTGCCGATGCTGCCGTCGAAGCGAAAACCCAGTTGACGATAGTTTTCGGATACTTGATCGATAAACGTGAACGCGTCGATTCGCAGCACGGCCGGCGACGAGGGAAGCGCGTCATCCAGCGCAGTGTTGAATCCCTGCGCCAGTCGCCGAAGCACTTTTGAAGAGCCCGGCAGTTGCTGATCGAGAAGGTTCGCGATTGGCGCCTTGCTGATGTCCGGTACGTTTTGTACAACGATATGTGCGGCACCGTGTTGCTGCACGTTGTGCACCAGGCCCGCAAACTGTTGCGCCGCCTGTCTCAGCGAAGGTAGCACCGCCTGCAAGGAGGCGCCCGGGTCGCCGCCGTTCGCCACCATTTCCGCCCACGCGCCATAGGCATCCTGAACGTCGTTCGCACCGCCTTGCATCAGTACGAGTTGCTGGCTGGTGAAGCGTGTATGCGACTGGAGATACGCGGCCACCTGTGACGTAAGTGGAGTCTGTAACTCGCCGGTGTCGCCCGTTGCATCGCCGGGGTTCGGCGCCCCCGCGACTCGGGCACCCCCTTGAGCGTAGCCAAATCCGTCCGGATGAACGACACTGCGTTGCCCGAAGCCGCCCGTCAACGCGGGCGTGAGGTGCGAGCCATAATGTTCCGCGATAATCTGTACGGAGATGGCGCCCGGATTCGTGGTGTAAGCGCCGCCGCCGAATTGTCGAGCGTACGCATAGGTGCCGACGTCCGAAAGACTGTCCCCGAACGAGACAACCTGCATGAGGCTTCGTTGCGGATTGGCCGGGTCGGCCACCGCGTTCGACGAATGGGACAGGCCGATGACACCGCATGTCAACGCAAGGAACGCGAAACGACGGACTGTCTGCATGGGGCACTCCGGAGTGGTGTTATGTTGTGCATCGAAGAATAACCTTGTTGGGGGTTAACCGTCTGCCAGGGGCGGGGCGCGTTGCAGGTCCTGGTGTCGATCAGCTTACAAAGCGTTGTCAACACAAATGGCCATTCCAGCGAATACTTGTAGTGCAGAGGCCCTTGCTCATCGGCTGGTTATCGTCGAGGGCATCATGGGTTCGGGTAAGTCGACAACGATGCGCTTCATTGCGAGGGGACTCGAAGCTTCAGGGCAGTCGGCATTGCCTTTACATGAAAGGACGGAGCCCCATCCCGTACGAGCGACGGACGAACTTGAGCACTGGTTTGAGCCTTGGCAGGACGCGACGCCGCAGCATCTTGCCGACCGCAGCTTGGCCAAATGGACAGCATTTGTCGAGGCGACACAGAATAATTCTGCGATTCCGGTGCTGGATGGCCAATTGTTTCATGGAGACTTGACTCACCTGGTGCTGATGGACGCGGATTCAGCGCTGATTTTTCATTACATAGAGGCGTTGGCTGCTGTCATTGCGCCGCTCAATCCGTTCGTCCTCTACTTCTGGCAGAAAGATTTGGAGAAAGCTGTTCGAACAGTCTGTACTGAGCGCGGCCCTGAGTGGATCGACTATCAGGTGAACTGGAAGCTCGCGGGTCCGTATTGTGTTCGCAAAGGTTACCGAGGGTTGGACGGCCTGATCTCCCTATATCGCGATTATCGGCAACTCACCGACGATCTGTTCGAGCAACTGCCGTTAGCCAAGCTCGCGATTGAGAATTCCAGAAGAGACTGGCCAACCTACGAGAGCCAAATCTTGACTGCTTTGCAGCTTCCGGCTCGGCCGTGAACGACGAGGTGCGCGTTCCTTTTACGGAAAGGCTTCAACGGAGATATGAGCGATGACCTCGAAATGCATTCGCCGGGCAACCACAGATGACGTGCCGGTGCTTACACGGATTCGGAACGATGCGCATACGAAGAAGGTGGCGTGCCGCGACTATGCGTGGGGCAAGGAAGGGGACGGTTTTTCGGAGAACTGGGTACGAAACAATGTCTCTCAAAAGGAAGTGTATGTCGCTGAGCTGGAAGGCACTGCGGTCGGAACGTTTTCACTTGTCCTGGATGAGGACAATCATTGGGGCCATCAAGAACACATCGCAGGTTATGTGCATGGCCTTTCTGTACGGAAGGACTTTAACGGACTTGGAGTTGGCCGCTTCATGCTCGATTGGTGCGGCGACAGACTTTACGCGTTGAACCGGCGTTTTATCCGACTCGACTGCGCCGTCCACAACGTGAAGTTGTGCACCTATTACGAGTCGCTTGGGTTTATCCGCGTAGGGCTGTACGCAGAGCCAGAAGCTGGCGGCTATGTCTGGTCACTGTACGAGAAAGCGGCAAACACGATATCCGCGCATCGATAGTTTGCGTGGTAACACGCCTATCAAAGCCACTAGCACCACTGATTGATGAAATCCGCGATCACGCTTGTCACTTCTTGTGGCCGCTCCAGGGACGGCAAATGCGCGGTCCCTGATATTTGATGGAACATTCCGCGGGCTACGTTAGCAGCGACGTAACGACTTCGCTCCTGTATTCCGGCAAGGTCCAGGTCGCCACACGCCACCAACGTCGGGACCGATAGTTCGCCCAGCCGTCCGTAAGCGATCGGTGCATCCGTGTTCGTGCCTGCCGAGGGCAAACCGAGAGCGACAAAGTTCATCTCATCGAACAGCGTGCGAGCTTCACCCATCACACGCCCCTCAGGTTGAAACGGACCATCGAGCCAGAGAGTCGTTCGAATCGCGATGGCCTCTTCAATATCCATCCTCGCTTCTGCCGCTGCCAAACGGGCGACCAAATCTTCAATCCGCGCTGCATGAATCATCTTCGGCGCGCCTGTCACATTCGGCGCGATAAGGACGAGACCGCGAACATACGACGGATACCGAAGAGCTGCGTCTAGTGCAATGCCTCCACCTTGAGAGCAGGCAACGAGTATTGCAGGGGATCCACCTGACACGGATTGGAGAACGGCGATCAAATCTTCAACGGCGGAGTGGTCTTCTGCTTCGGCAACTGTTTCGCCAAATCCGCGTCGATCATAGGCGATAGCTTGGTGGCCAGCGCCTATGTCGTGCATCTGCCGGCTCCACATCCGACGGTCCGCGACCCGAGCGTGCAAAAATGCAATCGGTTCCCCGCTTCCGACGACTTCCGTTGCCAGCATGGCACGACCTGAAGTGATTAGAAGTTTTTCCATTACGAACCGTCGTGTATTTGAGAATGCGCATAGCACAGGCTGATGCGCGCCGAGGTTAAAGCTGACTCGGGCGCAGCGAACTTCCCAACAGCGTAAGCGCGGTTCGCGCGAGTCGAGAAAAATCGGAGGGTTGATTTCGGTCGCCTGATTGCTGTCCGCCGATCAGACACAAGTGCGCAAAGCGCGCGATGAGTTCCGCGTCGACCGGGTTGTCTATCCTCGCACTGCAAACCGAGATGGCGAATGACAGGCGGGTGCGATCCACCCGCTCCTGGTATTCGGCAACCAGTGGGTCGGTGTAATCCGACTCCCATTGCACGAGCAGGATTCGGACGAAGTCCTCTTTGCTACGGAAATGGTGATAGAACGAGCCGCGCGTCACATTCAATCGCCGAGCCAGACGCTCGGCGGAAACACCCAGATATCCTTCCTGATCGAGGGCATCGAACCCAGCAGAAATCCATTGGTCTCGTGTCAACATTTGGTGATACCGATAACGTACAGGCTGTGTATGGTCGTGCCGGCGTCGCTAGACTGCGGTTTCCTTTGTGTTTGTTCCCGATCGCAAGCCATCGGGAGCAGTGAGCGGAGCCACCAATGAAGCAACTCGCGCTGATTACCTTTGAGCAATTCACCGACATCGACCTGTTCTTGATGTGGGATATTCTGGGGCGCAACCGGGACGATTGGCAAGTTCGTATATTGGACAAGCAATCGGAACTCCGGTCTTCGAATGGTCTGCCGATCCACACACACGGCCGACTCGAAGAGGCCAACCATGCCGACGTCGTGTTATTCGCGAGCGGTAAAGAGGGGGTGCCGGCTGCCATCTCGGACGCCAACTTCATGGGGGCGTTTCAGCTGGATCCAGGCCGTCAGTTGATCGGGTCTAGCTGTGCGGGCGCGTTCATTCTTGCGCGGCTGGGCTTGCTTCCGGAACGCCGGGCGACAACACATCCTGATGCGCGAGCGGCCCTGCACGCAGAAGGCGTGGAATTGGACGACAGGCCGTTTACGAGCAGTGGCAATGTCGCGAGGGTTGGCGGATGTCTTGCCGCACTTTATCTGGTCGGCTGGGTTGTCGAACGCCTGTTCGGCACACAGAAAATGCTGGAGACACTACGGCCGGTATTGCCTGCGGGGCAGTATGGCATCTACGAAGAGTTGGTTGCGTCCAGCATCGAGCAAGGGGCAGGGGGCAGGGGGCAGGGGGCACGCAATCATGTGGCCGTTGATTCTTTGCGGCGGTGGACAACGACTGAGGTGAGACACCCATGATTTAAGCGTGCGCCGTGCCCATGCCTGGCGGCGGCGTGCTTGTGCTGTCCACAGGCACATTGCCAACGCGGTCACCTGTTTAGCGAGAACGTTGAAAGGTCATGGCGAGCTGCGTACGACCGATCAGTTCGGTGACGCGGCTTAAAGTCTGTCATCGCTCGTCGGCCATCGCGCGATGGTTCCAGTGAGGCGTCAGAATGGGCAATAATTCCCAGTCTCGTTGGCGCGCCGCGTATCCGGTGGGAAAACAAATAGTTCAGAATGCATTCGAGAGTCGCATGTACCCTTGTCGAAAACTGGCGTTATATAGTGATCAAGACTTTCCAGCCAATGAAGAGCTGGATGCGCGTCTCCTGCGGCTGATCGGGCGACCACAGCCGAAGATTGGATATATCCCCGCCGCAAGCGATCCCGAACGCATCTATTTTCGGCGTAAAGCTGACTACTACGCCGGGATTGGTGCGGATTTGGTCGTGTATGTAGACCCTGGTCAGGACACGTCGGAAACGGAATGGTCGACCCTGCTGTCGTGCGATGCGATCCACCTCTCTGGAGGGAATACGTTTTTATTCTTGTCGTGGTTGCAGCGACGCAATGCACTGCCGCTCCTGACTCGGTACGTATCCGAAGGAGGGGTGCTGATCGGTGTGAGCGCGGGCGCTATCCTGATGACCCCAAGCGTGAATTCAGCGCGGCTGTGCGGCGATACTCGTGACGAACGGTTGATGGACAACGCAGGACTCGGCCTTGTTGATTTCCATATTTGGCCGCACTTCGATTCTGCAATCGTTACGCGAGACCAGTCGAAATGGTTATCGACTATACCGAACCTGTATGCTTGTCCCGACGGTTCAGGAATCATCGTCGACGGTACGGAAATCGAGCTGTTTGGACAGGTTCATCGGTTCGATTCAGGAGCGGTGCGTTCTGCGCCGCTTGAGGACTGAAATTGTGCTATTGCTTCTCAATAGTTGAGCCAGTGGGTCGTATTTAATTTGTGAACGTCGGCTTCCTGGAAGGCCGAACGTCGGATTCGGGGCGGAGTGATGCCTCTCGCATCGGGCGGTAGTCGGCCATGAGCGGACGGTCGACAGACGACCAGCAATCGCCGACAATCCATTGTGCCCCTGAATTTGCAGGCAGTCTCATGCTCATTAAGGCTTGGAATCGCTCGTCCACGATTGATGGGGTGGCTCCTGCTGTGGATGGCGAGGCAATGTGAGGACAGGCACGTCAGATGTGAACTATTACGTGCCTACGACTCAATATTTCTTACGTATTTCTCGCTTGATCTCTCGTTGCGCCCTGTGAGTTTTGACTCTCCGCGCCACTTTCTTTTCAACAACGGACTGTTTCCCGACTCGATGCGACATGGACATTAAAAAGAAGCGCATCCTCGAAGTCTCCGCTTCGGCATTCTTAATAGCTTATGGAACCTATGGCGTTATAGCGGATGACTTTGTGCTACCGGCCAAGGGAGGCGGGACGGTCACGCTCTATGGCTATCCTGCATGGATCATGTACGCAGCGCTACTCTGTCTCGTTGGCAATCTGCTCGTAGACGCCTTCGGTGTAAGCGTCAGGCCCAACCAAGCGTCGCTATATGGTAAGGCCAAGGCACACATGGCAATAGCAGGCGGGGGCCTGTTTGTCTTGGCGCTAGTTCTTGGCCTAGTGAAGCATTCAAGGGATACAGTGTGCGAAAACACGGAATTACTGAGAATAGGGATTCCGCAAACAACGTATTCTGCTGTGGTCTTTACCCGAGTTTGTCGTTGGCCAAAGGAGCCGGTGTCGGCAAAAAGTAGCCCGAGTCTATTGATTGTTGTTGTGGGTAAAGACGAGAAATTGCCGTCCGATATCCATTTTTCATCATTGATCTGGATGAATAGGGCGACGCTCAAAAAAATCATATGGCTCGACGGAAAATTATTTGTTGTATATCAAGATGATAAGCACTTGAAAGACGGAGAGAAAACTCCTCAAGTTCGCCAAGAATTCCCTTTGCCCGTCATGCTTGTCGATTTAGACGACCCAGCGAGAAAGGGTTTGCTTTATATGCCTCGGGAGTCGGGAGCACGAGTTAATTGATACATGGAAATGACCCGGCTGCAATGCCAAACCTAGGCTTTGAATTTGGACGCCGACGTCTAGGAGGGTCAATGGTCGCCTTACGTAGACTCTTCCGAATGGCCGTTGACGAGCAAAGCGGGCGTCAGTTCCGGGTCGATCAGAGCCGACCGCATCGGGCAGAGGTCGGCCAAAACCGGACGCTCGACTTCGTCGGCTGGATTGCTGACAATGTCGGCAAGTCCAAACCGAAAGAGCGCACCGAATGATGCAGTTGCAAGCTCTGCCGCGCGAACTCGCGCTGCAATCGATTTCGCAGCGGGAAATCGTACTTCCACTAAATGCGGCTATCGCTGCGATCGACCACTGTGCGAACCACCAGATCCAGATTTTGGGCTGGGAGGGATGGATTCAGTCTTCGGATGGGCGGGTCGGCCACGGGAACGCGCCGCAGGGAACTACGAGTCTCGAGCATCTTACGATAGCGGAGGCTGCCGACTTCTGTCGTCGGACAATCACAGCTGCCGCAACGGCATGGCTGGAAAGCTGTGCAGGAACGACGGATCGACTGTACTTTTGTGTCACCATTGACTCGACTGGTGCAGCGACAGCGCCATAGGGAGCTGGATTCGGCCA